>CACZFM010000001.1 GCA_902780495.1 uncultured Bacteroidales bacterium
GACAACAGACTGAACGCCAAAACGTTGGGACTCAACGCAAACGAGGCAAGCGTTCTTGCAGTAATCACCAAATGTACCCAATCGGGCAAAGGGTGGTACGCGGATATAGATGCGTTAGCCGACGCGTTGGAGTTCAGTGTGTCGTCAAAAACGGTTGGCAGAGCGGTAAAAAAACTTATCGATATGGGGCTTGTGGAGAAGAGACAAAATGTCCTTTACGCGCAGACAAATTGTCCAAAATCAGAGACAAATTGTCCAAAAATCGGGACAAATTGTCCTTCCCCCACACCCCCTATATATAAAGAAAATATAAAAGAAATGGAAAAAGAAAATAATTACGCGCGTGCGCAAAGACGCACAGCGCAAGCCCCGACTCCCGATTCTTTTGATGAATTATTGAAAGCATTTACGCTTCGCGTGGGAGATATCAAATTAGCCGATAGTCTGCGCGATGAATGTCTACGCACCTGGCGTTCGGAACAATACCCTGATTGGAAAAAGAAAATGCTCATTCAGAAGGTGCAAAGCGGCGAATGGATAAAACCACGCTTGGACTGGTTGCTGGCTGACTTTGACCCCAAGCCGGAGAACTGGAACGGGCGTGAGTTGGAGAAAGATGTGGCGTACGTGACTGCCAAATTCAACGGCAAATGGGGCACGTACACACAACAAGATGTCGAACTGTTTGGATTGGAGGTAAAGAATTAGCGATTTAAGATTTCAAGTTTCAAATTTCAAGTTTCAAATTTCAGATTTAAGATTTAAGAGTTATGAAATACAAATTGGAATATCCGTTTCGGTATATATCGGGGACGGTGTCACGCAAAAGATTAGCTGACGGTTCGGTCGTTAAAAGGAACAATGTACTTCCGTAAGACCTATCCCCAAAGACGTTGTGAAGAATGCGATTAGAAGGTTCTCGTAAGATGGTCGCGTGATGGTGGCGAAACAACCACGCCACCCCTGCAACCCAAACAAGAAAAAACGACAAACAACAAAAACCCAAAACAGACATGGCAAAAGTGGAATTTTCCGACCCCATCGCCTCGGTGACCGGCATCGTGCTACATAGCGACCCATACTACTTCCGGCGCTATCCCGCCCGAAACGGGCAGACCCTGCACATCGTGCAAAGCCGTCCCGACCGGTCACGCCATCAAGCCACCAGCGCCGAAGCCGCCAACCGAAGACTGTTCGGCGAACGATTCGGCAAAGAAAAACACAGAGAACATGTGGCAGAAACGATGAGAGGACAAACAGAAATAGAATTTACAGACATCTAAAAAACGTATGAAAACAAGTAACAAAATCCCAATATCCGTGCTTTGCGCCCGCCTTCAGGCCATCGAACACTATGCCAATCCCCAACGTGCGTTCAATGAACTGCTGCTAAGGCTGGCTGTCGGTGAACGATGCCAAAAGCTTTTCTGAATACGCAGGATATGACCTGCTGCGAAAATAATCAGTTTTCTTAATGGAATAAAGGCGAAAATTTGGCAGGGTGCGTGAAAAGCAGTAATTTTGCAGCGTGATTGCTTCGCAGTTTATTGCAAAGCGGTTTATACGAAAAGAAACCTGCGTCCATGCAGGGAAATAAACATACATTATTAACCAACCTAAATTTTAACAAGATGGCAAAAATCAAATTGCATGGTATGTTTGCCCGCATCATGGGCAAATTCAACCGCTCGGAAGTGCTGTACTTCAAGCGTTGTCAATGCGGTCAGGAACAGTTGGGCGTGGACCTGCTCAATCCGTCCAAAGCCAATCACGCGAAAAACATTCTCGCACAGAACGCCCTGAAAAGCGCCGTTCAGGCTGCAAAAGCCGCTTTGGCCGATGCAGAGCAACGTACGGCACTGGAGAACGGCTTCAATGGACAGAAAAAATACCGCACACTGTTCACCTACGCAGTGGCACAGAAGTATGTGAAGCCGAATTTTGGAGAGTGAAGAGCTAAGAGTTAAGAGTGAAGAGTGAAGATTTCAAATTTCAAGTTTCAAATTTCAAGTTTCAAATTTATGAACAACACACAGATTTACAAAATCGTGGAGACGATTACTATTGCGCTGCTGACATGCTGCGCCGTGGCACTGGGACTGACCTCGTGCAAAGCATGGAGAACCATCTCCACTACCGCGACCTACAGCCAATCAACTGACAGCACCAAGACTTCCGCCACTATCGTAACAAAAACCGTGGAGGAATATCAAGGCGCTAAAAAGTAAAAACCTATTTATCAACCATTAAACCTCAAACCTTCAACATTATGAGCAAAGTAAAGTTTTTAGACCCGATAGACCATATTTCGGGCAAGTTGAGCGCCAAGACGCGCGTAACGTATTGTCACCGTGAGGCTTCCAAACGAAACTTCACCCAAATCCGCGGAAAGCGTAACCTCGAAAACTATCCGTACACTGCAAAAGAGTTGGCGCAACAGTTGCGGTTCAAGACCGTTGCCGCCGCTGTCCGTCAGCGTATTAACGGTCCTACGCGTGAGCAGGACTTGATAGCGTACCACGCTTCCGGCTATGCGGGCACATTCCGTCAGTGGCTGTTCCAGCAAGAGTTGGCGGCGTATGACGCACAACAAGGGGAGTAAGCTCCGCAAAAGTGATCTTTGATGTATTGAAAAATTTGTAGTACCTTCGGACGCCGCCTTTCATTGGTCCCCAACAACCATCCCCGCAGCAATGAAATTCCCCCGAACATACGTTCGCACCCTGCGGGACATACACAGAGATATTTTTCTATCTTTTTTGTTAACGCTTTGCGTTCTGTTTTTATGCCGTCAGCTGCTGCGCCTTATGCAAGCATAGACACAACAACTGACAACACAAAAACAATGAAAGTATTCATCTCAACAAAAAAGATAGAAAAATATTTGCATATGTGCAATTTTTGTAGTAATTTTGCGCGATTTTATCAATTATCCGACTAAAACCAATTAATAGCGACAAAACAATGGGTCTTTTTTCATTAACACAGGAGATTGCCATCGACCTTGGCACCGCCAACACCATCATCATCCATAATGACAAGGTGGTCGTAGATGAACCGTCTGTAGTAGCCATCAATGCTGCGGACAACAAACTGGTAGCCGTAGGTCGCAAGGCACAACAAATGATAGGTAAGGGCGGTAACCTCATTCGTACCATCCGTCCTCTCCGCGACGGTGTGATTGCCGACTTCTATGCCTGCGAAATGATGATACGCGGCATGATTCAGATGATTCCCAAGCAGACGACACTCTTCACACCGAATCTGCGCATGGTGGTTTGTATCCCATCCGGTTCGACCGAAGTGGAGATACGTGCCGTTCGTGACAGTAGCGAACATGCAGGCGGCCGTGACGTGTATATGATTTACGAGCCGATGGCAGCCGCCATCGGTATGGGCATAGACGTGGAAAGTCCGGAAGGATGTATGGTGGTGGATATAGGTGGCGGTACTACTGAGATTGCCGTTATCTCGCTGGGCGGTATCGTGGCAAACAAGTCCATCAAGACGGCAGGTGATGATTTCAATGCGGATATCATCGAATATATGGGTCGCATCCACAATCTGCGTATTGACGAGCCTACCGCCGAACGCATCAAGATAGCCGTTGGTTCTGCTCTTCCGGAACTGGATGAGCCGTTGGAAGACTACATCGTGATAGGTCCGAACAAAGTGACCGCTCTTCCGCTGCAAGTTCCCGTGAGCTATCAGGAAATAGCCCACTGCCTGGAAAAGAGTATCGCCAAGGTGGAAAACGCCGTGTTGCAAGCTCTGGAATCGACTCCGTCGGAGTTGTATGCCGATATCGTGAAACGCGGAATCTATCTGGCGGGTGGCGGTGCCCTGCTGCATGGTTTGGCAAAGCGCCTCACCGACAAGATAACCATCCCGTTCCATGTGGCCGAAGACCCGTTGCACTCTGTGGCCCGCGGAACAGGTATCGCTCTGAAGAATGTGCATAATTTTGCCTTCCTAATCCGCTGATAAAGGGCTATGCAAAATCTGCTCAGATTCTTACAGCGTTATAGCAACTTCCTGCTTTTCATAGTGTTGGAAGTTGTTGCTTTATTGCTGTTTGTTCTGACGCAACCCTATCAACATGCCCGCTTTTTCTCGGCCGCCAACGGTTTTGTTACCTCCGTTACGCAAGTGGGGGACAACATAAGCGGCTATTTTACGCTGACCCGTGTCAACCGCCAATTGGCAGAGGAGAACGCCATGCTGCGTGAACAGATAGTCGGTTACCAAAGCCTGATAGAAAAGCAGGCGGAGACCGACACCACCTATCGCTATGCGCATCTGAGATGGCAGTTCACACCGGCCAAAGTGGTGGATATGCAAACTGCCACAGCGCACAACTATCTGGTTATCAACAAAGGAAGTCGCGACAATGTGCAGGAAGGACAAGGCGTGTTGTCGCATGATGGTGTTGTGGGCGTGGTGAGCAAAGTGAATACCCATTTCTCGTTGGTGGTTCCTCTCATTCATCCCAAGATGAACTTGAGTTGCCGTATCATGCGTAACCGCCAACAGGGTTTTCTTCACTGGGACGGGCCGAGTAGCCGCTATGCCGGCCTGAACGACATAGGTCGCCATATCGAAGTGCGTGAAGGTGACACCATCGTCACCAGCGGCCTGACTGACCGTTTCCCACAAGATGTGATGGTGGGAGTAGTGGACAAAGTGACCTTGCGCGACGGAGATACCAATTACCGTATAAGCGTACGCCTCTCGACCGACTTTAGAAGTCTGGAATACGTGCAAATCATCCGCAATCCGCTGTCGGATGAACATCATGCCATCAAACCCCAAGAGCCATGAACATCGCCAAGAACATACTTCGCTTTGTGGTTCTGCTGATTTTGCAGGTGCTGCTCTTCAACCATCTGAACGGATGGGGTTTGTGCCATCCGTATATCTACATCATGGCTCTTATCTGTATGCCTCTGCTTCCGCGCTGGGCAGATATGCTGATTGCTTTTGCCCTCGGATTTGTGATGGATATGTTCTGCTCCTCCCTCGGCATCCATACAGCAGCCTGCGTACTGATTGCCTATCTGCGCCCGTTGTTACTGGCAAAGATGGTGCAAGACCCTGAACGCGTGATGCAAGATGTGTCAGTGGATACAGTGGGATTGAGTCAGTTTGTGCGCCTCACGGTGGCATTGTGCCTTCTCCATCATGGCGTAGTGTTCCTGATGGATGCATGCACGCTTTCACATTTCTGGATACTGCTGCTCCGATGGATAATCAGTTGCGCAGTTACACTCTTTGTTATCTTGGGTTACAGTACATTCCGTAAGGCATGATCAATGACCGATACCATAACCGTTGTTCCATTGTGCTGCGAGGCATCGTTATTGCCGTTGCCTCTCTGCTTGTGCTACGCTTGTTTTATTTGCAGGTTATTGATAGTTCCAAAGTGGATAAAGCCGACCGTAATGCCCTGTATCGGCAGACTATCTATCCGTCACGCGGACTAATCTACGACCGCAACGGCAATCTGCTGGTGTTCAACCAGTCCGTTTACGATGTGATGCTGACTTTCAAAGAGATGGGGCAAGACTTCGACACACTGGGTTTCTGCAAGGTTATGCGCATCACGCGCCAAGATTTCGAAAACCGCCTGAACGAAATATCCGACCGAAACCGTAACCGCGGTTTCTCCAAACTGACACCGCAAGTGTTTATGAGCCTGCTATCGAAAGAAGATGTGTCGGTGCTACAAGAATCGTTGTTCAGTTTTCCCGGAGTGGCCATCCGTGAACGAACGGTGCGCGACTATACCTATCAGGCGGCTGCCCATGTGTTAGGCAATGTGGGCGAAGTCAATCAGAACGACCTTGACCGTGACCCGTATTATGCACGCGGCGACTATTCCGGCAGAGATGGTATAGAGCGTTGCTATGAGAAGATATTGCGTGGCACGAAAGGCGTTGAAGTCTTGATGCGCGATGCACACGGCCGCATACAAGGCAGTTACCATGACGGCGAATTGGACAGGCAACCGCAATCCGGCACGGATATTCAACTCACATTGGATATTCGTGTACAGATGTTGGCGGAACAACTGCTGCAAGGCAAAAAGGGCAGTGCCGTGGCCATCGAACCTAAAACGGGAGAAATACTTGCGCTGGTTTCTTCTCCTGCCTGGGACCCTAAACAATTGGTGGGGCGTCCTCGTTCAAAGAATTACAATGTATTGTTGAACGACAAGCATAAGCCTCTCCTCAATCGTGCTATACAAGCCCAATATCCTCCGGGCTCGACCTTCAAACTCATTCAGTCGCTGGTAGGTTTGCAAGCCGGTGTGCTGAACGAACATACGATGTATCCGTGTTCCGGCAAGGAATCAACGCCCATCAAATGTACGCACCACCACGGTTCGCCCGTTGATTTGGAATCCGCCATAGAGCAATCGTGCAATCCATACTACTGGCAGGCGTTCCGTGATATCCTGCAAGCCGGAGGAAGCAGTAACAGGCAACTGCACCGTAACTACGACAAATGGCGTGAGCGGGTACTCAGTTTCGGTTTCGGAAGTGCTTTCGACACAGACATACGCAACCAGTACAAGGGCAGTATTCCTGACAGCAAGATGTACGACCGCATCTATGGCAAAAGCGGTTGGAAAGCTATCACTATCCGTTCCCTTAGTATCGGTCAGGGTGAGATACTGGTGACCCCTCTCCAACTTGCCAATGAGGCGGCATGTATAGCCAATGGCGGTTATTTTGTGACCCCTCACCTGGCGCGACTCGGAAAAGCCGAATTAGACAGTGCAGGCGTTCCGCAAAATCAGAATGAGAAACATTATGCCCTGGTGGATGCCTGCCATTTTGATGTTGTCAAACGGGGTATGGCACGCGTAATGACCAACGGCACAGGACGACACTACGCCGTGCCGGAACTGAATATGTGCGGCAAAACAGGTACGGTGCAAAACCCACATGGCCGTGACCATGCTATCTTCATCGGCTTTGCACCATTGGAGGATCCGAAAATAGCGGTAGCCGTAGTGGTGGAGAACGCAGGCTTCGGCGCCACATGGGCAGCACCTGTTGCTACAATGATGATGGAACAATATCTCACCGATACGGTGGCACGAACCGATTTGTATAACCGCATAAGCACAACCCAACTCATCAATTAACCATGCTCAATCAGCGTAACTCAATATGGTCAGGAATAGATTGGATAACCGTCGGAATGTTCCTTGCACTATGTATCATAGGCTGGGTGAATATTTACGCGGCAGGCTATTCGTTTGAGCATGAGAGTTCCATTGTCTCTTGGTCCAATCGCGCAGGAAAACAGTTCGTGTGGATTATCACCGCTTTGTTAATGGGATTGATTATCATATTGATAGACGAACATACCTATCAGATTCTGGGCTATTGGTTTTATGGAATAATGATTCTTATTCTATTAGCTACGCCTGTTCTGGCACATGATATCAAGGGTTCCCTTTCGTGGATTTCTTTGGGACCCGTATCTATCCAACCGGCAGAGTTTGCCAAGTGCTTTACGGCAATAGCAGTTGCCAAATATATGGGGCGCTATGGCTATGAGGTGAAGGGATGGAAAGATTTGGTGGTTCCTTTCCTGTTGATAGGTGTGCCGATGTTTATTATTATGGTTTTGCAAGATGAGACAGGGTCGGCGTTGGTGTTTGGAGCATTTCTTTTTGTTTTCTATCGTCAGGGCATGACCGGCAAGTTCTTGCTTTTCGGAGCCATAGCTGTTTTAGTGGGAGTATTGGTGCTGAAACTGCAAATCATTCCGGACAACTGGATAGATATGGTGCTGCAACCTCACCAGCGCAGCCGTATCGAAGTGCTGTTAGGTATAAAAGATGACCCGCGTGGAGCAGGCTATAATGTGGCGCAATCGCTCATCGCCATCGGGTCGGGACGCTTTTTCGGGAAAGGTTTCCTGCAGGGAACACAAACGAAACTGAATTTTGTGCCGGAGCAAGATACAGACTTCATTTTCTGTACGATAGGTGAAGAATGGGGATTCTTCGGTTCTGCTTTTGTGGTGCTGTTGTATATGGCTTTTATTCTGCGGCTTATCACACTTGCAGAAAGGCAACGGGACATGTTCTCGCAAGTCTATGCGTATGCCGTTGCCTGTATATTTTTGGTGCATCTCACCATCAATGTAGGTATGGTTCTGGGCATTATGCCCGTCATCGGAATACCGTTACCGTTCTTCAGTTACGGTGGTTCGTCCTTATGGGGATTTACGTTGCTGCTGTTTATTCTGATAAGGTTGGACGCGTCCCGTATCAACAAAATGCTTTAACAGCGCACAAATACAATTTAAGCAAAGTCTATGATATGATGGATGGAGATGATGCCGATTATCTCTTCCGTGTCAGGCGTTTCGGTCACAGCCAGTGTGGTGATATTGTATTTATCCATGATAGCCAACGCATCGCTTAACAGCGAATCCTGATGGATATGCTTGTAGGAGGGAGTCATAATCTCCCGCGCTGTGATATGAAGGTCATCGTACTTTTGAATGGCGCGCCGTAAATCTCCATCCGTTATTATACCGAGGCATTTTGCTTCGTGGCATAAATCTCCGTTCTCCTCGAACACCATCGTCATGCCAAGATGTTTGTCGGACATCTCATGCACCAAATCACGGAAAGGAGTGTTGATGCGAACACGTGGGACAGCCGTTGTCATGCAGTTTTTCACCCTTCCGAGTAGTTTCCTTCCGAGTGCTCCTCCGGGATGGTAAACGGCAAAATTCTCTGCACGGAATTTTCGTTTTTCCATCAGGCAGACCAATAGCGCATCTCCCATCAGCAGTGTAGCAGTGGTGGATGTTGTTGGTGCTAACCCAAGCGGGCAGGCCTCTTTGTCCACATGTACGGAAAGAGTCAGGTCACATAGTTGTGCCAATTTCGATTTGGGGTCACCGGTCATGGCTATCAACTTACAACCGATATTGCGCAGAGGAGCAACCACATTGATGATTTCGTTGGTCGACCCACTGTTACTGACCAACATTACGACATCCTTTTTATTGACCATCCCCAGATCACCGTGCACGGCTTCTGCGGCATTCACAAAGATGGATTCTGTGCCGGTGGAAGCGAATGAAGATGCCATTTTGTGGCCTATAATACCGGTTTTTCCGATACCCATTACCACCAATTGACCTTGACAGTGGTATATCATATCCACCGCCTTGTCAAAACTATCGTCTATCGCATTGCCAAGTTTCTCAAATTCGGCAATTTCTTCTTTGAAGATGGCTTTTGCCCTTTCCGAATACGTATGTTGCATGTGTGTCAATCTCTTTTTTTGTCAAATGAATGCACCAGTTCGTGTATGCGTACCGCCTGCGAAAGCACATTATTGATATCGCTTAATCGTATCTGATTAGCAGCATCCGAGATGGCTTTTTCCGGATTGGGATGCACTTCCAGAAACAAACCGTCAACCCCGACTGCAAGAGCAGCACGTATGAGGTAAGGCACCATTTCACGGTTGCCTCCGGTCACGCCAGCTTGTGAACTGGGTTGCTGTACCGAATGCGTTGCATCGAAAACGACAGGATAACCCAAGCGACGCATTTCCACGAGTCCGGTCATATCCACCACGAGTCTGCCATAACCGAACGAAGAGCCTCGCTCGGTCAACCATATTCCTTGCCCGACAGGCAAATCCATCTCTTGGCGAACGAGATTAATCTTGTCAACGGCGCCACGCATGTCCCAAGGTGCCATAAACTGACCTTTCTTAACATTCACTATTTTTCCTGTGCGTGCAGCCGCTTGCAACAAATCGGTTTGACGGCTCAAAAATGCCGGAATCTGAAGGACATCCGCCACTTCCGCAACAGGCTGACACTGCCAACTTTCATGCACATCGGTTAATATAGGAAGGGAGAATTGGTTTTTTACTTCCTGCAGAATTTTCAATCCTTCTTCCATGCCGATACCACGGCATGACAAACTGGTGCGGTTGGCTTTGTCATAGGAAGATTTGAAATAGAATGGTAAATGCAACTCTTCCGTGACCCGTTTTAGCGTCTCGGCAGTTTGCATTACCATGTCCCTGTTTTCTATGGCACAAGGTCCTGCAATCAGAAAGAAATGTGGATTTTCAGTCGGGTTCATTGTTAGTCTTGTGTGTATACGCGAACCCACGCCACGTTAAGTTTTCCTTCCGTGGGGCGTTGGTGTTCATCTATGAAAGACGAAATGGCAAGATATAGTTTCTCTTGTGGTATATTGTGCGAGGTACGATATACCTCAACATTATTGACATACCAGATGAGCTCTCTGTCGGTCCAACGCAAAGAATAGATATAATATGATTTGGGCGTTATACCACGGATTATTGTGCCATCAAAGCCTTTCTCTCCGTAATTGCCGACAGTGATATGTTTTCCGTTGTAGTGGAAGATACTAATGAGCGGAAGTTTCTTGTCTGAACCGAGCCATACGGCATGATGAATGTTACCTTCGATGCGTATTTTTGCCATGAAGACTCCTCCTTTTTGGCGGAATTGGTCAGCCGTTTGGATAATATCTCCGGTATAGTCAAAATCCTTGCTGACAAAGCCTTTCTTGGGATCCCAAGCCGGTGAGGTGGTCTTCTCTTTTTTGGTAAACAGACAGAGTTTATTGTCTACAGTACCGACATTTTTACCGCCATTGTTGGCTTGCTGTTCGTTCACGAATGAGTGCTGCCGGAGCAGTTGGGGATTGTCGTAGGAAAAACCTGCCCGCCAAGCGGATTCATTCATCTTGTTCCAATCGAATTCATCGGTGAAAGTAGCCTTCATTTTTTGCATACGCTCAATCTCGTTGCGATCTTGACGGAGGTAGAAGATGATATCTGCCATTTCTGACAATCGTTTGAAGCGTACTTCCTGTTGATACTCATCCGTGGTTTTCCAACGACTTGGGTTACTCCAGAATGCGTGTTGCTGTTTGTATTCTGGTGTTGAGACTTCTTCCAGTAAAGCCTTGAAACGTGCAGGCAATTTGGAGTCACGGTACTTGAGATAAGATTGATATTCCTTTGAATTTTCAAATGTTGCCATTTGTTTCAGTTCAAGAGAGTTGCGAACTTCTTTCGGGCTTTGAAGTTTTACATAATTTTCCGATTGACGGAATTTCAGGTAGTCCTTAAGTCGCTGGCTATTCTCAATCTCAATAAATTGCTGCAATTGTTTGTCGTGGAGCAATTCTTTGTATTGACGTATGGTTTCATACGTAGGAGTTTGTTTGTACTTAGTATGAGTGAGATTGTACTTCTTTTGTTGGAACTCTTTGCTTTCAATTGTTTTTTTGAGTTCAAGATACTCTTTCAATTCGGGCGATTGTTCCACTTGACGATAGCGCACAATACGCTCTTCGTCATCCATCATTTGGCGCTCCATCCGTTCTGTAGAATGAAGTCGGCCTGTTAGTTTTTTGAAAAACAGATTCATAAAAATGTTGTTTTATGGTTGTTGACTTGCTAATTGTATTTTTCGTTCATGCGCGGTCTGTATCTCCTGCAAAGAGGCGAACAATTCCGCCATGGTTTCTACAAATATGGGAGAATATTGCTCTTGCTGAGGAAGGAAACGAAGTTCCTTCATGTGTGCTATTTCTGCGCGTAAACCGGTATAAAATCCTTTATAATCAAGGACTAAGGTGGGTTTCTTGTGTTCACCGATCGTTCCACTGGAAATAACATCAAACATTTCGTCCAATGTGCCAAAACTGCCGGGTAGGCACACGAAACAATCTGCTATTTCGCGCATTAGGTGTTTTCGGTCGCACAGATTGCCCACTTCATAGAACTCGTCGCAATTACCGGCTTTTCGTCCGGAATGAATAATCCGTTCCGGTATCACCCCTATGACATATCCTCCTGCTTCTTTCGCTGCATTGCTTACTCTGCTCATCAATCCACCGGTGGCACCGCCATATACCAAACGATAAGCGTGCTCCCCAAGCCAAGTCCCCAACTCCTTTCCAAGAGCGAGATATTCATCAGGGATGGCATCTTTAGCCGAGCAATATACAGCAACAGTCATCATTGATTAGGCATCAATCTTGGCGTAAGTGGCGTTTTGTTCAATAAACTCGCGACGCGGCGCTACATCATCTCCCATCAGCATGGCGATAGTGCGGTCAGCCTCTGCGGCATTTTCTATCGTCACCTTCTTCAGCATTCGGCGTTCGGGATCCATAGTGGTTTCCCATAACTGTTCATCGGACATCTCACCAAGACCTTTATAGCGTTGTGTCTTAATCAATTTCTCGTCACCATTTCCGTACTTTTGAATGAACTCGTGACGTTGTTGGTCGTTCCAGCAATACTCTTTGTAGTTACCTTTGGAGCACATATAGAGTGGAGCCATGGCAATGTAAAGATGCCCTTGCTCAATCACTTCTTTCATATGGCGGAAGAAGAGCGTCATAATAAGAGTGGCGATATGTGCACCATCCACATCGGCATCAGCCATAATGATGACCTTGTGATAGCGTATTTTGCTGAGATTGAGTGCCTTCGGGTCATCCTCCGTTCCGAAAGTAATACCGAGGGCTGTAAAGATGTTTCGCACTTCCTCGCTTTCAAAAACTTTGTGCTCCATGGCTTTCTCCACATTCAGGATTTTACCGCGAAGAGGCAAAATAGCCTGGTGCACCCTGTCACGTCCCGTTTTGGCCGTTCCGCCGGCGGAATCTCCCTCAACGAGGAACAACTCGCACTCTACGGGATCTTTGCTTGCGCAATCGGCAAGTTTACCGGGCAAGCCGCCTCCACTGAGCGGAGATTTCCGCAATACACTTTGACGGGCATTGCGGGCGGCAATACGTGCTTGCGCTGCCAAAATAACCTTTTCCACTATCCGTTTGGCATCATCAGGATGCTCTTCCAGATAGTTGGTGAGAGCCTCGCCTACTGCGCTTGAAACCATACCTGCGACTTCGGAGTTGCCCAATTTGGTTTTGGTTTGTCCTTCGAATTGGGGTTCTGCCACCTTGACGGAAATAACGGCAGTTAGACCTTCACGGAAATCATTAGGGTCAATGGTAGCATTACCATCTTTATCTTTCAATTTGGCTTTTTCCAATAGCTTACTCTCTTCTGCGTACTTCTTCATTACACGGGTGAGTGCAGCACGGAAACCTGCCACATGCGTACCGCCTTCAATTGTATTGATGTTGTTTACATACGAATGGACATTTTCGTTGAAGTCCGAATTGTAAATCATCGCCACTTCTACGGGCGTACCATATTTGTCTGTACTCAGATGAATCACATCGGAAATGAGAGGCATACGCGTCTGATCGATGTAGCGGACGAATTCACTCAAGCCCTTTTCCGAATAGAACACTTCTTTTTTGATATCCGTTTTCTTTGTCCCGTCTTCTAATACGATCTCTTCCTGTACACGCTTGTCTTTCAGCGTGATGCGAATGCCGGCATTCAAGAAAGCCAGTTCGCGCATACGCTTGGCAAGAATATCCCATTGATAAACAGTTTCGGTAAAAATGGTATTATCCGGCCAGAAATGTACATAAGTGCCGGTTTTTCCCTGTTCCCAATTGCCAGTTGCTTCTTCGATGCCGATGGTGTGCACGGGAGCTGTCGGTTTCCCCTTTTCATAGTCTTGACAATGGATTTTTCCGTCACGGTATACTTCGACGTGCATTTTGGTGGAGAGTGCATTTACGCAGCTCACACCCACACCATGCAGACCACCGCTGACTTTATACGAATCCTTGTTGAACTTACCTCCGGCATGCAGCACTGTCATAACCACTTCCAAGGCACTCTTATGCTCTTTGGGGTGCATATCAACGGGGATACCACGCCCATTATCCTGTACCGTGATAGAGTTGTCTTTTTCGATATGTACGGCTATTTCGCTGCAATAGCCGGCCAATGCCTCATCAATAGAATTGTCTACGACTTCATATACCAAATGGTGAAGTCCTTTTTGGGAGATGTCTCCAATGTACATGGCAGGTCTCTTTCGCACTGCCTCCAAACCCTCAAGCACTTGAATGCTTGAACCATCATACTTTTCTTGTTCTTCCATCTTTTATGGTTGTATTATAATATATTCGTTAGTCCCAAAGATCCCACCATTTCGGTGATGACCTTATTATAAATCGCGCACGCGGGCACGAAAGAACATGCAAAGGTACTGCTTTTTATTTATATATGCAAGTATTTTACCAAGAAAAATAAGAGAAACTGCTATTTTTCGCAAATTTCTTCGTACGTATAACCTCTTTGTAACAGAAAACGAATAATTTTTTGAGGATTATCTCCTTTTTTTAGGGCATAGAGATGTTGTAAATTTTTGTGATAAACGGCTTCATCTATATTTTGTAAAGCATGGTCAATGATAGTGTCTTCAATGTGTTTGCTTTGCAGGGCGGCACGTATTTTTATGCGCCCCCAAGATTGATACGCCACCTTATCATGTACAAAGGCATTACAATAACGTTCATGGTTCAGGAAGTTATTGTTACGAAGATAGGTAATGATATTTTCGTGGTGTTCTTTGGGAATTCCCCACTGAAAAAGTTTTGCCAATACATCTACTTCCGCCCGTTCAGCTTGAACACAATAACGGGCTGTTTTTTCAATAGAGGCATCCAAAGACCATTCGTTCCTTTCCATACATATCAGATTTGATGATGGTTTGCGTATATCCAATCTCCTGCAGGCAACGTGCTGTTTCGTGCGCCAAGTGTTCATTCACCTCAAAATAGAGTCGTTTGGCAATTTTTCGTTCGGCAATGCGACGATAAAAAAGCAAGGGATCATCGTCACTGACGAATAATGCTTTATCAGGTTCATAATCCAAAACATTGCGATTCATGCTCTCTTTTTCGCTATTTAAGATATAGGGTGGGTTGCTAACGACCACGTCATAGGTGTCCAACGTTTCATTTCCGAGAATATCCATGCATAACCAATTAAGTATGACTTCATTCTTTTTTGCATTCCGTTGTGCCACCTCTAAGGCCTGGGGACTTACATCCAACGCCGTAATATCCCAATTCGGGCGATCCTTTTTTAGGGCTACTGCGATACAACCCGATCCGGTTCCTATATCCAAGATGCGAAGTGTTTTGTCCTGACAGTCAGTTTCTACCCAGTCTACCAATTCGGCTGTCTCAGAGCGAGGAATCAAAGTGGCAGGTGATACGTTCAGGTCCAATCCTCTCCAAAGTGTATGCCCGAAAATGTATTGTATAGGTTCTCCTCGTTCCAGCCGCAGAAGAATCTGCTCAATTTCGTCAACAGGGGGCATAATGTCGCGGAGCAATATTTCTGTCCTGTTCAAATGGTATACTTCTTCCATTATCCAGAAAGCCATTTCTCGAGCCTCTTGTTCCCCATAAAGCGGAGAGAGACGATTGGTAATATGAAACAATGTTGGATTCATTCCGTGCAGTTCTGACAAATAGGGAAGGGATATGAATTGGAGAATACGGTTTCTCGAAAGTGTTCGGCGACTTTACTTTGCCAGCAATCTTTCAGACTTTGTTCTGCGATATTGCCAAAACGATATTGTCCGTTTTTGTCGAAACAGCAAGGGAGTACATCTCCATTGGCATTGATGACGCATCCTGTCATAAGCCTTCGGCAGATGCTCTTGTTTTTTTGCAAGCGGTTTCGCGGATGGTATTTTCCATCATTTCCCAATGTGTAACGGCAGTATGCAGAATCGGAAGGCATGAGGGGATTCCCATTGGTATAATCGTAGAACTGTGCCGTCTTAAAAGTAAGTCGGTCTGCCCCCATTTTCTTGTAATCGCGTCGAAAGAGATTCCACTCATGTTCATTGCTTTTTAGAAGGAGGCATTGCAGTTCAATGGTTGTTGATTGTTGAAGTTCAGTCTTGGCTTCACGGAGATATTTTAATCCTTCCAGTGTCCGTTGTAAACTTCCTCCCTTTCGATATGCAGTATAACTTTCCTCGGTCAGCCCGTCAAGTGAAACAATTATTCGGTTTAATCCTGCTGCAATAAGGTCATGCGCCAATGTGCGTGTCAATGATTGGGCATTCGTGGAAACGATGGTGTAGATATGCCTTTCCCGTGCTTCCCGAATCATATCCGGCAACTGCGGATTCAGAAGAGGTTCGCCTTGAAAGAAGAACTGAATGGTATGTATCCACAAGCAGGATTCTTGTAGCAGTTTCAGATAAAGAGCCATTGGCATCAGTGCGTGCTGATGTCTCTCTCTTCCTGCTTGTCCAACGGGACATTCGGGACAGCGCAACTGGCAGTAATTGGCAGGTTCTATGCTAAGAAAAGTGGGAAAGTGTTTGAAATGCTTTATGCCGACTTTTCTTAGTATCCAATCCGTTTCTGCCCGTAATAGGTTGATAGTTCTATTTACAAGGAATTTTGTCAATGCGCCGTTGGTGACGACCTCCTTCGAAACCGGTGGTCAAGAATTGTTCTACGATGTGGATTGCAAGGTCTGAAGAAATGTAGTTTGCCGGTAAGCCGAGTACGTTGGCGTTGTTGTGCCTGCGTGCAAAATCCGCTAACGGCACATCCCAACAAAGGGCAGCGCGGATGCCTTGATGATGGTTCATGGTCATCGTGATGCCGTTACCGGTTGAGCAGATGGCTATTCCGCAATCATGTTTTCCTGCTTCGATGGCGGTGGCCAGCGGATGGGCAAAATCAGGATAGTCGCAACTATCCGTGGAGTAGCAACCGTAATCTTGTGTTTCATGACCATGCTCATGTAGCCAACTTATCACCAGTTGCTTGAGATGATATCCGGCATGGTCGCTTGCGAGTCCGATATTCATGTTCTTTAGTTATTTATTTATCAATACATGTTCTGTTTTCTATTGTAAGGGCATACCTGCTGGCAGACGGTACATTTGTGTGTTTCGTACGCCAGGCATTTTCGTGCATCCCACACATCCAGACCCAATGCCCCCCGTATGCAATGGTCGATGCATACCCGGCATTCTCCACATCCGGATTGTACTTTAGGAGAGTCTGCGGGATCCATATCTGTCACATCACATCCGATGACCAGTTCTCCGAGATGTACCAGACTTCCCAAGTCAGGATGAATGAATTGGCGGTTTCTGCCAATGAACCCAAGGCCTGCCATTACCGCCCATTTCCGTTCCAGCACGGGTGCCGAGTCACAGAAGATGTGTTGTGTCGGTAAAGGGATATTGCCAAGTTGCGCTTCCAGTTGGTAGAGCAAACTTTTAATGGTTCGATGGTAATCGTGCCCGCATTTGTTGTAGTGCAAAAGGACAACAATCACCCATTGTGCTCCTGGTACCAGTTGGCGGATATCGTATCTTTTCTCGGTGTTGCGCTCCAAATAGGTCATATTGCCGTGTAGCCCCTGTGCAATCCATCGTTCCATGAACGTGGCATCCTCGTCGAGGCGTCCGGCAGGTGCAATTCCGCATGCATCAAATCCGACTTCGCGGGCACATTGCTGTATGTGTTTCCAACTAAGCACTTGGTTTGCTATATGATTATCCAAAGTGGCCATTTTTCAACATTTCAAGGTGCAAAGGTATAATTTTTCGGGCAAATATGCAAATTTTTTGCACTAAATATCCAAATTATTTGTGTATTCCAATTATTTTGTGTACCTTTGCAGCCGCAATAGTATGAACATACATAAAATTCCTTATTATGATAAACTCACAAGACATTAAGAATGGCGTTTGCATCCGTATGGACGGACGTCTGTATTTTGTAGTGGAATTTCTCCATGTGAAACCTGGAAAGGGCAATACGATTATGCGTGTTAAATTCAAAGATGTGGTTGATGGCCGTGTTCTGGAGCGTCGTTTCAATATCGGCGAGAAACTGGAAGATGTCCGTGTAGAGCGTCGTCCGTATCAGTATCTCTACCAGGAAGGTGACGATTACATCTTTATGAATCAAGAAACCTTTGAACAGATACCTATTGCACACGATTTGATTACCGGTGTTGATTTCCTGAAAGAAGGATTCATCTGCGATGTAGTCAGCGATGCAAGTACCGACACTGTTCTCTTTGCAGAACTGCCCACTAAAGTGGAATTGGCTGTTGCCTATACGGAACCGGGTCTCAAGGGCGATACGGCCACCAACACCCTGAAGCCTGCAAAATTGGAAACCGGTGCCGAAATCCGTGTGCCTCTTTTCATTAACGAAGGCGAAATTATCCGCGTGGATACCCGCGATGGAAGCTATTGCGAACGTGTTCGTTAATGCCGGATAGTTGAGAAGGCTTATTAAACAAAGTGGCAGTGTCGATAAAGGAGATTGCCACTTTTTATTTGCCTATATCAGAATAGACTAAGTTGTTCATCCACCGGCTTACTGCTTTCAGGCAAGTCGTTTGTGATGGTGAAGGGCACATCCAACTCTTTGTTGTTATGTTCTTCTTTATTCTCCTCATTATTTTCTTCCTGAGCTTCCGGTTCCGGTTGTGGTTCGGGTTCCGGCGTGATATCTGTAATAGAGGAGATATCCAGTGTGGTGATGCGTTTTCCTTTTGCTTTCGGAGACTTGACATCGATGAAATCACTCATAGTGATATCCATCGGTTCGCGATTTTCTTCTTTGAAGCAAATTCTGAACACCGCTTCATCGCGGTCGGAGAGCAACGCGATAGCATTGTCGTCGCTTTCACCCAGGAAACTTTGCACTTTGAGTTGTGCATCCAATTGGAATCGTTTGCCGTAGTAGTATCCCAAGTCGGCATTCCACATGGCAAGCGACCATACTTTCTCGGGGTTGAATTTCTCAATGATTCGTATGTCGCGGTCAAAATGAGCAGTCAGTTCAAAGGTGGTGGCGTAATATTCTCCCTTATTGGTGATAACTAATATACGGTCTTCGTCCACAAACTCACCGAGATAGTTGCCTTGTCCGTCATAATTGATGCGCAGGACATCGGGGTCGAACCACACTTTTCGTCCTCCGAGAGTGGAATGTCCCTTTTGTTTGAGACTGATGGTTTTGACATCGTATTTTGTCAAAACATTGCCACGTGCGCTGCGGCTCTTGACCGCCAATTCACTCAAATCTTTGCAGACTTCCACTTTCTTTAGATGCAGTGCCGGTTTAAGTTGGACGCGAATGACTTCCGCCTCACCATTCGGATTGGCTGTGAAATAGACAACTTTACTGCCGGTTTTGCCTTGTGTCAGGTCGTATTCTTTGTCGCGTGTGACACCTGTCACATTGAAACGTTTCATGTAATAGATGCCGCCTCTTCCGTCCCGATATACCACATTATAGGTGGTGCGAATATCGTTTTTCTTGAAGATGGCTACATGCAGTATGTCGGTGCCAATGAAAATCTTCTCGGCAACGCGTGTGACTTTGTATTTTCCGTCTTTATGGAAAACGATAATATCATCGATATCGGAGCAGTTGCAGAGATATTCGTCTTTCTTCAGTGCGGTGCCGATAAATCCTTCTTCGCGATTGATGTATAGTTTTTCATTTGCCTCCACTACGGTTTTGACATTGATACTTCCGAAGTTACGCACTTCCGTGCGGCGCGGATATTTGCTTCCGTAGGTATCTTTCAAATGTTGGAACCATTTGATGGTATATTCCGTAAGATGGGCAAGGTCTTTTGCGGTTTGTTTGATTTTCTTTTCCAAGTCACGCATCAGTTCATCGGCTTTCTTGGCGTCAAACCGCGTGATGCGTATCATCTTTATTTCAAACAGCCGCTCGATATCCTCTTTGCGTACATCACGGATGAGTTTGCTTTTCCAGGGGTCAAGGGCATGATCCACAAAAGTAATGGCTTGCTCTTTGGAGGATGCGTCTTCATAGCCTTTCTCCTTATAGATACGTTCTTCGATGAAAATCTTTTCCAGCGATGTGAAGAAGTATTGTGCTTCCAGTTCGGCTTTTTGTATCTCCAATTCCTGCCGGAGCAGTTCTTTGGTGTAGTCCACCGACTTGCGCAAGAGGTTGCTGACGGTGGTAAAGATTGGTTTCTTGTCCTCAATTACGCAGCAGTTGGGCGATATACTTACCTCGCAATCAGTGAAGGCGTAAAGCGCATCAATAGTCTTGTCGGACGAGGCTCCCGGAGCGAGTTGCACGACAATCTTTGCTTCTTCTGCCGTGAAGTCGTCCACTTTGCGGATTTTGATTTTGCCTTTTTCCTGTGCTTTGAGGATGGTCTCTATAATTTTGGATGTGGTGGTTCCGTAAGGCACCTCGGATATCACAAGAGTTTTGTTGTCATCCGTTTTGGTGATTTTGGAGCGGATTTTCACCATGCCACCCCGTTCGCCATCGTTGTAGCGGCTGATATCTATTTCCCCTCCTGTCGGGAAATCGGGGTAGAGCACGAACTCTTCGTTACGCAGGCAGGCAAGCGCTGCATCGCAGAGTTCTACAAAGTTGTGGGGCAGAATTTTGGAGTTCAGTCCGACAGCGATACCTTCCACACCTTGTGCCAGCAGAAGCGGGAATTTGACGGGCAGATGGATGGGTTCTTTCTTGCGTCCGTCGTAACTCAACATCCATTCCGTTGTTTTGGGGTTGAAAACGGTTTCCAAGGCAAATTTGCTAAGGCGTGCCTCGATGTAACGCGGTGCGGCGGCGCCATCACCCGTGAGGATGTTTCCCCAGTTTCCCTGACAATCAATCAGCAGGTCTTTTTGTCCCAATTGAACGAGTGCATCGCCTATGCTGGCATCGCCATGCGGGTGATATTGCATGGTTTGACCGACGATGTTCGCCACTTTGTTGTATTTGCCGTCATCCACCCCTTTCATGGCGTGCAGTATGCGCCGTTGAACGGGTTTCAGTCCATCTTCTATGGCAGGAACGGCACGTTCCAGTATGACATAACTGGCATAGTCCAGGAACCAATCCTGGTACATGCCGCTGAGATGATATTTCACATATTTTTCGTCTGTCATAACTCTATTGTTGCCCATGCCGTTTTGCCTCCCACGGGCGGGTTCTTTTTGCTGATGCTTACATGTATTTCGCTTGCTTCCGGAAACGCGGTCCGGATGGCGTTGCGTATGCGACCTGCCACATGCTCGAGCAAGTTACTCGGAATGGCCATTTCCTGTTTGACGAGGTTGTAGATTTCACCGTAGTTGAGGGTGTCGCACAAGCAGTCTGTTTCCACGGCTTTGCTTTCGGGAACACAGAACGACACGCTCACTCGAAACAGGTTGCCTGTTTGTTTTTCTTCCTCAAATACGCCGTGGTTCGCCTGCAATTCTATGTCTTGCAAGCCTATCCTCACTTACTTCGCGATTTTGTTGAGCAGGATGTAAGCCAGAATACCGATGACTTCCAATACAAGGCTTGCAACCAGCAACCAGTTGTCAGGCATTGCGGTGGCGTAAACGACCAGACAGCATACACCCAGAAGGATGAAGATTAAGCCTAATACTTTCAAGAAACTATTCATAATGCATTATTTATTTTTCGAAATTGGCTGCAAAGGTACTACTTTTTTCTGATATATGCAAGAGTTCGGTGCTTTTTTCGAAGGAAAAGTTCAAAATTTATCGTATTGCCCGATAAATTCCACCAGGTAGGCTTTTTACGAGTCCTTTCATTTCCATCATTGTCAGTGTCGCGGCAATGGTGCTATAGGGTACACCTGTTTCCATGACAAGGAAGTTGATATGTATGCCGTCCTCTTCGCTGCGGAGTTGTTGTAATAGTTGTTTTTCTTGTTCGTTAAGTGGCATATTCAGTTCCACCAGTTCGGTTTGTGTGTTGGCGGGTTTGTCTTCCGGTTTCCACATCATTGCCGCAATCAAGTCGTCTGCCGATTCAATGAGACCGGCTTTCTGGTCGCGTATGAGTTGGTTGCAACCTTGTGACAGTTCGTCTTGCGGTCTTCCGGGGAAGGCAAAGAGTTCGCGTGCATAATCGGAGGCCATGCGTGCAGTGATAAGTGACCCGCCCCGCAGTTTGGATTCCACTACCACAACCGCATCCGCCATGCCGGCAATGATGCGGTCGCGTGCGATGAAGTTATGCCGTTCGGGGTCTGTGCCGCTTGGATATTCTGTGAGCAATCCGCCCTTTTCCAATGCGGCTACCGCTTCTTTGCGATGGTACTGCGGATATATTCTGTCCAGCCCGTGTCCGGCAATCGCAAGGGTGGGTATGCCGGCTTCGAGTGCCGCCCTGTGGGCGGCGATGTCAATGCCGTAAGCCAGACCGCTGATGATGGTCACATCGGGAACTTTGGCTGCCAAGTCCAGCACCAAACGACGTGTCATCTCTTTGCCGCGCTCCGAACAGCCGCGTGTGCCGACCACGCTCACCATTTTGCCCTTGTTGGCATGGATATTTCCTTTGCCGTAGAGCAGAATCGGCGCATCCGGACAATTGCGCAGGCGCATGGGATAGGTCTCATCACCAAAGCAGAACACGTCTATATTATGCCTGCGGATGAAGGACTCTTCGGCTTGGGCTTTCTCCCACGCTTGTGATTTTCCTTCATCCGTTATGTTTTGCCATGCCTGTTGCGCGGAACCATAGTGCTCCAGCAATTGGCGCAAATGGCGCAACCTGTTGCGGTAGAGTTGCGTCAGGGCTATCAGGTATGTCCGTTCTTCGGAGGCGCTCATCGGCAAGGCGCTACTTACAGTTTCTCGCCGAAGCAAAGGTCACCTGCATCGCCCAGACCGGGCACAATGTATTTCTTCTCGTTCAGCACATTGTCCACAGCTGCACACCAAACGGTGGTATCTTCGGGCATGTTCTGACGGAGATAATCCAATGCCTGTGTGGTGCCGATGACACATGCTACATGCACTTTGGCGGGGGTTCCGTGGCTCAATAGGGCTTTGTAGCCCACTTCCATGGACATGCCGGTGGCAAGCATCGGGTCAACCAGCAACAGCGTTTTTCCATCCAGATTGGGGGCGGCCAGATATTCAGACACTATCTCCAACTGGGGTTGTCCGTCCACTGTCCTTCCCATACGGCGATAGGCGCTGAGGAAAGCGTTTTCTGCACGGTCGAACATGTTCAGGAAGCCTTGATGGAAAGGCAACCCTGCGCGCAGGATGGTGCCCAGCACAACGGTATCTTGAATATGCCGTACCGTTGCGGGAGCCAGCGGAGTCTCTATCTGACGGTCTTCGTACGCCAGTTCACGACTGATTTCCACCGCCATAATTTCGCCGATGCGCTCGATGTTCCTGCGGAAACGAAGACGGTCTTGCTGGATGTCTTTGTCCCGGATTTCACCAAGGTATTGGCTGAGGAGAGAATCCTTTTCGGAAAGATTGATGGTACGCATTACTTCTGGGCTTTTACCATGTCCTTAGCTATCTTGATTTCGGTAGCAATCTGTTTGCTGTTCTCTTTCTGTGCAGCTTCCAGATTTTTCAGTTGTCCTTCTTTGGTCTTGATTTCTTGGTCAAGGGTTTTCAGTTGGTTTTGAAGGGTCTCGATCTCACCCATTTGTTTTTTGATGAAGCTCAGTTCGTTTTGCGACTCGCTGATTTGATTGCTGTAACGAGTGCTTTGTTCGCCAAGACTCTTGATGAACTCTTCTTTTTGTTTATCTTTCACCAGGTCCAGTTTGCGGATTACGGCTTGTTGGTCGCTGGCCACATCGCGCATTTTCTTGATACTCTTCTGGTTGCTTTCCTCGTTCTTTTGCAACTGTTTGTAATTACTGGCCGCTGCTTTGGCGTAGGTAGCAAGATTTTTTGCGTATTGTTTCTCTTGCTTCAGCTCTTTCTGGAGGTCTTTTAGGGTGTTGGCATCGCGTTTCTGTGCGTCGTCGATACCTTGCAATTGGATGAGCAGGTTGGCGGGATCGTTCACGTACTTTGCACGGAGACTGTCCAGTTGGAATTTGGTCAATTCAAAGTTAATCGGATTAACGTGTTGTGCGTTTGCACTGATAGCCGCGATCAGGATAGCGGCAAGGGTCAGAACTTTTTTCATGGTTTTTTCTCCTTTGTTTTATTGAAAAATTGTTTATTGTTATTGTTTCTTAGATTTTCGTTTTTCTTTCACCGCGCAAAATTACTACAAATATTTGGAATATGCAAATCTCTGGTGCTTTTTTCGGAATTTATTATCCCATTACTTGCGACCTACGGGACGATAAGCAGACAATTTAGATGGCGACTATATGGGGGTCTACGTACTGCACCTGGCCATTCTCACAGAAAATGAGCGGTTGATTGTCGCGACGATGTTGCTCAACAACACGGCGATAAGATTGTTTTAAGCCCACGCTTAATTTTGTTTCTAATTCACGTTCACTCATGTTTTTTGTATTAATTTGTTCCACATTTCCGGTTCATATATTTGGATTCCGCCAATGGTTTTATTCTGCTTGGCGACTAAAATGGCATCACCATGTGCATTATTATAAACATGTACATTGTCACAAATTGGCATATATAAGTTTAGTAAATTATAGATGCCGCGCTTGAAACGACGACGAATGTCTTCTTTAGGGATGTTATGCCCACCATTACTGACACGTTGTGCGACACGAGCTATCGCTTGCTCCTCATTTGCCAAAAAGAAGAAAATCAAGTGTACCTTATAACCCAATGCTTGTGCGCGATGTACGAGTTGTACATACGAACGGGTAGCAAGTGTCGTTTCGATAGCAAAATCAACGCGTTGTGGTAATAATTCCTTTATCCTCTCCAACATGATACGCCCTGCCTGAAAAGCCACCGTTTCCGGAGCAAATGGCGATAGGCCACGAGCTATCTCGTCTGCATTAACAAAATTCGGACAATGCAACACATCGGGAAGCAAGGTGAACGATGCAGTAGTCTTACCTGCACCGTTGGGACCAGCTATAATATATAAATTGGGATGCTGCATTTGTTGATTCGTATCTTTGTAAGATTGGGCTGCAAAGGTAATGCTTTTTTTTCGAATATGCAAATAAAAACGTGCAAAAGTTGTAGAAAGCTTGTTTTAGAAGAGTTAGGCACGTTTTAAATGTTAAATTGTTAAACCGTTAAGCCGTTAAATTGTTATTCGGTATGTTTTACAGATACCCCTCCATATATAATGCAAAAAAGAGGCAAAATCTATCACCTGAAATGCAACTTTTTTTTCAAACAAGTGCATTTTTTTGCAGCCACTCTCGCGCTTCTCTCGCAATACATTCAAGCACCTCTCAAGCAGGTCTCATGCAGAGGTTGCGCTGACCTTGCGCTGACAAGAAAAGAATTATTCAATCAAATGTTCAAGGTTCAGCGAAAGGAATTGCTCCAGATTAAAGGCTTCTCCGCCAACTACCAATTCCACATCCGGGTGGAACCGCTCACTGAAAACAGGCAAACCTTGGTTGTTCTGACGTCTTCCGCTTTTGACTTCTATGGCAACCAACCGTTTGGAAGTTTGAAGTATAAAATCTACTTCATTCCCATTATAACGCCAAAAATAGAGTCTGTATTCCAGCCTGTCTGCATGATTAATCAGATATGCGCCAACGGCCGTTTCCACCCATCTTCCCCATTGCTTCGGGTCAGAATAAGCATCCCTGAAATTAATGGAGGCTGTAGCACTCAGCAATCCGGAATTATATACCTGATATTTAGGGACTGACTTATATTTTCGAGCATCATCTGCTGCATATTGTTGAAGGCCGGCCAGCAGTTTGCTTTCATCCAACAGTTGCAGGTAATTGGCTAAAGTCGCCGTGTTTCCCGCGTCTTGCAATTGTCCCAGTATTTTGTTGAACGACAGCAATTCTCCGGAATAGGAGCAACCAAGCAAGAAAAGCTGACGTAAAAGGGCAGGTTTCAAAACGCGCTTGGTTGTCAACACATCTTTTGTTATAGCCGGTTCAATAATGGCATCCTGCATATATTTTCGCCAGCGTTTCTGATCGTCAATGAGCGAAAATGCGCCGGGATATCCTCCATAATAGATGTACTGATCCACTGTCATTCCGAAAGCCTCACGCATCTCGTTATATGACCAGTGCTCCATTTCTATAAGCTCGTAGCGACCAGCCAAGGACTCATTGAGACCATCCTTAATGAGTAAACGCGAGGAACCAAGCAAAACGACTTTTATATTCACATCGCGCATGGTGTCCGCATCCCATTCCGCCTTAACGACTTCACTCCAATTGTCCAATTTGTGAATTTCATCTATGACGAGTAGAAATTCGGAATAGTTATTGAGCCGTATGGATTGTCTGGCTTGTTGCCACACGTATCGAATCCAACCGGGATTCTTATCCGGTGCATCCTCGGCAGTGGTTAGCAAATGGGGCAAAGTTAGCTCGTTAGCCACCTGCTTAACCAAAGTTGATTTACCCACCTGGCGTGCGCCGGCAACAACCTGAATAAAATGGCGTGGTTCAGTGATTCGTGACAATAAAACGGATGCTTGTTGACGCTTAAACATAATAGTACTTTTTAAAATCGGCTGCAAAGGTACAAGAAATTCTCAATATATGCAAATAAAATTCGCAATTTGTTTAGAAAAAATTCTCAAAGTACTCGGAAAATATTCTCAGAGTTCCTTTACAAGTTACGGGATTATCACGGGACCATCTGCCGAGGAAGAACCAATAACAGACCGAAATCGCACCAAGTTTGAAGGACGCGCTTCTCTATATATATGCTGCAAAAATATTCGGCAAATATACCTGTTATTGCCGCCGATTTGTATGAAATGCCATGTAAGAAACTGAGAATAAGGTGATAAATGTTTTTTATAATTGCCGCTAGTTCTGCCGCTAATGTTTGTGGAATTATTCGCATCTCTTCAGCTGAGGATACGCTGACCTTAAAGAGGTTAAGCACACACCATAATAGGCCTTCAGATACCGTCGAGATACCGTCGAGATACCGTCGAGATACCGTTGGAATGTTACTTGCCATTTACGAGCGGCTTACGAGAGAGATACGTGAAGCGATTGAGGCGCACCGAGAATGTCCGGTGGACAAGGAGTAAGTGCGCCGCGCGAGTCAGCAGAGCTGACATAGAAATCCTTAATGCCGACGATAGCGAGACAAAAGCACCGCCTTTTTTATTCAAAAGACGGTGCAAAGATATCGGTATGATAGATTACGTGTAGCATCACTTGTCACCTGCATAAAGGAATTCACGTCCTGCACTTGCGGACCACTCGCGATACTGTTTCAGTTCGTTGAAACGATGAGCCACTTCGTCGTATTGTTGCTGCAACTCACGTCCTTTCTGTTTGGCGGCTTCTTTTTCGGCAGGGTCAGTTAGCTCGGCACGTGATTTATTGAAAGCCTTGAGTTCGCTTTTCAGCCGCGACATCTCCTCGCGGGTTTGTTGGTATAATTCTTCAGAGTAATGCATATCAAATAAGTCCTGATAGTTCCGAATAGATTTCTGCTTTATATTTTTCAAGATATTCTGTTAGTATTCTGCCATATACTTCTTCTGGGTAGAAACCGGGAATACAGCCGTGTTGCGCCTCGTAGGAATTCAGATCTACACCTTTCTCGCCTGCATATTCTTGAAGCATATGCTCATACCGGCTATCTTTATCCGGGTTAATTTCTGCGTCTTCAAGTGTTCTCCCGTTCCACATATAGCCCCAATAACAAGCTTCATGACCATAGGCATAGACGGTTATACCATCTAAGGCATTCATATACTCGAAGAAAGTAATTGGCGGACCCCAAGGACTTTCCACTTCTGATGATAGACACAAGATGCCATTTTCGTCTTTGAGGCACTTCCATTGCTCAAATGCAGCCCATTTGCATCCATGATGTTTTGCCGCCCAATCATACCAACCAACGACGCCATATTTCTTCTTTTGGTATGCTACTGCACGGCGATAGCCACGAACATATTTGCTATAAGAAGCCATCCATTTCGGGTGCATCATTTTCAAGGCGCGATCATAGTCCTCCGGCTCAAATCTTGGAGAAAGCGGATCTGTAGGCTCATCACCAAAGATATCAAAGGGAAGTATCTCTTCCTCCTGCTGCTCTTCTATAGGGTGAAAGTCATCCGGATGCGCAAGCATGAAATCGTATATCTCATCACTTTTCCCATACCACTCTGAAAAGCTCTGCATCTTATTGGTAGTATCCCAATGGTCAAAGGTTTTTGGGTGTGGCAGAAAAGAGAATGTAGATAAACTATGCTTTCTGTCTAGGTCAGCCAGAAGTGACGCAATTTGTTCGCCCGGCATCCGAACAGACACGCGCAAGGACAATCTGTTATTTTTTAGACCTTTATTCAGCAAGTCCACAATGGCACGTTTTGAGCCATTGATAAATACGGAACTATCTATGTAATTAGCCATAAGTTCCTTAACTTAAATCTCTTTTGACAGTTCGTTCCTCACAAATTGTGCACCTTCTTCAGCAAAGATATCACTTAATAATCTCAACTAGCCGATCCATCATCTTGATTTCCTTGTCTAATTTCAGGATAGCATCTTTGTATACCGCGATACGGTTATCCAATTGGGCAAAATCCATCGTTGTCTGTATCGCACTCTTCTTCGGATTAGTGTCATAACTACCAACTCGAAAGTACTTGCCATGATTCTCCTTTTTGAGCGATTGGTCTGTTTTTCTAAACACTATTTTCAGTCCTTCATACACTTTATCAGGGAAACGGGTCATATCTTTTTGTGTCATCTCTGAAACCCTGGGAGACACATGGTCTATTCCCATCTGATAGTTGAATTTCTTTTTCTTTGAGGCCAGATGGAAAGGGTTACGAATCGTGATATGTATTGAAGGAATGCTATAGTTCCTTTCGTCTCTCTCAGCCCATTTTTGTTTATAGAGCACGATAAACGATGGTGTATAATGTACGCGCCAATCCTTGAGATCCATATCTTCCTCTGAAATCACTGGGCTGGATAAGTATTGCTCTATATCGTGCGCAAAGATATCCTCACGTGCAAATTCCAGGGACTTAATAAGGCTATCTGCTATGGGTGTTTCTTTCGCTTTCTGATAGTATAGGATACCTTTAGAAATGAGATTATATTTCTGTATATCGGCTCCTACAAATTGTGCTTCCTTCGTTATCCATGATTGCTGCCAAGTGCTTGCCGGCTCAAGTACGTATTCCAAATATGCAATATATTGCTGCAAAGCACTATTTAGCAAATCATTTTGTGGTAGCAATGGCAGGAGATCCTTCTTAAGCCATTGATATATATCGTTCTCATAGGATAGCTTCCGAAAGTGTCCGATAGTATCCAATTCCGCTTTAATGGTTCTAGAGAAACTGGATTGACTCGGACCTTCATCGCTATCTTGTTTGGTAAGATAATAGACATATAGATTCTGCAACAGATAGTCCACTTTCTTTTTCTGACCAAAGGTCAGTTTATCGTACCATTCTTTGTCAAATTGACCGGTTGCAGTATACGGAGATGAAATGCCTACATAAAGCAAAGTAGTAACATACCGTAACAACTGATTCCTTGTATCTGCCGCCTCGTTAACCTTATTCTCAATAATAATATTGGTATCTCCTATTTGAATCGCCAGATCGACAAGTCCCCAAGTGTCTTTTTTGTTTCCCAACGCTTTTAATTGCGTTGTGACATAAACATCTCCGGACTCTATGAACTCTTTCGTTGGCAGATCATCTATATCCAGCACTTCTTCCACAAATGATGGTAGGAGCATGTAATTGTTAAATGTCAGCAGTTGCTCTAACAGATTCGTGTGCATATTCTCTTTCATGTCAAAGATATCGCACAAAAGAAACGGACGACTATGCGTGTCGAATTCACGTTGATACTGCTCCAACAGGATATCCCAATTGAGGCCACCACCAGTTGATGTTGAGAGGAGATTATTGATTTTCATAGGTATATTATTTATTTGTTCATATTTATTACGCACAATATTATTTGGCTGCAAATCTAATACTTTATTTTCAAATTAAAAAATAGAAGTTAATCTTTTTTGCAATTCGCCCTAATTAGCCATAAAGGATCATAAGAATACTTATTAAATAATGCATCCTAATATCTAATCATTTTACAATCTGATCTGAATATCTGCTCACTATTATATTTCTTTCCTTTAGGCAGATATAATTTAGTAAGGTTAGTACATCCTTCGAAGATATTCTTTCCTAAATATGTTAAACTTTTGGGGATTTTAAACGAAGTTAATTTGGTACAATCTGCAAATGCATATTCATCGATGCAATCTACACCTTCTGAAATGGTTACTGAAATCAAGTTATTGCAATTTCTAAAGCTATTTGCACCTAATCTTTTTACATTACCTGGGATTTTTATCGAACTTAAATTGCTACAGTTCTTAAAGGCATTGTTGCCAATTGATTCAACATTTTTCTTAATTGTTATAGATCTTAAAGCAGAATATTTATTAAAAGCGTTATTCCCTATATTTTTCACGTCTCCTCCTATTATAAACTCTTGCACTTGAGGGCCAAAGATTTCTGCCATAGGAGACACTGAACGAATATCAAAGTCTCTGCCAATAATTGCATTTGAATTAATAGTAACGGATGTCAATTTTGCGCACTCGTTAAAGGCATTTTTCCCGATTTTCAGGACAGAAGTCGGAATGATGATTGATTTCAAATCATAGCATTTTGCAAAAGTGTTTTTGCCAATCCCCCTTACTGACTCGCCTAAAATGTAAGTTTCCACTTGCGGTCCAAATACATTGCTAAGAGATGATTTATTGTAATCTTTATTAACAATCATATCTGAATTTATAGTGACTGAAATAAGATTGGAGCATCCATCAAATGCACCGTTTTCTATTACTTTTACTGATTCACTTATAACAATGGATTTTAGTTCCTTGTTGTTATTAAATGCGTTTGCTTCAATTCTTTCTATATTGGCAGGAATAACAAATTCTCCTGATTTTGTGGGAGTTAATGATATGGAACCACTATTAGTCTCGTCTAAAAGTCCTATCATTTCGACATTATCGGATTCAGAACTGGTTTCTCCATCTCCGAATATTGCAAGTGGTACAAAACATAGAAACATCATACCGACCAAACCAAGTATTACCCACAATATGGTATGGTCTTTTTGCCACCAGATCGCACTTTTTGCCTTTTTTATATCCTCATCATAAGTGGATAGTAAATTTGCAAACACCGAATCTGTTGGATATAGCGATTTAACTTTCAAAATACATTCCTTATACTTACTTAGATAAGCGGTCATCAGCATCGCTCCAGCCTCTCTTTCGGATTCTCCTTCGCCTCCGAGTTTTTCGCTCATCTTAGAATGCATCGAAACCGCAAATGTGAATAATTCTTCCCTTGCGGTTGGCAGAGGAAAAGTATTCAAAGCATCAGCCATTCTATTCCATTTCGCTTTTTGCCCTTTAGTTGATTTGGTAATTTCTTCAAAAGTCCTTTCTAATTCTTTCAAATATCGCGTCGCGTTGGCAAAATTTGCAATATTAGTCACAGACACTTCCTGTGCCGGAATTTGTTCGGAAGCAGACCTTCTTCTTTTTTCTGCTGCATTTCCTCTTTTTCTCAAAGCTTCTTCCGCTTCTAAAGCTTTCTTTTCTGCATCCTTAGCACGACGTTCTGCTTCTAATGCACGCTTCTCCGCAATTTCTGCCTTTTTACGCGCTGTTTCTTCGGCCTTTTGGCGGATTGCCTCTTCATTGGCTTTCTGGGCAGCTTCAGCTTCTTTGGCTTTTTTCTGTGCCTCCTGCTGCCGTATCTTCTTGGTCTCAGCAGGTAATTTAGGTGATTTTTTCAACCAGCCTAAGCCATAGGCCAAACAGGAGAATACATAAAGAATTTCATCCTCCTGTAACATATTTCTCTGAGCAAAAGAACGAGCAAGAGCTTCAGTTTCAGCGTTCCATTCGCCGATTTCAGTCAGTTTTTGAGAGTAATCTTCTGTTACGATAGTGCGCAGTATCTTTTTATATGGACGCATCTCAATATCGGAGAAAGCTCCTTCGTCATCCATACAACTGATAAGAGTTTTTGAATAAAGAACATCTATTCCTCTCTGCTTGATTATTTTCTTTATTATAAGATGCATACTTAACGTTTATATGATTGCATATATGTGATTACGGACGAAAATCCTTTTTGTTCGTACATTTCTTTCATTTTTCGAAATCCATCGCCATAAACGATGTCTGTATCTCGGTTTAATAATTCAATCTGTCCCATTGCAGTAGGCGTATGGATAGATAGCATAACGAGATATGATCCTAAATTGCAAAAACCTTCGCATATTGCGTCAGGAGGATATATTTGATGTTCATATTGCCAAATATGTAACATCTCATGCGATAGAACCATGGCTAATACAGCTCGTGATAAGTAGCGTCGTACAACAATATGGTATCCGTCTGTATCAGGAGGTAATTCCACAAAACCTCTCGCCTGAGCCGAATGCAGATTCGCCATTTGTGCAGCAGTCACTCCTTTTAACATAATATGCGATTTAATGTCTAAACCTTGCTGCTTATAGAACGTACGAATATACGAAACCGTTTTCTCTGCACCGGCTTTGTCCGGTACGTTCTTCACGCAAGTTTCACACAGCCATTCGCCAGGAACCATTTCCTTGGCTTTTGATCCATAATAACGTCCGCAACTGGAACAGAAGCAAGCATTATGTTTTTTACATGCAAGATTTCCGCTCCAGTCTTGGTACGCTTCGCCAAGTATGATCTTACCACAGATACGGCACGAATGTCCTAACAATAATGAGCGAATGTTCATCAGCTATCCGTCTCTACTTTCTCTCCTACGATATTTTGGAGTGACTTTAGTGTTTTTTCGTAATCTGCTTTGACACGTTGATACTCACGCTCTATAGCCGGTTTTCGCGATTCGAGATCTTTTGCCTCCTTGGTCGCCTTCTCTATTCTTCGATTAATGTCAGTCAATTTTTGTTCCCATTCATCCATTGACGATTTAAGAGATTCCAAGTCTTTCGACAGAGCCTCTTTTAAACGACATTCTACCGCATTTGACATAGCATCCAGCAGACTCTCATCATAGACAAATGCTACAGACATATCATCCTTGCTACGCATAGCACTGAGTATAGGAAGATTCTCTTGAATCTCCTTAATAACCGATTCTAAGCCCTCTTGCTTTATACGACGAATGATATTACCATAGAAATTATATAATTTGTCGCCATCGCCAAGCGAGTCGTCAAGTCCATCCGATCCTAAAAATATTGCAGATGGGAATTGTCCATCCCCTTCTGCGCAATATCGGAATTCCTCTACAGGTTCCGAATCACATAAAGATGTTGTTTTGTTGAGGAAACAACGTTCGTCCCATGGAATAGGCTGCGAGAACTGCATATCCTTATCCATCATAACGCACTTGCCATCTCCCAAATGGAAGGCGAACCAATAATCAGGCGTCTGTGCGTACGTCATCAGCGTACATCCGTATGCTTTGACTATCCGTTCTGAGTCTTGCAAGATTTGCAAATGTTCCGGCTTAATATTCTCGGTTTCCCACTGTGTGACAGGACGCTTCGCATCTTCTAAGATAGCATTTCTCCATTGGATATAAATTTTTGCGAACAATCGACGCATACTGATATCCAAGTTGTCTTGCTCTGCTATCGTATCTAATATACCCACTTGCGTAAATGGCATATTTGCAAAGAGGTTCTTACCGTCTTCACGTATCAACTCGAGCACATTCGTGACTGTGATATCCGCCGCTTCTTTTGCTCCTACTGCGCTACGGAAATAAGTATCCCCGCCATGACCATCACACACAACGGCAATATAGATACCTTTTTCTTTATCAACATACGTGCGTGAATAATCTTGGCATTCCTTGTTGGTCGCTTTATGACTGTCCCCTTGACAGGAATAATTGTAACATTCAGTAGTCGGCAAAATCTGAGACTTGGAAGATGGTTCTATCAGCGGCAAAACTTGAGGTTCGGCAGATGGTTCTATCTGCCGTTCCTCATTTTTTTTGCTTCCGAAAAGAGATTTGAAGAAACTCATAATTCGATTACCAATTATCGTCCATCGTCACGTTTGCAGCTTCTTGACCAATCTGCACATTTGACTCGCCTTGTAACTGTTGTGCGATAGCTTGTCCTACTTCCTCTTGTTTTGTTTCGGGAGCATCTGCGCCTGCAGATGAGCTAGAACTCTTTGAGCCCACCTGTGAAGACGTAACAACGACGCATTTGATTACTTTCTTCAGCGACTCAACATCGTGCACTTGAATAACCATCTCAATGTTACCGGTAAACTTCGCGAGCACTTCCAAATCTGCGTCATCGCCGATAGCAATGGCTATCTTGATAGCAGCTTTATACCAGTTATTCTGCTTTAACTGAGAGAGTCCACGTTCAAAATCATCTGTGGGACCGCCATCAGACAAGAGAATAAGTACGGGAGCAAATGAGCCACTACCGCTCTTCATAAAACCATGCGATTGTGATAACTTGCTTGCCAATTCAGAGCAAGCTGCTCCTAAATCAGTGCCTCCGTTTGCTGTTTGGTCAGTCCATTCAAAATCAGCTGCAATCTTTGGTTCGGGAGTTACCCAATCACATCCATTGGAGAATGTTAATGCTGCCACTTTAATTTCAGCATCTGCATTCGAATCATTGATGTCATTTACAATAGGCAGAACGTTACGAATAGCATCGTTTACTGCTCCAATTTTACTTCCTCTCATACTACCGGAAACATCGGCAAGTAAGAATAAGGTCATCGTGCGACGCGGCACGGCTTGAACATCATCTAATAAACCCATAATGATAAAGTTTTTAAAGTTATTGTATTTTTGCTATATATTGATATCCTCTTATTTTCAGTTTAAGCTGCAATCCAACTTTTACCGGAAGGTACTCGTTTGGTTTCACAATACGTACTTGACCGGTAGTAGTTTGAACCTCAATGTCGTTTTGCATTAAGTTTTGAATTACCAGTTTGGATGGGTCTTGTGCGGTATGAACAATTCGCATATCCGGTGTATCATCCCGATCAATAAAAAGCGTATTACCATCCGTTAAGGGTAATCTGCGCTTTTCTATTTCGAGTACATTCGAAACGACAATCGATTTTCCACAATCAAGACATTTCTGTAAACTTGCAAATGTTTCTTCCCCACAGAACGGGCAACGGATTAATTCATCGCGTACAGAGGTTAGAATATCCAACCATTGCATTTCTGTTAGACGCTTATTGGGGCTATTGAGAATTGGCGCTGTAAACTCCCGAGTAAAGGAGTCACGAAGCAACTTCGGGAATAGTGGCCAACGTTTGATCACATTGTTATGTAATCCCTTTATCGGCGCATTGGATTTATCTGTCGGGTGCGCGATAAAGAGTATCTCACTTCCATAACATTTTCGATCTAGTTCTTCGGTCATGCAAGGATGTGCCAATACCTTCATTCCCTCAAACGGGTGATTCATGTAAATGATGTAGAATAAAATCACTGCCAAAGAGAATTTATCGGTATAAGCATCCGGCATACGTTGCCCAGTAACTACTTCCGGAGCCATATATCGTGCTTTACCTAAAATGCCGGATTTCTCTCCATTCGGGAAAGCATTGTCATTATCGCAGATCATTACATGACCTGTCTTTGGATCAATAAAGAAGTTGCCATCATTCAAATCTTGGTAACTTAATCCCTTTGCGTGCAATGCTTTAAATGCTTCGCATATTTCTATCGCAGAAGTAAAGATGGCATGCAGACTTGCAAAGCGCTGCTTGTTAATAAGGAATTGACCAAACTCATAGTAGCCTTCCGGGCGGAGTTTCATTACATAGCCGAAGCTGCCCTGCTCATGTTGGGTCACGTACTCCGGCCATATAAACATCGGAGCAGGAGCACCTGATTCTGCATTCTGCCGCAAGTTTTTGTAGAACTTCTCTGGAGAAGATGATGGCGGGTTTTTATACCATTTTAATGCCATGTCTTTTCCGTTAACCGAGGCAAGGTACACATAGCCTTGTCCTCCTTCGCCAAGTAATTTCTTTACTGTGGCTGTCGCTCCGTTCGTCAAATGGACGGTAGCACCGATTTGTAATTCTGACATATTTTTATTTTTGAGAGACCTCTTCTACAAATACATTCCAATCTCCTGCATTACTAACACAGGCTATTACCCAATTGATTGCATCTTGCTCGTTATTGCCCCATGCGCCAGTTTTTCCATGCTCAATGACCTTACGATCATAGTCAGATTTTGGATGGGCAAGAGTTCTATGCCATTTCACTTCGTACCATTGACTCATAATTCAATTAACTTTAAATTGTTGCCTACTCTTCTTCGGATTTTTGGCATACTCCGTTTATATAAATATAAGGATTAATATTGTTGCTATAATGAATGGGAAAGACATAAAACGAACTCCCCATGATAAAACGCTATACCATTGTGCATCAAAGACATCCATCTGGCTCATAAATGCAAAACCAATTGGAGGGATGTGCATGTTCCATACTTTGTAGCCAAATATCCAACCGGGAATTATCATGATGCATGACACGATAAATAGGGGAAGCAACCATCCGCTGAAATTCGGGTCATTTCCTATCATCCATGCGCAGATGAGTCCCAGAATAGTCAGATACGGTCCTATTTTACACAACAGGTATTTCATATTATGATAGAATTATTTCTGTCTTCCAACCATGCATATTGCAACAAAGTGCATCTAATGGGCGATATAATGCGAAGATATACATTGTTCCAACGTATAAAATGCATTCTTTTAGTTGAAGAAACACATGATACTCTCCATCCCTTTGAGGTGCTTTCTCTGCCGGCACACCATAAAAGTGCAAGTCCGGACCAAGTTGATTAACTCCAGTTACCTCTTGCAATAGATATCCTTTTCCTTGCAACAAAGGTTCAATCTCTTCCCATGATGCTTGTATTGCCTCGCCATAACTAATTTTCCCGATGGAAATATAATCTGACAATGGGTGTGTTTCACCTTTTTGCCAGCGGGCTACAAATTTTTTAAGTGTTTCTTTCATGGTATCAATCAAAAAGGTTATACAATTTCTCAAAATTTGTATGAGACACTTTCTCCCATTGCTCACAAGACATTACGTCTCTCACATGGAAGATAGTTTCTCTATAATCTGTCAACAAATCTTTCTCCGGCGCATGGATTTTCTGCAAAGGATAATCTGTTCCGAATAATATTCGGTCTTCTAATCCAGTTTCGATAAGTTTCGCAACTTCAGGAAATGGCGTATAAGCGGTATCTCCCCAGCAATTCGGGCATTCTTTTATTACTTCAATCGCTTGATCCACAGGCCTACAATGAGCCAAGACGAATGACACATTAGGATGAGATTTTACGATTTCCTTATACACGCCCGCCTCGCAATGCGGGAAATCGCCGGTATGAATTATCAGCGGCAAAGATAGCTCTTCAGCAATAGTTGCACACTCATTTACTCCGTTAAGCGACCACGGATGATTTCCGTGTACTTTGAGTGCATACCATTTGATACCGCTCTCAAGCATCATATCTAGTTTGCCCTTTAACAGCATTTGGGGTGTAAGCCAAAGAATGGGCAAAACGCTTTGTGGAACAAGTGTAACCAGTTCGCGCATTTCATTCAGGACTTTTTTGTAATCCTCCTCCCAAATAGTGGTGGACATGACAGCATACTTCTCCACTCCGGCTTGCTGCATAAAAGCAACTACTTCTTGCGGAGAAGTATAAATGTCGTTGAATTGTCCTACATGGATATGCGCGTCACTTAGTTTCGCCATAGTTCTTTTTCAGTTGCTCAGCAAAATATTCCTCTGCAAGTCGCTTGGTTAAGAATGCCACATCGCAGAAATGGCGATTGATCTTGAGCATATCGCCGTTGCTCTCATTATAGTTGCGTACCAAACAACGAGCGCAGAAATCGCGAGCCTCACAGGTCAAACATTCAGGAAAACTCTCTTGCGTGATACGCCGTAACTCGCGCAGTTTCGGGCTATCTTCCCAGATTTCAGCCAAAGATTGTTTATATACATTGCCTAAAACCATGGATTGCCATCCGGCGCATGGATACACATCGCCATTAGCCGTTATACAACAGTTGTCATAGCCTACACCGCAAACACGCTGTTTTTTATAGCGCTCTAAATCGAACTTTATTTCTTCGCTCACAGGGCGCTTTGTGATAACATCTTGCTTATATACCGGATCATACTGCATGATATCGCGAAGCAACTCTTCGGTTTCCTCTATCGAAATACGATTAGCAAGATTAGAGGTATCAAAGTTCGCCTCAGCCATCATAATAAAGTCCGTTTGTGCTTTTATCTTCAGCGAATTAGCATACTCCAATACCGCTCGATAGCCTTTACGGTTGGCTTTCATAATCGGGCATGAGATTTGTACCGGTACATCTGCTGCAACGAGTTTCTCTATTGCCGCTTTGGTCTTTGCAAACGAACCTTTGACGGTGGTAATGAAATCGTGAATTTCCGGGTCCATGCTATAGAGCGACACTTGGATAAGCGAGATATTCAGGTCTTTGAGTTGCTGCACTTGCTCGTCTTTCAACGCGATTAGATTACTAAGGATAGTAACCATCATATCTTTTTCGCGCGCATAACGCGTGAGTTCAATTAGGTCTTTGTGCATGAATGCCTCTCCACCTGAGAACGTGACATGAATACCACCCATTGCAGCCAATTGGTCAATAAGATCCTTTACTTTAGCAGTCGGCATATCAAAACCTGCATTCTTCTTCTCGTTAGGGATATAGCAGTGAATACACCGCTCGTTACAACGGGATGATAGCTCAAACTGGATATTGGAGATTAGCGGTTTGCCTTGTACTTCCTCCAAGAAGAAATCCTGTGTGTTCTCGCTAATCGGTTTTTCTGTAGCTTGATAGAAATCTGTTGCAAGCGTCTTAGGATTGCCCATTGAATATGAGAATGTCAAATCCTTGGCATCCAATTCTTCTGGCGTCTCGCCAAGCATGATAAAATGGTCTTTTGCCAAACTCTCTGCGAACTCCATAAAATCGGCTTCGAGTGTAGCGAAGTCCACGCCACTATATACTTCGAGCAGACGATTGATAATATCATCTACTTCCTGCGGCTCACGATTAATCTCACGCAATAAATCTGCGCCAAACGAATCATAACTACGATCATGTCGAGTTAATTGATTCGTAATATATCCGTAACGTTCAGTCGTTCGGATAAAAGAGTTCTTAGATTGTTTTATTAGCATGGATTACCATTGTTTTGTTGAGAAAAGAGAGTCAAGAGATCAAATATATCACTTGCTAATCGTTGTGTACACTCATCAATTCGCTGCTGAATAGTTTTATCTGGTTTTTCAAAATTCTCTACCCTATTTTGTTCTTTAATACCATTTTGTAATTTTTCGAAATACTTGACGCTATTGCACAAGTAATTTAATATCTCATTTTGATTCATTTCGTTAATTGTTTTAAGGTAAATTTAGGAGCGGGCAGAATTTCCCGCTCCATTTAAAAAACAAACGATTAGCCTGCTAATTCACATACGGAACAACCTGAAGGCCTACTCCAGCAGTGTCCCTCAGCATCAACTGTCGTTGTGTTGTTTCCTTGATGATGTGTAGGACAACCAGCTGCATACGAACCTGTCGGAAGGTTCTTTGCAATCAATTCAGCTTTTTGATAATTTTTCATAAAGCGTTAATTTTTTGTTTGCGCTACGGACACTCGCGCGTTAATAATAAGGAATATGCCATCTGTCCACTATGGCATTTTATAATTAATCTTTTTTCTCTTGAGAAGCCAACATACATCCAGTAATATTATCCGGACATTCGGCTGTATTCCGATAAGCACAACTTGCACGCATCGGGCATTTTTGTGTATGTAGAAAATGAGCCTCCATTAATCAGTAATCAATCTAACAATACCGCGTATGAAAGCTGCTACAATGAACACCACTATGGAAATTACCCATTCCCACCATTCTTCTATACAACAGAAGGTAATAATAGCAGAAAGTAGCCAAATACCCCAAAATATCCGACTATGAATTTTCACATTTTTCTTATGTCTTTGTTTTTCCTCTTCTTCTTTTGCTTTTTCTGCTGCTTCTTTTGCCTCTTTGGCCGCGATTTCAGCCTGCTTTTGACGTTCTATCTCCTCTAATTCAGCAATATATGTTTTGAACTCACTATTGTTTGCATAATGGGTTTTCGCATAATCCATGATTAGATTATAACGACTTAGCCAAGCCTCTTTAATAAGATCACCCGCTTTACCACCCTCAGATTTTTTTGCCCGTTCTGCATAAACAAGACATTCCTTAAGTTTGAGAACCACATCTGTTTCTTCCGGCATGGGCATATTATCAATTTCTGCCTCTTTATCTTTTGCCCTTTGAATGCTTTCTTGTTTCTTTTGTTTGGCAGCTTGAGCTTTTTCGCGACGTACAGCTCTCTTTCGCGCCTCTTCTTCAGCATCGTAGTCATTATAATCGTCTTCATCATCGTTACCGTATGAAGTAGACATACCTCCTCCGGTAGTCTCTTTTAAAACTTGGACAGTATAGAATCCGCCGTCTTTCTCCGCTCTAAAATAGAAATTGACGTCGCTTAATTCTACACAAGCATCTCCATTTTTCTTTGGGAGGTATTTTAAGCTTTTCGCTAATTCATTTGAATCAACTCCAGGCAAATTGAAAATTGGATACCAATACCCTTCCGAACCGATAGAATCCTTATTCTCTCGGCAATACTGAAAGAGTTGAGCAGCAATGTTTTTGTGCGCGGTGCCAGCTTCAAAAGCACCTTGTAATTGATTTGATAAAAATCCCATAATTTGTATATTTTATTATTAAGATATCATCATTTTATTTGATAGAATCTAACTCTTTTTTTTGTAAATAATAGCGAATAGCTACAGCAGCTATTAGGCCCAAAAAGCCCAATGCCATTATGGTAGGTAGTAATGATCCAATGAGTAACACAAAAACCGCCACAACACCCCAAATTATCCAGAATTTCTTGTTTTTCTGCTTATGAATTTCGCGAAGTTCTTGACGTTTTTGTTCTTTTTGACGTTCTTGCTCTGCTTTGCGTGCTCTTTCTTCTGCTTTGCGTTTACGTTCCTCTTCTTCTTTTTCCCGTCTTTGCCGTTCTTCTTCCTCTTTTTTTGCTTTCTCTTCTGCAGCTTTTTTATCAATGAACTGTTTCCATTCTACTGCTTGCTTATGGATTTCTTCTCTTTGAGCACCGGGACCTGTTAACCCATAATCGCGATATGCCTTGAGAATCTCGTCTATTTTTTTTATACAGAGATTATAGGGCTCGCGTGGATCTCTCTTTTTATAACCGTGGTCAAGATCTTCATTTCGCTCAATGAAATCATTATAATTAACGATTGCATCCGAATCAAATGGCTCTATTTGAGAACGTATTTGCTCCCACGTCATATATCCAACGCCATACATCATAGGATGCATATTGTCTGTCGGGAATTTTGAAATTCCTTGTTGCACAGCAAGTTTGTCAAGATATTCGTCAATATAATCAATAGCTCTATTGACCTTATCTAATTCCCTACCTATTCTTTCTTTGAATCTTTCTTGACGTCTTTGTTTCTCCTTCTCTGCTTGCTCCGCCCACATTTGATTCTGTTTTTCTTCAACATCATCAAAAGCACTTAGCATACCATAATGCGGGCAGCCATCTTTGTCTGCAGAAGTCACATAACTGCGCATAAGATTATCCTCATCGCAGCGGTCATAAAATTTGCACCGTTTACAAATACTGTTAGCCATAATAATATAATTTTAAGGTTATTTATCAATTATCAAATCTCTATTCGGATTCTTTCATCCCCCATTTTTTCTTCAATTGTTTTTTTACCGCTTTCCAACAAACTACGACAATTGTTATTATAGCAGCATCTATTAGTACATTTATGAAATTTGATTCAACAAATTCAGTTGGTATATAGCATAGTCCAAGTGTAATGAAGAACACTGCCAAACCAATGTAGTTAATTCGACTTTTCTTTTTGTCTTCTTCTTCCTGAATTCTTTTTTTCTCCGCACGTTCTGCTGCTTTCTTCTTCTTATCCTCTTGTTCTTTCTTCTTCTCTTCAGCCAAGTACTGAGCCTTTTCTTCGTCCGACATTTCAACAATGGCTTTCAGTTTTTTCCATTCTGGCATGATTTCGCGGTATTTTTTCTCAATAATTGGCAAGCGTTCATCCGCAAATGCCAAACCTTGTTGAGGTGTGAACATTACATAATCATAATTTCCATAAATTTTGGCATTTAGCATTTTAATAGGCAATTGTCCGTCATCCAGTAAGTCCTCGACTTCTTTTACAATTTTCGGATGAGAATCAGCATCTCCTCGATCTATATGATATACCTCGTGATAACCATCAACCAATTGCTCAGCGAAACGACGTCTGGCTTCTTCGTAATCACCAGATGTCTTGTGCCATGAACAAATACGAGCTTCTACAGGTGTGGTTGGATAAACAAAGCCATCATCCGCCGTGCCAATCTCAACATCTATATAAACCCATGGAAAAATTTTTATTTGCTTGGATTCGTCACTTTTAGAGACATATGTCTTTTTCAGCAATTCCGGAGCATACAAAGTTATGTGCCTGTAATCATAACTCTTCTCATTATTTTCCATGTTTAAAATGTAAATCTCTTTCCCTTGGAAAACTACATCTTCCATGAAGTCTGAATATTCAAAGTCCCTTGTCTGCCAATCAGACCATTTACCGGTATCTTCATTGTAACGACGGTATTCTATGGATTTAATAGACACGCCTTTGTATATGCTTTCATTGAACCGGACCATAAATTTATCCGTACAATACGTGTCTTCAGGCACATTCGGCAATTCTCTCTTCAGAGAAAACCAAAATCTTCCACCTAATTCCAAAGCGGCTGCTTTTTTTGTAAGTTCTTCAAAACGCTTTTGGATTTTTTCAAAGTAATTAGATTCCATATGATCAATACATTTTTTTTGCCTACTCTTTTATCGGATTTTCGGCCCACTCCTCTATATTAGATTGTGATTGTCATGTATATATATACATACAAAAAGCGCAGACCTCATCCGTTGCTTATCGCAAATCGAGGCCTTCGCTAACCTATCAGACTATAAACAACAATGAAACCTACGCCGATATGACAACACGCCTGCCTAAAGCGGCAGAGCGAGTATAAAAGTCATACCCATAGGCATTCTATTGCGTACTTTGTGAAGGTCTGAGTAATGAAAAGTTGCGAAGTTTTCGATTTGCCAACACTAAAGCGTCAATAAACGCCTTTTCAATATGTAAATGAATCCCTCTAACCCATAGCCTATTGCCGAAGCAAGAGACTATTTCGGCGCAGATAGATTCCATAGAAAGAGCATGCTTCTGGCATACACGTTGCCCACAAAACTCATTTCCGACCTCAAAAGTACTGCTTTTTTTTGAATTGTGCAAATAAAACAGGCAAAAAATGCAAATGAATTTGATTTTTTTTGAAAATTATTGAGAAAATAGGAAGGACTTGGATGAACTCGGACTATATAGGTGGAACTATTGCTATCCCTATGGTAAGGGTATGCTATCCCTATGGTCATCTGTCGGTGATAAGTCGGTTATGTATCGGCTATCCTGTGTTAATCTTGTGTTAATCCTGTGTTAATGTTGTGTTGAGAGAGTGAGAATAACAGGCGAATAAAAAGATAGAAGGCACAGCCGTTGCGCTGTGCCCTCATCATCAGTCTGCCTGATGTTTGTCGGATGATTATACAGTCTCCACTTCCACTGCTGCCGTTTCCTCCTGAGGTTTGATATCCTCATAGAAATGCGCAGAAGCGGTGGACATGTACGGAGCAATCCAAAGGAATCCGATACCGAAGGTGATCAAACCCAGCAGTATCCATCCGAGGAAACTCAGGCTAAGCAAGAACAATTTCCCCTTATGTCCGCGCATCATCAGACGGCTGGCACGCAATGCCTCACGAGCCGAATACTCCGGATGATCCTTCAATACAAAAGGTGCCATGGCATACGCCAAACCAAGAATAATGGTGCCGATAAACAAAGTCGGTATTGCAATCAGCGCAAGAATGAGCACATAAAGCACATAGGTAACGACAATATTACTGTAGTTCTCAATTGCATTCTGCCAAGAGGCAAGAACCGCTCCTTCGCTTTGTTCATTACGGCGAACATAATCAAGCAATAGCATAGAGAACCCGTAGGACATGGGTGCTACCAGCAATATGCTGATTACCATAGAAAGTCCCGAACCGGACATAGACAGTACATCCAGCCCCAGGAAAGTACCAATCATGCTGACACCTCCACCGACATAAGCAATGATGCAAATGATAAACATGGTGAAAGCGACTGCGTTCCAATGGGGTGACAGTGTCTCCCAAGCCATTTCGCGATACTGTTTACAACTTTTTGTTTCCATAATTATAAAAAATTAAAAGGTTAATAATAGAGTGATTGTGATTACCCATCAAAGTTTGCGTATTCTCCACTCGTTCGGATAGGTATTGTTGAGCCGGTTACCCACATTCTTGACGAACCCGAGCGGAACGTCTTCGTAGGTAAGCAGATGGTGTCCTAGATTGAGATGTTCGGTCAGCGGCAGTGCCTCTGTCCGCAGGAAACACAGTGCTTGTTCCAGATTGACGGCGACATTCGGAAAAGCATCTTTTCGCAGGGCTTTCGCCATACTGAGGCTGTGTTGCGGAGCCGCACCCTTTCCCCGTTTTTCGGACACGCCGAATCCTGTGCAAATACAGGTGAGGAACGTGGAAAGATAGTCGATGAGATCCTTATAGCGGGCAGGGTAGGCGGTGGTGAAACGGTCGCTTTGCCGTATCGCCCAATCATCGGGATTCTGCAGCCAAGAGGAAATCTCTTTTTCAAACTCCACAGGCATCGTTTTGACCGTTCCTTTGACTTTTGGCGAGAAAGGCACAAAACTTTCGTCATTTTTGCGGAGTGCACATATATAAAGCCCTTCTCCTTTGGTCCGATGCGGGAAGAAATGATAGCCCGGATAGCCTTCCACGATTCCCCAATCGGGTTCATAGTCCACCGGCAGTATTTCCGCTCCCAGACAATCGGTAATCCAAAGGACATTGTCTTCATTCTCTTCGTGATTAAAGGTGCAGGTGCTGTAAATCAGCAGTCCGCCGGGTTTGAGACTGTCCCAGAGATCCATAAGGATGGCGCGTTGCCGTTCGGCGCAGAGTTGGACATTCTTCACGCTCCATTCTTCCCGTGCCTGCATGTCTTTTCGGAACATGCCTTCGCCCGAACAAGGAGCGTCCACCAAAACACAATCAAACAGATTGCGGCACTTGGTGCCGAATGTTTCCGCCCGATTGTGGGTAACGATGGTGTTTCCGTTGCCCCATTTCTGGATGTTCTCACTCAAGATGAACACACGTTGGCGGTCCACCTCATTGCTGACAAGAAGTCCTTCTTTCCCAAGATGCTGGCTCAAGAGCGTAGATTTGCCGCCCGGTGCGGCACACATATCCAGCACAATGCTTTCGGCAGGCAGATATTGGTCGATGACCTGTTGCAGGAACATTGAACTGGCCTCCTGCACATAGTATGCTCCGGCGTGAAACAGCGGGTCAAGGGTGAACTGAGGCCGTTCGCTGAGGTAGTAACCATCGATATGCCATGGCACCTCGTCAATGTCACATGCAAAAGAGAGCGTATCCCGTTTGTCGTTCAATCGGATACTGGTGACAGGCTCCGTTTCCAATGCACGAAACAGCAACTCGGCTTCCGAGCCTAACTGTTGGTGCATCCTCTCGATGAATTCTATAGGTAACATATTGTTTGAAAATTATCTTGTTTGTGCGCGCAGGAAACAGCCTTCCACATTCTCCATCAGAGAACAGATGGTCAATGGTCCCACGCCTCCCGGAACAGGCGTAATCATCCGGCATTTGGGTGCTACATTGGCAAAATCCACATCGCCGCACATCTTGCCTGTTTGCGGGTCGGAATTGATGCCTACATCCACGATGACAGCCCCTTCGCTCACCATATCGGCCGTGATAAAGTATGCCTTTCCCAGTGCCGCAACAATGACATCCGCACTGCGCAACAGGTCGGGCAGATTCTTTGTGTGGCTGTGTGCGACAGTGACCGTGGCATTCTCGTTCATCAGCAGTTTGCTGACAGGCAGTCCGACGATATTGCTGCGCCCGACAACGACGGCTTTTGCACCGTCCAACGGAATGTCTGCCGCTTCCAGTATGCGCATGGCGCTACGAGGTGTGCAAGGCACAGGGAAACGGGTGTAGTCGTTCCGCTTCTGTTTCCAAAGATTGGCAACATTGGTGTCTGTGACACAATCCACATCCTTCGCCGGCGAAATGGCATCCACTACTTTTTCGGTCCGTACCTGTTTGGGCAAGGGCATTTGTACAAGTATGCCGTCCACGTTGGTATCGCGGTTCAGGCGGTCCAGTTGTTCCAGCACTTCCGTTTCCGTGCTTTGTCCGTCCATCCGGATGACCTGACAAGCCATTCCCACTTCAGCCGTTTGTTTCTCGCAAGAAGCCACATAGCGTTGACTGCCGTAATCATCGCCAACCAGCAATACACTCAGGCACGGCACTCGGCCGTATTGCGTTTTATACTGCTCCATCCGTTCGCGAAGAAGGGCTTTGGTCTGTTCTGCCAGTTTTTTCCCGTCAAATGTCATATCATTATGCGTTTATCTCTTTACCCGACAAGATGTGATGCCTGATAAAAGGTGTTTGGTACATATAAGGAATCATTGTTAGCGACTGCAGGGGTCGCGTTACGATAAGATTGGCGCGTTTCCCGACCGTGATAGAGCCGACTTCGTCACTTACTCCCATCGCGTAAGCGGAGTTCAAGGTGACGGCATTCAGTGCTTGCACGGCGGTCAGGCGCATACGAATACAGCCCATTGCCATCACAAAGCGCATGTCGCCGCTGGGGCTGCTTCCCGGATTGTAGTCGCTGGCAAGAGCCACGCCCAATCCTGCTTGTATGAAGTCTTTCGCCCGTCCGTACGGCAGTCCGAGGAAGAACGATGAACCTGGTAACATGGTAGGCATAGTGACACTGCCCTGCAAGGCATCAATCTCCGCATCGGTGGTCTTTTCCAAATGGTCCACACTCAGTGCGTGGTGCTTCACACCGATTTGCACACCGCCACTGACCGCCAATTCATTGGCATGAATCTTGGGCCGTAACCCGTAGTGTTCACCCGCCGTAAGAATACGGCCGGTATCTTCTACGGTGAAAAAGCCTTCGTCGCAGAACACATCCACGAAATCCGCCAATCCCTGTTGCGCAACGGCAGGCAGCATTTCCTCGCAAACGAGACGGACATATTCTTCGTGACCATATCCGCGCCCGATAGCATGAGCGCCCAGGAATGTTGCCCGCACGAGAGCAGGTACGTTCTCACGAATACGCTTGATGACACGCAACATCTTCAGTTCATCTTCGGTTCGCAGGCCATAGCCGCTTTTGATTTCCAATGCTCCTGTTCCTTTTGCAATCATCTCTTGCACGCGCTCCATCGATTGGCGATAGAGTTCGTCTTCGCTTGTTTCATGCAGACGGTCGGCAGAATTGAGAATACCTCCGCCGCGGCGTGCAATCTCTTCGTAGGAAAGACCGTTGATTTTGTCCAGGAACTCACCTTCCCGCGAACCGGCATAGACGATATGTGTATGCGAGTCGCAGAAAGAGGGCAGCACCAGTCCGCCTTCGGCATCAATGTATCTATCCGCTTCCGGCAGGGTGTCCATTGTGCCAAATCCGGCAATACGGTCACCGTCTATCAGCAGCCATGCGTCAGCCAGTGTGCCTGTCTCGTTCATCTCTGCGCCTTGTTTGCGCAAAACGCCCTGTGGCACAATGCCGACCAGTTCACGTATGTTTTTAATACAAGTCTTCACGTCTGATAAATTCTTTACTTGCTACCATCAGCGGATGCATATAGCGGTCCACATCAATGAAGGGAACCACTTTGCGATACTCGCTGACGATTTTCTCTATATGCTTTGAACTTTTGGCCGGTCTTCTGAATTCCAATGCTTGTGCGGCATTGAAGAGTTCGATACCTAACACACTCTCGGTGTTTTCCACCAGTCTCACCAGTTTGGTGGCAGCGTTTGCTCCCATTGACACATGGTCTTCCTGTCCCTGACTGGATGGGATGCTGTCGCACGAGGCAGGCCAGCACAGGCCTTTCGATTGACTGACGATACTGGCAGCCGTGTATTGAGGAATCATGAATCCGCTGTTCAGACCGGGCTTTGCCACCAGGAACGAAGGCAGGTCACGCTGTCCGGAGATGAGTTTGTAGATACGTCTCTCGGAGATGCTTGCCAGTTCGTTCATTGCGATAGCCAGCATATCCATCGGTATGGCAATCGGTTCGCCGTGGAAGTTTCCTGCCGAGATAATCATATCTTCATCGGGAAATACGTTCGGGTTGTCGGTAGCGGAATTGATTTCGTTCTCAATCACACTCTTTACGTATGCCAAGGTATCCTTTACGGCTCCATGTACCTGCGGAATGCAACGGAAAGAGTAGGGGTCTTGCACGTGTACTTTCGGGCGTGCAATCAGTTCACTGCCCTCCAGCAGTTCACGGAAACGATTGGCGGTAACCATCTGTCCGGGTTGGCAGCGCAGGTTGTGGCTATGCGGATAGAACGGTTCGATACGACCGTCAAAGGCTTCCAGTGAGATGGCGCCGATCATATCCGCCCATTTGCTCAGCCGTTCTGCTTGCAGGACGGACCAAACAGCGTTTGCGCTCATGAACTGCGTACCATTGAGCAGTGCCAGACCTTCTTTCGATTGCAGGCGTATGGGTTGCCATCCCAGTTCTTTCCAGACATCTGCAGCCTGACGGCGTTCGCCTTTATAAAGCACTTCGCCCATACCGATAATCGGCAGACTGAGATGTGCCAAGGGAGCCAAGTCTCCGCTGGCACCCAGTGAACCTTGCTGGTAAACGACAGGAAGGATATCCATATTGAACATATCCACCAGGCGTTGCACAGTAGCCACTTGCGAGCCCGAATGGCCGTAACTCAACGACTGCGCTTTCAGCAGCAGCATCAGTTTAACTATCTCCGGACGCACTTCTTCGCCCATACCGCAGGCATGAGACATAACCAGATTGTGCTGCAATTGGCTGAGGTCTTCTGCGGGAATGGTGATGTTGCACAGACTTCCGAATCCGGTGGTCACACCGTAAACGGGACGGCCGATATCTTCCATCTTGCTATCCAGGAACTTGCGGCATTTCTCAATCGCCGCGATGGCTTCTTTGCCCAGTTCCAGTTGCATGTGGTTATCAATAATTTCTTTGACCCTGTCAATGGTCAGATGCTTATCGCTAATAATGTGCTTATTCATGGTTTGTTTGCAATAAAGGGTTTCCTGTGTTTAGTTTTTGAGTGCTTCCCGTATGGTTTCCTCATCGGCCGTATTGGGCATTGTCACGCGCAGACCTGTTGCACGTTCCATCTCTCTCAAGATGGCGTGATTGGCACCTTCGTTGCGCGCCCAACTACGACGGGCGATACCGTTGTTCACATCCCAGAACAGCATGTTTTGAATGTGTCGTGCCGAATCATCACTTCCGTCGATTACCATACCAAATCCGCCGTTGATGACTTCGCCCCATCCGACTCCGCCGCCGTTATGGATACTTACCCATGTAGCACCACGGAAGCCGTCGCCGATGACATTCTGTATTGCCATATCGGCAGTGAACTGCGAGCCGTCGTAGATATTACTGGTCTCGCGGAACGGTGAGTCGGTGCCGCTTACGTCATGATGGTCACGGCCTAACACGATGGGTGCGCTTATTTCGCCTTTGCGGATGGCTTCGTTGAACGCGAGGGCTATCTTGGTGCGACCTTCGCAATCGGCATACAGAATACGCGCCTGCGAACCTACTACCAAATGATTGCGTCCCGCTTCTTCTATCCAACGGATATTGTCATCCATCTGTCCTTGTATCTCTGCGGGTGCATCTTTCACGATTTCGCTCAGCACTTTCACTGCCAATGCATCACTCTTGGCAAGGTCTTCGGGCTTTTCGCTCATGCAAACCCAACGGAACGGGCCGAACCCGTAGTCAAAGAACATCGGACCCATAATATCTTGCACGTAAGAAGGATAACGGAAAGTACCGTCCTTTTTCATTACGTCTGCGCCCGCGCGCGAGCTCTCCAACAGGAATGCGTTTCCGTAGTCGAAGAAATACATACCGTTTGCGTGCAGACGGTTGATGGCTGCCACATGGCGCCGCAACGATGCCTGTACGGCTTCTTTGAAGCGTTCGGGCTCTTCCGCCATCATGCGTTTACTTTCTTCCAGACTGTAACCGACGGGATAGTAACCGCCTGCCCAGGGGTTATGCAACGATGTCTGGTCTGAACCCAAGTCAACAGGATAGTTCTCATCTGCCAGACGTTCCCACAAATCCACCACATTGCCAACGTATGCCAGTGACACCACTTCTTTGCCGGCTTGGGCTTTGCGGATGCGTGCCATCAGTTCGGTCAAGTCTTCATGCAGTTCGTCCACCCAGCCTTGCTCATAGCGTTTGCGTGCAGCAAGAGGATTGATTTCTGCGGTCACGCTCACTACGCCGGCGATGTTACCCGCCTTGGGTTGTGCGCCTGACATACCGCCTAAACCGGCTGTGACGAACAGCATACCTTTGCGTTCTTCGGCCGTGCCGGTCAGACCTTTCTTGCGCAGTTGTTTGCGTGCGGCATTCATCACAGTGATAGTTGTGCCGTGTACGATTCCTTGCGGACCGATGTACATGTAACTTCCTGCCGTCATTTGTCCGTATTGCGAAACGCCCAGTGCGTTGAACTTTTCCCAATGGTCAGGCTTCGAGTAGTTGGGGATAACCATTCCGTTGGTCACCACCACTCTCGGTGCATCTTTATGGCTTGGGAAGAGCCCCATCGGATGACCGGAGTACATGGACAATGTCTGCTCGTCAGTCATGGTGGCGAGATATTGCATGGTCAGTCGGTATTGCGCCCAGTTCTGGAAGATGGCACCATTGCCGCCGTATATAATCAGTTCGTGCGGATGTTGTGCCACGCGGGGATCCAGATTGTTCTGTATCATAGCCATGATAGCTGCCGCCTGCTTGGATTTTGCGGGATACTCGTCAATCGGACGCGCGTACATTTCATAACTCGGACGGAACCGGTACATGTAGATACGTCCGTAGAGACGCAACTCTTCTGCAAACTCTTTGGCAAGCACTTTGTGATGCTTTTGCGGGAAATAGCGCAGGGCGTTTTTCAGCGCCAGCACTTTTTCTTCTTCCGTCAGGATGTCCTTGCGTTTGGGTGCATGGTTAATGGTCGTGTCGTAGGGTTTGACCTCCGGCAGTTCTGCGGGAATCCCCGCCAGAATCTCTTGTTGGAATGTGTTCATGATGTATAATCGATTTATGTTTAGTCTGTTTTTAGTCTGTTTTTAGTCTGTTTTTGTTCTTTTCTTCTTCCTGTTGTCCACCTATTTTCCAGCCACTCTCATCGGATGCTCATCGGTTGCTGAACGGGTGCTCATCGGTTGCTCACTATGACATCACCATGATATCAGCGGCATATCGCCCCAATCCATCTTCTTTCACTCCTCAACTCCTTCACTTCCTTTCCTCTCCTCACTCAACTCATGCTTTATATAATCGTACAACCTGCCTTGTATGGGCTTGTTATACTTTCTCGCTTTCCGCACGGCCTCGTCATATCGTGCCTGCCATTCCGCTTTTCTTTCCGGATTATGCAGAATGGCTTTCGTTTCTGCCATCAGTTCTGCAAACCGTCTTGCTGTCGGATGTTCTGCTTTTTCTTTCTTTGTTTTCTTGCTCAATTCCGGCTTACTGCACACTGCCGCCCATTCATCATTCCCTGGTATCCTCCGTGCATAGTGCCTCTTGTCAACATTTCCCCGCAACTCATCCACAATATTTACCCACTTCGCTTTCATTTTACCTCTTGCCCTTGTATTGAGTAAGTCTTGTCTCCTTGTTTTATATAGATGCTACCATTCTGAAATATCTTTATAACTTTTCCTTTATTCTCTTCTACGCTAGTAGCGTCTATACCTGTAGGATTTGTAGAAACTGTAGGAACATAAATAGCCCTTATGGCACGACCAAAGTTGTTTGTGTCTTGAAAGTATATTCTGACCATATTACCACGGAAATAGTGATAATATGAATAGTTACCACCCCATTTAGTATATATCGTACTTGTGTGATAGTCAGCATGTCCTCCTGCATTGACGACCATACTTCTACACCAGTCATAATAGCCTACAGCAGGAAGGAAAATAGACACGTCTGCAAAATCGCCGACGCCTGTTACCTTATACCCGGACAATGTGCAACCTTCAGTATATTGTACGGTAGTTCCATTACACCATGTCCACGTAGTATATGCAGTATTGATAAGTGTATCGAAATGTTGTTTACTGGGAGTTTGCCAGCCATCTCCCCATAGTGTCGTCGCAATATCGGCAATACCGACACTCACATTCTTATTATACCTACTTTTTCTCCCATTCTGGTTAGGATTATTCCATGGATAGAGACCTCCGACATTATTCGTGTTGTATAAAGGTGCATTTTCGTTGTTGTTGTAGTACGGTGTCGCATCTGCTCCTTCTTGTAAGTCTGCATAATCCGTAATAGTAGCACCTACATTGAATGTCGCCCATAATGGACCATTTTCCCATAGTTGTACGTAGTCGCAAGTAGTACGACCGGAAGAACTTAATACTGAGGCTGTCCCCGTTATGGGCTGCCCTTGCTCTGCAAATACAACATTTGCGAAAACAATCATAAATAATGATAGAATACTTTGTTTCATTATATCTACTTAGTTCTTCTGGTTTATCAGGTTCACCACTACTTTGACCATGGTGTCTTTTTCTTCTGTGCGGCTTTCGGCAATCATAAGAGTTAGCGCGACAAGAGTGTTGTCCGCCAGACGTTTGGTGCCATCTTCGCGGTAGAGAATGCCGTTGTTGTTTAAAAACCATAGAAACAACGTAGCCGCGATGCGTTTGTTGCCATCAGAGAAGGAGTGGTTCTTTGTCACCAAATACAACAGCATCGCCGCTTTCTCCTCCACACTTGGATACAAGTCCTTGCCGCCGAACGTCTGGTAAATCTGACCTATACTACTCTTGAACGAATCGTCTTTCTCATTGCCAAATAACGCACTTCCACCGAACTTCTCACGTAAGGCGTTGATAGTCTGAATGGCATTCTCATACGTCGCATGGAACCGCTCTTCGGGTGTAGTCTCTTTGACGGTCAACCGCTCGTAATCATAATTATCAAGCGTGTCCAACGCGTACGTGTAATCCAAAACGACATCAAAAATAGCTTGCGTCTCGTCCGTGTTCTCAATCGCCTTACTTTGCACCGCTCGACCAACTATCTGCACCAACTGCCTCAACTCCGCCAGCTGCTCCCGCCTCAGTTTCTCATTGACGGCAAAGCCTTTGATGAGGTAGTCCTTAAGAATCCTGTTTGCCCACTTACGAAATTGGATACCTCTTTTACTCTTTACTCGAAAGCCAACAGAAGTAACCATTTCCAAGTTATAGTACATTACCTCGTTGGTTTGAGTTTTGCCTTCCATTGCTCCATGCGGAGTGGTGGACGCAAATTTTGCGCCTACCACTTCATCCGCCAATTCTTCGTGTAAAGCGTTATTGATATGCTTGCGAATTGTTTTTACATCTCTGTCAAACAACATAGCCATTTGCGAAGCAGTCAACCACACGGTTTCTTGCTCCATGCGCACATCGAGCTGAATCATGTTGTCATCCGCACGATAGATGATAATCTCGCCTCTGTTATGTTCCGAAATCTCTTTCATATTCTTTCTACCCAACTGTTTCCAAAATGGAAACTATCGCTTTTTTCTTGCTTGTTGTGCACATAGTGCCTACTGCCCACATTCCCCCGCAACTCATCCACAATATTTACCCACTTCGCTTTCATTGGTTTGTATTATCTATTCCTCAAAATAGTCTGTGTCAATGCGTTTGACCATGTAGGATTGTTTGAGAGAAACTCCTACATTATATTCTATCATGTAGTTCGCTAACTCTTGGCCATCAATTAGCACAACTTTCACATCTCCTTTGGGTTGGAATTGGTGTGCTTCCTTCGAAAAATAGGATGTGGTTATAAACACCCCTTTCTTGGCTCCTTGACCAACTAATGCTCCCACAAACTTCTGAATCTCTGGCTGTCCTACGCAGTTGGACCAGCGTTTGGCTTGCACATAAATCTTATCGAGTCCAAGTTTGTCTTCTTTGATAACCCCATCAATACCATCATCTTTGACATAGGCGGTAACAGTTCCCGCGTCTTCAAGTGAGCCGCCGTATCCCATGGCAACTAGCACATCAACTACTATTTGTTCGAATTTTTGTGGGGAAACATCCATCAGAGAAGATAGAACTTCATTCGCCAATTGGTTGTTTATTTGAGAATATGCCTCTTCTAAAACTTCGACAGGAGTTTTTGCTGCTTCATCTGCTACAATATCTTTCTTTGTCGGTTTGGCACTTTCTTTAGGGGCACGACCATAAAATGCCACGAAAGAAGGGTATTCGGCTAGCGTTTTCAAAGTTACTTCACCACCTTTCAACCGTTTAAGTCCCTCTTCTGTAATTTTGTACTGGCCATTTAATACTTTTTCTGCCAGACCGGCTTTACGCAGATAAGTTCCTGCCCATAAAATACGGTTGTAAACTTGTGTCTGACTTTGATTGGCTATTTTCTCTTGTGCTTCTTCTTCCGTCAATCCGAAATACTTGATGGCATACTCAATAATGTCTTTGTTTTTATGGATATTCCCATCAGAAAGACATTTCAAATATGGTGTGAAAAAACTATCAAATTTTGGTACCATAGTGGTGTTGTTTATAAAATTATCAAAATCGTTGTGTGTTTCAAGTGGTATTGTCTTTTATTCTCCTTATCCTCGGTAGTTCCTTTGCAAATCAAACTATTGGCGGTGTTTTTACAGTTCCCCTTCTTTGTTTTCTTGTTCAATCATTCGTTTTACCGCTTCGTCAAAATCTGAAGCGATGGGTTGCGTGCGGTTGAAGATGTCATACTCGGATTCGGCTTTCGTGTCGGCTTGTGCTTTGGAGATACTGCCTTTATCAGGCAGAATATTGTAGCGTCGGAACGAAAGGAACTCATTCACGCTCGCTGCAAACTGCTCCATATTAAAGGTGTTTTCTCGCTCAATGAGGTCTTCAATATAATCGAAATAGCCGGTAACGGTGCGCTCCAATTGACGAATCTGCTTCTCATCCAGATAATTCTTGGCAATGGTGACATCCGATTTCAAGACACGTCCGTTAGGCGAGTTCTTCCATGTCTTCAGTCCCATGTGCTCTTGGGTATGGTCGGCGTGTGTGTAGATAATCTCTGCCGCCGTTTGCCCGGTAATGGCATAATGGAAGCGGTTTTGTACCATGGCATAGAACTCGCGCGTGGTAAGCGCTTTCGGGTCGTAGTCAATACTGCATTCCGCATAGATATCTGTAATCTGCTGCCAGATTCGGCGTTCGCTTGCACGGATAGAGCGTACGCGCTCCAAGAGTTCACGGAAATAATCCTGTCCAAAGATGGCCTTGCCTTGTTTGAGGCGCTCATCGTCCAATACAAAGCCCTTGCGGATGTATTCATTCAGAATCTTAGTTGCCCATTGGCGGAAACGCGTCGCGCGCGTGGAGTTAACACGGTAACCGACAGAGATAATCGCATCAAGGTTGTAGAATTGGGTCACACGCTTAACTTGACGAGTACCTTCTTGTTGAACTATCGAGATTTTCTCGGCAGTTGCCGCGAAACTTAATTCCTCGCTTTCATAGATATTACGGAGATGCAAACTTATATTATCCGAAGAACAATCAAACAATGTCGCCATTGCTTTCTGCGTCATCCAGATGGTCTCGTTGCGCACCACGACTTGCACCTGTGCGGTGCAGTCGGGTGCATCATAGAGAAGGAATAATGCTTGTCTGTCAGCAGGAGTCATTATGCCGGTAAGGTGTTACTTATTGATATTGGCGTTGACAAAGCTCAGTATCTCTGCTTCACGCTGTTCGGCCTCTTTCACCATTGCAGCTGCCTCTGCAATCAGGCGTTCGGCAGTCTCGCGGTTCTTCAGGCCTGCGGCATTGATGCGGACGTTCATATCTGCGCCACGTACGGCAGCACGTGCAGCAAGAGCGCCTACACCAGCATCCGATGCCGAAGCAGGATTGCCTTTTTCAGCCATTGCCTTAATCACAGGGAAAGCGCGCATACTGGCTTTCATGGTGCGCAGAGGCACTTGTGTCGCATACAATGTGGCGGCCTCCATGGCTTCAGCGCGGGCTTTCTTCTCCTCTTCAGTGCCTTTAGGCATGGCAAACACATCCATAATCTTATTGAATGCAGCCGTATCTTCGTCCACCAAAGCCAGCAGTTCGTTCATTACTTCCTGCCCCTCTTCGGCCACTTTTGAGAACTCTTCCCAACGTTCGTCCCAGCCGCGTTTGTGGGCACTCAGGTTAGCCACCATCGTACCAAGTGCGGCACCGAGTGCGCCCATATAGGCGGAGATACTGCCGCCACCGGGGGCTGCCGATTCGGATGCAGTCTCAATGGCAAAGCCCTTGCAGGTCATGCGGATAAGGTGCTCTTTTTCTGCCTGTTCCTTTTCATCCACAATCATGTATTCTATCACTTTCTCTTTCGGATTGAACGGTTTCAGTTCGTCCAGCCCCATCGATTTGACAGCCATGCGGATGATTTCTTCTTCCGTTATACCGAGGCTGCGCTGTTGGCGTGCCAGGTAGTATTTGCCGGCATCAATCAGGGCGCACTTGGGCACCAGACCAACGATTTCTGCTCCGGTTACGCGCATCCCTCTTGCTGCGGCCGCGCGGCTAACCTCCTCAAAAGCAACATGCAGCGGAGTGGCAGTGATATCCGTGATATTCATGCTCACTTGCGCAATGCCGTATTCATCAATATACCATCCGATGGCCTTGCAGCCTTTCAGTGTGCCGGGTATCCATATCTCTTCGCCATTGGCATCGCGCAGCACTTTGCCGGTCAGTTTGCCGCCTTCGCGAGCCTTGCGGCCTTTCTCGCGTACATCAAATGCCACAGCCATCGCACGGCGGGTGGAGGTGGTGTTTAGGTTGAAGTTCACGGCAATCAGGAAGTTGCGTGCGCCCACATTGGTCGCTCCGGCTGTTGCTACACGCTCGTTGAATTCACCGGGGCCGAAATCGGGTTTGCGTTTTGGGTCGCTCATTTTCTCCGGCAGAGCCTCGTACTCACCTTCACGGCATACGGCGAGATTTTGGCGTTCGGGCGTAAAGGCAGCGGCTTCATAGCAGTAGCACGCAATACCCAGTTCTTCATACATCCGTTTGGCCAGTCCGCGCGCAAGGGTGGCGCACTCTTCCAAGGTGATACCTGCCACGGGAATCAGCGGGCACACGTCCGTTGCACCGCTACGCGGATGGGCACCGTGGTGGTGACGCATATCAATCAGTTCAGCGGCTTTTCTGGCACCCCTGAACGCGGCTTCTACTACCACATCCGGACTTCCCACGAAAGTAACGACCGTTCTGTTGGTGGCCTCACCCGGGTCTACATCCAGTACTTTTACGTTCTCACCGTTCACGTCTGTGGCTTTTATTTCTGCCACGATTTGGTTGATGACATCCATGTTGCGTCCTTCCGAAAAGTTGGGCACGCATTCAATCAGTTGTTTCATGTTTTCTATTTTGTTTTTAGAAGATTATTGTCTGTCTGTGGAGCCGGAAACACGCCGACTTGATACCAGCCCGCAAAGATACAACTTTTTTTGCATATATGCAAATTCTTTGCATCTTTTTTTATACCACGCTGCCAAAAACGAAAAAAACGCTCACTTTTTGGGCTTTTTTATGCACGCAGGACTGCTCCGTTGCCGAAGCAGTCCCGTAGTGTGGTATGTATTCCTGTTTACAGAGCCTTCAAGGTCTCAAGCAGGAAATCGTAGTATTTCTGCACGGTGGCGATGTTCACGCGCTCATCGGGCGAGTGGGGGTGTTCGATGGTCGGACCGAATGAAATCATGTCCATACCCGGATAGTTACGTCCGATGATGCCGCATTCCAAACCTGCGTGGATGGTCACGATGCGTGGAGCGTTGCCGAATTTCTTGGTGTAGATGTCTTTCATTACGCCCAGAATACGGCTGTTCAGATTGGGTTTCCAACCGGGGTATGCGCCGGAGAACTCTACTTCCGCACCGGCCACAGCGAAGGTGGATTGAATCATTTGCTTCAGTTCTTCTTTGCGGCTTTCTACCGATGAACGGGTCAGGCAAAGCACAACCACCGAATTGCCTTCCATCTTGATGGCACTCAGGTTGTTACTGGTCTCCACCACATCCGGCATTTCGGGTATCATGCGATACACGCCGTGCGGGCAGATGGTGATGGCGTGAATCAGGAAGTCTTGCACGTCTTCGGGCAGTTCGGTCTTCGGACATGCCACTTCTTCAGCGGTGAAATGGATATCATCTTCTATGCCGTCATATTCTTTGATGAACAGGTCTTCCCACTCATCCACCAGTTGCAGCATCTCTTCTTTGCCGTCTGCGGGGATGGTGATGACAGCCGATGCTTCACGCGGAATGGCGTTGCGCAGCGAACCGCCTTCCACTTCGGCCAGGCGTGCTTCGTAGTCGGCTACAGCCACTTTCAGGAAGCGGAACAGAAGTTTGTTAGCATTGGCACGCTGCAAGTGAATATCACATCCGGAGTGGCCGCCTTTTAGACCTTTCAAGCTGATTTTCAGTGCAATGTCACCTTCCTCCACTTCTACGGGCGTAAAGTCAAACCGTGCCGTTGTGTCCACACCGCCGGCGCAGCCGATATACAGTTCGCCTTCTGTCTCTGAGTCAAGGTTCAGTAATATCTTGCCTTGCAGTACACCGCCCTGCAACGCGTGTGCGCCGTACATACCGGTCTCTTCATCCACGGTGAAGAATGCTTCCAACGGGGGATGAACCACGTTCTTGTCGGCCAGTATGGCCATAGCGGTGGCAACGCCTATGCCGTTATCGGCACCAAGGGTCGTACCATCGGCAGTCACCCATTCTTTATTGTCCTCAATATAAGCGTGTATGGGGTCTTTCTCAAAGTCGAATTGGGTGTCATTGTTTTTCTGGGGCACCATATCCATGTGTCCTTGCAGGATTACACCGGGGTGGTTCTCCATGCCGGCACTGGCGGGTTTGCGGATAATAACGTTGCCTATTTCGTCAACCACTGTCTCCAGTCCGAGGCTGCGACCGTAATCGGCCAGGAACTTTGAGATCTCTTCTTTCTTGCCCGATGGGCGGGGAATTTGGGTAAGGCTGTAGAAGTTTTTCCACAAGGCCTTGGGTTCAAGGTTAAGCATAATCGTTGGTGTTTTTGATTGATTATTTTGTATTGTTTCTTTCGGTCAATCCATTTCGCCCACAAGGCTTACTTGCAGCATCTGTTTGATTTTCTTCAGGTCATCGCCATAGCGTCCGAACAGATACATCATCTTTGTCAGCAGGGCTTCGGTGGTGATGTCTCGGCCTGACAGCACGCCGGCTTTCAGCAGGTTCATGCTCACTTCATAGCGTCCCATCTCTACGCTGCCGGTTTCGCATTGGGTCTTGTTCACGATGGCGATGCCGCGGTCAACGGCTTCTTTCAGTTCTTCGTACAGCCATTCGAACGACGGGGCGTTGCCTGCACCGTAGGTCTCCAGCACCACGCCTTTCAAATTGGGGGTGGAGAGTACTGCATGTACCACGGCACGGGTGATGCCGGGGAATATCTTCAGCACCGCCATATTGCTATCCAGTTTGTCCCATATCTCCAGCGGCAGGTTGTCGGCCTGATGAATGAGGGAGTCACGGAAATCGATATGCACACCGGCCTTGGCAAGACACGGATAATTGAAACTCTCGAAGGCCTCGAAGTACTCCGCGTTTTTCTTGGTCGAACGGTTGCCGCGGTAGAGTTTTTCTTTGAAGAACAGGCATACTTCCGGCACCATACTTCGTCCTTTCTCGTTCACGGCTGCGGCTATCTCCACAGCGGTCAGCAAGTTCTCTTTTGCATCCGAACGCAGCACACCCACCGGCAACTGGCTGCCTGTGAACACCACCGGCTTGCTCAGGTTGTGCAGCATGAAACTCAGCGCACTTGCCGAATAGGCCATCGTGTCGGTGCCGTGAAGGATAACGAAGCCGTCATACTGATCATAATGCTCATAAATGGTATGAGCCATCTTGCTCCAGTCCTCCGGCTTGATGTCCGATGAATCAATCAGCGGCGTGAATGGAAGCATATCTACTTTGATGTCTTGCGCGAATAGTTCCGGCACAAACGCACGGAACGTCTCTGTATCAGCGGGATGCAGGGCACCGCTCTTCGGATTGCGAACCATCGAAATGGTTCCGCCTGTCAATACAACCAGTATCTTCATATCGCTTTTTAATGTATCAAGCCGCAAAGGTACTAAATCTATTCCATATATGCAAATTTTTACCCCTATTTTTAGAAAATAATGCGCTTTTTTCCAAATTAGTCCATGTTTGGCACGATATTTGTGGTACTATTTTCAGGAAACATCCTAACCGCATTTGTATGATTGCAGAGAAAAAGTCAGCCACAGTGCTTATCTACGAAAGTGATGCGAATTTGAGCAGTGTGATGGGAGATTACCTCCGAAGTGTGGGTTACGATGTTGCCGTAGCGGCTAACAGCGATGTCGCAATCGAACGACTCTCGCAACAGGCCATCGATCTTTGTCTTTTTGAATCGCAGATGCCGGATGTGTCGGGCGAGGAACTGACCAAAGAGTTACGTTCGCGCGATTACGACATGCCGATTATCCTTCTTTCTGAACGTACCGAACGCGAAGAGGTCTTGGCGGGATATGAGGCAGGCGTTGATGATTACGTGGCGAAACCCTTTGTCATGGATATCCTTCTCCGCAAGATGAAAGCGCTGTTGAGATTGGCGCGCAGAACGGAGGATAATCCCGAAACACTGTTTTCTGTCGGAGGGGTCACGTTCGATTCGGCACGGCAAACACTCGGAGAACAGAAACTGTCCGCGCGGGAAACCGAACTATTGCTCATCCTTTGTCGGAATATGAACAAGTTGGTGGACCGCAGCCTTATCCTCAAACGCATTTGGAAAACAGACGATTTCTTCTCGGCGCGCTCTTTGTCGGTCTATATTCATCATCTGCGGCACTTTCTTGGCCTGGAGGGAAGTACGGCTTCTATCCTCGTCATGCATGGAAAAGGGTACAAACTTATTGAAAATCAATAGTTGATATACGATCAAAACCGAAAGGTTTTAACCCAACCGGTTTTGCATGAGCCGGTTAAGAGAAAGTAGTTTTTTCATAATAGTTTTTAATTGTGTTATAAGTAGTTTTGGGAGAGGGCTCGATGGGAATCGCGCCCCTCTTTTTTTCTTCATCTGTCATATCGGTAATCTTTCAAAATAAAAACCGAATAATTTCCGAACAAAGTTCAGGCTAAATACGTAAACGACACGACAACGACACGTAAACGAATAAGAACACCAACGTGAGGAAGTGCCAACAGCCACAACCCTGCCATAAAGACAGAAAAAACGCACACTATGCGTGAAATTGAACGGCAAAAATCGCCAAAAATCGCACAAATGCACCGATTATATAAAAAAAACATGAAAATATTTGCACGTTCCAAATAATTGTAGTACCTTTGCGCGCTTTAATGTTTTTAATACACGCAATGAAAAAAATAGCATTTATTACTCTTTTTGCTTTGAGCAGCGTTCTTTGTCTGGCTCAAAACTACGGAATTCTGGTCAACGGCAACACTTTCTTCGCTGCCGAGCACACGGAAAAGTTTGAAGACTACGAACAGTATGTCGCACACGTGCAGTTCTCCGCCGGAGATAAGTTCGTACTCTGCAACGCCACACAGGATGCCATTTGGGTCAAACCCCTCGACCCAAGCACGGTGGAAGGATTCTCCCTCGAAGGAGACACCTACAAATGTACCGTCTCCGGCTGCTTCGACTGCTACATCAAACTCAAATGGGGAGCAGATATCCTCTATGTCGGACCGGGTAAAAACTGCGGTACAGGCGAACCATACAAACCACAAGAAGTCTGCACACCTTCGTACGGACTGCTCGTGGACGGACAATTCGTCGAAGGTACACAAAACACCGCGCAAACCAACTGGCTCGAATACATGATTTCGAACCTCACACTCAAAGCCGGACAAACCATCAAACTCTATGATGTTTGCACTAAAGCCCAGTGGATCGTAGAAAAATACGCAGAAACCAGCTACCAGTTCCAATTTACGGAAGACCAAAGCAGTTATCTGGTCACCGAAGATGGGGAATATGATTTCTATATCAAATTCATCTACCAGAACGACGAAGTGTATGTCCACAAACACGGCTCTGAACCCACTCCCGCACCGGGTTCTTCTGTTCCCTCCGAATGTGGCGATGTCATGATGCAGGGCTTCTATTGGGATAGCTACAAGGTGGATGACGAAGAGACTATGACCAGCGAGTTTGGGGATACACGTTGGCGCTCCATGCTCACGCGTGCCGAAGAGATAGGTGCCTATTTCGACCTCGTTTGGCTGCCGCCAAGTGCCTATGCCTCCGGAACAGGCTATCACCCGCGTCAGTATAGCAACCAGAACTCGGACTGGGGAAGCCGCGCTGAACTGGAGAAACTGATTGCATCTTTCCACAACAGCGGCACAAAAGTGGTGGCGGATATGGTCGTCAACCACGTGGAAGCCATGGCCAGTTGGTGTGATTTCGCATCGGTGGATTTCGGCGAATATGGACGCTTCGAAATAGACGGTTCATACATCTGTACCGATGATGAAATGAACGACCCATATAACAAACAGGACACCTTGGCGGGTAAATGCTGGGGCTCTGCCTCCGGACCGTACGATGACGGATATGACGGAGAGCAGAACTATACCGCTGCACGCGATTTGGCACACGACTCCGAGAAGGTGCGCGAAATGTGCCGCGCGTATGCCAAATGGCTCATCAATGTGATGCACTACGATGGTTTCCGTTACGACTACTGTAAAGGTTTCCATGCTTCGCATATCAATGACTACAACCGTGCCGGTGGAGCATATATCTCCTTCATGGAAATGTGGTCGGGTAATGAAAACATCATCCGCAATATCCGCGATGCACAGATGAACACCATGGCACTGGACTTCCAGACCAAGTATCAGGCCTTCGATGGCATTGCTGCTTTCGATTACGGACGATGCAAAGGCTCCGGACTTCTGGGTGCGGGTATGTCCAAATATGCCGTTACGTTCATTGATAGCCACGACTGGTTCTTGCGCGACAATGGACAGGAGTTCGGCGGAAACGGCAACTCCATGAAGCCGGAACTGAAAGACCGCCTCTTACAGGCAAACGCCTTCCTGCTCTCTATGCCGGGTATTCCTTGCGTATTCTATCCCCACTGGGCAAAATACAAAGAGGAAATCAAACCCATGATTAACGCACGCCATTTGGCCGGAGTACATTCTGAAAGCCCTGTTACCGATGAATATGCGGAAAAAGACGGCTATCAGTGCACTGTACACGGTCATAACGGATACCTCATCCTCTGTTTGGGTAACAAAGCGAACAATACCTTTAATGGCTATACCAAGGTGGCAAGCGGAAAAGGTTATGCCATTTGGGTACAAGCGACCAATGATGTCGCTCCGGGTATCATCGCCACGCAAAGTACTACGTTCGAAGACCTCGAAAATGGTATCACCGTTACTATGCAGGCTGTAGGCGGAAGTCGTCAGGCTACGCTCTATTACACCACCGATGGCTCCGATCCTACCACCGAATCGGAACAATACACCGGACCCCTTACTTTCAAGGAAACCACCACGCTGAAAGTGATGGCAGTGTGCGGAACGGCTCAATCGAAAGTGCAAACCTATACATACACCTATCGTGAGCCGCTGGCACAGGGTATTCAGGTACACTTTAAGAAACCTGCCATCTGGGAAAAAGTTTACCTCTACGCTTGGATTCCCGGAGTGGACGAACATGGTGAAGCCACCTCTACCAACCTGATGGGAGCATTCCCCGGACGGCGTATCTATCAGGATGCGGAAGGATGGTATTCCTATGAGTTCGATGCAGATATGGATTCTGTCAACTTCTGTATCAATTCCGGTCGTGACTGCGGCGGTATCAATGTGGAATCGAACCATTTGATGGCGGATTACCATGTGTACTATGAGTGGGAAGAAGGACATGAAACGGAAAGCAAGTACGAAAAAGAAATAACGACCGTTGTGGACTTGAATCCGGATTTCGACCTCGTTATCAGTCCGGAATCCTCCTCCTTCAACGATAAGGAAGAAGGCATCCGTGTATCTCTGAACATAGTGGGACGCCCTGGAGCTGTCATTTATTACAGCATCGATGGAAGCGATCCGAACGATTGCGCCGACCCGAAGATGGATTCTGTCAGCTTTGTAGTCAAGGAAACCACCATCGTCCGTGCCTTTGCCTATGACGCTGCCACCAAAACCAAGACGCAGGAATATGCCAACACCTTCACCTATCAGCCCCCTCAGTCAGGACCGCTGAATGTGAAGTTCTTTAAACCCCATGAGTGGTCCGGCCTCTATCTTTATGCCTTCACCCGCATCAAGAAAGGGGGTAAGAATATTGATACACCCTATGCTTTGGATGGCATACACTCTAAGTGGCCGGGTATTCCATGGACCACGTTCCAAACCATTGGTAACGACAGCGTGTATTATTTCCAGATGAAAGATGACTTGCAGGAAATCTATGTCATCTTCACCGAAGGTGTCAAAAAAGCACAAACACAGGATATCTTCCTCGATGCCAACACTTGTTACTATTGGAATCCTGACTGCAGTCAGGCAATTGTCAGTCCCGATTGTGACGGCACCAATCCGGTGGATGAAATCGAAGAAGACAACTCTTCTGCTGTACTCAACCCCGCTGAACCGATGTACAATATCCTTGGACAAGAAGTAGATGCCTCTTACAACGGAGTCGTTATTCAAAACGGACGCAAGTTCCTGAACATAAAGCAATAAAATGAAACGATTAGCATTCATATTTCTCCTGACAATCTTGCCGTTTGCTACCAAAGCACAATTCGGCATCATTGTAAACGGAAAAGATGTATATAGGGGCGAGTATGTCAAGCAATTCGAAGGCTTCGAACAATACCTCACCCATATATACATGAATGCCGGTGACTACTGCCAACTCTACGACCTAACCAACAAGGTTTCGTGGACAAAACCACTCAATAGCAGTTCCACCACAGCCTTCACCCTGCGAAACAACCGTTACGAATGTGCAACGGCAGGCTGTTATGATTTCTATATCAAAATCAAGAACAATGCCGATGAATTGTACATACAGGCAGGGTCCAATTGCAATGCCACACCCGATAACTCGGACGACTCGGACATACCTCCCTATACCCCTGTGGATTATGCTTCCGCCGTGCCCGAACAATGTACCGATGTCATGTTACAGGCGTTCTATTGGAAATCGGCAAGCGATTACACCTACGGAAGTTCCAAATGGTACACGCTCAAAGCGCAAGCCGACGAGATCAACTCCTATTTCGACATCGTTTGGCTGCCGCCAAGTTGCGTCGCTAACGACGAAATGGGATACCTACCCAAACAGTACTCAAACCAGAACTGTAAGATGGGTGGAGATATAGAACTCAAACAACTCATCTCCGCCTTCCACTCTGGAAACACCAAAGTGCTGGCAGACGTAGTCATTAACCACGCTGGAAATAACAATACGTGGGTGGACTTCTTGGAACAGGATTTTGGCACCTACGGCAAGTTCCAGCCGGTAAGTACTTGGATCACCAGTAATGACGAGGCTCAAGGGAAAGGCACCTTGGGTTCGCATGCAGATGACGGACAAGACCCCAATACGGCCAACTACAAATCAGCCCGTGACTGGGACCATCTGAACACCAACGTGCAGAACATGTGCCGAGCCTATACGCAATGGCTCAAGAACGTAATGAAATATGACGGATTCCGCTTTGACTATTGCGGCGGTTTCCATGTCTCACATGTCAATGACTATGTCTCAGCCGCAAAGCCCTATTTCTCGGTGATGGAATACTGGAACGGCGATGCATCTATACTGAAACAACGCATTGACCAAGCAGGCAAGAACACACTGACCTTCGATTTCGCCACTTTCCACAAAGCCATCCAAGAAGGTATAGCAGTCGGCAAGTACAACAACCTGACAACTCCCACACTTCGCGGGAAAGGCTACAGCAAATATGCCGTCACCTTTGTGGATAACCACGACACCTTCAACCGTGCTGACATCAACAACACGGACGCAGGTAACAGTTCCGACGGAAGAACCACACTCGCCAACCGCGAACTGATGATGCAGTGTAATGCTTTCATTCTCTCCATGCCGGGCATACCCTGTGTGTTCTATCCGCATTGGTACACCTACAAGAGCGAAATCAAGGAGATGATTCACGCACGCAAGTCTGCAGGTATTCACTCGGAAAGTTCCGTTATATACGAAGAGTCAAGTGCCGACTCCTACAAAGCCACTATTCAGGGGAAATACGGACTAATTCTCCTCTACCTTGGTACGGCAGCTTCCTCATCTGTCCCTGCAGAATTCAAACAGGCAATCAAGTCCTCCAAAGTGGCAATGTATTACACTGGGGATGGCTCCACTGCACTGGAGGAAACGGAGGTTGATTTTGATGAGAACGCGCCGGCTTATAATGTCTTGGGTCAGCCTGTTGGAAACCGATACCAAGGCCTTGTTATACAAAACGGAAAGAAATATATTGTGCAACCATAAGTATATGTAGTGTTCTTACTGCATAATAAAAAAATCAATTAACTAAATTACTAATCACAATGAAAAAGTTTCTATCGTTATTTTTTGCATTCGCATGGACGATGATTGCGTTTGCAGCAACAGAAACGACGGTGTACTTCTCTGCTCCTGAAAAGTGGATAGGGGAAAATACCGTTAAGTTGAACGTGGAACTCCAAAAGAATGTTGAGAACGGTTGGTCACAAATGGAAATGACCAAATCCACCCTCACCTACAATGGAAATCCCGTTTACATCGGCACATACACCGATGTCGAGGACGGCGTTTACACAATGCAATTCCAGCTGTGGGACGCCGAAGACAAATGGAAAGGCCAGGATGAAGTGTATAACAGCGCCGAGTCACTAACCCCCGTCGCAAAGTACAATGGCAAAATGTATGTGCATGGCACTGGATGGACAGCTGCTCCCACCGAAAATGGCGGTGACAATCCCGGCCAAGGAGAAGGTGGCGAACAGACCGAAGTAACCTATACTTTGGTAGGTAGTCCCACGATTTTTGGCTCGTCGTGGGATACAGAAGACACTGGTAATGACATGGTAAAAGGTGAAGATGGTAATTACACGCTCACAAAAGAGAATGTTCATCTTTCCAACCCGACGTATGAATACAAAATGGTGGTAAACCACGAGTGGGGTGCTGGACAGATTCCGGCAGACAATTCGAATCAATCAATCACCATTGAAACCGCTGGCATATATAATGTAACTTTCACGCTTGACATGAAAGATTATGTGCTCACGGCTGTACCACAACTCATTACAGCAGATGCAGGAGGACAAACCGAAACCGTATACACCATGGTAGGTGATGCCGATATCTTTGGCTCTTCGTGGATAATAACCGACACCAACAACGACATGGTGAAAGGTGCTGATGGCAACTATACTCTTGAAAAAGCGAACGTGCATCTTAACGCTCAACAGTATGAATATAAAATGGTGGTAAACCACGATTGGGGTGCTGGACAGATTCCGGCAGACAATTCGAATCTGTCTTTCACCGTTAAGACTGCTGGCACCTACAACGTGACTTTCACGCTTGACATGAAAGATTATGCTCTCGCAGCCGACGTACAACTCGTCAAGGCTGACGAACAGGAACAACCCCAGACCTTCACGGGTTACATCCAGCCCGGTATCTGGGATGCAGATGGTGCCAAGTACGCTGCATGGGTTTGGAAGGCCGGCAATGACGGTCAATGGACCGCATTTGCAGATGCAGTCGATGGGGCTGAAGAGAACATATACGCTATTGATGTACCGGCTCATATCGACAGCCTCATCTTCGTTCGTTTCAAACCTGAAACGGAGACTCCTTCTTGGGAGACAGAGATAGTCGGAGAAAGCGAGCAATACGTATGGATTTGGAACCGCACCGGTTCGTATGGCACTCCGAAAGCAGAGAACTGCCGTACGTTTGTTATCACCGATTGGGATAAAGGTCTCTGGTGTGGCCAGGAAGAAGAACAGGAAGAAGAAACTTCCGAATTCCATGTTTACCTGCAAGGTAGTTGGAACAACTGGGAAGGTCTGCACGAGTGCACTCTCAACGAGGACACAACAGCTGCTACTCTCACGATGGACCATCTCGGCGCGGGTACCTATGAATATCAGATTGTAGTGACCGTTGGTAAAGACGAATACCATTTCGCCAACACAGGTACTATGACCCGCGACAATTGCACCGGTTGGGACTTTGCTACGGATCTTGGCTATGGAATAAACGCCGGTCTGGATGCTGACATGGATGGTGCTTACACCTTCAACCTTGTTATTGACAAGGCAGCTCTTGCTATCAACGTAAGTGTTACCTATCCTGACAACGGCCAGGGTGGCGAACAGACCGAAACCATTTACACCCTTGCAGGAAGCAAAGACCTGTTTGGTACGGAATGGGATCTCACCAACGAAGCCAACGACATGGTTGCTACTGCCGAGGCGAACATCTATTCTCTCACGAAAGAGAATGTCCACCTCAATGCAGGAACACATACCTTCCGTGTATATGCCGACCGTGACTTCAAGGGCTATCAAGTTCCCGCAGATCACGATCAGGAACTTGTTATCAAGCAGGCTGGTACATATAATGTAACCTTCACGCTGAACACGAATGAGCACACGCTTGATGTTGTTCCTGAACTTGTCAAGGCTGACGAACAGGAACAACCCCAAACCTTCACCGGTTTCATCCAACCCGGTATCTGGGACGCAGATGGTGCCAAGTACGCTGCATGGGTTTGGAAAGCTGGCAATGAGGGTCAATGGACCGCATTTGCAGATGCAGTCGATGGGGCTGAAGAGAACATATACGCTATTGATGTACCGGCTCATATCGACAGCCTCATCTTCGTTCGCTTCAAACCTGAGACGGAGGCTCCGTCATGGGAATGGGATGACGTTTCTCAGGACTTTGCTTGGATTTGGAACCGCACCGGTTCGTATGGCACTCCGAAAGCAGAGAACTGCCGTACGTTTGTTATCACCGATTGGGACAAAGGTCTCTGGTGTGGCCAGGAAGAAGAGGAGGAAGAAGAAACTTCCGAATTCCATGTTTACCTGCAAGGTAGTTGGAACGGTTGGAGTGGTAAGCACGAGTGCACGCTCAACGCTGACACAACTCAAGCCACTCTCACGATGGAACGCCTTGGTATGGGCACCTATGAATATCAGGTTGTAGTGACCGTTGGTAAAGACGAATACCATTTTGCCAACAAGGGTACTATGACCCGCGACAATTGCACCGGTTGGGACTTTGCTACGGATCTCGGCTATGGTGTCAACGCAGGTCTGGATGCTGACATGGATGGTGCTTACACCTTCAACCTTGTTATTGACAAGGCAGCTCTTGCTATCAACGTAAGTGTTACCTATCCTGACAACGGACAGGAGGAACAGACTACCACCGTTTATTTCGTCAATACGGAAAATTGGGAAACTGTCTATATCTATGCATGGACGGGAGAAGGAGAAACCTTCGAGGAAAATGCTCCATGGCCCGGAATAGAGATGGGTAAACTCAGACCGCTTGTTAACGGACATGATGTTTATGCATACGACCTTGACAACAAGTTCAGTAACATCATCTTCAATGGCGCATCCGATGACAAGAAGACCGGCAATCTCACTCTCAGTGCCAATGCACCGTATTTCTACGGCTCAACATGGTATGCTGAAATCGATGACATCCCTGCAGAGCAGCAACCCGAATTGCATGTTTACCTCCAAGGTTCTTGGGACAACTGGGAGCTGCACGAGTTCACGCAGAACCTGCAAGAGGATAACGCTACCTTGGCATTACAACTGGATCCGGAAACATACGACTTCCAGATTGTTCTTGAGTATGGTGGTGTGCAAGTCTATTTCTACAACACCGGAACCATGACTCGCGACAACTGCACGGGTTGGAACTTTGACTTGGTTACGGAGTACGGACAGAACGCCCGCTTGACGGCGGACATGACAGGTTCTTATACCTTCACGCTCACCGGAGATCTGGACAACAATCAAGTCACGCTTTCTGTTACCTATCCTGACAACCAGGGTTCGGCATTGGAGGAGACCTCTGTTTCTTCCGAACTCCGCAAGGTCATGGAGAATGGTGTTCTTTACATCATCCGTGACGGCAAAAAGTACAACGCCCAGGGTGCTGTAGTTTATTAAGCGGCAAATACAGTAATTTCTTACTGACCTCATCGAAGAGGGGTGTGTCAAACCATTTGGCACACCCTTTTTCTGTCCTCCTTATCTCCATCTCCCTCGGACTATCCTGCTGTTTTCAATATATGCTCAATGTATGCTGAATGTATGCTCAATGTATGCTCAAGCCGAGATGACAGGGAGACAACCGAGACATGGCAACCATTCGGAAAAGCCGAATAGTTCAAAAAGACGGAACTTCAAATCGTCTTTTTTGTGTCTATAAACATTAAACCTTAAACATTCAACTAAAAATCTTTGATTTTTCTTGCATATATAAAATATTTTTTGTACCTTTGCAGGCGAATTGAGTGCAGGAAACAACGGAAGGTAATGATAAATCGTTATTTCTATCAATCGAACGTAAAGTCATTTTTGGCGGAAGAGACGGATAGTATCTTCGGCAAGATGTCACGTGCTGATGAGATGGATACGGCTGCGACACAAAAGTTTGCGTGGGAGCAAGAAATAACGATCATGAAAGACGTGCTTGCACCCTACGCGGACGAACAAGCACAAATCATTTTTGAATACAATATTCCGCGTTTGGGTAAGCGTATAGATGTGGTGGTTTTATTGCGTGAACGCATTTTTGTAATTGAGTTTAAGGCTGGAGAGGAAGAATATAATCATGCAGATGTTGACCAAGTGTTGGATTATGCACTTGACCTAAAGAATTTTCACCAAGGAAGTGCAGACCGTTTGATAGTTCCCATTTTGGTGGCTACGGAAAGCCGCAAATATTCTACTATCTGCCAATTATCGCATTACGATGATGGCGTATATGAACCATTATTGACAGATGCCGATCATCTTGGCGACATTCTCCGTTTGATTCTTTCGGATAATCTTCCGTCTAAAATATATGCTATTGCTTTAGAAGATTGGGCGCGTAGCCGTTACGCACCAACGCCGACCATCATAGAAGCTGCTCGTTCGCTTTATCTCAATCATAGTGTAGCGGACATCACAAAGCACGAATCAGAAGGCGCACAATTGGATACGACCACCAGATATGTGCAACAAGTGATTCGCGATACGAAGGCGCGCAAAGGAAAGAGTATTTGTTTTGTAACAGGCGTACCGGGTGCAGGTAAGACACTCGTGGGGTTGAATGTAGCCGTACAGCTGGAAGATGGGCAAGACTTGGCGGTTTATTTGTCTGGAAATGGACCGTTAGTACAAGTCCTAACGGAAGCCTTGACACGAGATAAGCAAGCACAGGAAAAAGCAAAAGGCAACAGGATAACCAAGAAAGAGGCAGAACGCGAAGTAAAGCGATTCATCCAGATTATTCACCGCTACCGTGATAACATGTTGAACAAGGTGAAGGTGGTAAATGGTGCATTAGAGATAGACCCGACGAGGGAGTTAAAGGATGCGCAAGCGGGCTATGGAGAAGTGGAGAATATCGCTATTTTCGATGAGGCGCAACGTTCGTGGGATAAAGAACATATTGCCGCATGGCTAAATCGCAAGAAAGGTTTTGCCAACTTCCCAATGTCGGAAGGGGAGTTCTTGATTTGGTCGCTTGACCAACGCAAGGATTGGGCGGTTATCGTTTGTTTAGTTGGCGGAGGACAGGAAATCAATACCGGTGAAGCCGGCATAGGTGAATGGATACGCGCACTTAATGAAACTTTCCCCGATTGGCATGTGTATATCTCCAGCCAATTAACAGCGAAAGAATATGCCGAAGGACAGGTGAGCGAACTACTCGCGAATAATCTTCAAGTCACCTATTCCGATGATTTGCATTTGGCGGTGTCGATGCGTAGTTTCCGCGCAGAGAGTTTGTCGAATATGGTGCACGCGCTGTTGGAATGTGAGGCGGAGACGGTTCGCGAGATATATGCAAACATTGCTGATCGCTATCCAATCGCTTTGACACGTGATGTGGAAAAAGCAAAAGCATGGCTTCGTAATCATGCAAGAGGACACGAACGCTACGGTCTATTGGTTTCCTCTAAAGCCTATCGTCTCAAACCGCTTGCGATTGATGTCCGCTGCAAGCCCGACACGGTACACTGGTTCTTGGATGATATCAACGATGTGCGTTCGTCGCTATTCTTGGAAGATGCAGCCTCAGAGTTTGATGTACAAGGACTTGAACTCGATTGGACGTGTGTGGTTTGGGATGGCGATTTACGCTATGGAAACAACGGATGGAACTTCTATGAGTTCAACGGTGGCAGTAAATGGAACAAGATTAACAAACAAGAGCGACAGGCATACCAATTGAATGCCTATCGCGTGCTGCTAACACGTGCACGTCAGGGCATGGTGATTTGCGTGCCCGAAGGCGATTCAGCAGATGCAACTCGTCTGCCAGAATTCTACGATAGTACGTACAACTATTTGAAGGGACTGGGATTAGATGAGATATAAACGTTATATATGTATAGTACACTCAAGACATACTTCGGATATAACTCTTTCCGACCTTTGCAACGAGAAATAATTGAACATGTTGTAGCTGGTGGTAATGCGTTGGTATTAATGCCAACCGGTGGCGGAAAATCGCTGTGCTACCAGATCCCGGCTCTGATGCGTCAGGGAGTCGGGATCGTGATCTCTCCGCTTATTTCGTTAATGAAAGACCAAGTGGATGCGTTACGTGCTAATGGCATCGCAGCTGCTGCCATCAATAGCAACAACTCGGAAGCGGATAACCGCAGTATCATAAACCAGTGCCTGCATGGACAGATTAAATTATTATATATCTCGCCGGAGCGTTTTGTGGTAGAGCAACAACGGCTGCTATCACGCATACATATCGCCCTTTTCGCCATTGATGAAGCGCATTGCATATCGCAATGGGGACACGATTTCCGACCGGAATACACCCAACTTGCAGCCATTCGCACACTTTTTCCAAATGTACCGATCATGGCATTAACGGCGACTGCGGACAAGATAACCAAAGAAGATATCTTACAGCAACTTGACATTATTGATGCAAAACAATTCGTAAGTTCATTCAACCGTCCCAATCTAAGTCTACAAGTCTATCGCGGATACTCTGCAGCAGACAAGCTTAAAATTATTCTTAATCTAATAAGACGGCATTCTTACGAGAGTGGTATCATCTATTGCTTGGCACGCAAAACTACAGAGGAACTAGCAGCCAAGCTACAACAATATGGTATAGCAGTCGGTATATATCATGCCATGCTAAGCCCTGAAGAAAGAAACCGTGTACAAGACGACTTTATTAATGATCGTATCCAAGTTGTATGTGCCACAATTGCTTTCGGTATGGGTATCGACAAAAGCAACGTGCGATTTGTGGTTCATTATAACTTACCCAAAAGTATAGAAAACTACTATCAGGAAATCGGTCGCGGTGGACGAGACGGCTTGCCCTGCGAAACAGTATTGTTCTATAACCTACAAGATATTCTTCTTCTCAAACGCTTTGTTCGTGAGTCCGGACAAGTGGAGATAAACGAGGAACGGCTGAGTCGGATGCAAGAATACGCAGAGGCACAAGTGTGCCGAAGACGCATTCTTCTGAATTATTTCGGGGAGTTGACCGAATGTCAATGCGGGAATTGTGATGTATGCAATAACCCTCCTGAGCAATTTGACGGAACGAAATACGTTCAAATGGCATTATCCGCCATCGCGAGAACTAATGAAAATATAGGATTCGGCACTGTGATTGATATTCTCAAAGGCAATCCCAAGGCAGAAATAATCACGCACAATTATTCTCAACTACCCACATTTGGTGTCGGTAAAGATTTGTCTAATAGAGATTGGCATGATTGCCTGCTACAGATGCTTCAAATGGGATTAATCGAATTGGACTACAATGAGAACAAACATATTCATATAACACCATTGGGCAAAGAAGTACTGTTCCATGCAAAACCGGTGGTTCTATCCAAAATACAACGGGAAGACCTGCGAGTAAAAAGCAAAAAGAAAGAAAAAGTACTCCTTCCTCCAACACCTTCCGAACCAGTTCCTGAGGACAAACAACTATTTGAGCAACTGCGGTTATTACGCCTTCAAATAGCCCAGGAGGAACATTTGCCTCCATATATTATTTTCTCTGACAAAACGTTGCATGAACTCGCGACTTACAAACCACAAACACTTGACGAGTTCGGGTCCATCTACGGTATAGGAGAGAATAAAATGCGGAAATATGGAGAAATTTTTATACATGCTATTCATGGAATGGAACCACAAATCCCGAAAGAGGTAATAAAACCCGAACAGGAGCCCTACCCCGTACCGCAAAACATCTCGCACATGCAGCAACAAAAAGAACTACATGCTAATGCCTATGCGAAGTGGAACGAACATGAAGATAAAGAGTTAGAGCGCCTTTACAAGCAAGGTTTTCAAATACGGGAACTTTCGATTATCTTTCAACGAAATGAAGGCTCTATCCGGAGTCGACTTCATAAATTAGGTTTAAGCAAGTAAACATTATTTAATTACATTATTCGTGCATGCAAGGTGCTATTCCGGTGTTGGGGAATTGAAGAAATATGACACTAAAAGGACTCTGCAAATATTACATTAGTTGTATAGCCCTCGAAAGCAATACTACATTCCGCGCTTCTATGAAAGACGAACAATCTTTCATAACATTGCCGTGGATAAACGATTACACATTGAAGAAACCTGAGATAGGTGCATTCTTGCGAGGTAATCAAGAAAAGGAATTGGATTTGCTAATTGGCTATCCTGTACTTAAGGTAAAACATTTCCTTTCACCTTTATTTATTATCCCCGTCACATATAGTGATGGTACACATGGTAAACCCGAAGGTTTCTCAATAGATGACGAACTATTGATCAACAAAGACATCATCGATAAATATTCGACCAACGAAAAGACAGAAAATATCTATGAACTGCGTGAACTTGAAGCTGAGTTGGGTTTTACGGAAGGACATGCAGCAGTCTCAGATTTAGCTGAAGTCGTCAACTTGCTCAAAACCGTTCGTCCTGATTGGGATTGGTTAGATACACTGGATTTAAATGATCTTCAGAAAGGACCAATGCGAATTACCGATAGTGATGGTATTTTAAATAGAGCTATCCTATTTGCAAAAGAGCCAACTCCATATACCGTAGGACTCAGTAATGAATTAGCGCGTTTGGGAGAATATAGCGAATTAGATATATGGCATTCTATTCTTTATAAACTCATTAACAAGCAGTTTGATAAGAATCCCGCATATAAGAAAGAAATATTAGAGATATTACCTCTAAACGACGAGCAGGAAAAAGCTGTGCGATCCGCTTTGAGTGCAGATATTACACTGATTGCTGGTCCTCCGGGGACAGGAAAAACTCAGGTTGTTGCCAATCTTATCATGAATGCAGCAATTGCCGGACAGAGTGTCTTATTTACAAGCAAGAATAACAATGCTGTCGATGTTGTCGTTAAAAGAGTTAACGCTCTAAATAAGGAACTCCCTATAGTACTCCGATACGAAAAAAGTGCGAAACAGTGTATTTCTGATTATGCTCAACAATGGGAGAGGGCAAGGCGGAAAGGTCATTCTTTCTCTGATGCCCTGAGTGCATATAATCGAGTTTATTCAAATTACAACTCCAAGCGGATACAGAAAGAACAGATTGTAGAAACTAGAAATCGACTCGATGAAATAGAGCAAACAGTTTGTGCTATCCGTGATAAGTACCAGCATCTTATAGGTGTATTAAGTGAGAAAGAAATAGCAGAAGTAAAGATTGCGTACGATGAGTTTGTTAATCTGCGTAAGGCATTGATAGATGGACCCAAACGATTGCTCGATAAATTGTTCAAAAAAAGGTGGAAGAATAGAATAACCGAAAGTGGTTTTAAGGCGATAAAAACGATTATTTCGTTCCTGGAAAAATACCATCATAGCCTTTCTATTGCCTTGGCCATGACTGATCGTGAATGGATGCAATTTGACAATAGGTTCAGGTCACTAATGGACGATTTAAGTTTAATTGCTAATTATGATGGGCTGCTAAAAAAAGTATGTGAATCTGCATCGCTTGAACAATTGGATGCTGCTATGATGGGAGAGCATGTTGAATTGCAAGTTAAAGCTAAAGCAGTATGGAATGCGTGGCTGGATGAACATATCGGCATTTTTAATGCCAAGAATCGAGGAGAACTGCATAATTACTTAAGTTTACTCGAACATGACCATGTGGATTCATATACACCGGTACTTAAGTCCATGTTGCCAATAAGTGCTATTACTTCGCTTAGCGCACGCAGAAGACTACCATTCAAAGAGGCTCTATACGATTTATTGATTATTGACGAAGCAAGTCAATGTGATATTGCCTCAATGATCCCACTGCTTATGCGTGCTAAACGCGTGGCTGTGATAGGTGACAAACAGCAACTTAATCACATCTGTTTACTAAACAAACAAACAGATTTGTCGCTTATCTTAAGTAATGATATTGAAGCCAGATGGTCATATCGTAGCAGTTCCATGTATGATCTGGCAGAGAGTATGACGGAAGCCGAGAATATAATACAACTCCGGGATCATCATAGAAGTTTCTTCGATATTATTCAGTTCTCAAATCAGGAATTTTACGATAACACACTTCGTATAGCTACAGATTATAGTCGTTTACAATCTCCTAACAATCTCAATGATGCAAAGCCTATTTTAGGTATGCGCTGGATGGATATAAAGGGAAAGACTGTTCGACCGGAAACAGGTGGCGCATACAATCTAAAAGAAGCGGAATGTGTCATACGGGTTCTTCGACGTCTATCAATAGAACTTGAGTTTGAGGGAAGTATAGGGGTTACTACGCCTTTCCATTTGCACGCAGAGATGATTACCAAGGCTTTAGAGCGAGATGCAGAGTTGCGTAATCATTTGGAGTTGCATAACCAGATATTGATTGATACGGTTCATAAATTTCAAGGGGACGAAAGGGATGTTATCATCTTCTCTCCCGTTGTTTCAGAAGGAGCAAAGTCACAAAGCCTTATGTTCCTTAAATCTACAGGGAATTTATTCAACGTGGCTATTACACGTGCAAGGTCTTTGCTTGTAACCGTAGGAGATAAAAAGTATTGCAAACAATGTGGTGTTAGTTACTTGGAGCATTTTGCAGAATATAGTAGCGGGAATGAGGCTCCTACAGAGCAATCTGAATGGGAGCACACTTTGCAAAAAGCACTTTCTGACGCAGGTATTCCTGTAACGGCACAATACCACGTTGATAAGTACTACCTTGACTTGGCGCTATTCCATAAAGGAAAGAAACTTGACATAGAGGTTGACGGAGCGATGTATCACCAAGCATGGACAGGAGAACTTTGTTATAATGATCAGTTGCGCAATCAGGCACTTATGCGCAAAGGATGGGATGTTATTCGCTTCTGGGTGCAACAAGTCCGAGACCAATTACCTTGGTGCATAGAACAAGTGAAGGCATGGATGAAAGCAATTGAGAACCAATAAATTATTATAAAACACAATATATGTCTTGTCCACATAACAATATTGATTGCCCTTGCATGAAAGAAGGATGTCCGCGTCACGGAAAGTGCTGCGAGTGTGTTGCGCATCATAAAGAACACGGGAAGAAGCTCCCCGCGTGCCTCCGCGGCATAGAGTGGCAATCTTAGCTTGTGTCTTTTTTATAAAGCAGAACCTACCAACCCTAAAAAAGACACAACCCTATACCACAAAACAAAATAACTGATTAAACTACAACAACCCAAAGCGCCCCTCCTTCCAAACCGGATTTCATGACTTGGGCAGATCTGATGGAGAGGAAGGAATAAATTGTATAATGAATAATCTATTATAATATGAGTGAATATATTATTCCAACATTACCGCTTCCGTATGACCTTGAGACCAAGGAAATCTTGAAGCAAGTGAACCGTGCCAACCGCAAGTTGGCAGAACTGAAGGGCGTCGCCCTAACTATTCCAAACGAGCAGATTCTAATCAGTTCACTCACGTTGCAGGAAGCAAAGGACAGTTCTGAAGTGGAAAATATCGTAACAACTCAGGACGATTTGTACCGGGCAGAGTTGAATCTCAAAGAAACTGCTATCAATGCCTCAACAAAAGAAGTGTTGAATTATAGGCAGGCTATGCAAAAAGGGTTTGATTTAGTGCGCAAGAATAAACTGCTGACTCTTAATTATATCAAACAAATACAAGAGGTATTAGAAGAGAACAAAGGGGGCTTCCGTGCAGGACCTGGTACCACGCTGCAAAATCAACACAAAGAAGTAGTATATACACCGCCACAGAGCAAGGTGCAGATAGAGCAATTCATGCATAATCTGGAACTGTATATTAATGAACCAGAGATGCAGGATATTGATCCATTGATTAAAATGGCTATTATACATCACCAATTTGAAAGCATCCATCCATTCCTGGACGGTAATGGACGGACGGGACGTATTATTGCTATTCTGTATCTTGTTATTAATAATCTTTTGGATCTCCCTATTTTATATTTAAGTAGGTACATCACTCACAATAAGGGAGAGTATTACCGACTTATCCAAAAAGTAAGGGATGCCGGTGAGAACAACCGGACGGAATGGGAAGAATGGATATTGTTTATACTCAAGGGAGTAGAGGAAACAGCGGAAGAAACTATCCGCTTAATCAAAGGTATATCCCAATTAATGGCAGAATACAAAAATATCCTTCGTCCCCTGTTCGGAAGACAATATAAACATGAATTACTGAATAATCTGTTCTACCATCCATATACAAAGATTGAATTTATACAGCAAGATATGCTGGTACAAAGAAAAACAGCTACCAAGTATTTGGACATGATAGTTGAAACGGGATTATTAGAAAAGGTAAAAATCAAGCATACCAACTATTATATGAATGTGCGGCTCATTGAATTATTTATGAACCACGAACTCCCTGTAGCAGATAAAAATATAGAGATAATAGAATCGGTTTCTTCCAATCATTAATGTACCCATATTCCACAAAACGGATACATAAACCTACGTAAATGTACCCAAAATCGCCTTTTCGGGTACATAAAAGGGCTAAAATGTACCCAAAATCGCCTTTTCGGGTACATAAAAGGGCTAAAATGCACCCAAAATCGCCTTTTCGGGTACATATCATGTTAAAAAAATCGAAAAAATGTAACATATAAAACTAAATAACTCATGCCCGATGTTCTGACACCTGCACAACGCCACCGCTGCAGGTCGCCGTGGCATTGAATCATAATCTGATAATCACTGCGTTACAAGGAAAATGCAATAAAAATGCAAAAAAGTTGCATTTCAGGTGATAGATTTGTCCTCTTTTTTGCCCTATATATGGAAGGGTGCCTACCTTACCACTCCGTTACCACTCTGGTCTGTGACAGGACTATATCTATCGTCCCGTATCTATCTCGTATGTCGCTCGTAAATCGCAAGTAAGGGGATAAATTCCGAAAAAATCACCAAATATTTGCATATTCGAAAAAAAAGCAGTAATTTTGCAGGCTTTTTTGTAAACATCATTCTGATATGGCAAAAATCAAGTCCGTTGCAGTGTATTGCGCTTCCTCCTCGCAGGTGCGCCCATCTTTCTTTCAAGAGGCTTACCGCTTGGGTGAATGTATCGCAGAAAACGGCATCCGTCTGGTGTACGGTGACGGCGGCATCGGCCTGATGGGCAAACTGGCAGAAGGAGCCCTGGCACACAAAGGTGAAGTGGTGGGCGTTATCCCCCGTTTTATGGTGGAGCAGGGTTGGAACAATCCCCAAAGTACACAAACAATAGTGGTGGAGACGATGCATGAACGTAAAGCCCTCATCGAAAAAATGGTGGATGGCATGGTGGCGATGCCGGGTGGAGTAGGTACGTTTGAGGAATTGTTGGAGTGCCTGACCTGGAAACAACTCGGTTTGCATGTGAAACCCGTTGTCATCCTGAATGCCGACGGGTATTACGACCCCTTGTTGGAATGTTTGCATAAAATGGTAGAAGAAAAAATGCTGCGCGAGATACACTTGAACATGTTTCAAGTAGTTCGCCATGCGGATGAGGTGATACCCGCCTTGGAGAACGCTTTCCCGTGGGATTCGTCCATCCGTAGAGCTGCAGCCATCTAAACGAACATGATAAGTGTACCGCACATAGAAACAATCAACAGCATAGCATGGACGCCTTGGGCTGTGTTGCTGCTGGCTCTGTTGCTTGGGTTGACCGAGTGGACGCATCAGGGATATGTGGGCAGTTGCCTTCGTTCCGTTTTTTCTGCGCCCGAACGTCGTTATGAGGATAGTCCGAAGATTTTGACACGTTTTTTCTGTGTCATGTTCTGCGTGGGTACGTTTGCACTATCCCTATGTACGGTATGTTACACCGACGGCCGTTTCTCGTTAGTGCCTTTTCTACTAACCGGCATAGTCACGTTAGCTGTTGTCGGCCTTCGTTCGGTGCTGGTGGATATAACGGCTTGGGTGTTCTCATTCTCCGGTGATCTGCCTGCCATACGCATTCATACTTGGGCATTGTGGACTATCACAAGCGTATTCCTTCTGTCCGGTGTGCTTCTGGTTATTCATATTCCTGCCCTGACCGGAAACAAGTGGCTTTTTGGCACTTTGCTGGTAGCGTATTGGGCTGTGGTGCTGTGGAAAATGCTTCGAGGATACATGCGCAGTATGCTCTCGATATTGTATATATCGGTTTATTTTGTCACATTGGAAGTTCTGCCGGTCGGCGGTCTTCTGCTGGTGGCGCAAAAAATAGTCAGTAACATCTAAATCTGTACACTATGATACGAAAAATTCTTGTTTCTCAACCCAAACCCCAGTCCTCCCACAATCCGTATGCGGAGATGGCTTCCCAATTCGGGGTCACGTTCGATTTCCGTCCGTTGACACATATTGAGGGGTTTGATGCCAAAGAGTTCCGTCAGCAGCGTGTTTATCTGGAGGACTATACGGCCGTCCTGATGAATTCGCGTATTGCGGTGGACCAGTTCTTCCGCATGTGTCAGGAAGTGCGTTTCCAAGTGCCGGAAAAGATGCACTATTACTGCAATTCGGATTCGGTTGCCAATTATCTGCAAAAATACATACAGTACCGCAAACGCCGCGTGTTCTTCGCCGAACACAATGGCCATTTCGAGGAACTGCTCCCGATTATGAACCGCCGTCCGAATGAGAAATATATGATGGTGGCATCGGAAACGCATACAGATGAACTAATCAATCTTTTTGCCGGTCACGGAATTACCATCCGTCCGGTGAAGATGTATCGCACAGTATCTACTCCGTGGCCGGAGAAAGAATCCTTTGATTATGATATGGTGGTTCTCTTCTCCGCTGCTAATGCCGTATCGCTTCGTGAGAACTTCCCCGATTTGAAACAAGGCGATAAAGTGATTGCGGCGCTTGGCAACCACACCTCGGCTACGCTGCGCGAAATGGGTATAACGCCGGATATACAGGTGCCGTCCCCCAAGTTCCACAGCATAACAGAGGCTATACAAGATTATTTGGAAAACCATCAGGAATAGGTGAGGACATTTCCGAAAATAGAGAAGCTTTGCGGGCAGTTGCGTATCAAAGCCCTGTATCAGGAAGGACGCAAACTGACGGTGTGGCCGTTCCGTATCCATTGCCGCTTTCCTGAAAAAGGTACTCCGCCGTCAGAGACCAAAGTGCTTATTTGGGCACCGAAGTCGCTGTTCAAACATGCAGTGGACCGCAACAGGATGCGCCGTTTGATGCGGGAAGCCTACCGGCTGAATAAAGATGAAGTGGAGCAACGGGGGTGGGAAGTGAGTTTTAACTACATGGACAAGGAACAACAATCCTTTCAGCAGCTTGAAAAAGCCATGAAACGGGCATTGAAACGATTGGTGGAAGAGGAGGAAAAACAATGGGAAAAGTGAAAATATTTGTGCGCAAGCTGTTTTTGCTGCCGGTGTATTTCTACCGCTGCTGCATCTCCCCGCTTACGCCTCCGTCGTGCCGATTTACGCCCACATGCAGTCAATATATGGTGGAAGCCGTGTTGAAATACGGTGTTTTGAAAGGAGGATGGCTGGGGTTGAAACGCTTGGCGCGCTGTCATCCGTGGGGAGGAAGCGGCTATGACCCTGTGCCATAAAAAAAGAAGATAGAAATGATGCGGATAGATATAATAACATGTTGTCCCGAATTGTTGGATTCGCCCCTGAACCATTCTATCGTACAACGCGCGAAAGATAAAGGTTTGGTGGAGATATATGTGCACAATCTGCGTGATTACACGCTGGACAAGCATCGCAAGGTGGATGATTATGCGTTCGGTTTCGGCGCAGGCATGGTACTGCAGATAGAACCGATAGACCGTTGTATTGCAGCCCTGAAAGCGGAACGCGATTATGACGAAATCATCTTCACCGCTCCTGATGGCGAACGCTTCAATCAGCAGACTGCCAATAGGCTTTCGATGGCCAAGAACCTGATTATCTTGTGCGGGCACTATAAGGGTGTAGACCAGCGCGTGCGTGACCATCTGATAACAAAGGAATACACCATCGGTGATTATGTCTTGACAGGAGGAGAAATGCCTGCCGCCATTATGACGGATGCCATTGTGCGCCTGTTGCCCGGAGCCCTGGGCGATGAGACAAGTGCGCTCAACGATTCTTTCCAAGACGGACTGCTGGAACCCGGTGTTTACACCCGTCCGGCGGAATACAAGGGATGGAAAGTGCCGGATATACTGATTTCCGGCAATCAAGCAAAAATAGATGAATGGCTCTACGAAGAGAGTCTCCGGCATACCCAAGAACGTCGGCCGGATCTATTGGAGTGATCTATGATAAGACGACACGAAAAAAAGAGTCACTCTTAAGAGCAACTCCTTTTTCATTTAAAGCTAAAAGTGAAAGCTTAGAGAGCCATCTTGGCACCGGCTTTGAACTTAACCACTTTGTGAGCAGGAATAGTGATTTTCTGCTTGGTTTGGAGGTTCATACCCTGACGAGCAGCTTTCTTAACAACTGCGAAAGTACCGAAACCGATAAGTTGAACGTTTTCGCCTTTCTTGAGAGTTTCGATGATAGCTTCCATAGCAGCATCAACAGCTGCAGCAGCGTTTACCTTTGACATTTCAGCCTTTGCTGCAACGGCAGCAACGAGTTCGGATTTGTTCATAGTGATACAAATTTTGAGGGTTAATAATTGGGTATCTTTTTAGATTTGGTTCGTTCCATAATCCTGATTCCGCTGCAAAGGTACAACTTTTTTTTGAATCACCAAATAAAAATGAAAAAAAAATGCATGAAAAGTTCACTTTTTGCAATAAATAGTCGTTTTACACACTCAAATCAACGGAAAATAACTGAAATATAAACAAAAATACAAAACAATAATACAGTACTGACCATGAGAAATATCCCTGTCGTTACGCGGAATTTGCTATTGATAAACCTGTTGGTTTTTTTGTTGGATCTCTCCATGCGCCGTCATGGCATAATGCTTAGTTCTTTGTTGGGGCTGCATTTTGTCACTGCTTCCGGTTTTCATTGGTGGCAGCCGTTTACATACATGTTTCTTCATGCCGATTTCGGGCATCTGTTCTGCAATATGTTTGCAGTATGGATGTTTGGTCCTGTTTTGGAACGCGAATGGGGTACACAGAAGTATTTGTTTTACTATTTGGTGTGCGGATTGGGTGCCGCCATTGCCCAGGAGGCAGTATGGGCGGTGCGGGTGACGAACTTGCTGCAGTCCTATCCTGTTGAGGTTGTGGCCACGCAATATGTTGACGTGGTGGTTACCATTGGTGCTTCCGGTGCGGTTTTCGGAATCTTGTTGGCTTTCGGATGGCTATTCCCCGATATTCCGATGTTCCTCCTCTTCCTCCCGATTCCCATACGTGCACGCACATTCGTCATTATATATGCGGCAATAGAATTGTTTGCCGGATTCTCGCATATTACAGGGGATAATGTGGCGCATTTTGCCCATTTGGGTGGTATGCTTTTCGGACTGCTATTGTTGCTTTTGTGGAAAAAAGGCGACTGGAAATGGCCGGATTGGCATATGCCTTGGCGCCGTTATCCCCGACTGGATAGTTCGAAGGATAAGGATTATTCGTCCTACCACTACCAGCGTAGGGTGGATGAGCCGGATTCGGAAGAAAATGATGCCGAATAGTTCGGAAAAAATAAAGTTACACCCTATTTTGTGCAATTTTTGACAAAAGATTTGGTAGTATCAAAAAAAAAGAGTATCTTTGCAGGCTTTTGTGTGTAACAAATACTAAAAATACTATAAAAATAACAAAAATCTATGTGGTTAAAAGATTCATCTATCGGCCGTAAGTTCATTATGAGCATTACAGGTCTGTTTTTGGTCCTTTTCCTGCTGTTTCATGGCAGTATGAACCTCTGCCTCGTCATTGACGATGTGTTCGGGACGCAGGGGTACAATTGGATCTGCGCTATGTTGGGCGCCAATTGGTATGCGCTTGCCGGCACAATGGTTCTGGCATTAGGCGTGGTTGTGCATTTTGTGTATGCCATCATTCTGACCATCCAGAATCGTGCAGCTCGCGGCAACGACCGTTATGCCATCGAGGCTCGTCAGGAAGGTGTGGATTGGGCATCCAAGAACATGTTGGCATTAGGTATCATTGTCGTATTGGGTCTCTGCTTGCACCTCTACAATTTCTGGTACAAAATGCAATATGCCGAGTTGACGGGTGTGGAAACATCTATGTTTGACCCCCAAGACGGTTCGGCAATTGTCACCGATTTGTTTACTAACGGTTGGTGCGGCATCGTGTATTGCTTGGTTTACATCGTTTGGCTCTGCGCCTTGTGGTTCCACTTGAGTCATGGTGTTTGGTCTGCCCTGCAGACAATGGGATGGAGCAATCTCATTTGGCTCAAACGTATCAAAGTAATCGGCACCATATTTGCCACCGTTGCCGTAGGACTCTTTATGATTGTGGTATTCTATTTTCTGGGTGTTAACATCGGTCAAATGTGCGCCTAATGTGTAACCGGATTGATTCTAAGATTATGATAAACAAGGAAGATATACAGGCTGCAGCACAAAAGATTGCTGACACAGTGAAAGCTGCAGTCAAGGGTGAAAACATCATCACCCCCAAAATGGCGAAAATACCGGAAGGTCCATTAGAGAAGAAGTGGACGAACTATAAAGACCATCAGAAACTGGTGAACCCTGCCAATAAACGTCGTCTTGACGTGATTGTTGTGGGCACGGGTTTGGCAGGTGCATCTGCCGCCGCTTCGTTGGCAGAGATGGGGTTCAATGTGCTGAACTTCTGTATTCAAGATTCGCCTCGTCGCGCACACTCAATAGCCGCTCAAGGTGGTATCAATGCGGCAAAGAACTATCAAAACGATGGTGATTCAGTCTATCGTCTGTATTATGATACCATTAAGGGTGGTGACTATCGTGCCCGTGAAGCCAATGTCTATCGTTTGGCTGAGGTTTCCAATAATATTATTGACCAATGCGTAGCGCAAGGTGTACCTTTCGCCCGCGAATACGGAGGCTTGTTGGATAACCGTTCGTTTGGCGGTGCCCAAGTTAGTCGTACGTTCTATGCCAAAGGTCAAACCGGTCAGCAACTCTTGCTGGGCGCCTATAGCGCACTGAGCCGCCAAATAGGTAAAGGCAAAGTGAAGATGTATACGCGCTATGAGATGTTGGATATCGTAATGATTGCCGATGAGAACGGTGAAAAACGTGCTCGTGGTATCATTGCCCGCAATTTGGTTACAGGCCGCATAGAGCGCTTCTTTGCGCACGCTGTAGTTGTGGGTACGGGTGGATACGGAAACACATTCTTCCTTTCTACCAATGCGATGGCTTCTAATGGTTCAGCTGCAATGCAGATGTATCGTCATGGTGCTTATTTCGCCAATCCCTGCTATGCACAGATTCACCCCACATGTATTCCGAAGCATGGTGACTTCCAGTCCAAATTGACCCTTATGTCGGAGTCTCTGCGTAATGACGGCCGCATTTGGGTTCCGAAGAAATTGGAAGATGCGAAACGCCTGCAGGCAGGTGAGATAAAGGGACGCGATATTCCGGAAGAGGATCGCGACTACTATTTGGAGCGTCGTTATCCTGCATTCGGAAACCTGGTTCCTCGTGACGTGGCTTCGCGTGCTGCCAAGGAGCGTTGCGATAAAGGTTATGGTGTCAACAATACCGGTTTGGCCGTATTCTTGGATTTCTCTGATGCTATCCAGCGTCTCGGAAAAGATGTGGTTGCTCAAAAATATGGTAACCTTTTCCAGATGTATGAGAAGATTGTAGATGAGAACCCGTATGAGAATCCGATGATGATATTCCCTGCCATTCACTATACAATGGGTGGTATTTGGGTGGATTATGAACTCCAAACCAGTGTGAAAGGTTTGTTCTGCATTGGTGAGGCCAATTTCTCCGACCACGGAGCGAATCGTTTGGGTGCCTCCGCTTTGATGCAAGGCTTGGCTGACGGTTATTTCGTTTTGCCGTACACCATTCAGAACTACTTGGCAGACCAAATCGGTGTACCTCGTATGTCCACAGACCTGCCGGAGTTTGCAGCTGCGGAAAAAGCGGTCAATGACAAGATTGAGAAACTGATGTCTATTCAGGGAGAACATTCTGTTGATTCCATTCACAAACGTCTTGGTCTTGTGATGTGGGATTTCGTAGGAATGGGACGTACTGCCGAAAGCCTGAAAGAAGCCATTAAGAAGATTGATGAAATCAAAAAAGACTTCTGGACAAATGTTTATATCCCCGGCAAGGCAGATGCGCTTAATAACGAATTAGAGAAAGCCCTCCGTCTGGCAGACTTTATCGAAATAGGTAAATTAATGGCGATAGATGCCCTTAATAGAGAAGAGTCCTGCGGTGGTCACTTCCGTGAGGAATATCAGACAGAGGAAGGTGAAGCTCTCCGTCAGGATGACAAGTTCTCGTATGTTGCCTGCTGGAAATATACGGGAGAGGATAAAGAGCCCGAACTCATTAAAGAGCCGTTGGACTACGAATTTACTGAACGTAAAACACGTAACTACAAAGCATAATAACCATGGATAGCTACATAAATATCAAAGTGCGCGTTTGGCGTCAAGCGGGGCCCAAAGCGCCGGGTCATTTTGAGACCTATGAACTGAATCATATTTTCCAAGGAGCATCTTTCCTTGAAATGATTGACATTTTGAACGAACAACTTATCGCAGAGCATAAGGATCCTATCGCATTTGATCACGATTGCCGTGAGGGTATCTGCGGTATGTGTTCGATGTATGTGAATGGTCATCCGCATGGACCTGATAGTGCTATCACAACCTGTCAGTTGCACATGCGTCATTTCCATGACGGAGAAACTATCACGGTGGAACCTTGGCGCAGCCGTGCTTTCCCAATTATCAAAGATTTGATGGTGGATCGCTCTGCTTATGACAAAATTATGCAAGCAGGTGGTTTCGTGAGTGTAAATACAGGTGGTGTACCCGATGCCAATGCCATACCCATTCCCAAGCCGGTAGCTGATGAAGCAATGGATGCTGCATCCTGCATTGGCTGTGGTGCTTGTGCTGCAGCTTGCAAAAACGGCTCGGCAATGCTCTTCGTATCGGCCAAAGTTTCTCAACTGGCACTACTGCCGCAAGGTAAAGTAGAGGCATCCCGCCGTGCAAAAGCAATGGTAGCTAAGATGGACGAACTGGGTTTCGGCAACTGCACCAATACCGGTGCTTGCGCAGCCGAGTGCCCTAAATCAGTAAGTCTGGCAAATATTGCCCGATTGAACCGCGAGTTCCTTTGCGCTAAGTTCCAAGATTAAGGAACGGAAGTTGAGAGCTACTCCATACAACGTCAAGCGGCTTCGAAAAGAGGTCGCTTGATGGTTCTTGAAAAGTCAAAAAACAGATCATATAAAACAAAAAATAATTATGCGAAAGCAATTTTTATGTATTCTCCTTCTGTTAGCTGTAACGGCTATGGCAGAAGAACGAACTCCGGCCGAGGCCGCTGAAATAGCTGCACGGTTTACGAATTCACAACCCTCTCTTCGTCGTGCTCATCGTACGGATCGTAAGGCAGGAAATATGCGTTTGGCGCATACAGAGCGCAAAATAAACAGTGAACAGGCGGCATATTATGTTTTTAATCAGGAAAATAATGCAGGCTATGTAATTGTCAGTGGTGATGACTTGGCACCGGATGTGTTGGTCTATGGTGAGCAAGGGCAATTCGATATTGCAACAATCAATCCCAATTTCCGTTTTTGGTTGCGTTACTTGCAGGAGCAAATGAGTGTTATAAATGAAGAAAATGCAGCTCCGAAGAAACAGCCGATGGTAACACCGATTGCTCCATTGTTAGTTAATAAAGAGGGTAAGGAAATTACATGGTATCAAGAGAAACCGTATAACAATCTTTGCCCCATAGACAAGTTGGACAATACCCGTTCTCTCACAGGGTGTGTTGCAACGGCAGCTGCGCAACTGATGTACAAATGGCGTTATCCGCAAACAGGTATGGATAAATTTTCCTATGTATGGGAAAACTGTTTGGACGAGGATTGCTATTATACAGATACGACGACTTTGTCACTGGATTTCTCGCAGATTACGTTTGACTGGGATAATATGCTTCCCGCTTATGAAGATGTATCCTCTACGACAGCTCAGAAAAACGCGGTTGCTACGCTGATGTACGCGTGCGGCGTAAGTTGTGAGATGGCTTACGGTGGGGATACCTTTGGCGGTAGTGGTGCATGGACTGACGATATGGGGTATGCGCTTAAGAAGTATTTTGGCTACAACGTGGATAAATTTATTTCCACCTATTCCAGGAGTGCTTATTCTCGTGCTAAAAGAAAACCAATTGCCGATATACCGGCAGAATGGTCCGTTTCCGATACAACATTCACCCGATATTTTAATACTGAACTTGAAGAAGGCCGTCCTGTATTGATGGGAGGTGAAGATTCTGACAGCGGACATGAATTTATATGTGACGGTAGAAACTCCAGTGGTTATTTCCACATCAATTGGGGGTGGGAAGGTTATGGCAATAACTATTGTATTCTTTCTTTTCTTAAGCCCGATGGTAGAAATTATGTTTTTTCTGTAGAACTTGATGCTTTGCTGGGGGTTCGTCCTGCCGTGATTGACACTGTGCATGTAACAGGTGTGCGCGTCACTCCCAATACGGTGAATCTTCGCATCAAAGAGAAAGGAGCGTTGTCTGCTTCGGTTTCCCCTGCAGATGCAACGGTAAAGAAAGTGAATTGGAAAAGTAGTGAACCAGGTGTGGCTACTGTTTCTGCAACGGGAATTGTTGAAGGCGTCAAAGCGGGTACGTCTGTCATAACGGCCACATCACTCGATGGTGGTTACACCTCCCAATGTGTGGTTTCTGTATCTCACGATACGATAGATGTTCTTCCCTGTGATGACTATAGTTATACATTCTCAAAAAACAAGCAGATTAGTACAGGTGCCAATTCATTGGGTAACTACACTTGGAATCTTACCCTTGGTGCAGGCAAGGTACAGCAATGGGATGTAAACGGACGTGGTTATCAGATAGGTTCTGCTAAAAATACAGCGGGAACAGTTTCATTCTCTACCACCAACACTGCAGAGTGTGTCTTGAGTGAAGTTGTAGTAAATGCTTCTGTTGCCAGCAAAGCCAGTGGCTCACTTTCTGTTTATATCGGCGGAAAACAGATTGGTACGACTCAATCTCTTTCTTCTTCCGCAACGGACTATCGTTTTGTAAATACAAACAAAGAGCAGGGAAATCTTGAAATCCGTGCTTCAAAGTTGACAAAGGCATTTTTCATACTCTCCATAGATGTAGAATCGGAGGTGGAATTGCCAACTGCAATAGAGGAAGTGCAAACACAAAATCAAGACAGAAAGGCCGTATCCAAAGTATTGATTGACGGTCATGTTTATATCCTTCGTGACGGTCACATGTATGATATGATGGGTCAGGAGGTGAAATAATCCTCCTGGTCAATCAAACCGGCACCGACCAATAGGTCATCTTGATAGATAACGCAACTTTGTCCGGGTGTAACTGCCCAAACAGGGTCTGTAAAATAGAGAGCAAATGCCGATGGTTGCATATTCGCAGTCATCGGTGTTTGGTTAATTACTATTTTTGCCTCAGACGGAGTACTTCGATAGCGGATTTGCGCCATAACCGGACGTTCGGAGTTTCCGGAGAATCGGGCAGAACGTAGTCGGACTGTATGCGTGTAAAGGTCATCATGACGCCCCAAGGTAACCTCATTCGTGGTGGCATTGATACGGGTGACAAAAGCCGGTTCGCCCAATGCAATACCTAGCCCCTTGCGTTGACCGATTGTATAGGATGTATAGCCTTGATGATGCCCGAGAATATGCCCTTCCGCAGAGAGGTAGTTCCCTGATGGAGGATTACAGCCTTCTGAAGCAAGAAAACGGCGGTAATCATTGTCAGGGATGAAACAGATTTCTTGTGACTCGCGCTTTTGGGAGAGTTTTTCGAAACCATGCTTTCTGGCAATCTCCCGTACTTCAGACTTTGTAAGATCTCCAAGCGGGAAAAGTGTTTGGCGAAGATTATCTTCGGTTAGCATCCACAAGAAATAGGTCTGATCTTTTTGGGTATCAGCAGCACGACGCAAATAAAAGTGTCCGTTATGTTGCGAGATGCGGGCATAATGCCCTGTTGCAATACGGGAACAACCCAATTCGCGCGCTTTATCTATCAGAACTCCCCATTTGATATGTGAATTACAGATAACGCATGGATTTGGAGTGCGCCCTGCTTTATATTCATCAATGAAATTACGGATAACGCTATCGCGGAAAGTTTGACGGAAATCAACAATGTGATGCTCAAATCCCAATTGTTGCGCTAAATGCTTGGCTTCCATAATAGAGTCAACGGAACAACAGCCCTTCTCTTTGGTAAGGCAAGATTCGCGTATGGAATCAAATGTACGGAAGGTGCAGCCTATTAATTCATAGCCTTGTTCAAGCAACAGCATGGCAGCAACACTGCTGTCAATACCGCCGGACATCGCCATCAGTACACGTTCTTTGCTCATTTGCTCATCGCTAACATTTTCTCAATGGGTTTGAGGGCTTCGCGAGCCATATCCGTAGGAACGGATACAACACCGGTTTCGTCGCGCAGACAGGCATACAGCTTTTCAAGAGTGTTTTGCCGCATATATTCACACTCATTACACGAACAGCCAACCCCTTCCGTTATTTCCGGCGGAACAGGAATAAACTCTGCCTCAGGACAAGCTTTCTGCATTTCGTGAATAACTCCCGGTTCTGTGGCAATAATGAACCTTGGTGTATCGGTGTGGGCTTTTACATAGTTCAATAAAGCTTGTGTGGAACCGATTACATCACTGATGTTCAGAATAACCTGTTTGCATTCAGGGTGTGCCAATACCGGCACATTGGGATATTGTTGCTTAAGGGTCAGAAGTGCTTCAACGGAGAATCGTGAATGAACGTGGCAACCGCCATTCCACAACTCCATATTTCTACCCGTTTGAGCATTGATATAGGCACCGAGGTTCCGATCAGGACCAAACAGAAGTTTGGCGTCCGCAGGGAATTGATTGACAATCTTAAGCGCATTGCTACTTGTAACAACAATATCGGTAAGAGCCTTCACTGCCGCAGTGGTATTGACATAGGATACCACTTTATACTCAGGATGTCGCTCCTTCCAGGCTTTCAGTTCTTCGGCACGGCAACTATCCGCCAGCGAACATCCCGCAGTCGGGTCGGGGATAAGGACTTTTTTGTCGGGACAAAGAATTGCTGCTGTTTCCGCCATGAAATGTACGCCACACATCACGATAATCTTGGCATCCGTTTTTCGTGCCTGTTGCGCCAAAGCCAACGAGTCACCAATAAAATCGGCAGCTTCTTGAATTTCCGGACGCTGATAGTAATGCGCCATAATGACAGCATCTTTTTCCTGTGCCATCCGGCGGATGGATTGTATGAGTTCGGTCTGAGACATAGCGTTTAATTTTCTCTTTTTGTTTTCTCTGCCGCCTGCACGAAGGATATGAACAACGGATGCGGATGAAGAACTGTAGATGAATATTCAGGATGAAATTGTGTTCCGATGTACCAGGGATGTCCCTCTAATTCAATGATTTCAACCAAATCCGTATCCGGATTGATGCCTACACAGTGCATTCCGTGTACTTCAAATTCCTTTTGATACTGATGGTTAAATTCGTAGCGATGGCGATGACGCTCGGAGATATTCTGCGTGCCATAAATCTGTGCGACACGACTATCATTGCGCAACGTGCATGGATAAGCCCCCAAGCGCATACTTCCGCCAAGATGGCTGTTGCCTTTTTGACTTTCCATCATATCAATGATGTTATGAGGAGTATCGGGTTCCATCTCTGTGGAATGTGCGTCCTTATACCCCAAAACATTGCGTGCGAACTCGATGGCCATAGCCTGCATACCGAGACAAATACCCATGGTCGGAATGCCATGCTCACGGGTGTAACGCAAAGCAATGAACTTACCTTCCATGCCTCGCTTGCCAAATCCCGGAGCAACAATCACTCCCTGCTGCCCTTTGAGGTAAGAAGCAATGTTGTCTTCTGTAATATCATCGGAGAGAATAGAAGTCAGTACCAATTTATGGTCACTGTAAGCGGCTGCATGGGAAAGCGATTCATGGATGGATTTATACGCATCCTGCAACTGAACATATTTTCCGACAAGGGCAATATGCACTTCTTCCGTAGCACTTTCCAGTTTATGAAGGAATTGGTTCCAATCCCGCATATCGGCTTTAGGAACTTCGCAGGGATTGTAACCTGTTTTGCGGAGCACTACATCATCCAAATGCAAAGCCTGCATATTAAGCGGTACGCGATAGATGGAAGGTGCATCCTCCGAAGGAATAACGGCTTCGGAATCCACATTACAGAACAATGCTACTTTGCGACGGATTTCGTCCGGCACGGGATGTTCGGTGCGAAGAATGATGATATCAGGTTGAACGCCTGCCTGCTGCAAATCTTTTACCGAGTGCTGCGTGGGTTTGGTTTTCAGTTCTTGTGCTGCATTGAGGTATGGCAAATAGGTGAGATGTATGCAGAGGCAATCGCGCCCCAATTCCCACTTAATCTGACGCACGGTTTCTATGTAAGGCAGACTTTCAATGTCTCCCACAGTCCCCCCTATTTCGGTGATAACGAAATCGAATTCGTCATTTTGACCGAACGCCATAATGTTGCGGCGGATTTCATCGGTGATATGCGGAATGACTTGCACGGTTTTACCGAGATAGTCACCCCGACGCTCTTTTTCTATCACAGTCTGATAGATACGTCCTGTGGTGATATTATTTTCCTTGTGGGTACGGATGTTAAGAAAACGCTCGTAGTGCCCCAAATCAAGGTCTGCTTCATGGCCATCTTCTGTGACATAACATTCGCCGTGCTCATAGGGATTCAGTGTGCCTGGGTCGATATTGATATAAGGATCCAACTTTTGGTTGGTTACCCGAAATCCCCGTGCCTGCAGCAACTTTCCCAATGATGCGGCAAGAATTCCCTTGCCCAAAGAAGAGGCCACGCCTCCGGTTACAAAGATATATTTGGTCATACCTGAATGGAATGTGTGTTTATGGTTTGTCGGTATTGGAGTTGTTCTTATTCATGTGTAGTTCTTCCGGTAGTTGCAGCGTATAGAGAATGGCTTCCGCCTGTCGGAGGGCGTTGCGTTTCTTTTGTCCCGCTGCATAGATGAACACTTCTGCTGTTACAACGCGTCCGTTCACCATATCCAAACGCGAATGACTCACAAACGGACCGCCCATAGCCTCACCGTTATATACGCGCCATAAACCGCGAAGCTCCGTGCCATAGAATCCGCCAAGCGAATCTTTTTTCAACGCTGCCACATTTTTCATCTGAGGAGGAAAGACTTTATACTCTGTACCCATATACGAACCAGGAACAGACGCCGAAATGAGCCCTCTCATCACACTATCGCGCCTCGAACATAGATACTCCTTCGTAAAGGTGTTCGCGTCCGTATAAGGATAACTATATACCACCAGATACCGAAGCATCGGTCCTTTGTTGTTGCAGCAGAGCAGAACATCCGCCGAATCTTTCACCAACTGGTAGTCTTCTGGCACGAGAATGTCACATCCCGTATGCTTCATAAGGGCATTTCGCGCTTTTTTGTTTGTACTGCCCCGAAGGAATTTCCCTTGCCGAGCCAACTCTTCACGAACAAACCAGTTTCGCACCACCGCACCGTTTGTTGCCCACCACTCCTTGAGACTCAGCGTGTCCGGCGCTTGCAGACGGCAATAAGCCTGAGGTTTGCTATAGCGGTCGCGGTAGAAATGTACGCGAGGCTCCACATATCGCTGGGCATCTATATCCACCAAAAGAATGTTTCTCGCTGACTTGAGGAAGTCGTCAAAGTCTCCATTCCGCACTTGCGAAACATTGAAGTACGGCTCCATCTGTGGCAAACAGGGTATATCGGCTTGCATAGTGTCCACTATCGCCTGACAGCCGCTTGAGGGCGAAACAACAATACATTCATAGATACTTCCTGTCGCCGAAGGAAGTGTGCGTGTCTTGGAGGTGCAACTTGTCGCAAGCGACAATACAAATATGGCTATTAGGGTATAATACTGTTTCATACCGCAAAGATACTACTTATTTTTGAATTGAGCAAATAAAAATCAAAAAAAACAGGACAATAATACAATTTTCGCACTTTTTCCCATCTTCCTCCTAAAAAATCATATTCTCTCACACTTTCTTCCCAATTCTCTTGCACATATCAAAAATTATCACTACCTTTGCAGCCCAAAGTTGCAAAGACTTGTAATTAGTATGGCGAAAATAGTTATAGAGAAGATTGAGTACCTTGTGTTGCTTGTGGCGGAATTTGCTCACTTGCATAAACTGTCAGAGGAGCAATCATACCGCTATCTACAACAGTATGGAGCGTTGGCTTTGTGCGAAAAACACTATAATATTATGCACACGCTTTCCGTAGAGGATAACTTGCAAACCTTGCAAGAATACTGCCAAAGGAAAGGAGGTAATCTATGATTCTCTATCACGGTTCAATTGATTAAGCAACGACCCGAAAACAGGCTTGTATTTCCAGTCTTCCGGCTATGTATATAGCTACCTGAAAGAAGAATTGGACAAATAATAACTCTCGTCCTCTCTGCGACCTTAAACCGGAGTAAGCGCAAAGCGTTGCGCAATAACATCGTGTATTTTGTGTCAAAACACACCCTATTTGCACAAAATATCAAAAAAGAGAAAAAAATATCTCTAATAATTTGCACAGATACAAAAAATGTAGTATCTTTGCAGCGTCATTTAAGAATGACCGTCTTTAATTGACGTTAAAAATGACATATTGGTTTTTCGCGTTTGCGATTTATTGGGCCTCTGAAATGTAGGAAGTTTAAGAGATTCACCAATAATAAGTCTGCAAACGTCCATAGTGTATATGGGCGTGACTTATCGGTGAATGGGCATTTCCTACAGCCTCAGAGGGATAGGGAGCGCTCATATTTTTTGTTCCTTATTTGAAGATAAAATGGCAAGCGGCACAATAGAGAGCCGTTACTCTTCAAACGGGGCAAGACCTGCGAAGCCGTAAGAGCAGGAAAAACAAACTCAATCAAAATCTATTAAAACCGATGCTCGATGGGATATAAGTGAGCAAATGAAAAAATGAAAAAGTTAATGATTGTTATGGGGGTAATTTGTGCTCTTGTTCTTGGTGGGGGAATTTATTCTTACACCAATGCAGAACCTCCTGGATCATGTTCTTACGTAAGCGGAGCTAGTGTAACTGGCGATTATATTAATGAAGGTAAGACATTCGTTGTAAGCTTTGATAATTTCTCTGGGAGCAGATGTTCTGCCTCATATAAATTATATGGAAAACTAGTGAGTGATGGTTCTTGGGAATACGTAACTAGTGCTATTACTAGTGCAGACAATGGACAGAGTACTCGTGCGGAATATAGTACACGCGGATATTCCAGAATGCGACTTGATGAAATCTCTACTTGGAAATGTGATTAATTCTTTTGTTTATATTTAGTTATGGCCCGATCTAACCATCGGGCTTTTTTCTGCCATAAAAGGAGATTTATTTCTCCGAATTTCTGATTTTCCCCTAAATCCCCATTTCTTGCTACTTTTTTCCCAAATTCTCTTGCACATCTCAAAAATTATTACTACCTTTGCACTCCCAATCCCCCTCTCTCACCGCAGAGTGGGGGATTTTTTTTATCCTTATTCCTTTCTCTTTCCTTTTTGCCTCGTGTTACCCCGCTGTTTTCAATGTATGCTCATCGTATGCTCATCGTATGCTCATCGGTTGCTGGAGCCGACATTACAGGTCAATTATATACTATTTGAACCTGTTTTTCCCTTCCATCGTGCGTGTGTATTGAAACAATCAGACCGAAAAAACAGTCTGATTTGGGCAGATTAGCAGATTACCCGGAAACCCGATTTCTCTGATGCTCTGAACCGATGAGCCAAAAAAGAAAAATTCCAAGCCAAAAATGACTCGGAATTTATGACCATTTGCGAGGTGGCTGAAGATTAGAGCATTATAGTATATAAATAACACATTACAGGAAGATGACCTCATCTTCAGCCTACTTTTTCTGACGTTTTTGTAAAGAAGAAAGTGCAGCCTTCAAAAGAATGCCGCACTTTCGATTTATGTTCTCCAACGCTTTTAGTCCATCTTGGGCAGTTTGTCCAGCGAACGCTTGAGGTCCTCGTCGGTAGGAATATAGTCCGTCATGGTATGGTCATTGTATTGGGCATAGGCATACAGGTCGTAATAGCCTGTTCCGGTCAGACCGAAGAGGATATTCTTGCTTTCACCCGTTTCCTTGCACCGTAAAGCCTCATCAATAGCGACACGGATGGCGTGGCTGCTTTCGGGGGCGGGCAGGGTGCCTTCTGCGCGAGCGAAAAGAACGGCGGCGTCGAAGACATCGGTTTGAATCACACTGCGTGCTTCCATCAGTCCTTGATGATACAGTTCAGACAAGGCAGGACTCATGCCGTGATAACGCAAACCGCCGGCGTGGTTGGCAGAGGGGATGAAATCGCATCCCAGTGTGTACATCTTTGCCAGCGGACATATCATACCTGTATCGCAGAAATCGTACGCGTATACACCGCGCGTGAAACTCGGACAAGATGCAGGCTCAATGGCAATAATCTGATAGTCGGCCTCTCCGCGCAACTTCTGTCCCATAAACGGAGCAATCAGTCCTCCGAGATTGGAGCCGCCTCCTGCGCAACCGATGATAACATCGGGCACGATGTTGTATTTGTCCAGTGCGGTTTTGGCCTCTAGACCGATAATACTTTGATGGAGTAGAACCTGATTAAGTACACTTCCTAATACATAGCGATACCCTTCGTGTGTAACCGCATATTCAACGGCTTCGGAGATGGCGCAGCCGAGACTGCCGGTTGTGTTCGGGTGTTCTGCCAGAATTTTACGCCCGACTTCGGTGGTATCAGACGGAGAAGGTGTGACACTCGCACCATAGGTGCGCATTACTTCCTTGCGGAAAGGTTTTTGCTCGTACGAGGTTTTAACCATATAGACACGGCAATCCAATCCGAGGTATCCGCAAGCCATGGAGAGTGCCGTTCCCCATTGGCCGGCACCTGTTTCGGTGGTGACGCCTTTCAAACCTTGCTTTTTTGCGTAATAGGCTTGGGCGATAGCGGAATTGAGTTTGTGGCTACCGCTGGTGTTGTTTCCCTCGAACTTATAGTAGATGTGTGCAGGCGTTCCCAAAACGCGCTCCAGTTCATAGGCTCGTACCACCGGTGACGGACGGTACATTTTGTAGAATTGCCGAATCTCGGCCGGAATGTCAAAATAGGGAGTTTTGTCATCCAACTCTTGTTGCGCCAATTCCCGGCAGAAAACGCCACTGAGCTCGTCCAACGTCATGGGCTGATGCGTGGCAGGGTTGAGTAAGGGAGACGGCTTTTGTTTCATATCAGCACGCATGTTATAATAATGCGTGGGCATTTCATCTTCCGAGAGATAAATTTTATACGGGATTTCCTGATTGTTGTTCATAATTGGTTTGTTTTTTCAAATGGAACGGCAAAGATACAACATTTATTTTGATTAAACAAATTTTTGGTTAAAAAAGGTTACAAAAATTCATTAAACGGCATTATTGCGCCAAGAGAGAGAGATAACGTTCGCCGGTATCCGGAAGTAAAGCGACAATCATTTTGCCAGCATTCTCCGGTTGTTTTGCTAATTTGAGTGCTGCCATAAAGGCTGCGCCCGAAGAGATGCCGACCAAAAGACCTTTGTTGTGCGAAAGTAGATGTTGTCCTTCGAACGCCTCTTCGTTGGTAATGGTCATAATTTTATCAATGACGCTTCCGTTGTAGGTTTCCGGCACAAACCCTGCGCCAATTCCTTGAATCTTGTGTGCACCTGCAACACCTTGACTCAAAACAGGCGATGAGGCCGGTTCGACAGCCACAACTTTCACGGCTGCATTATGCTTTTTGAGCGTTTTACCAGAGCCGCTAACGGTTCCTCCTGTTCCGACACCGGCAACGAAAATATCCACTTTTCCTTCCGTGTCATTCCATATTTCTTCGCCCGTAGTGCGCTCGTGTATAGCAGGATTGGCAGGGTTGATAAATTGCCCGAGAATGACAGAACCCGCAATTTCACGATTCAGTTCTTCTGCCTTGGCAATGGCACCTTTCATTCCGTTAGCACCGGGAGTAAGCACCAATTCTGCGCCATAAACTTTCAATAAATTACGGCGTTCTACGGACATGGTTTCCGGCATGGTAAGGATGACATGATAGCCTTTTGCAGCTCCGACCCATGCAAGTCCAACTCCGGTGTTTCCGCTAGTGGGTTCAATAATGGTGGCACCTGGTTTGAGTAATCCTTTTTGTTCAGCATCTTCAATCATTGCCAGCGCAATGCGATCTTTGACACTGCCACCCGGATTGAAATACTCCAATTTGACAATCAAGCGTGCCACTTGTCCTTCCAAGCCTTTCATTTCCAAGAGAGGCGTACGACCGATAAGGTCGGTGAGATTTTGGTAAATCATAGTTTTTTGTATTAATTAATATGAGTGTTTTTTTTTGCTTCTACGGTTTTTATACTATAAGAGTGCGACCCACCGAACAAGCATGTTGGTAGGTCGCTGATGAAAAAAGTCTTTTCTATTCTAATTTCGGACACACAAGAACTACCAACAACTATTCGTCGGACAGCACCAGAAGCAATATAAGCTGACTGTTTGCATGGTTCTTGTTTCGAAATCGAGTGCAAAAGTACTACATTTTGTTGATACCACCAAATAAATTTTAAGAAAAATGGAATTTTTTATATTTTAATCGCTGTTTTTTCAAAAAAAAGCAGTACCTTTGCAGCGAAATACGAAAATAAAGTATATGTTTCGACGATATATCATACTATGCGTAATTATGTTCAGCGCGCTGACGGCTGAATCCGGCAAACCGTTCCGTGCGGCTTGGTTCAGCACAGTGGCAAATATTGATTGGCCATCGAAAGAAGCTGTTGGTAATACCCAAATGCAACAGCAAGAGATGCTGTCTCTGTTGGACAAAATGCAGGAAGAAGGGATGACGGCCGTTGTTTTCCAAGCCCGCCCGACAGCAGATGCCCTCTATCAGTCGGAACTGGAGCCGTGGAGCGTTTGGTTGACAGGAAGACAGGGACAAAACAATGATATTCCATACGACCCACTGGAAATGATGGTGCGCGAAAGCCATAAACGCGGTATGGAAATACATGTTTGGATCAATCCGTATCGTGTGACCCTGAAAGACCAATCAATTGCCGAATTATCGTCTGACCATATATTCCGAAAGCATCGTGAGATGTTTTGGCAATACGCAGGTCAGTGGTATTTTGAACCCGGATTGGATGAGACTCGTGCTTGGTTATGCCGCGTAGTGGCGGATATTGTCCGTCGTTATGACATAGATGCCATCCATATGGATGATTATTTTTATCCGTATCCGGATCATAAGACGCAATTGCCGGATGCCAAATGTTTCCATGCTCATCCGCGGGGATTTGATAATATAAATGATTGGCGCCGAAACAATGTGAATATGGCTATTCAGGAATTGCATGATACCATCAAATCAATAAAGCCATGGGTGGATTTCGGTATATCACCATTTGGCATTTGGCGCAATCTATCGAGCGACTCCGTATATGGCAGTGCCACTTCCGGTCTGCAAAATTACGATGAACTATATGCGGATGTGCGTTTGTGGATGGAAAAAGGTTGGATAGATTATGTGGTGCCGCAACTATACTGGCCAATCGGAAGTCAAGCAGCAGACCATCGGACACTGGCCTATTGGTGGGCAAAAAATTGTTTCCAAACGCGGTTGTACATAGGCATGGCTCCTTACCAACTGATTGATCCTAAGCAGCTTCCGGCAGAACAATACCGCAAAAAACGTGGGTCTGTATGGGCAATCCCTAATGAACTATGCCGCCAAATGCGAATACATGATTCCATACCCGAAGTGAAAGGACAAGTCTTTTTCTCATTGCATCACTTGTTGGATAACCCGTTAGGGATATTGGATTCGCTTCGAAAAGATTTTCCGATGACAAATGCTATTTACCGAAATCCAAATAAGGGCGAAGGCGCGTTGCCTCTTCTTCAGTCAACACCTCTTGTAGTTCCTCCATTCCATGCAGCCGAATCCGATTCCGACGGAGTGTATAGATTGACTTGGCAGTAGAAAAACGGATATAAGGATGCTGCGTAAGACGTTTGAGACTGCAGCGATTGACGAATATAGGATGAATGGAGTCGGTGTCTACACGGAAATGGGGAACAATGGAATCCCAGTTGACAAATTCCAGTCCTTCAATTTCTCGCACCTGGTTGGCAGCATAAAAGCCGCCCAATTGTTGCCGATAATATACAATGTTGCGGGCAATGCCACTACCTACACCTTTTATATATTGTAACGCATCGGTGTCAGCGGCATTTAGTTCTATGAGGGTATCTCGTTTGGGGTGGTAATGGCGGCTGCGGTAAATTGAGTCTCGGCGAAGAGAATCCTGACGAATCGAATCTTGCCAAAGAGAATCTTTGATATGCCATACTCTTTTAAGAGAATCGCGCCGAATATCTTGCGGCAAAGGAGCGATGGACACATAAGGTTCAATAAGTTGGTAGAGAGAATCGGTGAGTCCATATATCTTTTTCATGTCTGCAGGATGCCTCCAAACACCGCCTTTTAGACGATAACGGAGCATATTGTGAACTTGCCATGGACGGAAACCTTGTTGCAAAAGAGTAATACTATCGGCAGTATTAGGATCGAAACATTTACGAGATACAGGAGGTAATGTGTCTTTATTTGTATTGGTATGAAGAAAAGAAGCAATAGTACTGTCCGAAGGAAAAGTGTCGTCCGTAGGAGAGGGCGTGGGCAGAAAATAAAGAATTGTGCGTATAATAATAACGAAGAGAAGGATTACAATCAAACCATATATTTGACGCGAAAGAAGTATGCGCATAGGAATGGGATTTATTTGCAAGTGACAATGGAATCAATATCTCCGTCGGAAAGGTGAGTCGTAATAATGGTATAGGGGCGAATATCTTTGATAGAGCGCAGGATGCGTCCATTGATTGTAGCAAGAGAATAACCAAGTCTGTAAATTCGTTCAGGGGAGCAAAGATCGAGGCGTTGACGGACCAAATCGATACGATGACGGCGCATCAAGATTTGCCGTTCTGCAGTTTGCAGAAGTCGTCCGCGAAGAAGTCGAATACGCTCTTCCTGCCGGGCAAAACGATTGATGAGAAAGGCCGCTACAGCTGTGGGGGTTTTTAGGGGCACTGCGGCAACAAGGTCAAGAATGCTGACATCGCGGGTATGTCCGATTCCTGTTAAAACGGGTAATGGAAATTGGGCAGTTGCAGCAGAAATCAAATAACTATCAAAGCACGAAAGGTCAGTTGTGGCACCGCCACCGCGAATGATAACAACAGCATCAAAATCCTGTTCTCGTTCAGATATTTCAGAGAGTGCTTGAAGAATGGATTGCTCAGCCCGTTCGCCTTGTACAATAGCAGGAAAGAGGGTGCATATAATGCGATAGCCCGACTCTTGAATTTGATGCTGAAAATCGCCATACCCTGCCGCTTGTTCGGCTGAAATGATGGCGACACGGGAAACAAGTGTAGGTAATGTGAGGCTATGTTGCAAATCAAAAACGCCTTCTTCTTGCAAGCGATGGATAGTTTCCTGTCGTTGTCGTGCCAAATCTCCAATTGTGTATGTGGGATCTATATTGCAAATATTAAGTGACAAACCATATACGGCATGAAAAGTGACTTCTACTTCCATAAGAACTTGAAGTCCTGCTTGCAAAGTCATTCCTGTTTCCTCCCGAAAATATGCAGATAGCATAGGAAAGATATTTGCCCAACAAGTGGCGCGTTGCCGGGCAACGATGCCTCCGGATGAGGATTTTTCCACGAGATCGAAATACCCATGACCATTACGGGAGGCAACTGAAGCTATTTCGGCGCGTACCCAAAGTGTATCGCCGGAAAATACAGACAACGCATCAAATATGCGGTCAGATAATTCAGAAAGACTAAACGTTGTCATCAGGTCGGTCGGTAAAAAGATGAACAATGGCATTCGCTGCTGTTTCTGCCGCGGGTAAAGAACCGAGCGTGTGGCGTATTTCATCGAAACTGCGCAACATGTCTTGCCGGTACGAATCTTCCGATAGAAGGCGTTGAAGTTCTTTTTCTACGTTTCTGCGAGTGAAACGATGAGCGATGAGTTCCTGAATGACTTCACGGTCAGGGATGATATTAACGAGCGTGAAAAACGGCTTGGAAAATAACAATGGGCGCAAATGTCCAATGAACCATCCCATGGCAATGTGATATACAGCCGTTTCCGGACAATGCAACAAGGCGGTTTCGAGTGTGGCAGTTCCGGAATTGACAACGGCAGCACGGGCACGGAGCAGCAAGGAATAGGTATCACGGGTAAGTTCTTCCTTTGCGCCAAGATAATTGGTGTAAAAGGCATCATCAATTCCCGGTGCTGCAGTGACAATAATGCGGGTATTCGGATGGTATTTCGTAACGACATTCCGCGCTGCTGCAAGCATGACAGGCAAACAATGTTTTATCTCACTAAGGCGGGACCCCGGAAGAATGGCAATAATATTTTCCCGTTCAGCAGTATGGGTGGCGAGGAAGTCGCGCACGGAATCCATAGTCGGATTGCCAACATATTGACATTTGTAACCATATTTGGCATAAAAAGCCGGCTCAAACGGGAAAATACATAAAATAATATCAGAGAGGCGGGCGATCTTATGAACACGCCAGGATTTCCATGCCCAAATTTTTGGTGGTATATAGTACACGATGCGCGTGTCGGGCAGATGCCGCCGACAGAATTCCGCCATGCGGAGATTAAAAGATGGATAATCCACTAACACAAGAACATCAGGTCGGGCTTCCAAAAGTGCCTGACGAGCAAGACGAAAATTGGTGCGTACTTTATCCAAATTCATCAGTACAGCAAGAAAGCCCATAAATGCCATATTGCGATAATGTTGTACAAGCCGGCAACCAAGAGCTTGCATTTTATCTCCACCCAATCCGATAAATTTTGCAGACGAATCCTTTTGCTGCAAAGCGCGAATAAGATTGGAGGCATGTAAATCGCCAGAAGCTTCACCTGCAATAAAGAAATAGGTCATAGGGCTGAAATTTTACAATGTGACAGCAATGGCAGTAATCATATATGGCAAAGCGCCGATGAGAATGCCTTTTGCGAGGCGCCAAGCATCAGCGGCATAGAAAACAAACAGGAAAGCCATATTGGGAAAAACAGAGAGGAGCAAGAGTTTACTCCAAGTTCCGGAAAGACTCATTCCAAACATCTGCCAAGAACTCCAGAGGTGAAAATGAGTCATATATGCCCAAATGAAAAAGAAAGGCATAAGCAATCCGATGACAATTCCAATCCAATATTTATCAAGGCGTTCCATCATAGTGATTTACAACGAGTGATAATCCGTCATATCTACACAGCAAGGTTGAATGCTGATAAATCCGTGCGTGATGGCATATTGATCGGTATCAGTCGCTTCCGGTTCTTCGTCCACCATATAACCTGCCAGAAAATAACACGTTTTTCCTTGTTCATCTTTTGCCGGACGCATTTCATTTTCCCAATGCGAGCGTGCCTGCCTTGTCCAACGCAGGCCGGAAATGGGGCCTTTCGGAGCGTTAATATTGTAACACATCCCTGGTCGGAACCCTTCATCCAAAAGATGACGGATGGTGGTGAGAATGTAGGGCTCGAAATATGAGAAATCGGGCTCCGATGATAAATCATCGATAGAAAAGCCAATAGCCGGAATATTATGTTCCGCTCCGACAAAGACGGCACCCATCGTGCCGGAATAAATAAGATTGATGGCGGCATTACTACCATGGTTGATGCCACTAAGTAGTAAATTGATTTTACTGTCATCTCCTCCGAAAAGCACATTGATGGCCATTTTGACACAATCGGACGGTGTTCCATTGGTGAGATATACAGTCGCATCGGATGGCAACCAATCGGGAGTATCTATCGGTTTGAGATAAAGGGGGGTGCTGGGTGTAACAGCATTGGATACGCCACTTCGCTGTCTGTCGGGCACTAAAATAGTAAGATGGCCCAACGAACTGACCGTGCGTAAAAGACAATTTAGTCCTTCTGCACCCCAACCGTCGTCATTGGTAATGAGAATCTCCATTTTCTTTGTGTAGTTTTTTTATTTTCTAACGACCTGCATCACACTTTCCGCTAGGCGATTTGCCTCTTCCATTGTGGCGGCCTCGGAATAAACACGAATAATAGGCTCCGTATTGGATTTGCGCAAATGTACCCAGCCATCGGCAAAATCAATTTTAACGCCATCAATATCGTTGATACGTTCGTTTTTATATAGTTCCTTTACTTCGCGAAGCACTTCATCCACATTCATTTCAGGTGAAAGGTCAATGCGATTCTTAGAGATGCAGTACTGAGGAAGACGCTTTTTCCATTCGCTGACTTTCAGTCCGTTTTCCGCCAAAGCAGAAAGGAACAACGCAACTCCTACAAGGGCATCTCGTCCGCAATGACATTCCGGATAGATGACACCGCCATTTCCTTCTCCTCCGATAACGGCGTTTGTACGCTTGATTTCCGCCACTACATTTACTTCTCCCACCGCTGCGGCACTATATGCCCCGCCGTGTTGGCGTGTGACATCGCTCAAGGCGCGTGTGGAACTAAGATTACTAACCGTATTACCCGGAGTGTGTGAAAGGATGTAATCGGCAATGGAAACAAGAGTATATTCTTCGACAAACATTTCACCATTTTCACAGACAATTGCCAAACGGTCTACATCGGGATCTACAACAAAACCGACATCTGCTTGCCCTTCGCGGAGCAAATTGCTGATTTCGGTAAGGTGTTGCGGCAGCGGTTCGGGATTATGGGCGAAATGACCTGTCGGTTCACAGTTGAGACGGATGATATTCTTTACTCCCAAAGCATCAAGCATGGCGGGAATGGCAATCCCTCCCACAGAATTGACACAATCAATGGCGACGGTGAAATTCTTTTTTGCTATTGCATCTTTATGTACTAACGGAAGTTTCAAAACCTGTTCAATATGATAGGGCAGGTAGTCTTTGTGCGAAAGATGACCGATTTGCTCTACTTCGGCAAAGGTAAAGTCTTCCTTTTCTGCGATAGAAAGAACCTTTTTTCCTTCTGCGTCGTTCAGAAATTCGCCATGTTCGTTCAGTAATTTGAGCGCATTCCATTGCTTGGGATTATGGCTGGCTGTAAGAATGATACCTCCGGCTGCTTTTTCGCCGGTAACCGCCAGTTCGGTGGTAGGAGTAGATGCAAGTCCGATATTTACCACATCATATCCCATTCCGAGCAAAGTGCCCGTAACAAGGAGATTGACCATTTCGCCTGAAATACGGGCATCGCGGCCTACGACCAATTTATTATTACAGGGCAAAGCCATGCGGCGTTGTGTGGCATACGCAGCGGTGAAACGCACGATATCAACAGCGCTAAGCCCATCGCCTACGCGGCCACCGATGGTACCGCGGATGCCGGATATAGATTTTACAAGAGACATATTATTGCAGATTTATGATTTCAAATTTAAGATTTCAAGTTGTAGGGATTTTGTTATTTACGTTTTGTGACCCGCAAGTCGTATCCATACGGTGTGACAGACGAGTTGTCAGCGTCAAATCCTGCGGTGCTGGGACAAATGATTTTACATTCAGAGCCGGAATACTTCATTTGCAAGATGGCAGCATTCCATGCAGGGCAGGTGTTGTAATCCGCCGTACTACCTACCGTGAAAGTGATAGGTTCTCCCGCATCATCGGTGGTCCAACAAGAAATGGTGTCGGTGTATGAATCCAACCCGTATTTGCGGTAACGGACATTGACCACATCTCCGGCATGAATGACATCGCGCAAGGTGTCAAGCGGTGTAGAGAGATGAAAATAGAAATACTCATAAGTAGGCATGGAGATATAATCTTTCTCCGGCCAAGATTCTCCTTGTTTGACATCCGGTGCACTGCTAACGACACGAATATCCATGCGGCTTATGTAATTCTTGATTTTCTTTTGCTCTTTCTTGAGCAGTTTGGAATATGTGTTTCCTTTGCATCCTACCATGAAGAGTGCCAAGAAAATCATAATCCCACTGACAAAAAGGTTCCGTTTCATTCTTTTTTAATCTATTTTAATTTTTCGAGGTTTTCATGAAACCCGCGCGAGAGTCGCTCGAGAACCCCTAATTTGATTAGAGATAGCGTTAAGATTTTTTTTACTTTTCTACGATTATTTCTATACGTATATTCGAATAGGGTGCAACATGTTCGTTTCCTGTTGCGCCGTAGGCAAGATACCAAGGGACTAACAGGGAAAGCGAATCGCCCCGATGCAATTCTGGCAAAAGGGTCGCCAAAGCCTCCATGCGTTCGTATTTTCCGACCTGCACGGTTTCGCGGATATTTTCCAAGAGAGTGGAGTCGCGCAAATCAAAGATACGCAGACCGAGCATGACAGATTCATCTTCCCGCAGCATGGGTTTCCAGTTGCTATACCCTCGCGTCCATATTCCGTTCTCCCACTGAGAATATCCATTGGCATAATTCAGCACTTGTCTATCGGCTTCGGCAGACATCTGTTCGTTGACACGAAGCATCGTCAACAACGCACTATCCTGCGTGACCGTTTTTCCGTTGTGATAGGTCGGGATTTGCGGTTTGGTATTATTGCCGCAAGCCGCCAAACCCATAACAAGGATTAAAAACAATATGTGGGAAACAGATTTGATAGCCGCAATTATTTAGCCAAGGCGATGAGATATTGTCCGTACGCCGTTTTGCTGAGTTCTTCTCCGAGTTTACGTAATTGGTCGGCAGAAATCCATCCGTTTCTCCAAGCAATCTCTTCAATGCAAGAGATATAGAATCCTTGGCGTTTCTGGATGGTGGCGATGAAATTGCCGGCATCCAGAAGGCTGTCGCAGTTTCCTGTATCCAACCATGCAAATCCGCGTGAGAAGAGTTTTACTTGCAACGTTCCTTCGTTGAGATAGACTTTGTTCAAGTCGGTGATTTCATATTCTCCGCGTGCACTGGGTTTGAGCGCTGCAGCTTTGTCACATACGGATGCATCGTAGAAATACAATCCGGGTACAGCATAGTTGCTTTTGGGTTGCTGCGGCTTTTCTTCGAGCGAAAGTACGCGGTTGTTTTTATCGAACTCCACCACTCCATAGGCGCGAGGATCCTGCACTTCATAACCAAAGATACAAGCACCTTTCCCGTGTTCGGTTTGTGCCACCGCTTCGCGGAGCATAGTACCGAAATGTTGTCCATAGAACAAATTGTCACCTAAAATAAGGCAACCCGATTCTCCATTCAGAAATTCACGCCCCAAGACAAATGCTTGCGCCAAGCCATTGGGGATTTCCTGAATTTTGTATTCAAGGCGCATTCCCAACCGTTTGCCATCGCCCAACAGTTCGCGGAACATGGGCAAATCTCGCGGTGTAGAGATGATGAGTACTTCGCGAATCCCTGCCAGCATGAGCGTGGATAGCGGATAGTAAATCATGGGCTTGTCATAAACAGGCATAATCTGTTTAGAAATGGCTTTCGAGAGCGGATAGAGGCGCGTTGCGCTACCTCCGGCAAGTATAATTCCTTTCATTGTATATATAGGTTAAAAAATTCGTTATACGCTATTCGGCGGCAAAATTACAAAAATATTCTGATTTGTGCAAATAAATTTGCAATTATCAGAAAAATATTGTACTTTTGCAGCGAATTTTAGATATCAGACTATGCAAAGAACAGAAATTTCGTCCCTTGGAGAGTTTGGACTCATCCGCCATTTGACCGAAAAATTTGAAATCCGTCAGCCTTCAACAATAAAAGGTGTCGGTGATGATGCTGCCGTGCTTACCTTCGGCAAAAAACGCGTGCTGATGACCACTGACCTTCTGTTAGAGGGCATTCATTTTAATTTGGAATATGTGCCGTTGAAACATTTGGGATATAAATCGGCAGTGGTGAATTTTTCGGATGTATATGCAATGGGTGGTACTCCGACACAAATTACGGTTTCAGTCGGTGTTTCCGCACGTTTCTGCGTGGAAGATATGGAGGAATTGTATGCGGGAATCAAACTGGCATGCGACCGATATGGTGTAGACCTTGTGGGCGGTGATACGTCGGCCTCGATGACAGGTTTGAGTATATCCATCACATGTCTCGGTGTAGCCGATGAAAAAGATATCATTTACCGCAACGGAGCAACAGAAAATGACTTGATTTGTGTATCGGGAAATCTCGGTACTGCTTATATGGGGCTGCAATTGCTGGAACGCGAAAACTATGCGATGGGTGACAAATCGAAACGGACAAATCCGGTTAGCGGTGACACCATTGATGCGTTTGAGGGCAGAGAGTATCTGTTAGAAAGACAACTAAAGCCGGAAGCCCGACGTGACATTATCGAACAACTGCGCAAAGCCGGTATCAAACCAACGGCAATGATGGATATATCGGACGGTTTGAGCAGCGAAGTGATGCATATATGCCATCAATCGGGAACGGGTTGCGCCATCTATGAGGATAAAATACCCATCGACCTGAAAGCTGCAGAACTGGCCGAAGAGATGAATCTAAACATTGTGACATGTGCGCTGAACGGTGGTGAAGATTATGAACTGCTGTTTACCTGCGATTTGAAAGATTATGAAAAACTACTGCCGCTGGACGATATATATATGATAGGACATATGACCAAACCCAGTGCAGGTATGATGCTGATTGGCCGTAATGGCGAGGAACTGGAACTGAAAGCACAGGGTTGGAATGCGTTCAAAGAAAGTGCAAACGAGAAATAAATCAGTATGAAAATCGTCATTTTAGGTACGGCATATCCATACAGGGGCGGATTGGCAACGTTCAATGAGCGCCTTGCCCGACAATTTCAGGAGGAAGGACATGAGGTGGAAGTGGTCACTTTTACGCTGCAATATCCGAAATTTCTGTTTCCGGGCAAGACCCAATACTCCACAGAACCCGCCCCACAAGGATTGACGATTCGAAGAGCATTGAACGCGTGTAACCCACTATCGTGGAGAAAAGTGGGCAAACAGATACAAAAAAGTGCTCCAGACCTGCTGATATGTTGCTACTGGATGGCGTTTTTCGCTCCTGCTTATGCGACAGTGTGTCGTCTTGCAAAACGTAATGGAAAAACACGTTGTATAGCATTGGTACATAATCTATTCCCGCATGAAAAGACGTTACTTGACCGTTTGTTGGCACCGCTTTTTGTGCATACACAGGATGCATTCGTGGCATTGAGTGAATCTGTGGTGAAAGATATTCATGCCATGTGCGATGCTCCCGCCACCTCTTCCCCCCATCCGATATATGACCATTACGGCGCAAAAATGGAGAAAGCGGATGCTTGCAAGGCTCTGGGATTGGCGGAAGAGAATAATTATATGCTGTTTTTCGGCCTTGTGAGGGCGTATAAGGGGCTGGATTTACTATTGGATGCGTTTGGTGTGCTGAAAGAACGTTTTCCCCAATTGCGTCTGCTGATAGCAGGCGAGTTCTATGAAGATGAGGAAAAATACAAGGAACAAATACACCGTAACGGTTTGGATGACAGGGTGATAATCCGAGATGAATTTATCCCCGATGCCGATTTGCGGAAATATTTCGGGGCGGCAAATTTAATAGTGCAACCCTATAAATCCGCTACGCAAAGCGGTGTGACACAAGTGGCATTTCATTTCGAGAAGCCGATGCTTGTGACCAAAGTGGGGGGGCTGGATGAGATAGTGCATGACCATAAGATGGGATATTGTGTTCCACCAGAACCGGGACGAATAGCAGAAGCGATTGTGGATTATTATGAACAAAACCGACAAGAGGCGTATACCCATTATCTTCGTCAGGAGAAATGCAAATATGAATGGAATAAACTGACAGAATCTTTTATGCGAATGCTGCAAAAGACGACAAATCCATAAGAAGAAAGGAGAAACAATATGATACGATTATTTCTAACCGATGTAGATGGCTGTTTGACGGATGGCGGAATGTATTACAGTGCGAATGGTGACGAGTTGAAACGCTTCTGTGTGTATGACGGGATGGGGATGGTACAACTACGCAAAAAAGGTGTCAAATGCGGTATATTAACATCGGAAACCACACCAATCGTGGAACGTAGAGCCAAGAAACTGAATCTGGATTATTTGTTTATGGGTGTGGGTTCGCAGGTGCAAGATGGCGCTACGAGCAAGTTGGAGGTATGCCAACAGATTTGCAAGGAGATGGGAATCGGTTTGGATGAAGTGTGCTATGTGGGCGATGATGTCAACGATTTGGATATTCTGCAATCTGTCGGAATGCCGGTTTGTCCGCGCAATGCACGACCGGAAGTTAAGCAAATATCAGGCATTTGGGTGCTGGAACATTGCGGTGGTGATGGTGCAATCCGTGAGGTGGCGGATAGAATTCTCAAGGAGCTATAGCGTTAATCTTCAGCGATTTTCAGCAAGTCCAACAAACAGAGGGCTGTCATGGCTTCCACCACAGGAACTGCTCGGACGGCAATGCAACAATCGTGTCTTCCGCCATACGTCCGACGAAGTGTGGCTGCAGGTTTGAACGCGCAATGAAAAACGATGTCTGCCCCATCGCTAATGCCGCCGTAAATACCCTCACTATGATTGTAGTCTTCGGCAGAAAAAGGGGTTCTATCTTGGTTCAGGTATAATTGGCTGCCAAGTTGATGTACTCCATCAAACCCAATACCATAGGAAAACCCTTTACAACCGTTAATACTCATCATGGCAAACGCAAGCCGGGCTTGCAATTTGTCAAAGATAGGTTCTCCTACACCCGCGGGAAGGCCGTGAATGCGACATTCCACCACTCCTCCGATGGTATCACCGGCTTGTTGCACCTCTTTCAAGACTGCATTGAATCGAGAGGAATCCGTTTCGCTTCCTATTTGGGTCAAACGGGCTTCGATGGTGATGCCGCGATTGAGAAGTTCCTGTCGGGCGAGAGAGCCTGCCACTACACGTGCGGCGGTCTCCCGAGCAGATGCTCTTCCTCCCCCGCGATGGTCGCGAATGCCGTATTTGAGTTGATAGGTAAGGTCAGCATGTCCAGGACGGAAATTGTGTTTCATCCATTCATAATCATCGCTATGGGCATCCCGATTGCGGATAAGGAAAGCGATAGGTGTTCCTAATGCGATTAAACCCTCGGATGTTTCCATTACTCCACTCAGCCATTCCACTTCGTCCTGTTCGTGAATGGCACGCGGAGAGACACCAATGGAATCCGTATCTTTTCCTGCCCGCCGAAGTAACTCATGACGGATGGATGAAAGGTCAATGGCACTGCCTGCGCGAACACCTTCTACAATGCCACCTATGGCTTTGCCATGTGACTCTCCGAAACTGGTGAAATGAAATGCTTGTCCGAATGAATTCATGCTCAAATGGTGCTATTGGGTTCGTTATTTTACAGAAAAACGATGCAAAAGTACAAATAAAGTCCGATATGGGCAAAAAAATTTGTATAATTCAAAAAAAAAGTATATCTTTGCCGCGTTTTTTGAAGATAGTATGATGAAGAAAACCGCAATACTGTGTTTTAGCCTCTTTATAGTGACCTGTTTGCAGGCAGAAAGAGTTGTGCCGGTGTCGTATGGTTCGTTTGAGACATGGACGGTAAGGCACATTAAGGAATCCAAACTTATCGGGGGAAAGATGCGTACGTTGTACGTTGTCGCCCCTACAGATACCATAGAAGGAAATGTTCCGTATGTGTACGGGAAGAAAGGTAATCCGTGGTCAATGAGCGATGCATACGCTGTTGTTGCCGGTATTCACAAGGCGGCAGGTACTGTGTTCCCGGAAAAGCGAGGTGACGGAACGTGTTGCCGTATGGATGTGAAAATGATGGAAGTGGTGGTGATGGGATTTATCAACATTCATGTACTGGTGAACGGTACGATTTTTTGGGGAAAGACGATAGAACCGATACGGACCGCCAATGACCCTTATCAGAATATTGATTTCGGTGTGCCTTTTACCCAGACACCCAAATATTTGCAATTTGATTACAAGTGCCGTGTATCGCCAGACCAATGGATATGGCGTGCAACGGGAACCAGCCCGATGAAGAAAATAAAGGGGCACGATGAATGTGAGGCTTACTTGCTGTTGCAGAAAAGATGGGAAGATGCAGATGGCAATATTCATTCGCTACGCGTCGGCACTGCATACGAGCGCTATGGCGAAGACCAATTAACATGGGTGAATGACCACCGCATAGAGGTATTGTACGGAGATATTACCAATCATCCTTCCTACAAACCCTATATGGGGCTTGAACGCCCGTGCCGAGCGATGAATTCCAAAGGCAAGATTGTTCCTATCCGCGAAGAAGGGTGGGCGCCACAAGGAACCAAACCGACCCATGCCATACTGATGTTGACATCCGGTTGTTATGATGCGTTCTTGGGACATGACGGAAACGCATTTTGGATAGACAATGTGAAATTAGTGTATGAATAATGATTAGTTATCTGCAACATATACCATTGTGGGAACTGGTGCTACTTGGCGCTTTTCTAGTGCTGTTCCTATACCAGGTGTATTTCCTCTTTCGCTATATGTGGCTGCGTTCGCAGGCAAGCGAAGTGCAGCAGGAATCTGTTGTTGCTTCCACTCCCCGCTCCAACAAACCGCATCTTATACAATTGGATTTGTTTGCCCCGACGGTGAAAGGCGTGTCGGTTATCGTATCGGCACGAAACGAAGCCCTTAACCTGAAGCCGTTTTTGCAAGCACTATTGGAACAAGATTATCCGTTGTTTGAAGTGATTGTGGTAAATGACGGGTCGGAAGACGATACGCAAGACGTACTGGATGCGTACATGGTCAAGTACCGCCGCCTGAAATTAACCTTTGTTCCCAAGGGGGCTCGCGTAATCAGCAGCAAGAAACTGGCATTGACACTCGCAGTGAAGGCAGCCCAGTATGATTATCTCCTGTTTACGGATGCCGATTGCCGTCCGGAATCCAAGTACTGGATTCGTGATATGGTGCGAGGCTTTGAGGCGAATGAGCAAACGGAGATTGTCTTAGGATATGGTGCGTACTTTGCCACCAAGGGACACGTCAGCCGTCTGACACAATATGAAACCCTTACGACAGGGCTTCAATATATGGGTTTTGCCCGTGCCGGTCGTCCCTACATGGGAGTGGGGAGGAATCTGGCATACCGTAAGGAACTGTTTGTCCGCAATAACGGTTTTGCTTCCTTTGCCGGCGAGAAAGCAGGCGATGATGATTTGTTTGTCAATCATACGGCTACCTCCGCCAATACTATTGTGGTGAGTACACCAGAGAGTATCACCTGGTCGCTACCGAAGTCCTCATTCAGCGCATGGTATCAGCAACGCAAAAGGCATTTGAGTGTGTCGTCTCTCTATACACCGAAGACAAAGTTCCTATTGGCACTTGAACCGATATGCAGGGGATTGTTTTATGCGTTGTTGTTGGTACTAATGGTGGTGGCTGCATGGCCGGTGAAAGTAGCAATAGGAGGAATATATCTGCTTCGTTTGCTGTTACAATACGGTGTTTTTGCAAGGGGAGCTCGATTGCTCCGCGGGGAACGTGTTCCGATGGTGTCGATTGCCTGGTTCGATATAACACTGCCCATTCTTACCTTGTTCCTGCTGTCGTCACCGCGCAAGAGAAATCAATACTGGTAATACATAATAAATCCGATTTGATATGGAAGAACAAAAATTGAACATCAACCTTACTCCCGAAGTGGCAGAAGGTACTTATGCCAATCTGGCTGTTATTGCACACTCGTCATCAGAGTTTATATTGGACTTTGTCCGCATGATGCCCGGTGTGAAGCAGGCAAATGTGAAGTCTCGTATTATATTGACTCCCGAACATGCAAAGCGTCTGTTGTTTGCTCTTCAGGACAATATGACGAAATATGAAAAGCAGTTCGGTACTATCCAACTGAACGGGAAACCCAATCCCGGTTCAACAATTCCGATGTCTTTCGGAGGAGGTGAGGCATGAAGACGTTTCCTCCCAGCCAACTTATTATCAATGCCGACGGTTCGGCATTCCATCTTCATTTGAAGCCAGCGTTCCTGGCAGACAAGATTATTCTGGTGGGTGATCAAGACCGTGTGGATATGGTGGCTTCCTTTTTTGACGAAGGCAGTATAGAGTGCGATGTGCAGAACCGTGAGTTTCATACCATAACGGGTATGTACAAGGGCAAACGCATCTCCTGTATATCTACGGGTATAGGTACTGACAACTGCGATATAGTGATGAACGAGATAGATGCGCTGGCAAATATAGATTTCGTTACCCGTACCGAAAATCCGGTTCACCGTCAACTTGAGATAGTGCGTGTGGGCACTTGCGGCGGTATGCAGGAAGATATTCCGTTGGGTGCCTTTTTGGTAAGCCAAAAGTCAATAGGGTTTGACGGTGTGCTTGCTTTCTATCATGACAGAGACAAGATTTCCGATCTCGGTTTTGAGAAAGCCCTTACGGAATTCATCCACTATCCCGCCAAGGCGGCTGTGCCCTACGTAGTGTCTGCTGATGCCGAACTGGTGGACCGCATCGCCAAGGATGATATGATGCGCGGTTGTACTATCGCCGCTAATGGTTTCTACGGACCGCAAGGCCGCGTGCTGCGTGTGCCGATAGCTGTGGAAGACATCAATGAGCGTATCACCGATTTCCGCTATGAGGGGCAGCGCATTACGAACTATGAAATGGAAGGTTCCTGTATTGCGGGCTTGGCCTTGCAGATGGGGCACAAAGCTATGACAGTGTGCTGCGTGATAGCGCAACGCAAGATAGAGGCTGCCAATACCGATTACAAACCCCGTATTCGCCAACTCGTAGAGACCGTTCTTGAGCGTATTTAACCAATAGTATACAATATGAAGAAATCTCTTATCCTTGCCCTTGCCGCTTTTGCGCTGCTGGGCTGCCAAAAGAAAGAACAACAATTTTCGTACAACGTGGAAAAGTTTTATGACCTTGAGATATTGCGTTTCCGTGTACCAGGCTTTGAGGAACTGACCTTACAGCAAAAGATGATGCTTTATTACCTCAACGAAGCCGCTTTATACGGACAGGATATCGTTTATGACCAGAATTGCCGTTACAATCTGCGTATTCGCCGTGCGTTAGAGCAGGTTTATCTCAACTATCCTAACAGGGATGAAGAGCAATTCCGTCTGCTGGAACTTTACCTGAAGCGTGTGTGGTTTGCCAATGGCATACACCATCACTATTCGGAAGACAAGTTTTTGCCGGAGTTCACCCGCGAGTGGTTTACGGCCGCGTTAGAGGTAACCAATACTCCGCTTTCGGAGGAGATATTGGAAGTTATTTTCAATCCTGAGGTTATGCCAAAGCGTATGACCCAAGAGGATGGTGTGGACCTGGTTGTAAACTCTGCCGGCAACTATTACGGCGAAGGCGTTACACAAACCGAAGCAGAGGCTTGGTATGAGGCACACAAAGACAATAGTGATGAACCGCTTTGGATAGGACTTAATTCCCAACTCGTTAAGGAAGACGGTGTGATAAAGGAACGCGTTTATAAAGTGGGTGGTTTGTACTCGGCTGCTCTGGAGAAGATTGTAGAGAACTTAGAGAATGCCATGCAGTATGCAGAGAACGACCAACAGCGCCTGGTACTTGACCGCCTGATTGCATTTAACAAGACCGGTGATCTGGCTACGTTCAACGAATACTGTATTGCCTGGGTGAAAGACCTTGAGAGCCGTGTGGATTTCGTGAACGGCTTCACAGAGACCTACTCCGATCCTCTTGGCATAACGGGAACGTGGGAGTCCCTCACCAATTTCAAAGACATAGAGGGAACCAAGCGTGCGCAGACCATTTCCGCCAATGCACAGTGGTTCGAGGACAACTCTACCACAGACCCCAAGTATAAGAAAGAGGAAGTGAAGGGTGTGTCGGCCAAAGTGATTACAGCATCACTATTAGCAGGAGACTGCTATCCCGCTACGCCTATCGGTATCAATCTACCCAATGCCAACTGGATTCGCCGAGAGTATGGCAGCAAGTCGGTAACGATAGACAATCTCTCTCATGCCTATGACGAGGCGGCAAAGGGAAACGGCTTTGCCGAAGAGTTTGTGATAGACGATGAGACCCGTGAGCGTGCCAATAAATATGGTGTATTGTGCAATGACCTTCACACAGACTTGCACGAATGTGTGGGTCACGGTTCGGGCAAGATGATGCCAGGCGTTACGAAAGATGCACTTCGCGAACACGCTTCCACCATAGAAGAGGCGCGTGCCGACCTATTCGGATTGTATTACCTTGCGGACAAGAAACTCGTAGAACTCGGATTGCTGCCCAATGAAGATGCTTATAAGGCCGGTTACTATCAGCAAATGATGAACGGTCTGATGACACAACTTGTGCGTATCGAGCCCGGTAAGAACATTGAGGAAGCGCATATGCGTAACCGTCAGTTGATAGCAGGATGGGTATATGAACACGCCGCTAACAAGGAGGTAGAACTCATCCAGCGTGACGGCAAGACTTATCTGCAGATTAACGATTATGAAGGGTTGCGCCGTCTTTACGGAGAGCTTCTCAAGGAGATACAACGTATTACCTCCGAAGGCGATTATACTGCGGCAAAGCAGATGGTAGAGACTTATGCAGTGAAGGTTGATCCTACGTTGCATCAGGAGATACTTGCCCGCTACAAGCAATTGAATCTGGCTCCGTACAAGGGATTTGTCAATCCTGTTTATACTCTTGTCCGCGATGCCAAAGGTACGGTGACGGATGTCGCTATTGATTATTCGGAAGGCTATGCGGAGCAGCACTTGCGTTACTCGCGTGATTATTCGGTGCTGCCTGACATCAACTAACCAGCGGTACAAGGTTCGGTGCAATCCGTCCGTTTACCCATATCGAAATCGTTTGCAAACCGTCTGTTGATTTTGCAAGCCATGCACGGAGACCCCCTCTTGGAGGTCTCCTGTGCTACACCCGACGATGTGCGTATCCTGCGCGATGCGTTGGTGCGAATAGAGCAGACCGTAGGCGAAAAAGTACCCTTGATTTTGGATTTAGGCAATGACGGCACTGCTGTCCGTTTCCTGACTGCATATACTGCGTTTTTACCAGGTAGGCAGATTGTACTGACAGGGTCAGCGCGTATGCGGCAACGCCCTATTGCACCGTTGGTGAATGCGCTACGGAAAGCAGGGGCACAGATACGCTATATGGAGAATCCGGATTCGCTCCCTATTTCCGTTTCCGGTGTTTCCTTACCACAAAACCTACCGCCTATTGATGTGGATGGCACTCTTTCCACACAGTTTGTTTCCGCCCTTCTATTAGCAGGGGTGCCGGTGCGTACCGCGACACAGTCCCCTTATATAGACCTTACACGTACCATGATAGCCCGATACACTCCGTTGCTTCCGGTAGAGGCAGACTGGGCGTCTGCTGCTTTTTGGTATGAGTATGTGGCATTGCATGGCGGGGCGTTGCTTCTGGAAGGGTTGAAGGAAGACTCGCTACAGGCAGACAAGGCAGTGGCATCTGTATTCGGCAGAATGGGCGTGGACACACAGTTTACACAAGATGGCTGTGCGGTATGCCGGACGGATAGGCCACTGCCTTCTTTCCTACAGATAGATTTCGCATCTTGTCCGGATGTGTATCCTGCCGCGGCGATGACCTGCAGCCGTCTGGGTATATCCTTAGAGGCGACAGGCACTGAACGCCTGGCGTACAAGGAGAGTGACCGTTTGCAGTCGGTAGCCGCCCTACTACGTACGCCGAGGGGCGGGGTGGCACAGACATTTGATGACCATCGCATTGCCATGGCCGCTCTTGCGGCTGACCTGCGCATAGACAACAGTCAATGTATCCATAAGTCGTATCCTCTTTTCCTTGAGCAGTTATGCAATATACGCGTATAGTTCCACGCCGCGGGGTGAACGATGAGGGGAAAGGAAAGAAACATGCCCTTTACCGTTTGATATCGGAAGCAGCCACTGAATATGTGTGGTTGCAGGATGATGACATTGTGCCGCCTACGGCTGTGCCGGAAACAGATGCCGATATGCTGATACTGCCTTTGCGGATGGAGCCGGCGAGCGGAAGACCATCGCTATTGGAGCGTTTGCAGATGACAGAGTATGCGGCTATCCAGCAACTGACCATAGAAACGGCTCGCCGTGGTCATCCTGTGCTGTGCAGCGGCGCTAATCTGCTGGTACGTAGGACACGCTGGCTGGAGAGTTACGGTGACCTTCATCCCGAACAACCGAGCGGGGATGATATGTTTCTGCTGGAGAGTTTCAAACGCCGCGGGTTGAAGATAGCTGTAGTTTCGGATGCCGCGTATGAAGCGGTGGTACGCCCTATCGGTTCGTGGCGTGCGTTTTTCCGTCAGCGTATGCGTTGGGCGGGGAAAGCCGCCTATTACACTGACCGTGATATTCGTTTGTGCGGGGCAATGGTGGTAATTGCCAATCTTCTGCAATTGCTTTGTCCGCCGTTGCTATTGCTAAAGTTTCCTATAGATTTCTTTCTTGCCAGAAAGAGAGACGCGTCCGTCTCTCTCTCTGTTGCATTTTTGCTGGAACTACTATACCCGTGGTATATGTTCCTGAGTCTCGTTGGAGGCATGTTTGCTTCTCGCAAAGCCTCTCCATCGTTCTGATGCCGAATTATTCGGCTTCTGCAGGCGTTTCCGCTGCGGGTGCTTGAGCTTGGGGAAGTGCAGCTGCGGCTTCCTCTACCTGTTCGGTGATAGCACTTTCGCTAACGGCATTGTTGCGCTGCCCCTGTTGGAAACCAACGGCAAGGATGCTCAGCACCACGATAATGGCAGCGAGTGTCCAACTTGCCTTCTCCAAGAAGTCAGCCGTACGGGGAGCACCCATTACTTGGTTGCCACTTGCAAAGCCAGATGCCAGTCCTCCTCCTTTGCTGTTCTGCACAAGCACCAAGAGGGTCAAAAAGATGGCTACGATAACAATCAGAATAGTTAATAAAATGTACATTGTTGTATTGTTTTAAAGTGTTTTTATTTCAATGAGCCTGCAAAGGTACTATATTTTTTTGATATACACAAGTTTTTCTTTATTTTCTTTGTATTTCGTCCTTCAGGCTTACCATTTTGCTACTGTTTCGTTGAAGATGTTTTCCGTTATTTCGGTTATCATGGTCTTACACAATTCCTCCTGTACATCGGTCAGTTGCTTTCGCGCATCGAAGGTTTGGTAGGCTGTGTAGGTTTTTTCGAAACTCTCATCCGGCACCTTGTTGTTGGTAAAACGCACATGAATGGCAATGGTCAGTTTTGTTTCGGCTGCGTAACTATCAGCCGCGACTGCCATAGGGGTGAGCTCATAGCCAGTGATTTCTCCTTCGAGTTCCATGTCTCCGCCTTTTGGCAGTATGGAGAGGCGTGTCTGACGGGCAAAGATGTCCCGCAGTGCTTCACTGAAATCGTTACTCAAAGGCGGGTAAACCAGTACGGCACGATTGGGGAAATCACTTATTCCGATGGTCTTGGTCTTGGAGTAATCGATACTGGCTCCATTCATACGGTAGGAGATGGTGCATCCTGCAAGGAGGGCAAAGGCAGAGAGCGCAAAGAGTATGTGCAAGGAGCGGGTCATTTGAGTCCGTACTTTTTGATGCGCCTGTAGAGCGTCCGTTCGGGGATTCCGAGTGCGTCTGCTGCCGCTTTGCGATTACCTTTGTACTGATCGAGCACATTTTGGATATGCTCTTTGTCCACTTCTTGCAGGCTTTTGCTGTCTTCTTCCGGTTTGCGGTGTGCGGTATCCATATCCACGATTTCCGCCATCTGATAGTCGTTGCTATCATCCGGTGTTTTCGTGCGTACGCCTGTGAAGGCTGCAGGCGAAGCGGGCATGTCGCTCTGGCGGCGATTGAGTTCTGCTTTCAGTTCGGCAATATCGCGCCTCATTTCGACCAACATATAGAGAAGTTCTTTTTCGCTCAAGAGCCGTTCGCTGTTTTCTGTATGGGTGGTATTACCCACGACAAGGGCAGTTGCCATTTCGTTTTTGGGCAGGTGGCGTTCGAGCGTTTCGGCACTTATCTCATGGTCTTTTTCGAGGATGCAGACCTGTTCGGCAATATTTTTCAATTGGCGTATATTGCCTTGCCAATAATAGGCTTTGAGCAGTTCTGTAGCATCGGCAGAGAGATGGACGGGCGGCATCTGGTAACGACTGCAGAAATCGGAGGTGAACTTACGGAAAAGCAAGGGTATATCTTCTTTTCTCTCTCGCAAGGCGGGCACCTTGATTTCGACTGTGTTCAGACGATAGTAGAGGTCTTCGCGGAAGCGGCTTTCCCGAATGGCCCGTACCATGTCGATATTGGTTGCAGCGACTACGCGGACGTTTGCTTTCTGCACCTGACTTCCTCCGACACGGATAAACTCGCCCGATTCCAATACTCTCAAGAGCCTGACTTGCGTCTGCAGGGGCAGTTCTCCCACTTCATCGAGGAAGAGTGTTCCCCCGTCGGCTATTTCGAAGTAACCTTTTCTTTCGGCTTTGGCATCGGTGAAGGCGCCTTTTTCATGCCCGAAGAGTTCGCTATCGATGGTCCCTTCGGGTATTGCGCCACAGTTGATGGCAAAGTAGGGTCCGTGTTTTCGTGCGGAATAGGCATGAACAATCTGCGGGAAGTATTCCTTTCCCACGCCCGATTCTCCTGTAACGAGTACGCTGAGATCGGTTTTCGCCACTTGTACGGCTATTTCAATGGCGCGGTTCAGTTCCCGGTTGGTGCCGATGATGTGGAACCGTTGCTTGATGGTTTGTAGTTCTTCGGTAGTCATGCCTTATGGAAGTCCGTGGGAACGGGGGAGTATTACTCCACCCGTTCTCCAGTGATGGTATAGAGTTGTCCGTCACGCTCTACGAGGAATTGTCCGTCCCTCATAATCTTGCGTGCTGCTACTTTCTCTGTTGTTTTGTGCGGATCTTTTGTTGCACTGTAGTCCAGGGCAGAGAATACTTGCGGGCAGGTATAGATGACTTTACCATCTTTGTCCGTAACCTTGCAGTAGTACTTGTGGTTGTCATTTTTAAGTTTTTCGTCTTGGTACCATTGTTCGGTAGCCCCTTCGATGAGGATGCCTTTTTTGACACCTTCTTCCACTTCCACCTTATACCACTGGTATGCTACGAATTTTCCGTTTCCGCCATTATTGATAGGTCCGTTGTTGACAAACATCAGGTCATTCCATTTCCGATATACCAAATCACGGCACTCATCTATTACTTTGATATGGAACAGGTCAATCCACTCAATATTAATTCCCCAGGCCTGAGGCTGCGGAATATAGGTATTCTCTCGTGCAGGCGCGTTGATTTGTTGTATCCCCATAGTTACGTAATAATCGTATTCTCCTTCCGCGAGTTTCAGGGAGTAGGGCATGTCAGTGTTCTGCGCATATTGTTTTTCTAGAGTTGTGCCCTTGAAAATGTTGTAATGGTATTTAGAGTCTCCTTCTTTGCAATACGCTTTCCCATCCTTTGATGTTTTTCCTGCTGTGGTATAGAGCTCAAAGTCCGCTTTTTTGGAAGCAACATCTACGTAGATGGTGTCGAAATGTTCTACAACAGGAGGCGTAACATAAATAGTATATACATCAACGTAGTCTACGATAAAATCTGCATAGTCTATCATATTTACGTCCCAATATATATCCCCGTAAGGAATTTCAGTCTCAGGATTTCCTGCATGGCCGACGAAGACATAATACTCATTCACACCTATATGGGGACGTACAACATTCGTTTCAAGTACTCCATCCCGCGATGATACATTCACCCTTTTGGTAAAGTTCTGTGCGGTGGATTGGAGAGTGTGAATTTCAGGTGCTTCACATGTGAAGGGGTCGGCATTGACAGCATCCCATGTGTGTGTGTTTATTGTGGGTTTTTTTGCCATAGCCCCGAGTGAGATGGCTAATGCCAAGAGCACAATTATATTCTTTTTCATGGTATTCAATATTTAGAGGTTTCTTTATTCTTCAATTCTGTCTTTTTCGAATACGGGGATGATTTCCACGCGGCGGTCGAGAGCGATGTTATGGTATGGGTTTTCGCTATCGTCGTATTGCTGTGTGAAAGAGAATCCCTTGCTTACCATTTGCTCGGAGGGCACTCCTTTGCGTTTGAGGAGACGCACGATGGATGCGGCACGGCGTTCGGAGAGGTTCTGGTTGTATTCCATAGAGCCTTCCTTACTTGCGTGTCCGTACACGAGAACCAACTGTTCGGGGTGCTCAAGGAGTACGGCTGCAATCTTATCGATTACATCGGCGGGTTGGAGTTTGGGTTTATCGCTATCGAAGTCGAACCAGATAACAGATTTCTTCATGATATCGTTAATCTTCTTGGCTGCTACGGGCACTTCCTCAATGACTTCGCGTCGTGTAAGTTGCATAGCGGTGTCGCAAACGAGGTAATTCTCGAACTTTTTGGGTTTCTTGGCGGGTTTGTGCCATGAGATACCGACTTTGACACCTACATCCCAAGGATGTACAGACTTCACGCTATTGGAAGCGATGACACCGTCATAGGTTTCCATGAAGTTGTGCTGTTGCCATTCTTCCTTTGCTTCAGGCTGACGCCACCCGAGGTCTTTGCCATCTCCCTTGCGGAGGTTGTTGAAGGTATAGTTGGCATACAATCCAACCATGACATCCAGATGCTCAGCCACAGGAATCATTACACCGAGGTCAATCATACCGTCTGCCGAGATGTTGTTGAGGTCCAGTTTGTTTTTATCTTTGCTGAAGTCGTCTCCGATGGTTTCGGTATAGAAATCATGTCCTTTGACACGTTCGTCGAGTGTCAGTCCGAATTTTTCATAGTTTCCGGAGTGAGAGATAGAACCGCTGACGAGGTTGTATTTGTTCGATATGAGGTAGTTGACTTTTACGCCAAGGTCCGCATAGAGTTTCAGTTGGTTGTTGCGGTGGGTCACTTTAGGCATACGTGCGATGGGGTATTGCATCTGGATGCCCACGGGCAGTCCAATCAGCCATGAAGCCTGATGCTCTTTCCAGTTGTTCATCGTAACGATGTGCTCATAGTCTTGGCTAGCAGTTGCTCCTGTCGGGATGTCGGTATCGCCCAGGTTGGACCAAGATTTAGTACCTTTGAGGGTGGTGTAGTTGCCCATATACTCGGCTTCAAGTCCGACCATTACGCCCCAGTTCTCATGGAAATAGTAGGCATAATTGAACTGGATGAGGGCATTTCCTCCGCCGTTGTTTTTCGCCTTATTAAGGTCTTCCAGTTTGAATCCGTTGGAGCTGTAACCGGCACCGATAAGTCCCTGGAGGTAATGTCCTTTGCGGGTGAAAGTTGTGTCTTCTTCCTGCGGAATTTCCTTTTTGGAAGAGGTTGTGGTGTAGGTGTACGTGGTGTCCATGTACACATGAATGATTTGAGTTTTTTGCTCAATGTTTTCAGAGGGCTCCTGTGCAGGTGCTTCGCGTGTGGTTTTTGTCACCTTCGGTCCTGCCACCACGCCCATTGTCGTGCAGCAGAGGGCTGCAAACAAAAAGAGTGATTTTTTCATAAGCATTTTGTTGGTTAATAATTTGTATTATGTTGTTTTTTTATGCTATTTTCCAATCAACCTGCAAAGATACTGCTTTTTTTTGGATTGACCAAATATTTGTGCAAAAATCTGTATTTTTTGTGGAAATATTTAGGTAGTCAGCGTTTCCTCTGCTTTTCGTTGGCTTAATAACCTACTAATAACCCAATAATAACCCAATAATCACCCAATAATAACCTAATATTCGTTCGGGCGTAAACGCCGTTTATTGTGCGAAGCGCGGTTTATTGCTACGCGGTTTATTGCTCGCGTTCGCGAGCGGTTTATAGACAAAAATCCCCTGTTGGGGATTAGCGGAGGAGATAGTTCCGCCGGAGCGTCTCGAACTGTTCGGGACGGGATTGGAGTTGTGCGGTGATGCGTTCCAACCATCCGGGGGCCGAGTCGCCGAGTTCGGAGGCAAGGAGCGAGTGGGGCAGGGTGATTTTGGGCAGGCCGAACATGTCGGCAATAGCATCCAGACACATCTGCGTTGCGTTCCTTTTTCCTGCCTGCGAGTAGCCCGCTATATGCATAGATGCGCGCTGCGCCGTTATGGCTACCTCCTTATTTATAAGGGGTTCGTTCTCCCAGGTATCCAACACAAAGCGCCGTCCACTATTGAGCAGTGCCGTTTCGTCCACTATACCTCCTCGTGCGGCGTTGATAATGAGTGTGTTAGGCTTTGTTTGCGCTAATAGCGCTGCATCGCAGAGATGGAAAGTGGGATAATCGCCGCTACGGGTGAGCGGTGTGTGGAAGGTGATGATATCGCATTTTTGCGCTATTTCCGCGATGGAGACACCGATGTTTTTCGGCGGGTCGTTAAGCAGCACGTTCATTCCGCGCTTTTCCGCCATGCATGCGACCAGCGTTCCTACATGCCCGACACCGACAATACCGATGGTTCCCGTGGCATGGAGTTCGCAGAGCGCCTCCTCAACATAATCGCATACCGCCTGTGCGTTGCAGCCCGGACATGCGGTCCATGCGACCTGGTGCTGTTCGCACCAAGCAGTGTCAATATGGTCGTAGCCGATGGTTGCGGTGCAGACGAGTTTGACGCTACTACCCTCTAATAAGCGTGCGTTCGCGGCCGTGCGCGTACGTATGACAAGAACATCCGCATCTTGTACGGCGGCAGCATCAATGGCTTCCGCCTCCATCTCGCGCAGCGTGACGGCGGGCCAATGGCAGCGGATGGTTTCTGCGAGGAAAGGGATATGTCGGTCGCAGACGATGGTCACGGTCAGTTTCCGTAAGGGATATTGTCGATGAGCCGCACCGGTCCGCAATAGACAGTGATACATCCGATGGCGTGCTCAAAAGTATCGGTGGGCAAGAGGGTGGTTTGGTCAACAATCTCGTAATACTCCACTTCCAATCCATCGACTGCATTGACGGCATCAATGACACGCTGCTGCACTTTGGCAACAGTAGCGCCTTTCTCCTTCGCCCAGTTCTGCGACTCGAACAGGATACGCGAGATATTGACCGCAGTAGTTTTCTCCTCGTCGGAGAGGCGTTCGTTGCGGCTGGACATGGCGAGTCCGGAAGCTTCGCGCACGATGGGACAACCGAAGATGCGCAAGGAACCGAATGTGCCTGCGAGTTCGCTGCGCTCCACCATATAACGGAGGATGGCCAGCTGCTGGAAGTCCTTTTCGCCGAAATAGGCTCTGTCGGGCTGCACGAGGTAGAAGAGCCGGCTAACGACCTGCACAACTCCGTTGAAATGCCCAGGGCGCATCTTGCCTTCCATGACTTTGTCCAGTCCGGCAAAGTCGAAACTGAAGGTTTGTGCCATCTCTTCCGCCGTGTACATCTCTTCCGGCGCAGGAGCGAAGACATAATGCGCGCCGATGTTGGATAGGAGCTCGGCATCCCTCTTCAGGTTACGCGGGTACTTGGCGAGGTCTTCCTTGTTGTTAAACTGAGTGGGATTGACGAAAACAGAGACAAAACATACGTCGTTTTCGCTCACTGCCCGTCTGACGAGACTGGCATGTCCTTCGTGCAAAGCGCCCATAGTCGGGACTAGTCCGATGGATTTGTTCAAGGTCTTGCACGCCTCCACTTGCTGGAGCAATTCTTGCTTGGTTGTGATGATTTGCATACGATTTTTTCCAAAAAACGGGGCAAAGGTACTGCTTTTTTGCGAAAAAACAAAAAAAAAAGAACAAAAATAGTTGAAATATCATTTTTTTTTTGTACCTTTGCAGTGGGAATTTGTATTTACGCCAAAAGATAAGCCTATGAAAGAGTCAAAACGTATCCTTTTTATCTCTCAGGAGATTTATCCCTATCTGGAAGAAGAAACGCGCGTTCGTATGCTGAACAGACGCCTGCCGGAGTATTTCCAGTCACACGGATATGAGACGCGCACGTTCATGCCGAAGTTCGGTGAGATAAACGAACGGAGAAACCAGTTGCATGAAGTGATCCGCCTGTCGGGGATAAACCTTATCATCAACGATACGGACCATCCTTTGCTTATCAAGGTGGCGAGTATCCAGTCCGCCCGTCTGCAGATATACTTCATCGACAACGATGACTATTTCCACCGTCGCAAAGGCCTGGCAGACGAGCACGGCGAAGAATACAAAGACAATGACGAACGCTGCATATTCTTCGGCCGTAGCGTGCTGGAAACGGTTCGCAAACTGCGTTGGACTCCGGATATGATTGTATGCTCGGGCTGGATTGGTGCGCTGATTCCGCTGTATATGAAGAAAGCGTATGCGGACACACCGTTCTTTGCCAATACGAAAGTGGTGCTTTCGCTTGACAATCAGACCTATAAGACACCCTTCTCGACCAAGTTTACAGAGAAACTGCTGATAGACGGTGTGAAACATACGGACGTGCGCAGTATAGCGGATTTCCCAGTCGGCTACGAAGAACTCATGCGTCTGGCAATCGATAACTCTGATGCCATCATCATGGCAACGGACGGAATCAACCAGCGTGTGCAGAACTATGCAGAGACAAGCCGCAAACCTATTATGACCAATGAAGATGATGACCCACAAAAGTACATGGATTTCTTTGATAGTCTTCTTGCTGCTGACCAGCCTGAACAGTTGTAAGGACGATGTGTCGCAAGCCGGCAGCTCTTCCCTGTCTCAAGACGAGGAAGTGATTGTGTGTTCCGACACCCTGCGTAATATCATATCCGACAATATACCGGCTCAACCTGCCTGCTCCACTCCCGACTCGTTCCTGTTGGGTGAGGTACGTACGACGGATTTCGGTACACTCAATGCGGTTATGCTGACCCAGTTGGCGGCCCCTGAGGGTTGGGTGTATCCGGAAGCTTCGGAGTTAGACTCGGTCTGCCTGTATGTATATTACCGCTCGTGGTTCGGCGACGGCAATTCTCCGATGGCTCTGGCCGCGTATGAGATAGACCGTGAACCACTGTCGTATGATTCGGTGTATCCGTCGAATGTGCCGGTGAGCCGTTTCTGCTCGATGGAGGATAGTACGCGCATGATGGACCGCGATGCCGTCTTTTCGCCCAATCGCCCCACCGATTCCATCTATTCATCGGTGGCTCAGGCCAACATACCGTTCATACGCCTGCGGCTCAGCGACCGCTATGCAGAACGTATGTTCCGTATCCGCGACTTCTCCAGCCAACAAGCGTTCGACCGGCAGTTCCCCGGTCTGATGCTATGTTCGTCATACGGCGCCTCTGCAGCATTGTATGTCAGCACGTTTTGTATCACGATTCACTATCATTACACCTACTCTGTGGGCGATGAGACCAAGACGCTGGCAGATACGAAGACATTCTATTCGAACAAGGAAATCAAGCAGTTAAGCCGCTATGAGCATAAGAATCAAACGGAGGTTTTCGAGCGCCTTTCCGAGGATACAACCGTGAACTATGTGCTTTCGCCGTCCAATATTTACTGCCGCCTTACTATTCCGATGCAGGAAATCAAGCGACAGATTAAAGAACAGACTCAAAACCGCAACGTGTATGTCAACCTTGCCCAACTCCAATTGGATGTTCTCAACGGCGATTCCAAGGGGGCCAAAGAGGATAACTGGATGCGTCCGGCAGAGAGTATGATGCTGGTGGAAGAAAGCGAATACGAAAAAGTGTTCAGTTCGGGACGCTTTACATCGGATACGGCAACTATTTACAGCAGTTTGCTGTCCGAATACGATACGATAACTTCCGCCTATCGGTACTATTACGATTTCGATTTGTCGTATCACTTCACCCAGATGTTGCACAAGGACAGGTTTAATGACACGATTCGGATGATACTTGTTCCTGTGGATCTGGAGTTTACCGCGTCTTTATCCGGTAATTACGCCGTATCTATCCGCATGAAGCAAGCCGCATCTGCCACCAAGATTCGCAGTTCGCGCAGTCCGCAGACACCGATGGATATAGAGATGGTGTATAGCGGATTTACGAATACGATTATAGGTCACTAATATATATTATATATAAGGTGTAACAAAAAGCGACCCACAATGTGAGTCGCTTTTTAAGTCGGGACGAAAGAACTTAAAGGATGGCCTGATAACCGGCTGCGTCAAGCAGGTCGTTCAACTCTGCAGCATCTTTCATGGCAATCTTAATCATCCAACCTTCACCATAAGGATCGTTGTTCACCAATTCGGGCTGGTCGTTCAGAGCTTCGTTGAACTCAAGGACTTCACCCGTTACAGGCATGTTGAGGTCGCTGACCGTCTTAACGGCTTCTACAGAGCCGAACGTTTCGTCTTTACCAACGGTTTCGCCAACGGTGTTAACATCAACGAAAACGATTTCACCCAGTTCGGACTGAGCATAATCGGTGATACCTACATACGCCTCGTTACCTTCGACGCGAATCCACTCATGGTCTTTCGTGTACTTGAGATTAGTGGGAGTGTTCATAATACAATGTTTGTTTTTATTATTAGTGTAATGAATTATTTACTATTCATCTTCTCTACGCGTTGTTCACCCAAGATGGACATAGCGCAACGGAAGCCGATGGTGTTGGACGACTTGTCCTGTGCCATATAGCGACGCGTGGAAGGATTGAGCCAATAGATGCGGTCTTTCCACGAACCGCCCTTGTAGACACGGCTCTCTTTAGTGATGCGCGGCACAAGAATATCAGATGGGTCAACTCTGAATCGGGTGGTATCTATCTCGGCTTCTACATAACGCAACATGGACAGCGAATCGCGCTCCAAGGGATAGTCGGTGTCGATGATAGAGGCCAAGTCACCGTCTTTCCAGTCTCGTTTATCGTCCTTCGAAGCAAAGGTTACTTCAGCACATCCGACGGAGTCAAGCACCAGTTTGCCGCGCTCGTCACGCATAGGCTGGGTGAAGATGTTACCGCGGAAGGAGTTGTATTCAGATGTCTCTTGGTAGGAAGTCTCACGATATACATCCAAAACCCATTCCGACACGTTACCTGCCATATTATACAGACCAAAGTCGTTAGGCATAAAGGCATCTACGGGGCCGGTGATTACATAGTCATCATTCAAGGCACCACTTGTACCCATCATGTCACCGCGTCCGCGAACGAAGTTAGCCTGCAGACGGCCGATGTTCTCCTTACTCAAATCACGCGGATGATAACCCGACCAGGGATAAATCTTGCCTTCTATGGTCAGTCCGTCCTCACCGGCAATAGGAGCATATGCGGCAAATTCCCATTCCGCCTCGGTGGGCAGACGGAAACCGATAACCATCACACCATCCGCGGAATTGATTTTACGGGGCTCTCCGTAACTATCCAAACGCGGATGACGGCCGAACTCAGGCATATAATCGGAGTAGAGATATTTTTCCGTGTTAAATACAAACTTGTCGCGAACCCACTCGTATGACGGACGATATACATACAGAGAATCCTCCGGATCATCGGGGTTCACTACGGCATAGGCATCCATCGTGTAACCGGGGTTGTTGTTTTCCCACTCTTCTACAGCATCTTCTTCGATGGGCAGCAGTTTGTCAAAAGGAGGATTCTGGATGGCACCGCACTGCACGAGTTTCAATTCATTCACGCGGTCTGTACGCCAACGGCAGTAAGCCATTGCCTGATTCCAACTAACACCAACAACGGGGTAGAAGCTATACGCGGGATGGCGGAAATAGTACTCCAGGTAAGGCTCGTTGTAAGCCATTTCTTCACGCCATACGGTTGTGTCAGGGAGCGCTTTTTTGTACAGCGACGGTCTGGAAGCTCCAAACACCATGCTCATCCAATGCACGTACTCATTCCAATCAAGGTTCGTCACTTCATACTTGTCCATGTAGAACGAACTTACGGTCAAGGAACGGTTGGCATTATTACGAGGAGCCGTGATAAACTCATCCTTTTCGCCAATCGGGAAGGATCCTCCTTCTACAATTACCATACTCAAGGGAATACCGGCATCTACGCCTTCGTAAGCTTGAAAGTTTGTTGTTTTCTTGTCGAAATAACTCCAACCGGTAGCATGTGATACTTTTGTGTTCAGTTCACGTTGATTACAAGCCGTCAGCATAACGGCAACCAGCACGAGTCCAATTTGAAATACTTTGTTCATATTCTTCGATTTACAATACTCCGTTTTACTACGTTTTTTATCTCTTTTTTCCCTACATTCCGGCAGGTCCAAAACCCTTTTTAGGGCAGAAAAAAGAGATGCTCTTACAATTCAGCCCGCAAAGTTACGGTTTTTTTTCGAAATAATCTAATCTTTTTGCAAAAATCTTTCTAAAAAATACGTTTTTTAGCAAAAAATGCCTTTTTTCGCATAAATAATACGCTTTTAAGATGGAAATATGGCTTTTTTTTTGTACCTTTGCCGCCGATTTCGAAAGAAGGGCTACCACTTGTTTCGGAATAAACACAAAAATCAAGGAAAGAAATCGAAAATATGCAGCAATTTTCTGTTCGAATCGGGCAACGGCTTCTGGAATGGAATCGACCAATCGTGATGGGTATTGTCAATGTCACCCCGGATAGTTTTTCCGTTCATTGTTCTTCCTGTACGGAGGCGGCAGTCTTGGCGTCTGTTACTATGGCAGTGCAACAAGGGGCTTCGATATTGGATATCGGAGGATATAGTACACGTCCCGGAGCCGTTGAGGTGTCGGAAGACGAGGAATATGATCGTCTGGAGGTGGCTCTCCGTACGATTCGTAATCATTATCCGGATATGCCGCTTTCTGTTGATACGTTTCGTAGCAGGGTGGCAGAGCGCGTGATGAATAGGTTTGGAGATATTATTATCAATGATGTATCCGGAGGAGAATGGGATTCGGAGATGTTCGCTTTTGTTTCGCGCAGTCGCGTACCTTATATATTAACGCATACGGGATGGCAGGATATCCATCAGTCCTTGCGCCCTCGTCGCTATGAGGATATTCTCTCCGAAGTGCTTGATTTCTTTCAAACCCGAATTGACTGTCTTTCGCGGACGGGGGTAACGGATATCATCTTGGATCCCGGTTTCGGACTCGGTAAAACGGTGGAGGAGAGTTATTGTCTCCTTCGGCATCTTGATTTATTCCAAACGTTCCGTCTTCCTGTCTTGGCGGGTTTGTCGCGTAAGTCTATGTTTTTTAAACCTCTTGGCATCACGCCTATGCAGGCTCTTAATGCTACCACGGCCGGCAATATGTTGGCTTTGGAGCGTGGCGCCTCCATTTTGCGGGTGCATGATGTCTGTGAAGCGCAGCAGGCCGTTCAGATATATTGTTTAACCCATCAAAACGACTAAACTGATATGTTTCCCGATTTCTCAGTTCGCGACCTAATAGATATACTGCTCGTTGCCACCATTCTTTACGGAGTCTTTCGCTTGCTTCGCCGGAGTGGTGCTGTCAATCTCTTTTGGGGCATCCTTGCTTTTCTTGTCGCTTGGTGGGTGGTTAGTTTTCTTTTGCGTTTGGAGTTGACGGGTGCGCTTTTCGACCATATCATATCCGTCGGGGCTATTGCCATCATTGTCATTTTCCAGAGCGAGATACGTGGTTTCTTCTATCGCATCGGTTTTCGTATGGGCCGTTTGAGTAAGGTTTTTCGGAATAGTCCGGCAGAAATCACGCAGGAGGTATTAGAGGAAGTTGTGAAAGCTTGTGTCAGGATGTCTGAATCCAAGACGGGGGCTTTGATTGTCCTGACGCGCCAGCAAGCTTTGGGCGAGTATGCCGATTCGGGGGAAATCCTGATGGCACGTGTATCGGCACGGCTTATTGAGAATATATTTTTCAAGAACACTCCTTTACATGACGGTGCGCTTATCATCCATCGTGGCAAGTTATTCAGTGCCGCATGTATTCTTCCTATTTCTTCCAACCATGATTTGCCAAAGGCGTATGGCCTTCGCCACCGCTCTGCGATGGGAATAACGGAGCAAACCGATGCTGTCGCTATTGTTGTCTCGGAGGAGACCGGACGAATCTCGGTGGCATTTGGAGGAGTGATGCACTATGTGGAGCGGGAAGATTTGATGGAGAATCTGCGGATGATAATGGGCTTGAAAGGACAGGAAATGCAGGATAATCACATTTTTTCGGCAAAAAACTTGCAGGAATAACAGGAAAAGAGTACCTTTGCACTCCATTTTCGGATAACACTATATACAATATAATATACTATGTCATTCAAACGAACTTTAGTTACTTCGGCGCTTCCGTACGCCAATGGTCCCGTCCATATCGGGCATATGGCAGGTGTCTATATCCCTGCCGACATTTATGTTCGCTACCTGCGTATGCGCGGTGAGGATGTGCTCTTCATTGGTGGCAGTGACGAGCATGGGGTGCCTGTCACTATCCGTGCCCGCAAGGAAGGGATTACCACGCAGGAAGTGGTGGACCGTTACCATTCTCTCATTAAGAAAAGCTTTGAAGAGTTTGGGATTTCTTTCGACATCTATTCGCGCACGACTAGTGCCATTCATCATCAGTTTGCCTCTGATTTCTTCCGCAAACTCTACGATGAAGGCAAGTTTATAGAGCAGACCACCGAGCAGTTCTACGATCCGGAGACAGGACATTTCCTCACCGACCGTAATATCCGTGGTGAGTGTCCTCATTGTCATGCGCAGGGTGCGTATGGCGACCAGTGCGAAAAATGCGGAGCAACTCTGTCGCCGGAGGAACTGATTAACCCGTACAATGCCGAAACAGGCAACGCCCTTGTCAAGAAGCCTACTTCTCATTGGTATCTGCCTTTGGATAAGTATCAGCCTTGGCTCGAAGATTGGATTTTGAATAACCACAAGGAGTGGCGCCAGAATGTGTACGGACAGTGCAAGTCCTGGCTTGACGGAGGCTTACGTCCCCGTGCCGTGACGCGTGACCTCGATTGGGGTATTCCTGTTCCTGTCGAAGGGGCAGAGGGCAAGGTCCTTTATGTGTGGTTTGATGCACCGATTGGTTATATCTCCAACACGAAAGAGCTTTGTGACGCACATCCCGACAAGTATGGCACTTGGGAGAAATGGTGGAAGGACCAAGACACGCGTCTGGTGCATTTCATTGGTAAGGACAATATTGTTTTCCATTGCATTGTCTTCCCGTCTATGCTTAAGGCGGATGGGTCTTATATCTTGCCGGACAATGTGCCTGGTAATGAGTTTCTTAATTTGGAAGGAGACAAAATATCCACATCCCGCAATTGGGCGGTATGGTTGAATGAATATTTGGTTGATTTTCCCGGGAAACAGGATGTGTTGCGCTACGTGCTTACGGCCAATGCACCGGAGACCAAGGACAATGATTTCACGTGGGCGGACTTTCAGGCGCGCAACAACAACGAACTCGTTGCCATCTACGGCAATTTCGTCAACCGTGCCTTTGTGCTCACCCAGAAGTACTTTGAGGGTCGTGTGCCCAAGGCTGGGCAGTTGACAGACTATGACCGTCAGACCATGGACGAGTTCCTTGCCGTGCAGAAGCAGTTAGAGGAACTGCTGGCTAACTTCCGTTTCCGCGATGCACAGAAAGAGGCAATGAACATGGCGCGCATAGGTAACAAGTATCTTGCGGATATGGAGCCTTGGAAACTCATCAAAACCGACCCTGAACGTACGGCAACGGTGCTCAATCTGTCCTTGCAGATTGCTGCTAACTTGGAGATAGCGTTCCGTCCGTTCCTGCCGTTCTCCAGTGCCAAACTGCGTGAGATGTTGTGCCTGCCTGAAGCCAATTGGGCGCATCTTGGGCACTTCAACCTGATGAAAGAAGGGCAGGCGCTGGGTGAAATCTCTTTACTCTTCGAGAAATTGGAGGACAGCGCTATTCAGCCTCAGCTTGACCGCCTTGATCGTATCCGCCATGAGAACGAGGAACGTCAGCGCGAGGAGGAGATGAAGCAGTGGCGTCCTTCGGAACTTAAAGCCGCTACCTCTATTGACGAATTTGATAAGATGGATATCCGTGTCGCTACCGTTCTTGAGTGCAAACCCGTGAAGAAGTCCGAACGTCTTTTGGAGTTCCGTTTGGATGATGGCATGGGCGGAAGAACTATCCTTAGTGGTATCGCTCAGAGCTATCCCGATCCGTCCGTATTGGTCGGAAAGCAGGTGCTCTTCATCGCCAATTTCCCGCCGAGAAAGATGATGGGAATAGAGTCGCAGGGCATGATTCTCAGTGCGGTGAATGCCGATGGAAAGTTGGTGGTTACCACGGTCAGCCGTGAGGTGAAGAACGGTGTACAGGTAGGTTGACCTGTGCTATCCTTTTGCTTGATTGGGTGTGCTGGACTGGCTCCAGTGCACCCAACCGTATATACAGTTCATGCACCAGAACACATGCTGTGCCACCATGCAGCCGTCACCGCGTTGCGCCCATAGTACGACGTAAAGTACATCCACGGTCAGCCAGATAATCCACTGCTCTCGGTAGGCCATTATCAGCAGTATTTGCCCCACAAACGCGGGCACGGTCGTAAATGCATCCAAATAGGGTGCCGTATCATTCGTGTAATGCGCAAGCACATATCCCGCCAGATAGGACACAATCGGCAGTACCAATACGATGGCCAGCCCTGTCCGTAGCGGCAGGCGGCGGGGCTGTACCTTGGCGCTTTGCCCATCTTTCTGTACCAGCCGTTGTTGCCAGCACCACACACCGTAAATCATCGTCACAAAATAATAGGCATTGATAATCAATGTCCCATACAGATGTTGCTGATAGCAGAGTACACTATACGTCGCTATCTGCGAGAATCCGAACAGATAGGTCCATATACTTCCCTCTGCACACAGCACCACAGAACAGATGCCCAGACAGCCGGACACCACCGACAGCCAGGTCTCCTCTGTCAGCCAACAGGTCACGGCTTGAACAGCCAGCCCTAAAGCGAGGAAACTATAACCCCAAACACTCAATTGACCTTGTTTCACGCTGCAAAAGTACTGCTTTTTTCCGAATTATCCTATTATTTTCGCTAAAAATGCAAATAAATTTGGTCGTTTCCTCAAAATACACTACCTTTGCACCGAATTTAGTTCTTGTTCTGGGGTGCCGCCCGTTTTGAGCGGCTGAGAATATACCCATCGAACCTGAACAGATAATGCTGTTAAGGGAAATGAAAAAACACATCTTTTGGTGCACGCTATGTGCGTGCGTTGCAGGTGCCGGTGCGTCCTTTGCACAGACGGCACAAGACTCAGTCAAAACACAGGATTTCCAACTGGACGAAGTGCAGATCGTCGCTTCTGTACCCGTCTTCCGAACCCACGCGGTCGAGTTGAAAACACAGGAACTCACGCGAGCTAACGTGGGGCAGAACCTGCCGGTCTTCCTCTCTTCCACGCCGGCACTCGTCACGACCAGTGACGATGGTTTGGGAATTGGCTACACCTATTTCCACATTCGTGGCACGGACCAGTCGCGTATCAATGTTACCATCAATGGTGTGCCCGTCAACGATGCCGAGTCGCAGACCGTTTTCTGGGTGAATGTGTCGGATATCGCAGCGGGAACGGAGTCGCTAACCGTCCAGCGCGGAGTGGGGACGAGCACCAACGGAAGCAGTGCTTTCGGTGCAAGTATCAACCTCTCTATGTTGCCCTCTCATGTGGATTCGCTGCCGTTTGTAGCGGGCTTGGATTTCACCGGCGGCATGTACCGCACTTTCCGTGAGTCGGCTTTCTTTCGGGCATCCAAGGGCGCGTGGAATTTCGGCGGACGCTTCTCGAAAATCAACTCCGATGGATATGTCGAGAGGGCGAAAAGCGATCTCTATAGTTACCAGGCCAACCTCGGCTGGCATAATGCGCGCACGAAGGTGGATGTGCTCGGTTTTGGCGGTATTGAGCATACGTATATGGCCTGGTATGGCATTTCCGACTCGCTTGTGCAGGTCCACCGCCGTTACAATCCCGCAGGGCTCTTGGGCGACACGGTCAGCTATGATAATCAGACAGATAACTTCTCCCAGCATCATGCCCAGTTGCATATCCGCCACAGTTTTTCTCCGTCATGGTCGTTGAGTGCCGCAGGCCATTACACCTACGGAACGGGCTACTATGAAATGGCGGACTATGCCACCTATTCGCCCGAAAACGGCTGGGATGGTATCACGCGCGACGGACTCACCACCCACATGGGAGGCGCGAATATCAATGGCCGCTATCTCAATGATTATCTGTCACTTCAGTTCGGACTTGCAGCGCAGTATTATACGTGCGACCACTGGGGACGCCGCAATTCTGCACCCACCTATCGCGGTCTCGGCGACAAAACCGATGGGAATATCTATGCCAAGCTCACGGGTTACCCGCTCCGGCGCGGACACGAACGCCTTTCGCTATATGGCGATTTGCAGTATCGCTTGGTCGATTACCGTATCAGCGGGGATAATGAATATACCTATGAGCCGATAGCTTTCCATCATACCTATCACTTTTTCAATCCAAAGGCCGGACTGGAGTATCTCAATCATGGCCATCAACTCACGGCATCGTTTGCGATGGCGAACCGTGAACCCGCACGTTCCGATTTCCTGAATGCTTCGGATGGCGACTGGCCCAAGCCCGAACGCCTCTATGACTACGAACTTGGCTACACCTATACCTTCCGTTCATCTCGTCCTTCCGGTATCAATGGCTCCGTCGGACTGAATCTCTATTGTATGGATTATGACAATCAGCTCGTTTCCACCGGTGCCCTCTCTGCGCTTTCCTATGCTGTACTGACCAATGTCCGCCGTTCCTATCGTTGTGGCGTAGAGGCGATGTTCGGCGTTAATTGGACGGATTGGTTTCGATGGGAGGGTAATCTTGTCTGGTCGCGCAACAAGTGGCGCCTAAGCGATGGTTCATGGAATACCATCTCTTTCTCGCCCGATTGGACGGCGGTCAATGTGCTTGACTTTCATGTTGCTGGTTTTCAGGGTGTTCTCTCCACTCATTTTGTCTCTTCGCAGTATCTTGATAATGACGAGTCTGCCAAACTGAAGGCGTACACTTTCACCAATCTCCAACTCAATTACACCTTGCCTATCCGCCGTTGGATGGCTGCGAACACGTCCGAAGCGGTGAACAAGTCTGTTCCGTCCGTAACGCTCCGTTGTTTGCTCAACAATCTCTTCGATGCGCGTTACTGCAGCAACGGCAACACCACCTATGGCACACCGCTCTATTACCCGCAGGCAGGCATAAATGTCCATGCAGGTTTTGCCCTTCGTTGGTGACTGCCCTCAGGCTCTCTACGATAGATACACGTTAGATACACGTTAGATACACGATAGATACACGATAGATATACGATAGATATACGATAGATATACGTTAGATATACGTTAGATACACGATAGATATAGCGACCATCATCGGTCTGTTGTGTATATTGTACCTCGTTTCCCTGTTTGCAACATGCTTTTGCGACAAATGCCTTGAAAAACAGACAAAAACAGGGCACTTTTGGCGAATTGTTAAAGAAATTGAATTTTTTTGGTACAAAAAGTTGCAGATATAAAAAAAATATTGTAATTTTGCCGCCCTATGAACTATTGCGCTAAAAAATCTAAATAAGTATGAGACATAATTATCACCTTATTTCGTTATTTCTTACCTTATTTTTCGCCATACCCGTATTTGCCAACCGCGATTGGGTGAAAATGAAAGCACTGGCCGAAAATAGTGTTGTCACGGTAGTGCGAACCAACAAGCCGTCTAACTACAACATGCAGTACTTTGACCAGACTACTCAGCAGTGGATAGACTTCAATGTCAATCACACAGTCGATCTCGTTATCAACCTGCCTGCTGTAGGAGACAGTGTCATGTTCCGCGGACAGAACCCCGAAGGATTGGGACGGGTGGAGGATAGTAACTACAAGTATATCCGGTTCAAACCCACGAAAGGTGAGGTCGCTGTAAGCGGCGATATCATGACCTTGATTGATACAACCGAAACCATGGTCAATGTTGTGCCTGGCGACGGCTGTTTCCTCCGTCTCTTCAACGATGCCACTTGCCTCTACGAAGCAAAAGACTTGCGTCTTCCTGCCGCTATGACCAGCAAGGCCTCCTATCAGGATATGTTCCGGGCGTGCAAGAATCTGCGTTCTGCACCGGATATGACCGCACTCGAATATATTGAGGAAGGTGCGTGTCAGCGTATGTTTATGGGCTGCTCCACCTTGGTGCAGACGGCCAATATGTCAGGCTTGGTAGTGGTCGGAGACAATGGTTGTAGCGCTATGTACAGCAGTTGTGTGGCACTTACCTTTGCCCACGATTTGGTGGCAAAGTATGTGGACCAACGCTCGTATATGTCTATGTTCTCTTCTTGCACATCTTTGCTTGCTGCACCGCGTATCGATGCCTACGAAATGCGGTATGAGACTTGTAAACAGATGTTCTACAAGTGTTCCGCATTGAAGTCTTCACCCGATTTGAATGCCCAACTGTTGGACAACGGCTGCTATGAATCCATGTTCGAGGAGTGTAGTTCGCTCGTCCACGCGCCGGCGCTTAAGGCAACCGATCTCGCATATACCTATGGCAAAACCTCAACAGTCTATGAATCATGTTATAAGTGGATGTTCAAGAACTGCGGTAAACTTGAAACGATAGAGGTCTATTTCTCCAAGTGGCGCGGTAACTCCAGTCATACCTACGAACCGACAGGCGCTTGGGCGATGGGTGTCCCGAAAAAGAATACCTGTGTCTTCTCTGCACCTTGTGGCTTGTACGAAGAGTATGGTCAGAGTCGTATCCCTGAATTCTGGCAGTTCAATTGCTTCCATTTCTTCTTGTTCGACGTTTATTCCACGGGAGCCGTATGGGATGATGACCGTTCCGACTACGCCAACCGTGCGCTCAAAGAGTCTGACCTTGCGCAAATGCCTCGTGCGCACAAGGATAATAATATCTTCCTGGGTTGGAACACGCAGCCGGACGGCACGGGAGAGATGTTCAACCTCGAGGCAATGCCTGACACCACTACGGTCTATTACGCTGTATTCCAGTCACTTGTTCCCGAAGAAGAGGAAGTGGGCTGTATCAATTATACCAAGTTGGATGACCCGTCCGTTCGTTGTGATACATCCGCATTGAACGTAGGCGACCTCAAATGGCGCAACTGGGTCAATAATCGCCTCATAGACTACGGACCGCGTAATCGCCAGAGTCGTCACACTGTCCATCATCACCCTGCCGAAGTGGACCTCCGTACCTCCGGACGCCTTCATACGGGCTTGCCCAATGGCAAACCTGCCGTTCGCCTCGGTAACTGGAATAAGAAAGGACGTGAACGCATCACCTACACCTACGATGTGCCTGCCGACGGGGCAAAAATCCTGATGCTCTATTATGCCGCAGTCTTGGAGAACCCTGTTAGCCACAAAACGGACGAGCAACCGCGTTTCACACTCGAACTTTTCGAACCCGGACAGGAAGATGAACAGATAGAAACCTGTTTCCAGTTCGACTATATATCCGGCGATATCTCCACCGACCCATCATGGCACACCGAGCGGGGTAGCCTTTGCTGGAAAGACTGGACCATGAGTGGCGTCAACTTGGATGCCTATCAGGGAAAGACCATCCAGATACGCCTTACCACCTACGATTGTAAAAAAGGAGGACACTATGGCTATGCCTATTTCGGACTCGAATGTAGCAACGGTGAAATGAAAACCATCCAATGCGGCGGACTGCAGGAGTTCAAAGCACCTGACGGATTTAACTATCAGTGGTATCGTTCCGATGTCATCAAAACCGACTTGGAAGATGGGGAAGTACTTTCTACCGAACAGATATTCTCCATTCCGATGGGTGACCATGCAACCTATTATTGCAATGTCATCAACAAGGAACACCCTGAATGTGTCTTCACCCTCAAGGCAGTAGCCGATCCTCGTCAGGCAGTGGCGGAGTTTGACACGCTTCCTCGTATCGTCACCGATGGCAAATCGATTATCTATGTCACCAATAATAGTCACACCGACCAGAACGAAGCAGAGAAAGTGGATAGTTGTGCATGGACGGTAACGGACGAACACGGAAACATCCTGTTCACGTCCGATGAATATACGCCGAAGTTCGAGTTTGACCAAAATGGCACATACACACTTTCGCTTGTGGCATACCTCAAAGGTAAGGATGTGGAATGTCCCTCTCAACCCAAGCAGGTGCAAGTTGTTGTGGGGCAAAGCGGACACCTTACGCAGATAGCCGTGGATACCACCCTCTGCCAGGACGATGCCCTTACTTCATGGGACGGACATACCCGTTATATCAAAGTCGATGACAATACCTATCGTGATACCATCTTCTCCGGAACATCACCGGTAGATACCACGGTCTATACCCTGCATATCACGCGGCAGTATCCTGTCACACAGGAAACGAAAGATGTTGTCTTCAAAGGCCAAACCTATACATGGCGCAACCGCGAGTACAGGATAACCACATTGGATCCTGTCCGTGACAACGACACGGACTATTATTCCCGCACAGGTTGCGACAGTGTGTATTATACCCTTGAGCTCACAGTCACGGAGCATGAGATGCAAATCACGGAAGATGCCACTTGTGATAATGAGCCGTATACATGGCAGGGGCATGAGGCTAAATATAGCAACCTGACTGTTGGAAATAACTATTTCGATACCATCGTAAGTGTTGCGGGTGATAGCACCTTCTATCTCCTTAAACTTACGGTCAACCCGACCTATCATGTCACCGACCGTGTCGAATGTTCGGCTTCTGACTTCCCCTTCTCGTGGAATAACTATACCATTCAGAGTGCGGCGGACAATGGAAAAGAGTACAGAACCTCCTCTGTGAATGGCTGTGATAGTATCGTTACCCTCGCTTTGTCGGTAGAGTGCAAGAAACTTAACGCGACCCTTCGTCTGGATACCGTTTGCGCAAACGCCAAGGAAGTGGTGGCTACGCTCAGTGTTACGGCAGGAAAAGCGGAAAGTTACAGTGTCCTCTTCCGTGAGTCTGACCCGCAAGGCCATTTCCAAAACGTGGAGAATGTTCCCTTGTCGGGTACCGAGCAGTTGCACATCCCGTTCCTTGTCAATGCGGATACAACCAAGTATATTCGCCCGGACGATTATGCACTCACCATCGCAGTGCAGGATACCTGTGGCAATACGCAAACCTTTGATGTTGCTCTCCATGTCCTTTATCCTTCATGGATTATCACGCAGCGTTGGAATGATGTGCTCGCACTGAACAACGACCGGTACAATGGCGGATACACCTTCTCGTCTATCCGTTGGTATCACGAAGGAGCGCGCATACCTGCGCGCGGCGCGCACGATAGTTATATTTATGTGGGTGCCAACGGAGGTACACTGGACTTTGGCACACGTTATTGGGCGGAGCTCGTGCGTACGGGAGAAGCCAAAGCCATCTGCACATGCCCCGTGCTGCCAACCCATGACCCGGAGACACGCACTGCCTTCCGTCCGCTGGAGGTCGCTGCACGCAGAGGCATAGTGGCGGTTAAGAGTGATGTCGCCGGCAACTACCGTCTCTATGACATCTGCGGCCAACTCGTTGAGACCGGCTTGATGGATGCCGGACAATGGGCGGAAGTGGCGAATGACGTGACGGCAGGAACCTACCTCCTTCTCTTTACTTCGGAAACAGGAGAAACGGAAACAATCAAGATAATGAAATAATCAAAATACGAACACCTCTAATCATTGAATATGCTTATGAAAAAACATCTTCTTGTTTGCAGTCTTTTCTTGCTATCCGCTCTGACTGAACAGGTAAAAGCACAGTCATGCTTTGATATGACGCAACTGCCCGCATCGGGACAGGACTATCAGTTCGGAGTTACAGACCCCTCCACCGATCCGCAAACCTTCGGTTGGCTCCTCTCTGCCCCTGTTGATCCAAGTGAAAGACGGACCATCATGTCTGCCGGTGATGTGGATACGCTCTTCACATCCCTGTCTGTAGTGCCGCAGGGGAAAGACCATAGCTTGCGCTTGGCTTCTCCCAATTATGCGTATGCCGACAACGTACCCTCCAATGGTGGAGATGTTCGCTTCGAATATGCCGTCACGGCGGACAATGCTATCCTGTTGATTTCCTATGCGGCAGGATTGCAGGAGCCGAATAATACGGACGCGGCGGCAGCCTTACCCCGTTACGGACAGCCTTGGTGCTCGTTCTATGTGCTGGACGCAAACGGCGCGTTGCTTCAGAATAAGGCAGTGGAACACTACTCGGCACGGCCGACAACCCTGGTGGGATGGAACCTTGTCAATACCGCACACGGCCAAGCCTATGTCAAAGACTGGTCAACGGTGGGTATTGACCTCACGAATGAAATAGGAACCACCGTCACTGTCGTTCTCAGTTACCATGACGAAGCCATCGAAAACTGGGATGCCGCCACCGGCACGGTTACCGTTTGCCGAACCAAACACAAAGCGCATGTGTATGCTTACCTTGATTGCACCAAAAAAGAACTTACCTTGGACTGTGCGGCTAACACCCTCACGGCTCCCGAAGGTTTTGACTACACTTGGCGTAATCAGGACGGAACCCCCACGGGAACTACCACACGCACATTCTCATTGCCTGCCACACGCACCGAGAACCTGCGCTATAGTTGCGAACTTACGGGCAGTATCAATTGCTTGGAGGAGGACTTCACCATCGATACCCTCATCTTTGCCAATAGCACACAGGCTTCCAACACCATATGCGAGAGTCAGCTGCCTTGGACGGATATGGCCGGTGGACATCAGTTCACGCGCGAGGAGATGGACCTCACGGGTACACGCTCTCACACGCATACCTATCCTGCCGTAGCCAATGGAAACGGATGTGACTCTGTAATGGCCTTCACTCTTAATATCTTCCCCACCCAAATCATGCCGACTATCGACACGGTGGTCTGCGAAGATGAACTGCCCTTCACATGGAAAGGTATCACATGGCACTCCGCAGACTCGACGGTGGTGGATACAATCCCGACCGACCACGGAGACAGTGTAGTCACATTCCATTTCGACACCAAGTCTTGCGAATGCTTCGAGTTCAAGGGAACCTTGCAGGTGGATAATCCTATTTGTGCCAACACAAAAGGATTTAATGCCGTACTCAAAGCTTGGCAGGGACGTGCGGAGAGTTACACCCTCACCTGGCACATGCAGGATCCGAACGGACACTTCTATAATCTGTCCGACAACCTTTCTGTTGCTGCTAAGGAACAGGAATTCTACATCCCTTTTATGACAGGGCGGATACAACCCGCTATATCCGACCCGATGACTACAGCCTGACAATATCCGTTACCGACACCTGCGGACAGATTACGGACTTTCCGCTAACGCTGCAGGTGTGGTATCCTTCTTGGATTATTGCACAGAAATGGGAAGATGTGCTGGCACTCTACAACGAGCGCTATAATGGTGGTTATGTCTTCTCACACATAGAGTGGTATCGGAACGGAATGCCGATAGATGGGAAAGGAGAGCATAATTCGTATATCTACGAACAACCCCGTCTGCAGTTCGGAACGCCTTATTGGGCAGTACTGACGCGTGAGGATGACGGAAAAACCATACGCACTTGCTCCTGTATCCCTAAGAGCTCCGCTCCGCCACATGCCTCGGAACGTATACGACTCACACTCCGTTCTCGCGAGAACGGGCGTGTATGGAAAATTGATACCGAACTTAGCGGCGAATATCTGCTCTATGATGTCACGGGAAAATGGTTGGGTAATGGATATTTTGGCGAAGAATACGGATCCCCGGACTTGGTCATTCACTCCTCTTGTGCAGCAGGTACCTATCTTGTTGTCTTTACTGCGACAGATGGTACAAAAGAGATAAAAAAGCTTGCAATTCGTTAGAAAAGTGGCGAAAAAAAAATAAAGGCAAAAAAAAATAACAGAAAAAAGCAAAAACACTTGTATATATAAAGAATTATTTGTAATTTTGCGGCTGAATTGTCCTTCATCCCTCCTGAAATGAACGGAAAAGGGCACTAAAAGACACGTAAAATATAGATTGATTATGAAATATACATCATTTACAAAATCGCTAGTATTGGCTACCTTGTTTTTTGGGGCAAGCGTAGGTGTGGAAGCGCAAACTTTGTCTCTGTTGAATCGTGTTCAAGAGATTCCTGTGGAGAGTTTAGCACTTCCTGTTGTGTCAAGATCTCACAATGTGGCTGCATATCAAGAGGAAGAGATGGGGACTGGAGATTGTTTTGATTTAACACAACTAGGGGTGAAAAATAAGATTAGATGTGGTAGTCAAGATGCAGAAGCTACTATCGAGGAAACATCGACCACGAAGCTTACAAAGTATGGGTGGACTGCTTTAGCTTGGGATGAGGATGCGAACGTACACCCTCGTCAAACACTGATGTCTGCGCAGGCTCAAGATGATTGGGTGGGGGCTTTAAGTGTACTCCCTCAGGGAGGTCAGTATTCTATTCGTATTTCGTCAGATGAGTATAAATCAGGGGATATAGGGAAAAGTTCTATGACTGCGTTTTATCAAAAGATACCCGCAGATCGCCCAGTTATGTCAATAGGTTATGCTGTGGTTATTGAAAATCCTGATCATGATTTTGCTAAGACATCTCTTGCGGCTGCTGATATGGCACAACCATGGATACGTATTTCGGTAATGGATTTGGGACCAGCAGGTAATAATGGAAGTGGCTATCTTACTTGTCCGAAATTGGAGATACGTCCTGTAACAAATAAAGCAAGCGTTACGGGTGATAAGTGGTCTGTTGCTAATGTAGGTTCCAAATCGTATTATTGGCAGAATTGGGATACGATTCAATTGGATATGACGCAATACGTGGGGAATTGGGTTGTATTTATTTTTGAGAACTTTGATTGTGTGGTTTCGGGTGAAGATAATACTAATCCTAAAGATCTGAAATATACATTATGTCCTACTCATCATAGGAGTAGGTTATATGTAAGTATGGATTGCGCTACTAAAGAACTTACACAGGCTTGCGCTGGAGAAAATGTTAACCTGACAGCTCCGGAAGGATTCAGTTACAAGTGGTATGCAACCAACAAACCCACGCAATCTTTAGGCACGACGCAAACGATTGCAGTTCCCGCTGATGCTACAGTGGATTATACCTGTGAAGTAAGCGATTATTGCAATAAAACAACGAAACTCACTACAAAAGTTTACTCTAATACCTACCGCTATGAAAGAACAATAGAGTACGGAGACAAGTATCCTTTCTATGGGGATGAACTGACAGATCCGGATACATATACAAAGGTTGTCCCAAATAAGAAGAATTACTTAGGCTGTGACTCTATTGAAATCCTGACGCTCAATGTGAATGTGCCGCAAGTAATCACACAGGAGTGTAGTGGTAATGATATTATACTGACTGCACCTGTCGGGTATGCGTCTTATCAATGGAAAAACACGTATCTGGAGGATATTCAGGGGGCGGTTAGTCGTCAATATACGGTCTCTGGCTTGCAGAGTGATGAGTCTGCCCGATTTGTTTGCCACATGGAAGATGCACAAGGTGGTGTTGTGGAATTGGAGGCGGTCGTTTATTCGAACACGCACACATTTACCGCGGTGATTAATCAAGGAGAAACCTATCCGTTCTTTGGCAGTGATCTTTCGGTGGCGCAAACATATTCTCATCCGCTGCCTGGGCAGAGTTACTTGGGCTGTGACTCTATTGTTGTTTTGAATCTTGTGGTGAGACAGGCAGAGAAAGAGGGTTGTTTCGATATGACGGATATTGAGAATGGTAATATCACTCTTTCAAATGTGGACTTTGGTTCGTTAGGTGGAGGATATGAAGGATGGAAGACTCCTGTTGCCTCCCCATATAATCATCCGCGTCAGACTCTTATCGCAGCGCAGGGAACGGATGCCTTGGTGTCCCAGTTGTCTGTGTTGCCCCCGAATAAGCAGACCTCTTTCCGTTTGGCATCGGATGCATACCAGACAAATGAAGCTCCTAAGGGCTCGGAACTCGCTTTCTCGTATGTAGTGGAGAAGGATAATCCTCTTATCTTTATACAATATGCTTGTGTATTGGAAGATTCGAGACACAATCCGGCCTCTCAACAATATCCATTGGAGTCTAATCCTTGGGTGGAACTGAGTTTGCAACTTGGTGGAGCCGAAGGAGAAATCTGCAGTCACAATCCCGCAGTTGCAAGTTCTGTGACGGGAACTGCTTGGAAAACGGTGGCCAGTGATGCCAACGGTAATCGTGCCTACTGGAAAGATTGGGAGTATATATCATTGGATTTGTCCAATAAGGTAGGGCAGAAGGTTAGCATAGTTTTGAGACAGCGTGATTGCGCAGTGGAGAGTGTGGGTACTTCTGTTACGAAATGTAGCGAGCACCATAGTAGTCGCCTGTACGCTTATTTAGGCTGTGCTCCCAAAGCAATAACGCAAGTTTGTGATAACAATGGAGTTACGCTTACAGCTCCCGAAGGTTGTCTGTATCAATGGTATAAGAATGGAACCATTATGACCGGAGAAACTGCACAGACGTTGCATGTTGCTTATCCCGTCAGTGATGCAAAAGACCAATATAGTTGTGAGTTGGGAGGTATAGTCACTCCTACTCCGATTGTCCTCCAATCTACGGTGTATTCCAATACGCATAGTTATGAAAAAACGATAGGATATAATGAGACATACAATTTTTATGGAGATAGACTGAGTGAGCCGAAGACCTATACCAAAGTGGTGCCCAATGTCAAGACTTATTTGGGATGTGACTCTATTGAGGTTCTGACCTTGCATGTTAATGCTGCAGTTTGTCTGGGAACGGCAAAAATGAAGAAGGATTCTATATGCGCAGATGAATCGGAGATGGTTATTGACCTTAATTTCACACAAGGCAATCCTTCTTCCTATGACCTCCGCTTCTCGGATGCAGCCAAAGCAGCAGGATTCAAAGATGTAACGGGGGTTTCGTTAAGCTTGGATGGAGAAGGTAATGCTGAAATAGCAATCGATTTGGAAGCCGCTAATCCTACTACGGATGGCACGCCTTGGTACAAACGTCCGGGTACCTATCAGGTAACCGTGGTCGAACATGGCGAATGTGACAATGACCCGCAGCAGACGCTTTCCTTTACCCTCTTGTACCCGTCCTCCATCATCACCCAACGCTGGAACGATGTGTTGGCACTCAACAACGATAAATACAACGGAGGCTATGTATTCTCCCGCATTCGCTGGTTCCATGCCGGAGAGGGAGAAATCCAAGGAAGTGGCAGTCATAACAGTTATGTCTACCGTACTTTGGTGCCGGACGATGCCTATTGGGCAGAACTGACACGTTCTTCCGACGGGCAGACCGTCTGCACCTGCCGCAAGATTGCCGTCCATCAGGACGAAGCTACCGCCTTTGAAGACGGACAACTGGTGCACATCCGCCGTTTCAACGCACCGCAAGAGGTGGAAATAGCAACGGAAATATCAGGACATTACTATATGTACGATGCGCTGGGTAGACTGATTGCCACCGGCACATTCGGACATGAATATGGAAATATGACAATCGACCTTTCGGACGTACACTCCAATATGGTTATCATTACATTCCATGGTAATGAAGGAACAAAAGAAACAAAGAAACTAATCGCTTTTTAATCGCTTAACACATGAAGTATATTATGAAACGGATTTGCTTTCTGATTTTGCTCTGTTCAGTGGTGGCTTATTCCTATGCAGAGCAGGAGACATCGGTAACTCGGCAGGCTTTTGCAGCTTCCAATCAGGAGTACAAGAAACCTCTGCACTATATCGGTCTGGGGGCGAAATTGGGATATAGCCAGTTCAATATGAAGGTTACCGGTGACGGCAATCAGAAGTGGAACATCCCCGGCGGAGCGAATGCAGGACTGGAATTTAGGTACAAACTGGAGAAGAATGCTTTTCGCTTTACGGTGGGGCTTGATGCTACCTATGCGGGCAATAGTTTCCGCGGCAATATAACCGACTCTCGGCAGTTGTATTTGCCTACTCAAGAGATGACGTTCCATTACAATATCAACGATATTCGTGAAATGGAGCATGTGCTTGAAGTGGGGTTGCCTATCATGGTGGGTGCCAATTTCAAAGGTTTCTACGCACAGGCAGGTGTCCGTCTGGGACTGCCCGTTTGGAATAAGTACAAACTGACATCCAATATCGAAACCACCATCACCGATGTGCGTGCTATTGAGGATTATACCAATATGCCGAACCATTACCTGACCACCTATTCCAAGGATAATAACGGAAAGATGGATCTCAGTATGTTGAACCCGCAGGTGGCAATCGAATTGGGTACCAGTCTCGATCGTTGGATGCAGAAGAAGATTGAGAACTTCGAGCCCGGATACAAACCTACGTTCGCTGAACTTCTTCATTATGAGGTGGCACTCTATGCCAATATCGGAGTCTTGGATTACCATCAGAGCCCTAAAGGCGAATTCTATTCCTATACAGAGGGACAGATTCCTGAAATAGCTTCGGTTCAGACCATTACGGCGGATAAGGAACGGGCCACCAAAACGATGGTACCATGGAACGTTGGAGTCCGCTTCAATGTATATTACGAACTATTTGAAGCTCCTAAGGCTCCGAAGAAGAAACGCCAGCACCGCGACCGTCCGGACGCTGTCATTGAGGAGGAACCCGAACCTGTCATTGAGGAAGTCGTTTATAAGGGCGACACGGTGCAAAAGGGTGACACAATCCGCTTGGACAATCTCTATTTCGATACCGACAAGACCATTATTCTTCCCAATAGTATGTGGGTGGTTGAGGATCTTGCCACTTGGTTGAACGAGAATCCTTCTATCAAGATTACCTTGGTGGGTCATACCGACAATGTGGGTACCGCCCGTTACAACAAACGCTTGAGTCAGGGACGTGTTAATTCAGTGAAAGCCGAACTGGTTAAACGTGGCGTAGGTGCGGATCGTGTGCACACCATAGGTAAAGGTCTTACAGAACCTATTGCGGATAATAGCACAGCCGAAGGACGTGCGAAGAACCGCCGTGTAGAAATTATTATTGACGAAAAATAATAGACATATGAAACATCTCTCTATAGTAGTCGTTAGTCTCTGCCTGTTATTGTCCATTCCTGTATTGGCAGACAACAACGCCACCAATTGTCTGGTTGTTTGGGGCCAGGGAGGTATCGCTAATTATGTAGGAAAAACGGATGGGGCCAAACCTTCCATCGGAGGTGGAGGCGGTATCGGTATCGGATACGAATACCGTGGTCGCGCGTTCCTTTTGCAGACGGGTTTGGGAGGACAAGTCACCAGCACGGGATTGAAAATCACAGATGCGGATTATGATGTGTTGGGGTTATACGATTCCGAGAACTGGCAGATTAAAGACTATCAGTATCAGGAGCGTAACCGTCGCGATGCTTGCACGCAAGTGGCACTTCAGGTTCCCTTGTTGGTAGGTGCGCATTTCGATTATTTCTACTTCCTTGCCGGTGCCAAACTCAATGTCTATGCCTACAACCAGACGAAAGTAAAGGCTACCTATCGTACATTGGGTTACTACGATGAGTTTATTGATCCGTTTGAGGATATGAACAACCACAAGTATTTCACTTCAGGCGATATCACCACAACGGTTAAGAATAGTCTCAGCATCAATGTGGCAGCCAGTGTGGAATTGGGAGGAGAGTTTGTCCTGAAAGAGACACGTGGTTCTGGTAATCAGTATCTGCGAGTGGCTGCTTTCGCGGATTTCAATTTGCTGAACGATGCTCAAAAATCAGCCAAGGCTCCTATATCGTATCCCACAACACTTGCGGGTATTAACACATTGCAGGATGTTCGCCAGGTGGACTATATGCATTCTTCTATGGCCACCAATCCTTTGCATCAGCTTGTCGCAGGTATTAAGGTAACGTTCCTTATTTCCAGCGGTGTCAAGTACAACTGCGTGATGTGCCAAGGAGGATATCCGTCTGACCGTGATCGTCGCCGTGGCAGTCGCTTATTGCTGAACTAATTAGGGCAAAAGTGAGTGAAAAAATAGAAAAAAATCACTTTTCTTGTAAAAAATTTGTACAATCCGAAAAATTGTAGTACCTTTGCACGCTTTTTTCGGCAAATGGCTGGAAAGCTGAATATAATTATTAACTAAAAACAACTAACAGTATGTTAAATCACTACGAAGCCGCTTTCGTTTTGACTCCCGTTTTGTCTGAAACCCAGATGAAGGAAGCGGTTGACAAATTCGAGAACCTTCTCAAGACGAATGGTGGTTCCATTTTGAATCGTGAGGAGTGGGGGCTCAAGAAATTGGCTTACCCCATCCAAGGCAAGACTACGGGATTCTATGCGCTTATCCAATTTGATGTAGAACCTGCAGTTATCGCAACTCTCGAGACTGAATTCCGTCGTGATGAGCGAGTTATTCGCTTCCTCACTACACGTCTTGACAAGTACGCATTTGAATATGCGGAGAAACGTCGTAATGCAAACTTTAAAAAGGAGGAGGCTTAACTATGGCACAGAATGATGAAATCCGTTATCTGACCCCGCAACAGAACGATCAGAAAAAGAAAAAGTACTGCCGCTTCCTCAAGTCCGGCATTAAGTACATCGATTACAAAGATCCTGAGTTCCTTAAGAAGTTCCTTAACGAACAAGGAAAAATCCTTCCCCGTCGTATCACCGGTACAAGCCTGAAGTTCCAGCGTAAAGTTGCTCAGGCCGTTAAGAAAGCACGTCACTTGGCGCTCCTTCCTTATGTAACCGATATGATGAAGTAACCCCTAAAAGAAAGGAAACAAGTTATGGAAATTATATTGATTCAGGATGTAGCGAATCTGGGCTACAAAAACGATATCGTGAAGGTGAAAGACGGTTATGGACGTAACTATCTTATCCCTAATAAAATGGCTATCATTGCTAATGAAAGCAATCGTAAGCAGCTTGCGGAGAACATGAAGCAGCAGGCCAAGAAGATGGCTGAAATGTTGGCTTCTGCGCAGCAACTTGCTGAGAAACTGGCCGCTATGACAATCACTGTTGCTGTCAAAGCCAACGAAGATGGTAAAATCTTCGGTACGGTTACCACCGCTCAAGTCTCTGAGGCTTTGGCTGCACAGGGTATTGAGATTGACCGTAAGGTTATCACTATCGAACCTGTGAAGGAACTGGGTGAAGCGGTTGCTGTCGCTCGTCTCCATCGTGAGGTTAAGGCAGAAATAAAACTGAATGTAGTTGCTGAACAATAAATTGAAGTGTAGATTATGAAACAAGGAATTCATCCGGATAACTACCGCGTGGTAGTATTCAAAGATATGAGTGATGGAACTCAGTTCTTCAGTCGCTCCACCGCAGCAACCAAGGACACCATCGAAATTGAAGGTACCACTTATCCGCTTATCAAGTTGGAGATTTCGAATACGAGTCACCCCTTCTATACGGGTAAGTCCAAACTTGTGGATACCGCTGGTCGTGTGGACAAGTTCATGTCCCGTTACGGCAACCGCAAGAAATAAGAACTCACGATGGGAGTGTGCAAGGTTATGTCTTTCTCGCTCCGTGTCTGTATAGCAAAAAGACCTGCCTCTTGCAGGTCTTTTTGTAAGAAAAAGCAATTTCGTTTGCTTCCGTAGAAGTATGTATATCAAAAAGAAGAACAATACGATTCTTTCGGTGGATCAACCTACCACCTTGCTCCCATTTCTCATGGCGAAGCATTGTGCATCTCGCACTGCTGCCAAATCATTGCTTTCGCATAGATTGGTCATGGTGAACGGTAGTGTGCAGACTCGTTTTGATACACAGCTTTGTGTGGAAGACAAAGTCACTGTTGTTGCAGGGAAGGGTAATTTGGAACTTCGGCATCCGAAGTTGAAACTCGTTTATGAAGACGATTATCTCCTTGTCGTGGAGAAGCAGCCTGGCTTGCTGACCGTACCTGCTCATCAAGGGGGCCAGGAAACTACGGTGATGTCTATCCTTCGTGCGTATGTGCGCAAGCAGAACCCTCGTAACGCTGTCTTTGTCGTTCACCGCTTGGATCGTGAAACGAGCGGCTTGCTGGTCGTGGCTAAATCATCGGAATTGCAGGAGTACATGCGTACCTATTGGAAAGAGTTGGTCACTCGTCGTACGTATATCGCTGTGGCGGAGGGGCGTTTTCTTCAACCGGAGGGGAAAATTCGTTCTTGGTTTACGGAGGATAAACGCAATGCAATGGTCTATAGTTCGCCTACAGATGATGGCGGCGATTTGGCAGTAACCAATTACAAGGTCCTTAAAACTTCTTCTTCGGAAGATCCGAATGCCGTCTTGTCGCTTGTCGAACTGAATCTGGAAACAGGGCGCACCAATCAAATTCGTGTCCATCTTGCTTCGCAAGGGCATCCTGTATTAGGTGACCGTAAGTACGGACACGGTAACCAGTTGAGTCCTGCTGATCGTTTGTGCCTGCATGCACGCGTATTGGAATTTATTCATCCGGCAACAGAACAAACGGTTCATTTTGAAACACCTGTACCCAAAGAGTTTCTTCGTTTGGTCGCAAACAAGTAGTAATAGTATCTTTGCACGTTTAAAGAATAAAAGAACATATGTTGAATATCATTTTATGCGGAGCGCCTGGCAGTGGAAAAGGAACGCAATCAGAGCTCCTCGTTGAAAAATATGGATTGCAGCATCTTTCTACGGGAGATGTGCTTCGTGCCGAAATTCGTTCCGGCAGTGAGTTGGGAAAAGAGATTGATGAAATTATATCCCAAGGAAATCTGGTCCCTGACCATAAGATGATTCATATCATCGAAAAGTATCTCGATTCGCTAACCTCGTCCTGCAAAGGCGTAATCTTTGACGGATTCCCTCGTACGGTACAACAAGCCGAATCGCTTACAATGATGCTTCGCCGTCGGGGAATGAAGGCTGTGATGCTGGATCTGTTCGTGGAGGAAGATGAAGTCTTCAAGCGTCTTTTGGAGCGCGGTAAGATTAGCGGTCGGGCGGATGATAATTTTGCCACCATTCGCCAGCGTATCAAAATCTACCACGAAGTTACGAAACCAGTATGTATTTACTATCTGCAGCGTCGCAACTATTTCCTTATTAACGGCAATTATGCCATAGAGGACACATTTGCACAGATAGATACCATTCTCTCGCTTGTCAAACCGGTTATAGAAACTGAGTAACTTAACAGTTTAATACCTATGCCTGCTGGTTCTTTCATCGATTACGTAAAGATTTATTGCCGCTCGGGAAAAGGCGGTGCAGGGTGTATGCACCTGCATCGTGCCAAGTATGTACCCAAAGGAGGACCGGATGGCGGCGATGGTGGGCGCGGTGGACATATTATTTTGCGGGGTAACCGTAATTTATGGACACTGCTCCATCTGAAATATCAAAAGCATATCATGGCTACCGATGGCGGACGGGGCGGAGAAAGTCGCTCGTTCGGCAAGCAGGGAGAGGACAAGATTGTCGAAGTGCCGTGCGGAACGGTGGTGTATGATGGCGATAATGGTGATTTCATCTGTGAGGTGCGTGAACATGGTCAGGAAGTTCTCTTGCTCAAAGGGGGACGGGGCGGATTGGGAAATTGGCATTTCCGTTCTGCTACCAACCAGACCCCGCGTTATGCCCAACCGGGAGAACCTGCGCAGGAGAGAAACATCATCCTGCAACTTAAAGTGCTTGCGGATGTAGGATTGGTTGGTTTCCCCAATGCGGGAAAGTCCACGTTGTTAAGTGTTGTCAGTGCTGCCAAACCGGAGATTGCTGATTATCCGTTCACAACTCTTACTCCTCAGTTGGGAATAGTTTCTTACCGTGATAATCGTTCGTTCTGCATGGCAGACATACCGGGTATTATTGAAGGTGCCGCCGAGGGACGTGGATTAGGGCTTCGGTTCTTGCGCCATATTGAGCGTAATGCTGTACTGTTGTTTATGGTGCCTGTCACCTCGGAGGATATTGTAAAGGAGTACAATATTCTTTTGAAGGAATTGGAGAAATATAATCCCGAACTGCTTACAAAGGCACGTCTGCTTGCTGTTACGAAATGCGATATTGAGCAGCCTTCAGATGCGGATGTACAACAATTGCAACAGACCATCCAAATACCTGTCGTAGCCATTTCCGGAGTTAGTGGATTGGGTATAGACACTCTCAAAGATATGATTTGGTCGGAGTTGGAAAAAGAACAGAATCAAGTCATAGAGATTTCTCACGCACCGATTGATGTCAAGCAGATTGAGCGTGCAGAGGAGGATAGTGAAGACGAACAACCTGAAACCGTCTATCTTAATGAGGTGGATGAGGATTGGGATTTAAGTAAATATGAAGGAATCGGGTGGGATATATAATCAATTCCTTGACTGGCGGGAGAAATACATCAGTCCCAAGCACTTCATTCTGATTCTCAGTTTCATGGTGGGCTGTTGCTCTGCTGTGGCAGCCGTTGTGTTAAAACATTTTATTCATCTTATCCAATGGGTGTTGGAGCATTATCTGGTGCGGGGTGAATATACGTTTTGGTATTTCATCTTCCCTATGTTGGGTATCACACTTGCATCTTTGTTTGTTTATTACGTGGTGCGTGATGATATCAGTCATGGTATTACTAAAATTCTTTATGCCATCTCCCAACGTAAGTCTATTATCAAAGTACATAATGTCTGGAGTTCTGTTGTTTCTTCCGGAATCACCATTGGTTTTGGCGGCTCGGTGGGTGCAGAGGCTCCTATTGTCCTGACGGGTGCGGCTATCGGCTCCAATCTCGCCAAAATATTCCGTCTCGACCAAAAGACAATGATGCTTATGATTGGCTGTGGAGCGGCTGGGGCGATAGGAGGTATCTTCAAGGCACCGATAGCGGGACTTGTGTTTACCTTGGAGGTACTGATGATGGATTTGACGATGACGTCAGTAGCCCCGTTGTTGATTTCATCTGTCACGGCAACGGTCCTGAGTTATATCGCAATGGGCTCTGATCCGATGTTCCATATTCTTACCCCCGAACCCTTTGTGCTGGGGCGTATTCCCTGGTATCTTATTCTGGGCGTTGCATGCGGATTGAGTTCGCTCTATTTTACGCGTGCTACCAGCCGTTTGGAGCAGTGGTTCCGTAAGAATGTCCGTGCTATTGGACTTAAGATTTTGGTCGGTGGCACCACGTTGGGTATCTTGGTATTCTTGTTTCCGCCCCTTTATGGTGAAGGTTACACCAGTATATCTCAACTTATTAATGGCCATCCTTCTGCCGCATTGGCAAATAGCCCGTTTGAGTACTTCGGCTCGTCCGTTGGGGTGTTAATAGGCTATTTTGTCCTGATTATTCTGCTAAAGGTTGTCGCTTCTGTTGCTACCAATGGTGGCGGCGGAGTGGGTGGTATTTTTGCTCCTTCTTTGTTTGTGGGCGCCGTCACGGGGTTTGTCGTCGCACGCCTGCTGACTTTATGCGGATTAGAGGTCTCGGAGTCTAATTTTGCATTGGTGGGCATGGCGGGTCTGATGTCGGGCGTTATGCATGCCCCGTTGACAGGTATCTTTTTGATTGCCGAGCTCACAGGTGGTTATCATTTGTTTATGCCGCTGATGATTGTCTCGGTCATATCCTTCCTTACTATTCTTCTCTTTGAGCCGCACAGTTTGTATGCCATGCGGTTGGCGAAGAAAGGGGAACTCCTTACGCACAACAAGGACCGCTCGGTACTTACCCTCATGACGATGGACAATGTGCTGGAAACGGACCTTCAGGAGGTTTCTCCGTTTATGAACTTGGGCGAGTTGGTCAAGGTGATTGCCCGCAGCAATCGCAATATCTTTCCCGTAGTGGATGAAAAGCGGCACTTGTGCGGTATTCTGTTGTTGGACGAAGTGCGTAATATCATGTTCCAGCCGCGTCTTTACAGGCGTTTCACGGTGCGCAAACTGATGACCGCTCCTCCTGCCGTGCTTACCAATAGTATGCAGATGGAGAAAGTGATGGAGGTTTTTGAGGACACCGGTGCTTGGAACCTTCCTGTCGTTAACGAACGCAAGGAGTATATAGGAATGGTAAGCAAATCCAAGATCTTCAACACCTATCGTGATGTCCTTGTGCGTTTCTCGGAGGAGTAATCACTTACTGTCAGCCGAGTAATTCATCCCTTTCAGTTCATTTTCACAAACATCTAACAGCCGTTTCACTTCAGCGGCCTTTTTCTGATAGTCGCTTACGCTTAGTGCCGGTGTCTGTTCCAGTTCGCTGACCAACGTCTCTGCTTTTTGAATGGCATCGTCGTACGACAGCCGTTCTTGTTTCTTATTTGCCTTTTCCATCTGCAATCACTTTTATGGTAAAAAACAATATCTTCAAATCCAGCAACAGGGACATGTTTTCCATATAGGTTAGGTCATAATGCAACCGTTGCAGCATCTTTTCCATCGTATCGGTATAGCCCACTTTGATAGGTCCCCAACTGGTCAGTCCCGGACGAATCTTGTAGAGAAGGCAGTAATACGGAGCCTGCTGTTCTATTTTCTCGATGAAGTATGGCCGTTCGGGGCGCGGTCCTACCAGCGACATATCGCCTTTCAGCACATTCACCATTTGCGGCAGTTCATCTAAGCGGTATTTCCGCAGCCATTTGCCCACTTTGGTTGTACGCGGGTCGTCTTCGTCGGCAAGTTGGGGCACGCCTTGTTCTGCGCCGGCCTGCATCGTTCGGAACTTTAGGATTTGGAAGGGCAGTCCGTGCAACCCTGTTCGCTGTTGGCGATAGATGACGGGTCCTTGGGAATCCGCTTTGATAACGATGGCAAGTAGCAGATACAGCGGACTCAGTATGGCCAGTGTCACGATAGCGACAGCGATATCAAACGCACGTTTGTGACATATTTCCCAGTCTTGCATCTTGTTTTCACTGATGCATATCCATGCCTCATCTTCTATTTCCCGTATCCGTGCGGCACCGAACAGAATGTCATGTACGGTCGGCTTCACCAGAATATCTTTGCCGGTCGGATAGGCATTGCGGATGCGTTCGTATAGTTCGCGTTCGGTAGCCCCTTCAGGCATCTCAATCCGTATTTCTTCGCGTTTGGTGATATGTTTGCGAATCCACGCGCTGAGGCAGAGACGGGGTATCAGGCTTACTGTGAACTGCAGGCCGAACAGCACGACCAATGCGCCTATGTAGCGGTGATACGAATCCACTTGGTCGTCAATGATGATAACAAAGAATGCCAGTAGCGCTATTATCACCGAACTTACCAGCGTGCAGGTCAGCACCTGAAATCTCGGCCTGTGCAACGGGCGAAGGTAGAAACCCGACAGATAGTGGATAACCAGACATGCCAACGGATAGAGCACCAACGGTTTCCAGAACCCGAATGCGGGAATCAGCACCGTGTCGGTTGATAGCACGCGCCCTTCGTAAACAAGCCATCGGAACAGCAGAAAGCCAATCCACACCACCACTGCCGCAACGGCATCGGTGGCGATATACACTCCCTGATATTTCCGATATAATGTCATCAGCGTATCACTTCAAATGTATTGTCTTTGTTCACTTTGATGATGGCGGACGGTTTGTGTGGTGTCTCATCGTCTTGGCGGAAACGGCACACATAATCTACGCCTTGTTTTATCTCGTCTGCAATCTCGCGGAATGTCTTTGCCGCCGGTTGCCCGCTTATGTTGGCGGATGTGGATACGATGGGATGGTGCAACTGTTCGCACAACGCGCGCGTGAATGGTTCTGACGTGATGCGTATGCCTATGCTGCCGTCATCGGCTATCAGCGAGGGCGCGATGTTTTTGGCACCCGGATAGATGATGGTCATTGGCCGTTGCTCTGTTTCGGGTCGTGCATCCCGATAGTTCGGGTCTGTCGCATCCAGCAGCATACTGGCCGTGTCGGGTATCTCGTTCACATAGCTTTGCAGTTTGCCGGCACCGTCCAACAGCATAAGCATCGATTTGCTGTCTGCCCGCTGTTTCAGCCGGTAGATGCGTTGCACGGCTTCTTCATTCGTTGCATCGCAACCTATGCCCCAAATAGTATCAGTGGGATATAGGATGATGCCACCTTGCCGCAATACGCGCAGCGCCGTCTGCAGGTCTTCCCGTTCGTATCGTTTGGGTTCGTACATAGTTTACATTCTTCGGCCTGTGATATCGTAGGTCGCACCGTCGCGTATGATGTATATTTGTCCGTTTTGCAGCACTTTCAGGGCTTTGTTTGTCCCTACCGTTTCTGCTTCCAGTTCTTCCAGCCCTGCCAAGTCTTCGCCCGTGAATACTTTTATCTCTCCGGGTTGCAGCGTGCAGGTGCTATTGACTTCTCCGCCATCCAGATAGTCAAACCATGTGCCTGCGGGCAGAGTCACTGTTTTCGTCTGGTTGGGCGAGTAGTTCACCACAGCATACACATAGTTGCCGTACCTCACCGACCTTACTTCTTTGCCGTTGCCCACGTCGCGTGTATGGTTGCCCTCGATGAATACATCCGGCATTATTTGTGTGCGCAGGCGTATGATTTTGCCCACGCGGCGGCATTGTTGCATACGGATATTGCTTTCATTCATCCAGCCTTTTTCTTCCGGACGCGCTTTGGCTTCCATCTTCACCTCATGGTCCGTCTGGGGCGTTACGTTGTATTTGCCGCCTATTTTGATGACGTTTCCGTTGTTGTCATGGGTCGTATAGTCATCGTCTTTGTCGCTGCCCCATTTGCCGTCTTTGTCCATGAACTTGGAGTAGTCGAATCCCAGCTCTTGGAAGTGATAGAACATCTGCGGACCCCTCATCAGGCATTGGAAGCCCAGCACACCGGCTATGCGTTGGCAGCGGGCAGTCTCGTCGGTCTTCAGGTTCTCGTAGCCCCAGAACTTGGTCTTGAAGAACACACGTTCTTCGTCGTGCGATTCGGCGTAGGTCACGTAGCCTTTCTTGAAGCCGTCGTCAAAGTTGTTGCTCTTGTTCTGACCGGCATAGCCCATCGCGGCTTCTTGGAACGGATAGTCCATCTTCGACCATACCATCATCCCTTTATTCACCAGATAAGGCCAGTCGTACGATGTGTTATCGCTCCAGTGCTCCAGTATCATGTACGCGTCTTCCGCCACGGCTTTCACGCCGTTGGTGTAGTAGTCATCCAAGTTGGCAAGCGCATTATTGGTCGGACCGCACAGGCCGTGGCTCAGGTCCAAGCGGTAGCCGTCCACTTTGTATTCTGTCAGCCAGTATTGCAGCGAACGGGTGAACATCTTGTGTGCCGGTTCGAAGTCGTGGTTCCAGTCTTGTCCGTATTGGTTGCCGTCTTTGTGCGGCGCGTTCACGTTCATCCATGGGTTCAGTTTCAGGTCGTCGCCCCACGGATAGAGTTTGTTCATCGGGTTCAGACCGGAGTTGTGGTTATACACCATGTCCAGTATCACGGCGATGCCGCGTTTGTGGCATTCGTCTATGAATGCTTTCAGGTCGTTGGCGGGGCCGTAGGTCTTGTCCGGTGCAAAGTACAGACAGGGCGAGTAGCCCCAGCTGATGTTACCCTCGAACTCGCTCACCGGCAGCAGTTCCACGGCGTTCACGCCCAGTTGTTGCAGGTAATCCAGGCGTTGGATGGCGCCTTTGTAGTTACGTTGCGGCGTCAGGTCGTATATCCAGGTCTCGTAGATGACCAGGTTGTTTTTGTCCGGACGCTTGAAGTTCAGTGTTGCTTCCGACCATTGATATTCCTCTTTGCCGGGTTGTATCACGGTCACATAGCCGCCGTCTGCACCTGTCAGCGGATAGCCTATCAGGTCGGGGTCTTGTGTGCGAGGTTCGCTGCCGTCGTCGGGGTGAATCACTTTCTCGCTGTAGATGTCGCATATCTGTTTCTTCACACCGTCCGCGCGCTCAATGGCATATTGGAAGAGGTATTCTTTGCCTTTCTCCAGACCGGTCAGCGTAATCCAGAAGTAGTTTCCGTCGCGGTACAGTTGGTAGTCGTTGTTCAGTTTCCAGTCGGTCATGTCGCCCAGTAGGAACACGTGCTTGGCGGGAACCAGCGTGTTTGAGTTCTCGGCGGCTTTTCCTGCAGCGAAGGTGCACAGGGTCACCGATGTGCCGTCTGCGCCGTAGTAGATGCCTTGGTCCACACCGGCGGGGCGAGCGCGGGTGGTCACGGCCGCGGGAGTGAAGTTCTCCCAGATGTCTTCTTCCACTTCCTTGCCGATGAATACGAGGATATCGCTGCCGTTGCTGCTGCGGCCTGTTTTCAATGTGTTTTTGTCGCCCGTACCGTTATGCATCACCATCACAATAGCGGTGATTTCGGTTTGCATATTGCAGCCGAAGTAGCCGTAGATATTGAATATCTCCAGTTTCCATTTCCCGTCACCTGTTGCGGTCCATTTGGGTTCGTTCTTGGTGCCCCAGTCGTTGTTCTTGATATACTGCCAGTCGTGTATATCTTTTGATGTGGAGGTGATGAGTCCGATGTGCGAGTAACACTCTGTAGCGTTTTTCATACCGCCGTCACCTTTCAACGGGTCGAAGGTGAGGGTGATACTTCCGCCGTAGCCCACAGGAATGGGCGAGGGGTTACTGCTTACTTGTGCGGCGAGTGTCAGACTCATAGCCGCTGCCATTATCAGGCAAAAGAGTTTCAATTGTTTCATGATATTATTAACGATTTAACAGTTTAACGTTCCACCATTTTAGCGCGCAAAGGTAATACTTTTATTTGGAATATCCAAATTTTTGGCCGTTTGTATTCAATTTTGGTCGTATTGTGTGCAAAATCCGCCTGTTTTGAGAGAAAAATACCCTTTTCTCCCAAAAACTTCGCAAAAAGGGCATGAAACACGAAAGTTATAAGTAAAAAACCACGAAAATTACAAATAAAATACCACAAAACTTGAAAATTATTTGCACGAATCATTTATTATTAGTAATTTTGCACCCGATTTGAAACCGATGAGATATATGGAGTATTATAGTCGCATAGCTGATGAACATCTGCGCCGTCGTTTAGGGGCGATGGGAGCGGTGTTGATAGAAGGACCCAAATGGTGTGGCAAAACCACCACTGCAGAGCAGCAGGCGGGTAGTGTTATCCGTTTGCAAGACCCGGACAAACGCACTGAGTATCTTTCCACAGCGGCATCCACCCCTTCTTTCCTCTTGGATGGAGCAACGCCGCGCCTTATCGATGAGTGGCAGGATGCGCCTGTCTTGTGGGATGCGGTGCGGGTGATGGTAGATAAGCGGCAGGCTGCGGGACAGTTTATCCTGACAGGTTCCAATTCCGTGGACGAACGGCAGATTCATCATTCCGGCACAGGCCGTATTTCGCGTATGGAGATGTTGCCGATGAGTCTTTGGGAATCGAAAGAGAGTAATGGCTCTGTTTCTCTGAAAGATTTGTTTGACCATCCTTCTGCTCCTGTGGCGGCGCGCAGTGCCCTTTCGGTGTCTGACCTCATTTTTGCCGCGTGTCGTGGAGGATGGCCTTCGGCTGTTGTCGCAAGAAAACGGCAGGATGCGCTGATGGTGGCGCGTGATTATATCAGCGGACTTTGCAGAAGGGATATATCTTCTGTGGATGGCAATTCGAGAAATCCTGCTCTTACGCGGCAGATTCTCAAATCGTATGCCCGCAATATATCCACCTTGGCAAAAACGACTCTTATGTTGCAGGATGTTGTCGCTTCCGGGGAGATTGAGTGTTCGCGTCCTACGTTTGATGACTATGTATCGGCACTCGAACGTTTGTTTGTCATTCAGAATCTTAGCGCTTGGTGTCCGGCTATTCGCAGTAAAACCAACATGCGTAGCGGGCTCAAACGTGCTTTCTGTGACCCATCTCTTGCCGTTGCATTGTTGGGGCTGACACCCGAAGCGATGCAAACGCAGTTCAAGACGTTTGGGTTTATTTTTGAACAACTGTGTATCCGTGACCTTAAAGTATATACTGCGGATATGTATTCCACGGTTTCCTATTACAACGACCGTTATGGTCTGGAAGCGGATGTGGTTTTGCATCTGGATGACGGCCGCTATGCACTGATTGAATGTAAATTAGGCAGTGCAGAGATTGAGATGGGGGCGAACCATTTGTTGAAGTTGCAGCACCTTATCCGTGAGCATAATCGGGGCGAGTCGCAGGTGCCTATTCGTGAACCGGATTTACTGATGATTCTTACGGGCGGGGAATATGCCTATCGTCGGCAAGACGGGGTGTATGTTATCCCGATTGGGTGTCTGAAGGACTGACATTCGGTTTTTTTTGGCCGTTTGTATTCAATTTTGGTCGTATTGTGTGCAAAATCCGCCTGTTTTGAGAGAAAAATACCCTTTTCTTCAAAAAACTTCGCAAAAAATTTGCACAATTAAAATAAATGTAGTACCTTTGCCGCCGAAATCGGAAAATGTCTTTACGAAAGAAGAGCAAATGAAAGCGTTTAACTCCACATCTCGGACGGTTGTAGCAAGGCAGAAATGTCGTGCGAATACCTCACGGGGGGGGGG
>CACZFM010000002.1 GCA_902780495.1 uncultured Bacteroidales bacterium
AAAGAAAATGCAATAAAAATGCAAAAAAGTTGCATTTCAGGTGATAGATTTTGCCTCTTTTTTGCATTATATATGGAGGGGTATATGTAAAACACGCACAAATTAAAAAAATATGATACCGAAAACGGACCGAAGATGGACCGAGATAGCCCCAATAATGGACCGAAAAATTCCTTAAACCATAAACTCTAAACGTTAAACGTTAACCCCTAAACTTTCAACTTTAAACCAAAAATCTTTGATTTTTCTTGCATATTCGAAAAAAAAGCAGTACCTTTGCAGCCGTTTTTGAAAAACAACAGAAAAAATGAAAAAGACATTGCTCCCGTTTTTGCTTGGATTGGCACTCGTGGCTGCTTCTTGTAACAAAAAAGATGATGCACTCAGCGAGGCAGAACTCATAGGTACCTACCAACTGACCGTTGAACCCACAGGACTGATTGAGAAACTGCTGAATATATCTGCTGATGAACGGAAAGTAACTATCTCTCAAACCGAATCCGGCCTGTATATGACAGGTCGCTATGAAGGCGTTGTGATGCTTAATGACAATGCCATTCTGCTGGCTCCTTGTGTTCGGCACGATACAATAGGTGAAATCCTGCAAGTTCCAATCTCTATCCATTATACCCACGAACCGCTGCGCCGTCAGGGCAATCATCTTATCTGGCGCTCACAGGTCACCGTTCATCTCACCGACTTGGAAGAAGCCTTGCAGGCCATCCGTGAAGAACTGGCCAAACTGATACCCTCACAAGATGAGGAGCCGGAAAACGAAGGTAACGACGAAGAGGGTGGTGAAAACGGCAACGGCATTGAGGATATGGTGGTGAACGAGGAAACGCTTTCGCGCTTGGCAAACGGTATCATTATCGCCAATGTAGCGGTGCCGCAGAACTGATAAATCGGAAACTTTTGGTTGTAGAATGTATTTTTTTTACAAAAGATTTGGTAGTTTCAGAAAAAAGTAGTAATTTTGCAGCCGATTTTGTGCGATGACAAACGCGAGAAATAATATCGTTACGCCAAGCAAACTCGAACTAGGTAACTATGAGTTTGATTTTCAATTGGATAATGCCTATTTCTCTAGCGTGGAAAAGACGGAATTGTTGGGAGGAAACGTCAGCGTACATGCCCGCCTTGCGTTGCGTGAGGAAGATTATGATCTCACCATCCGCGTTACAGGCAGCGTTCAGGTAACATGCGACAGGTGCCTTGACCCGATGGATGTCAGCGTGGACGCAGAAGAAACGGTTGAACCCGAAGATGAACAAAACGAAATAGATTTGAACTGGTTGGCTTATGAACTGATCGTTATAAATCTTCCGCTCGTGCATCGTCACCACGATGGTGGTTGCAATCCTCAAATGGATGCACTTCTCCAAAACCACCTATGTAGCGCAACGGAAGAACCCGAAAATGATTGAGGCACAATCCAACGGCCCAAAGATAAAATAAGTAATAAAATAAAAGTTAGATAATTATGGCACATCCTAAACGAAGACAATCGCACACCAGACAAGCGAAACGTCGTACCCATGACGTGGCTAAGATGCCCGCATTGGCAATCTGCCCGAACTGTGGCGCTCACTATTTGTATCATACCGTATGCCCGAGTTGTGGCTACTATCGCGGTAAGTTGGCAATAGAGAAAGCTGCAGAGGCTTAAAATCGCATACATGCAACGCGCTTGCGGTATGCAGTACAACAACCATGTGTAGCAAAGGCTCCGGGCCCTTGGGCTCTGAGCCTTTGTGATAGGAAAAAAACACAACAAATCAGAACAAAGAATCATGTTTCAACGAAACAATGACCCTCAGCGACAAGGGGAAAACGGTCGCAGCGAACGGCAACAACGCCGCCCTCGCTTTATTGTCGGGAAAACGTCCCGCGACGGAGAACGGCCACGCCGTTTCACTCCTCGTGACGAGGAGCAACGTCATTTCACTCCCCGTGATGGGGAAAAGCGTCATTTCGTTCCTCGTGACGGGGAGCAGACCAAGAAAGAGTTTCGTCCGCGCGTACAACGCAACGAACATGTCTATAGCAAGCGCAAACGCTTTGCCTACAAAGAACGTTATGAGGATCCGACCAAACCCATCCGTTTGAACAAGTATCTTGCCAATGCCGGCATTTGTTCACGGCGTGAGGCTGATGATTTCATACAGGCCGGAGTGATTAGCGTAAACGGAGAAATAGTGAGCAATCTCGGTGCCAAAGTTTTGCCGACCGACCATGTCAAATTCCATGACCAGCCGGTGCATCGTGAGCACAAAGTCTATATCTTGCTCAACAAACCTAAGAATACAGTCACCACCACCGATGACCCCGAAGAACGGCATACTGTGATAGATATTGTGCGCAACGCATGTTCGGAGCGTATCTATCCTGTCGGCCGTCTTGACCGCAATACAACAGGTGTGCTGCTGCTCACCAATGACGGCGATCTGGCTGCAAAATTGACACATCCCAAGTTTGGAAAGAAGAAGATTTATGCCGCTACGCTGGACCGAGACCTTGCGCCGGAAGACGAAGCCGTTCTGCGCGCCGGTGTCCGTATCGACGATGATTTGGTCGTGCCTGATGCATTGGAATTTCCCAAAGAAGACCGTATGCATATCGGCTTGGAGATACATTCAGGGCAAAATCGCGTTGTACGCCGCATGTTTGAATCCATCGGCTATCGTGTGATGCAACTTGACCGTGTCTGCTTTGCGGGGCTGACCAAGAAGAATGTGGCACGCGGAAAGTTCCGTTTCCTCACACCTAAAGAGGTGGCGATGCTGCAGATGGGCGCATTTGAATAATACGGCAATAAGATAACAATGAAACGATACGTATTGATAGGAATAGGATTATGTTTGTTCTTCGGACTTTTTGCTGAAGAAAGGCGTTTTCCTGCCAATGACAGCCGTGTGACCTATGTGGGACGCACGCTGACAAAAGATAGTACCGTCAGTTTTGACTGGACAGGGGTCTATATGCGTATCGCTTTTGAGGGACACCATCTCTCTCTCCGTTGCCATGATTCAGGTTGCGATTATCTAAATGTATGGATTGACCGCGAAATGACGGCCGAACCGGATCGCATTGTCCGTGTGTCAGGCGACACCACAATATGCCTGCTGGATACTGCGTCTTCTGACCGCACTGCTCATCAGGTGATTGTGCAGAAACGGACAGAAGGAGAACAAGGCAGAATAACCGTGTATGAATTGCTCACTGCAGGCGAATTGTTGCCGGCTCTCCCGCTCAAAGCCCGTCAATTGGAATTTATAGGCGATAGTTATACCTGCGGTTTCGGTGCGGAAGAAAGTCTTCGAACTGACCCGTTTACCCCGCAAACCGAGTCTGCCGCCAAGTCGTTTGCTTCTGTTTTGGCGCGTGCTTTCAATGCCGATTATGCCCTGATAGCCCATTCCGGCTTTGGTATCTGTCGTAACTATAACTCCAAATATGCAGGCTATTATATGCCGGAACGCTACTTGCAGACATTTGATATGGAGCGTGGCGATTCGCTCCATTGGAATGCAAAGAAAGATGATTTCCGTCCGCAAATGACCATTATCTTCCTCGGTGGCAATGATTTCTCAGTGCAGGTAAATCCTGTATATAAAACATTCGAAGGACAGTATATAAAACTAATACAATCCATTCGTGCCAATTATGGAGATAAACATCCTATTCTTTGCTGCACAAAAAAAGGTGTACCGATGCTGCAGGAATATATGCGGCGGTTGATGGGCAAAGTTGGACAAGACGGCATCTATTACGTATCTTGTCAAGACGGAATCTATCCGGACGATGAGGAACATTTGGGGGCTTGCCAACACCCGTCCTATGAGGCACATCGGAAAATGGCGTGTATGCTTATTCCGTATGTATCTTCCATTTTAGGATGGCAGATGCCGGCAGATATGAATTTGCAATAGTAAAACGGATTATTGAAAACGATATTTATAGTATATTTATATTAAGGAGACAACCGTATGTGTGGAATAGTAGGATATATAGGCCATCGTAAAGCCTTTCCGGTTTTGATTAAGGGACTTCATCGCTTGGAGTATCGTGGCTATGACAGCGCCGGAGTGGCAATGATTTCTCCCGCCGGACAACTGAATGTGTATAAGGCAAAAGGCAAAGTGGCGGAATTGGAACATGCTACCATTGGCAAAGATGTGGAAGGCACTATTGGTATTGCTCATACGCGTTGGGCAACACACGGTGAACCCAGCGAACGTAATGCCCATCCGCACTATTCACAATCCAAACAATTGGCAATGGTTCACAATGGCATCATTGAAAACTATGAATCCATCCGCCAACGGTTGCAGGCAGAAGGCTATCATTTTGTGTCGGATACGGATACGGAAGTGTTAGTGCAACTGATTGAATATGTGAAGACAACGACTGGACTCTCGCTCTTGAAAGCTGTGGAAAAGGCGTTGCAGCAAGTCACGGGAGCTTATTCCATTGCTGTGCTTGATAAAGAAACTCCTAATCAGATTATTGCCGCCCGAAAGGGGAGTCCTTTGGTAATCGGAGTAGGAAAAGACGATTTCTTTTTGGCTTCGGATGCTACACCAATCGTGGAATATACCCAGGATGTAATCTATGTGGGCGATGAGGAGGTTGTGGATTTGACTTTGGGACAACAGCCGCATATCTATCGTTTGGATGGTTCGGAACTTGCTTACGAAATCAAACATCTTGTAATGACTATTGACGAGTTGGAGAAAGGTGGATTCGAACACTACATGCTGAAAGAGATTTTCGAACAGCCGAATACCATTCGTGCTTCCCTGCAAGAACCGATGCAGCCGCATATAGCACCATTCTGCAAGGCGAAACGCATCATTATCTGTGCCTGTGGCACCAGTTGGCATGCGGGCTTGATTGCTAAATATGCCATTGAACAGATTGCCCGCATTCCGTGTGAGGTGGATTATTCGTCGGAGTTCCGCTATCGTAATCCTGTATTGTCGTCAGAGGATATTCTGATTGCCATTTCCCAATCCGGAGAAACGGCTGATACGTTGGCCGCCATTGAATTGGCACATCGTTACGGCACGTTTGTATTCTCGATCTGCAATGTGGTGGGTTCTTCCATCCCGCGTGCATCTAATGACACCTATTATACCCATGTCGGACCGGAAATTGGTGTCGCTTCCACCAAAGCGTTCACGGCACAAGTAATGGCGTTGACACTTTTGGCATTGGAAATAGGTCGTGTTAAACAAACCATCACGGAAGAGCGTTATCGGCATTTGATGAATGAATATCGTTTGTTGCCGGATAAGATTGAAGTGGTTTTGCAACAAAATGACAGGATTCGTGAATATGCAGGGAATCTCAAAGAGGCTGTCAGTGCGCTTTACTTGGGACATGGTTATAATTTCCCGATTGCGTTGGAAGGCGCATTAAAGCTGAAAGAAATCAGTTACATCCATGCAGAAGGCTATCCGTCGGCAGAGATGAAACACGGACCTATTGCCCTCATTTCAAGCGAGATGCCGGTAGTGGCTATTGCCCCTCAATGCGATACCTATGAGAAAGTGGTAAGCAATATCCGTGTCGTAAAGGCGCGCCAAGGACGAATTATATCGGTGGTGACAGAAGGTGATACGCAAGTCAGTGAAGAGTCTGAATTCACCATGACAATTCCTCCATCGGACGAGTGTTTAAGTCCGATTCTGGCGGTCGTACCGTTGCAATTGTTAGCCTACCACGTGGCAGTTGCGCGTGGTTGCAATGTGGATCAGCCGCGTAATCTGGCAAAATCCGTTACGGTGGAGTAAAGTTTAATCATCGAAAAGTGATTGTCCTCTTTGTCCCACAACCACAAGTTGGAAAATCAGTGTAGAACGAAGATCTGACACTTGATTGGAATAGGGCGAGTTGGGCGACAAAAGCGAAGAAAGTAGTTGACGAAGTACCCCTCGATTCAAAACATACATCTTGTGGAGAAAATCAATTGCCCGCTCACCATGGGTTTCCAGCATATCCAGCAAAGCTTCTTGTACATCGCGGCTATGGCGGATTTGGCGGTCGTATAGGATACACATCTGCAATACTTCCACTAAAGCATGATATTGCACCAGAGGAGCATTTCCCCCTCTGGTGCCTTCTATCAGAAGCAATAACACATCTTCCCGATATGTACCACGCAGTAGATTGAGCATAAGACCTGTGACGGCCGCTACGGCATCATCCGTGTTGTTGTGGTCAAGCAACATCACTTCGTAATCAGCCTTATCGTCCATCGAAACGCGGTCAATCTGACGATACCAATCGGATATGTGTTCGCTGTTATTCACGTGGTTGATTTATTTGTATTACCAGGCAAAAAGCGGATATTTAACCATTTCCGCATTCACCACCTCACGTACTGTCGCGATATTCTTTTCGTTTTCGGGGTCGCGCAATACACGGTCAATTAGTTCTACAATCCACGGCATCTTATCTTCCTTCAAACCGCGCGTTGTGATGGCCGGTGTGCCGAAACGTAATCCTGAAGTCTGGAAAGCGGAGCGGGTATCAAAGGGAACCATATTTTTATTGGTGGTGATATCTGCTGCGACAAGGGCTTTTTCAGCCACTTTACCGGTCAAGTCAGGATATTTTGTGCGGAGATCCACTAACATGGAGTGATTGTCAGTACCACCGGAGATAATCTTGTAGCCGTTATCCATAAACGCTTGTGCCATTACGGCTGCGTTTTTCTTTACTTGTGTTTGATATTCTTTGAATTCAGGAGCCAGTGCTTCGCCAAATGCGACTGCTTTTGCAGCAATCACATGTTCCAATGGACCGCCTTGCACACCGGGGAAAACAGCACTGTCCAAAATAGCGGACATCATCTTGATGTCGCCCTTAGGAGTGGTCTTTCCCCATGGATTCGGGAAATCTTTGCCCATCATGATAACGCCACCACGAGGACCACGGAGTGTCTTGTGAGTGGTTGTGGTAACAATATGTGCGTATTTTACGGGATTGTCCAACAAACCTGCAGCAATTAAGCCTGCGGGGTGTGCCATATCGACCATAAAGATAGCACCGATTTCGTCGGCCACTTTACGAATGCGGGCATAATCCCATTCGCGACTGTAGGCACTTGCTCCGGCAATAATCAGTTTCGGACGCTCTGCGCGTGCTACTTGCTCCAACTGATCGTAATCAACACGTCCTGTCTGCTCGTTCAGATTATATTCCAAGGCATGGAACATAAGACCGGAGAAATTGACTGGACTTCCGTGCGATAAGTGACCACCGTGACTCAGGTTTAAACCGAGGAACTTGTCACCGGCTTTCAAACATGCCATGAAAACGCACATGTTGGCTTGCGCACCGGAGTGGGGTTGCACATTGGTGTATTCTGCTCCGAATAGTTTCTTCAGACGGTCGCGTGCGATATTCTCGCTTTGGTCAACTACTTCGCAGCCTCCGTAATAGCGATGACCGGGATATCCCTCTGCATACTTGTTGGTCATTACGCTACCCATCGCCTCCATCACTTGGTCACTCACATAGTTCTCACTGGCAATCAGTTCAATGCCACGAGTTTGACGCTCACGCTCTTGGCGGATAAGATCAAAGATCTCTGTGTCTCTTGTCATAACGAATAAAGTGTTAATTTGGTTAATTTGACTGTTATTTGGTGAAAAACGCCGCAAAGATACGCTTTTTTTTGCATATATCCAAAAAAAGTAGTACTTTTGCACGTTTTTTTTGAGAGACAGACGAAAATGAAGAAGTTTTTGCCATATATGGCCATTATCGGAGCGATGCTGATTTGGTCCGTCAGTGGTATTGCCATCAAAATGGCACTGGTCAATTTCACTAGTTTGACATTGTTGGTCATGCGTTTTTCATTGGCAATATTGCTCTTGCTTATCATCGGCCTTGTGTGTCAGAAGAATTCTTTACTGGGATTGCAAAAGGTGAAATGGAAGGATCTTCATTTATTCCTTTTGGCAGGTTTTTTTCAACCCTGTCTGTACTATTTGTTGGAAACATATACATACGATGCTTTGCGGTCACCCACAATAGCAGAGGCACTGCTTTCCACTTCGCCTGTGCTTTCTCCTCTTTTTGCAATGGCACTTCTTAAAGAAAAAGTGACGCGCAATAATGTGGTAGGAATCATTGTTTCTACAATAGGAATGCTAATGTTGGTTCTTGTCGGTTCAGAAGAATTTTCTATTGGTAATAAATGGGGTGTTCTAACGGCATTCTTGTCGGTTGTCACAGCTATTCTATACTCCGTAGTATTGAAAAAAATACCGGCAGGCTACAATTCATTGACCATTGTGTTTTATGTGCAGATTTGTGCGTTGTTCTTGTTCTATCCGCTATGGATTGTCCGTGAAGGAATTCATACACCGTTTCCGACCGATATCAATTTATGGACGGATAGTCTCTGGCGTTCTTTGGCAGGAGTGGGGTATTTGGGAGCGTGCTCTACGGTGGTAGCTTTTATTCTGTTCTGCTATTCAGTGCGCCAAATTGGGGTGACACAAGCTAATGTATTCAACAATGTACGTCCTATTTTTACGGCTGTGGCAATGATGCTTATTTATGGTGAACAATTACCATTTGGTAAGATTGTAGGTGTTGTTCTTGTGATAATAGGCCTGTTTGTCTGTCAAAAAGTAAGTAAAAATGAAAAAATTGCACGATAGGAAGCAATTTATTCCGTTTTTATTTTTTTATATCGAAAATATATTGTATCTTTGCGCCGAATTTTGCCGTTCTTAGGGAAAATGACAATTGGGAATTATTTTTGTCATGCAAAATATATAAAAACTTACAAATATGAAACTCGAAGAAATTACCAACAAAATCTACGCGGAAGGTGTAGAAAAAGGCAATGCCGAGGCTCAACAAATTATTGAGAAAGCCAAGGCTGAAGCTGCCGCAATCCTTGCCGGTGCCGAGAAAGAGGCCGCCGAAAAAATAGCAAAGGCGGAAGCAAAGATGGCGGAATTGGACAAGAACACGCGTGCGGAGTTACGCTTGTTTGCTGAGCAGAGTGTGAATGCTATCAAGACTGAAGTGACCAATCTTGTAAATGGCAAGATCGTATCTGATAGTGTCAAGGCTGCTATTGCGGATAAGAAGTTCATGCAAGAGGTCATTGCAAAAATGGCAGAAGCTATGGCAAAACAGGGCGCTGTGGAAATTAATGCAAAGGATGCAGAAGCATTGCGTACTTACTTTGAAGCAAATGCAAAGGGACTCTTGGAGAGTGGCGTAAAAATCAACGAGGTAAAGGGTATCAAAACGGATTTTGAGATTAAGCCGGCACAAGGCGGTTACAAACTCAGTTTTGGGGAACAGGAGTTTATCTCATATTTTAAAGAATTCCTTCGTCCTCAATTGGTAGACATGTTATTCTAAGTATGGGATACGAATGTTTATTGGCCGGTCTTCCTGATCTGAAAGCAGGTGCGGAAACTCCTATCAAGTTGGAGGATTTGCTCGTCATGCTTGATGAGATGATGAAACCTGGTGATAAGAAACTGCTCACCCAACTCCGCATGACGGTGGATGATCCTGCTATTGATACATTGGTCGCCCGTTATGACGATGAGGATGTGCCGGAATCTGCGAAACCTGAATGGTGGGCGGCAGCGCGTGCCTTGCTCAGCGATGCCGATATTCGGGCAATGTTGCTCTATGAACAAGGGCTTCATTCGAAGAATCGTTTTGTGCGCGCGTGGTTCGCTTTCAATCAAGACATGAACAATATCATGGTCGCACAGATTTGCCGCAAGCATGGTTTTGACCTCAAAAAGATGATTGTGGGGCACAACGAAGTGGCAGAGACGCTGCGCACGCATACTTCGCAGAAAGATTTCGGTTTAGGTGAAGTGATGGATAACTATCAGGAGATACTTGCCTTGGCTTCTATAGACAATTTGATGGAGCGTGAGAAACGGATGGATGCCCTTCGTTTCGAGTGGTTACAGGAGAAGACGTATTTTGATGTGTTCTCCAAAGAACAGGTATTGGCCTATTATTTGCAGGCCGAGATGTTGCACCGCTGGGCGCTTTTGACGGTTGAACAAGGTGAACGTGTGTTCCGTGATATGGTTGCGGATATGAAAAAAGGTATTGACCTTAGTAAAGCGTAATCCGTAGTCTATACATACAACGAATAAAAAATAATCAAAAGATATGACAACAGGAAAAGTTAAAGGTATCATCGCCAACCTTGTTACTGTCGGGGTGGATGGACCTGTCGCACAAAATGAAATTGCCTACATCAGCCTAGGGGAGACCAAATTGATGGCAGAGGTAATTAAGGTAACGGGTGCCAATGTATTTGTGCAGGTGTTTGAATCTACCCGTGGATTGAAAGTCGGTTGCTTAGTTGAGTTTACTGGTCACATGCTTGAAGTGACCCTTGGTCCTGGTCTGTTGAGTCGTAACTACGATGGTTTGCAGAATGACCTTGATAAACTGACAGGCGTATTCCTTAAGCGTGGTGAATATAATTTCCCGCTTGACAAAGAGAAACTATGGAAATTCACTCCAATCGCCAAAGTTGGTGACAAGGTGCAGGCCGCTTCGTGGCTTGGTGAAGTGGATGAGAATCATCAGCCGCATAAGATTATGGTTCCTTTCGTTTTTGAGGGAACGTACACCGTGAAATCTATCGTAGCTGCCGGTGAATACAAAATAGAGGATGAGATTGCTGTCCTCACCGATTCCGACGGTGTTGATCATGTAGTGACGATGATTCAGAAATGGCCTGTGAAGAAGGCTATTCTGGCGTATAAATCAAAACCGCGTCCATTCAAATTGCTTGAAACGGGTGTCCGCGCTATTGATACGGCCAATCCTATCTGTGAGGGTGGTACCGGTTTTATTCCCGGACCTTTTGGTACGGGTAAGACGGTGCTTCAGCACGCTATTTCCAAACAAGCATCGGCGGACATCGTGATTATTGCCGCTTGCGGTGAACGTGCTAACGAGGTGGTAGAAACCTTTACCGAGTTCCCTGAACTGATTGACCCGCACACCGGTCGCAAATTGACAGAGCGAACCATTATTATTGCAAACACATCGAACATGCCGGTTGCTTCTCGTGAAGCGTCTGTTTATACCTCAATGACGATTGCCGAATACTATCGTTCGATGGGATTGCGTGTTTTGCTGATGGCAGACTCCACTTCTCGTTGGGCACAGGCTTTGCGTGAAATGTCCAACCGTATGGAGGAACTTCCCGGTCAGGATGCCTTCCCGATGGACTTGTCGGCAATTATCGGCGCTTTCTACGCACGTGCGGGCTATGTGTACCTCAATAACGATAAAACGGGTTCTATTACCTTCCTTGGTACGGTATCGCCTGCCGGTGGTAACTTGAAAGAGCCTGTAACGGAAGGTACGAAGAAAGTGGCTCGCTGTTTCTATGCTTTGGAGCAGAACCGTGCTGACCACAAGCGTTATCCCGCTGTTAATCCGATAGACTCTTATTCCAAGTATATTGAATATCCTGAGTTTGAAGACTATATGACAAACTTGATTGACGGTAATTGGTTGACCAAGGTAAATGCCATGAAGACATATCTCCAACGCGGTAAGGAAATTCAAGAGCAAATCAATATCTTGGGTGATGATGGCGTTCCCATTGATTATCACGAGGAGTTCTGGAAATCGGAAGTTATTGACTTCGTTATTTTGCAACAGGATGCTTTCGATAAGATTGATGCTGTTTGTCCGTTGGATCGCCAACGCTACATGCTGGATATCGTAATGGATATTTGCAAGCATGATTATAATTTTGACAATTTCAACGAGGTATCCGAGTTTTTCAAGAAAGTAATTAACTTCTGCAAGCAGATGAACTATTCTGAATTCCACAGCGAAACATTTGAGGAATATCAGACCAAGTTGAACGAACTGCTTAAAGAAAGGCAGATTGCTGACTAACTTGCTAAATTACAAATGTTCAAACTTCCAAATTGAAATTAGTTATGGCTAAAGCATTTCAAAAAATCTATACAGAAATTACGGCAATCACAAAGGCTACCTGTTCGCTGAAAGCCGAAGGGGTGGGTAACGATGAGTTGGCAACTGTAAATGGCAAGTTGGCACAGGTCGTTAAAATCATTGGTAATGATGTTACTTTGCAGGTGTTCCAAGGCACCGAGGGAATTCCCACCAACGCCGAAGTCGTTTTCTTGGGCAAATCGCCGAGTCTGAAAGTAAGCGACCAGTTAGCAGGGCGTTTCTTCAATGCTTATGGTGATCCTATCGATGGAGGACCTGCCATTGAAGGTAAGGAGATTGAAATCGGTGGTCCTTCGGTGAACCCCGTTCGCCGTAAACAGCCGTCCGAACTCATTGCTACGGGTATTGCCGGTATTGACTTGAACAACACGTTGGTATCCGGTCAGAAAATTCCGTTCTTTGCCGACCCCGACCAGCCTTATAACCAAGTGATGGCGAATGTGGCTCTGCGCGCGAAAGTAGACAAGATTATTCTTGGCGGTATGGGTCTTACCAATGACGACTACCTCTACTTTAAAAACGTATTTGCCAATGCTGGCGTATTGGATCGTATCGTTAGCTTTGTGAATACCACGGAGAATCCGGCCGTAGAGCGTCTGCTTATTCCGGATATGGCATTGGCAGCTGCCGAATATTTCGCAGTTGAAAAACATCAGCAGGTATTGGTGCTGCTTACGGATATGACTCTTTATGCCGATGCACTGGCTATCGTGTCCAACCGTATGGACCAGATTCCTTCCAAGGACTCTATGCCGGGTTCGCTCTATTCGGATTTGGCTAAGATTTACGAGAAAGCCGTTCAGTTCCCGGAGGAAGCAGGTGGCGGTTCTATCACCATCATTGCTGTTACCACTTTGTCAGGCGGTGATATCACGCACGCTATTCCCGATAACACGGGTTATATCACCGAGGGTCAGTTGTACCTCCGTCGTGACTCGGACATCGGTAAAGTCATTGTCGATCCATTCCGTTCATTGTCTCGTCTGAAACAATTGGTTGCCGGCAAGAAGACACGCGAAGACCACCCGCAGGTTATGAACGCCGCTGTTCGCCTTTATGCAGATGCCGCCAATGCAAAAACAAAGTTGGAGAATGGTTTCGATTTGACCAACTACGATGAGCGTTGCCTCAATTTTGCAAAGGACTACAGCCGTGCTATTTTGGCAATTGATGTCAATATCGATACAACGCAGATGTTGGATATAACTTGGGAGTTGTTTGCCAAGTATTTCAAGCCCGAAGAGGTGAATATCAAACAAGCCCTTGTAGATAAATACTGGAAGTAATTATCAGTTATGGCAATACAGTATCAATTCAATAAAACATCGTTGCAGGGGCTGGAAAAGAACCTGAAGATGCGCCAGCGTACATTGCCGACGTTGCAAAGCAAGGAGTCTGCTCTTCGCATGGAAGTTAAGCGTGCGAAAGATGAGATTGCTGCTTTGGACGAGGAAGTGAATAGGCGTATCAAGGATTATGACCAGATGCTTGCACTTTGGGGGGAATTCGATACCAGTCTTATTCATGTGGACGATGTTCGTATGTCCGTGAAAAAGATTGCCGGTGTTCGTGTTCCTGTCTTGGATGAAGTGGTTTATTCCACGAAGGAATTTAGCCTTTTCTCCAGCCCGAAGTGGTTCGCAGATGGTTTTGAGCAACTGAAAGCCATTGCCGATGTAGGTATCCGTCAGGAATTTGTGCGCCGTAAAGTCGAACTGCTTGAGTATGCTCGTAAAAAGACAACGCAAAAGGTCAACCTCTTTGAGAAAGTGCAGATTCCGGGCTATCAGGATGCCATTCGTAAGATTAAACGCTTTATGGAGGATGAGGAGAATCTTTCCAAGTCCAGCCAAAAGATAGTTAAGGGAAAGCGTGAGCGCGAGGCTTTGGAGGCCGAGCAGGAAAGAAAGGAGGCGGCTGTATGATTAGTCAAATGAAAAAATACACCTTCCTCGTTTTCCATCGTGATTACGATGCTTTTCTTGAGCAGTTGCGTGAGAAAGGTGTGGTACATATCACGGAGAAGGCCGATGGCTTAGCAGATAATGAGGAGTTGCAGGCAGCTTTGGTACAGGCGGATGAACTGCGCCGTATCATCCGTGCAGGTGCGCCTGATCAGCTGATGCAGGAGCGTGCCGCTTTGCTGTCTCGGATTCATGAAACGGAACTTGAGATGAAGCGTGTCGCCGTATGGGGTGATTTCCGCAAGGAGCGTTTTGATGAATTGCAGCGTGCCGGTTACCGTTTGCGGTTCTTCTCATGTGCCAAGAGTGCTTTCCGGGAAGAGTGGGGCGTGTCTGTCGCAGAAAAGGATGGACGTATCTATTTCGTTGAAATCTCCCAAGAGGGAGACCAACTGCGCGACCTTAATGAATGGGCGCAGGAGGAACGCCTTGGCGATAAATGTGCTGCCGAATTGCAGCAGGATATCACCAATCTTAACGGCCTGCTTGTCGCACAGGATGCACGTATCGAAGTTTGGCAGCAAACTGAACTTCCGAATGTGAAAGCGCAATTGGAAGAGGTTCGCCGTCAGATTGATTGGAAACGTGTCAATCTCAATACACAGTCGCTGGCCGAGGGTAGTCTCAAACTGCTGGAAGGCTTTTGCCCTGCTGACCAGGCGGAGGCTTTGAATGACATGCTTAACAAAGCGGATGTTTACTACGAAGAAACGGATCCTGAAGAAAAGGATGCTACGCCTATCAAATTGAAAAACAATAAGTTTATTCAAATGTTTGAGAGCCTTACCAAGATGTATGGTATGCCCGCTTACAGCGAGTTTGACCCTACAGCCATTCTTGGCCCGTTCTTCATCCTCTTCTTCGCTCTCTGTATCGGCGATGCCGGTTATGGACTGCTGCTCATCTTGACTGGTTATCTCTTGAAAGCTGGCAAACTGAAGATAGAGATGTTCGATGGTATGGGGCCCATTATCATGGCGTTGGGTATCGGCTCAACCATTGTCGGGTATCTGATGGGCACTTTCTTTGGCGTTGACCTTTTCTTATTGGAAAGTTTTCCGGAATGGGCAAAGGCTTGTATGGTAAAGAACCTCGGTAATCCTGCCGATGACTATAAGATTGCCGGCTACGATGTGATGATGGTGGCGGCGCTTGTAATTGGTATCGTGCATATCTGCCTTGCTATGGTGGTTAAATGTGTTTGCTATACGAAGCGTTTCGGTTTCAAGCAGACTATTTCCTCATGGGCTTGGTTGCTGCTCATTTTGGGCGGACTGATTACCGTTGTATTGGCAATGACTAACCTTGTCAGCCTGGAAGCTACCAAAATTATGCTGATTGCTATCGGTGCTGTTTCTGCCTTGGGTATCTATATCTTCAACACCATCGGTCGTAATCCGCTTGTCAATATCGGTGCAGGCTTGTGGGATACCTACAATATGGCAACCGGTATCATGGGTGATGTCCTCTCTTACATCCGTCTCTATGCACTTGGCTTGGCGGGTGGTATGTTGGGAGCAGCATTCAATCAGTTGGCAACAATGGTTTTGGGTGAAACGCCGAACGTCGGAACATGGATTGGTTTCTTGCTCATCGTCATTATTGGTCATGTGCTCAACTTGCTCATGGCGTGTCTGGGTGCTTTCGTTCACCCCTTGCGTCTGACTTTCGTGGAGTATTTCAAGAATGCCGGTTATGAAGGTAGCGGTAAGGAATACGCTCCGTTTAAGAAATAAGCAATAGAAAACAAAAAATATTAACTCTTAAAAACAACAAACAATTATGACAACTTTAATTTTAGGTTACCTTGGATTGGGTCTTATCTTGGCTCTTTCGGGTATTGGTAGTGCTTTTGGTACCACTATTGCCGCTAACGCAGCAGAAGGTGCTCTCAAGAAAAACAAAGAAAAGGGCAGCCAGTACATGATTCTTTCCGCACTGCCTGCTACGCAGGGTCTGTACGGATTTGTGGCTTTCTTGATGTTGATGAACAAGTTCCAGGTGGCTGAAAACGGCATCCTCTTATTCGGTATCGGTCTTTGCGCAGGTGTTGTGTTCCTGCTTTCCGCTATCCGTCAGGGACAGACTGCTGCCAATGGTATCGCTTCCATCGGCTCAGGTAACGATGTTATGACCAACACCATGATTTACTGCGCACTCCCTGAGTTCTACGCTATCTTGGCGCTGGTTGCTGCATTGATGATTAAATAATCGGATATCCGATTTCCCGCTTCTCTCCTTTTGGCGGAGAGAGGGAGAATACCAACGATGGGCGATCTTGTTTCGTCCATCGTTGGTCACCCTTACAGAATCATTTCAGATGAAGAAAACCATTTCCTTTTTCCTTGTTTGCTGGGCGGTACTTCCGCTTTGGGCAACGGCTGTGTACACGCGCATTGATGGCAAACCTACCGAAGGGTGGGGCGGACATAAGTTCTTGATTGTTTACGAGCGTTCCGCTACCAAAGCATGGGTTTGGAACGGAGAGGATGCCCAATCCAACTATACGGAGGTCACGCTTTCTGACGGCAAGATTGTCAGTGACCAATTGGCTGCGTATCAAGTGCTTGTCTCGGAAGAGGGTTCCAATCGATATGCGCTCAAGACGGCAAACGGATTCATGGGCTGTGAAGCAAAAAAGAATAGTATCCGCATCTCAAGCAATGCTTCCGATTGTACCCTTAAGGTCAATGGAACATACACCATTTTGGAAACGAACACCAACACGTGCCGCTTTTTGTTCTCTATGACGGCCAATCGCTTCCGCTTTTACTACGACAAGGATAAGAAATGGCAGGATACGGATAAGAAAAACATCGCTTTCTATGTCTTGGGTGAAGTAGAGCAGGCAGAGGCGCAGAATCAGTTGGATTTTCACTATGCTCAAGCGAATATGTATGCGTGTGACAGCAAGTTCCCTGTCAATGGCGATATCAACAATCAGTATTTCTATACCGAACTTTTCCTGGCACAGGAGGAGGATTATGCGGCCATTCCGCAGGTCAATCTGGAAATCTTGGCACCTACGCAGTATTCCATTGCAGGCACCTATCGTTCTGACTATACGCCTGAGATTAAGTACTACATCAATTGCACCGCAGGGGCAAAACATTCCGACTTCTGGTTCCCGAACAAATCCGAACAAGGCTATGCGCAGGCTGCTATCCGATTGGCGGAGATGACGATTACAAAAGTCGGCAAATCATCCAAGCCCAATGCGTATGTCTATCATATCCGCCTGCAGTTCACCGACTCCAATCAGAAGATTTGGACATTGGACAAGGATATGGATGTCTTTGCGGCATGGGTGGATTGTGACCGTTCGGGGCAGAATCCTGTGGATATGGAACCCGTTTCCTTTGCGTTGGAATCCGGCAATCATGTGTCTGAAGCGGATGCCACGCAGGTAGAAGAACAGACGGAGGACGGCAAATCGTCTGTGGCTTCCAAGGTTGTTGAGGATGGCGTTTTTTATATCCGGATGGCAGATGGCACGCGTTATAATGCCATCGGTGCCCGCATCAACTGATATCTACCGGCTATTGCCTCTTTTTCAATACGTCAAAGATCATCTATAAACAGCGAAGCGATTCCTTTCGCGACTATCACGGGATCATCTTACGAGAGCCCCAATATAAAATCCATTTATCGTCTGCTTATCGTCGGCTCATCGTCTGCTTATCGTCGGCTCATCCGCAGGTGTTTATTGTGGTGTTTCTCGCGAAAGATGGTGCAAAAGTAGTACAAAAAACGGAGGCTACCAAATTTTTGCCCCCGCTTTTGGTATCAGGATTCCATTTTTGACAAATCATATCCTGTGTGGGTGCTCAAATCCATTATTTCGGTGATGTAGAAAAAGTCTCATTTATGCAGTGCATGTCGGTATTTGTGCCTATATCGGCGGTGGCCATGATAAATAAAAATTTTAATTCAAAAAGAATGCCTCGCCTCGCCACGCCTTTTAGAGCCGTCGTTGTTTTGCCACGGTGCTTATATATAGGCAAGGCATGGCAAGGCTTTTTTCTTTATTAATTTTCTTTTGGTTCTTTTCTTTTATTAACCTTTCTTTTTTTCGTGCCAAGCGGCACTCAAAACGATCTGCTTCGCCGTATGCTTTTTGGGTCAGTTTTTGCTAAAATTTGCACAATTCAAAAAAATGTTGTACCTTTGCAGCCGGAAATGAGAAATGTCTACTAATTTAGGAAACTAACCAAAAAACTGTCTACCAAATTGAGGAAAAGACAATGTTGTTTAACTCTATCGAATTTGCTCTCTTTTTGCCCATTGTCTTCTTCATTTATTGGGCAATAGGGTATACACATATTCACGGCAATCTCAAATTGCGGCTGCAAAATGCGTTTGTTGTCATCGCCAGTTATGTTTTTTACGGCTGGTGGGATTGGCGATTCCTCATTCTTATCGCTTTTACATCTTTTTGCTCCTGGGGTAGTGGCTTGCTTATTGATAGAAGCAAAAATTTGCAATTTGAAATTATAAATTTGAAATTTGGTGCCAGATCCTGGCTCATAGCCAATATCGTTCTTAATCTCGCCATCCTTGGTGTCTTTAAGTACTATGATTTCTTTGTGCGTGAGTTTGGACAATTATTTGGCGTTTCCACGGATAGCCTGCTACTCCGTATCATTTTGCCTGTCGGCATTTCGTTCTATACATTCCAAGCACTCTCGTATTCAATTGATGTTTATCGAAAAAAGATAGCACCCACACACGACATCATTGCTTTCTTTGCGTATGTAGCATTTTTTCCACAACTTGTCGCAGGTCCGATTGAACGTGCTACAAATCTTTTGCCGCAGTTTCAGACTAACCGTACGTTCGATTATAATCAAGCTGTGGACGGGATGCGCCAAATATTATGGGGCTTATTCAAAAAGATTGTTATTGCAGACAACTGCGCCGCGTACGTAGATCAAGTGTGGGCGACATACGATGCCCAAACAGGCAGTACCTTGCTTCTTGCTGCGATACTTTTCACTTTCCAGATTTACGGAGATTTTTCTGGCTACTCGGATATAGCTATCGGAACAGCGAGGTTGTTTGGCATCAAGTTGATGCGGAACTTTAATTATCCGTATTTCAGTAGAGATATAGCGGAGTTTTGGCGTCGTTGGCATATATCGCTTACTACGTGGTTTAGAGATTATGTCTATATTCCTCTCGGAGGTAGTCGGGTCGGGAAATGGAAGATTATCCGCAATACGTTTGTTATTTTCTTGCTTTCCGGTTTTTGGCATGGTGCCAATTGGACGTTTATCATTTGGGGAGCGTATCATGCGTTGCTCTTTTTGCCCCTTATTCTTTTGGGCAAGAATCGCAAATATACCAACCAAGTAGCCGAAGGACGAATACTTCCCACATGGCGCGAAATATTTCAAATACTCTTCACGTTTATTCTCGTCGTTATAGGTTGGATCATTTTCCGCGCCGAAACAATTACGCAAGCATGGGATTTCCTCTGTGGAATATGCCACCCGTCTTTACTGTCCATACCATGGTTTGAGTCTGCAAAAGTGATACTGCCTATTCCTATCGTTCTTTTGCATCTCATTGTCTTGGAATGGTTCAATCGACACAACCAACATGGCTTGGCTATCGAATCGCTGCCTCCCTTTTTTCGGTGGGGACTGTATCTCTATATTGGTATGTTAATTATAGTGTTCGGCACACAGCCAGAGACGTTTATATATTTCCAATTCTGATGAAAAGATTTATCTGTAAATGTTCATTATTCGCCTTGTTGGCTGTTGTGGGAGCAATCTTGCTACAACAAATCGTTGACCATGGATTAAAAAAGATGACGAGTCATACGGCTACGCAAACATCCATAAGTCAGTTGCTATCTGATACACTCAATACGGATATTGTGATAATGGGAAATTCACGCGCTTTGTGTTCCTATAACACTGCCATCATGGAAAAAGAAACGGGTATGAAAACATGGAATATTGGAGTGAGTGGTCAACCTTTCGGTATCAGTTATTTGCGGTATCAGTTGTATGCATGGCATAATAAACAACCTAAATTGCTGATAATCAATATTGATAATACAGAGTTGGAGATGATATCAAATGGCTTTGGAAGAGAGGAATACTATCCGTATTTTTCGGATAATATGGTTCGCTCGTATCTCGATGTATATGGGTTTACGTGGAAAGATATATATGTCCCGATGTACAAATATTTCGGAGATTACAAATTAATCGCCTATGGACTAATGTCATCTGTCGGTCTTTATCCTTTTGCATCTCAACAACATTATCATGGCTTTTTTAATTGTGATTTGCCGTTTGATGGACAGAGACTACACGAAATATTATCTCAAAAAGAGTTGGACCCCGCTTGTTGCGAATCGGATGCTATTCAATTACTTGAGAAATTTTTAGGAGATCTTGACAGACAACCAATACATGTTATTTTTTGTTATGCGCCGCAATATCAATTATTATACAAACGGTTACAATTATCTGATTGCATGAACGTATATCATCAATTTAGTGATCGGTATAATATTCCGTTATTAGATTACTCGTCTATTTCTTGGGGGAACGATAGTTCCTATTTCTATAATGCTAACCATATCAATTTATTGGGTTCTGAATTGTTTACAACTCAATTGGTGCATGACATAGACTCGCTTGGTATTATCAAATAGATCTATCGTCCCGTATCTGTCCTGTAGATCGCTCGTAGGTCGCTGCTAAATCGCAAGTAAAGGGATAAATTCCGAAAAATAATCAAAAAATTTGCATATTCGAAAAAAAAGCATTACCTTTGCAGCCTGTTAAAAAAATCAAGGTATGAAAAAGGCAATTATTTGGTCAAGTGTAGTCATCGTACTGGCATTGGCAGTATACATTTTTGTAAAGTTCTTCTACGTGTACAGCGAAGGAGTCAATGAAGGTGATATCAACTACTTCCAGCGTGAAGGCTTCATCTTCAAGACTTATGAGGGAAAGATGATTCAGACCGGTTATAATAGCCGAAACTCCAATGCTACCATCCAGTCCAACGAGTTCAAATTCTCGGTGGTGGATGACAAAGTGGCGGAAGAATTGCAAGCAACCTCCGGCAGACAGGTTAAGTTGCATTGGCAACGCTATCTGGGCACGCTGCCTTGGCGCGGAAACAGCCAGTATGTCGTGACAAAAGTGGTGCCTTCCAAAAAGAAAACACCTGTCTCTCAACAGGATGTACTGCCCGATATACCGCAGTAAACCATACGTATATTTTTGAAGTATAGATAGAAAGGTTCGTTATGTTAACCAATCCGGAAGATAATTTAATCAAGATTTACGAGCGTTCGTTCCGTGAGCATTGGACTTTGCCCGCACTGACCGACTACGGAACGCCGAATACACTCACTTATGGCGACTTGGCCACGCATGTGGCTTGTTTGCACCAATTGTTTCACCTGTGCGGAATAGAGCCGGGTGACCGTATTGCAGTGATGGGACGAAACAACTGCAACTGGATAACCGTTTATCTGGCATCTGTGACCTATGGTGCCGTGATTGTTCCCATCTTGCAGGATTTCAAGGCGAACGATGCCTTGCATTTGCTCAACCACTCCGAATCCAAACTCTTTTTTGTGACCGAACTTATTTGGGAAGGCTTTGAGTTGGAAGACCTGGAGACGGTGCAGGCGGTTTATTCGCTGACGGATTTCCACATCATTGCTTCACGCGGTGAGCACAAGGAAATCACATACGATGATGCTGTACAACAACACAAGCAGCAGTATCCCAATGGCTATATGGCGGACGATGTGCATTACATTGAGCGTAGCAATGCCGAACTGGCATCTATCAACTATACCTCTGGCACAACGGGTTTCTCCAAAGGTGTACTTACTCCCGCCAATGCCCTGGCAGGCAATATACATTTCGGTTTGTCCACCAAGTTGGTTTATCCGGGTTGCCGTCATGTGGTGTTCCTGCCTTTGGCACATGCTTACGGTTGTGCGATAGATTTTCTGTGCGTGTTGGCGGCCGGCGGTCATTCTTACCTTATCGGTCGCACGCCTTCTCCCAAAATTCTGTTGCAGGCCTTTGCCGAAGTGAAGCCGACGCTGATTTTGACGGTGCCGCTTATTCTGGAGAAGATTTACAAGAAACAGATAGTGCCACAAATCAGTAAAGCGCCTATTTCGTGGGTGCTCCGTGTGCCTTTCTTGGATGAAATAGTGCTTGGTAAGATTCGCGAACAACTCATCAACGCTTTCGGTGGCTGCTTCGAGCAGATTATCATTGGCGGTGCGCCTCTGAATGCGGATGTAGAGGCTTTCTTGCGTAAAATCAAGTTCCCTGTTACGGTCGGCTATGGCATGACCGAATGTGCACCGCTGATTAGTTATGCCCATTGGGAGGAATACAAGCCCTTCTCCTGTGGTCGTCTGTTGCCCGGACTGATGGAGGCCAAGATTGACCGTCCCAACAAAGAAGGAGTAGGGGAAGTGCTGGTGAAAGGCGAAAATGTGATGCAGGGTTACTACAAGAACCCGCAAGCCACTCGCGAAGTATTCACCAAAGACGGCTGGCTGAAAACAGGCGACTTGGGGTATATCGATGAAGACGGTTTCCTTTTCCTGAAAGGACGCAATAAAACCATGCTCCTCGGTCCGAGCGGACAAAACATCTATCCGGAAGAGATAGAGGCCAAACTGAATAATCTGCCTTATGTGATGGAATCGATTGTCTTGCAGCACGAAGACCATCTTGTGGCATTGGTTTGTCCTGATTACGAGGCCGTGGATGCCAACCATCTGAATCGCAGTGAGTTGGAACTGGCAATGGAAGAAAACCGCAAAGCGTTGAACGAAATGCTTGCCAACTACGAACAAGTGACCAAAATAAAACTCTATCCTCACGAGTTCGAAAAAACGCCGAAGCGCTCTATCAAACGCTTCCTCTATACATCTATGGTGAATGAATAAATATTGCGAAGGGATGAATTTGTGCATCGACCAAGGTAATTCGCGCGTAAAAGTGGCGCTGTTTGACGAGGGTGGAAAACTTGTCAAGCACTTGATGTACAAGCAGTTCTCATCTGCCGATGTGGAACGTCTCTTCTCGTTGTATCCTGCACTGACGAACAGTATCATATCATCGGTGGTCAATCTGGAACCGGCACTTGTGAATGTGTTGCATCGTTTGAGCAACCGTTTCATTCTCTTCGATCACCATACGCCTGTCCCTATTCAGAACGATTACGAGTCACCCGAAACGCTTGGTCAAGACCGCTTGGCAGCTGCAGTAGGCGCATCATCGCTGTTTCCGGAAACTGATTTGCTCATTATTGATGCCGGCTCGGCCATTACCTACGATGTTGTTACCGCTGACGGACATTATCTGGGTGGCAATATCGCACCGGGAATAAAGATGCGTTTCCGTTCCTTGCACCAACTGACAAAGAAATTGCCACTGGTGGATGTGGATGAGAACTCGCTGATTCCGCTGTTTGGAAAAAATACTCCGGATGCCATCTCGGCAGGCGTTGTGCGTGGCGTTGCGTATGAGGTGAAAGGATACATCCAGACACTCTCCAAACGCGGACGCAAATCGCAGGTGGTGCTTACCGGCGGCAATGCACCGTTTATTCTTAATCATGTGAAAGCATCCATCCACCACGAACGGAATCTGGTGCTGATCGGACTCAATACAATATTGTCTCATGCTATTGAACGCCCATAATAACCCAACAACAGCCAATACACCTATGCAAGCCAATAGAATCGCCTTTTTTGTAATCTTGTTCCTTGGGAGTCTTTCCATGGCGGCACAAAATTCCACATCATCTCCTTCCTCGCGTTTTGGCTATGGAGAGATGGTGGACAACATTCCTACTGCTTATCGGGCAATGGGTGGCGTTTCTACAGGACTTCGCTCCTCTTCTGCCATCAATCCCTCGCAACCTGCTTCTTACACGGCTTGCGACAGTATGTCGTTCATGTTCGACATTGCCGGTAGTGTTATGTGGACGCAGTACAAAGATAGCAAAGGCGCTCGCAACCGTGCCAACGGAAATCTGGAATATGTGACAGTGCAGTTCCCTATTTGGAAACAACATATTGCGTTTTCTGCCGGTGTGATGCCCTATAGCGTTATCGGCTATAACTTTGCCCTTCGGGATAAAACCGATGTAGGGTCACACGGCTATACGGTGGAATATGCAGGTGAGGGCGGTATCACACAGGTTTATGGCGGTTTGAGTTTCAATATCCTCAATTGGGTAGCATTAGGTGCCAATTTCTACTACATGTTCGGCGATGCAACCAATGTGACGGCATTGGCCTTTGATGAATCCAATCTGACCGATGTAATGATGTATAGGAATATGCACGTCAGTTCTTTCCGTTTCCGCTATGGTTTGCAGGCGTTTCACACCTTTGCCGATAAGCATGAAGTGGTGTTGGGAGCCGTATTCGAGAATCGTAGCCGTCTGCGCGGAGAGTATTCGCAATATGAACTGATGACGCTTGACACCATTCCTGTCGATCAGGATGGTTTTCAGGTGCCGATGTTTTATAGTGTAGGTGTCGGTTACAACTATGCACAGCGATTGCAGCTGGCGTTTGATTATAGTTGTCATGCTTGGAGTAAAGCCGATTATTTCGGTGCAAAGAATCGCTTCTCTGACCGTCATCGTTATGCCTTAGGTGTCTCCTATCGTCACAATCCCTACGCTCGCAACTATGCACAACGCATGACATGGCGTGTAGGCGCATCGATGCAGGATTCGTATGTGCGGCAACAGAATATATATGATTTCTCTGTTTCTATGGGACTTGGCTTCCCCTTCCGCACTACAGCTACGATGTTGAATTTTGCAGTAGAGTACAATCGCCGCAAGTCCATTGAAAACCTTACGGAGAACAACCTCAAATTTACGATTGCGGTCGGTGTAAACGAGGGTTGGTTCTTCAAACGTAAGTTGTGATAAAGCCTCTCGAAAACACTTTGGCATGTATTTTGTAAGGAAATAAATAGAAAAACCAAAAAAGATATGAAAAAGACATTATTTGTTATCGCTCTTTGCGCAACGTTGCCGCTCATGGCTGCTAATACTACCATGAGTTGTATCCCGTCTCACAAGTCTGCTGGTGTGTCGGCTGACGATGAACCGGAACCCACCATTTCGGACGAATGTCGCAAGAATGTATCTCTTTTCCATGAGAACGTTCGTGCCAAACAGTTCGAAATTGCTTACGAACCATGGATGACTGTTTACACCGAATGTCCGAACGTAAACAAATCCGTATATACCGATGGCGCGAAGATTGTGGATTATTTCTATGCCAAGGCTAAAGCGGAAAACAACAAGGAAGAAATGACACGTTTGGCAAATCTTGCTTTGGAGATGTGCGACAAACGTATCAAATATTTCGGTGATGACCCCAAGTATCCTGCCGCCTATATCCTGGGTGAAAAGGGATTGGAGTATATTGAGCACTTCCCCGAAGATGAACTCAAAACCAATGCTTATGGTTGGTTAAAGGAATCCATTTCCGGTTTGCAAAGCGGTTCCAAAATAACCGTGTTGGTTGAGTTCTTTAAACTCAGTTATGGTCTCTATCGTTCCAATCCGAACCAATATGCAGAGCAGTTCATTGCCGATTATACGATGGTGAATAGTTATCTTACTACTATCGCGGAAAATCCGAAAAGCAAGAACGCTTCTGCCGCTGAGCAGAATAAAGGCTTTGTGGATGAAATGTTCGCCACATCCGGTGCCGCTGATTGCGAAAAGATGGATCAACTCTATGCATCGTATGTGGAAACCAACGGACAGAATCTGGAAAAGATGCTCAATCTGATGAGCCTGTATAAGCGTGTCAATTGTACAGAGTCAGAGGTGTATTTTGCCGCTGCCGAAAAGGTACACCAAATGCAACCGACTGAGGAATCTGCCGCCGGTTGTGCAAAAATGTGCTACAAGAAAGAGGATTGGAAAGGTGCCTTGAAATATTATCAGGAAGCAGTCAGTCTGATTGAGGAAGCAGACGATGAAGATAAGGATGATTACTATTATATGATGGCACTCATCCAGATGGATAAACTGAAGAATTATCCGGAGGCTCGCAATTATGCTCGCATGAGTTTGGAGGCAAATCCGAATATGGGGCGCTGCTATATTTTGATAGGAATGTGCTACGCGGGTACAAAGCCTTATTCACAGGCCGAATATGGTGCCAAAGCTGCCATCCTGAACAAGACCGTTTATTGGGCAGCGGTTGATCAGTTCATAAAAGCCAAAGAGGTGGATCCTTCTTGTGCGGCGGATGCTAATCAGTTGATTGCTTCGTACAGCAAGTATTTTCCGACAAAGGAAGAACGCTTCGATCTTCCGAACGACTTTAGTGGTACAGTATTCATCGTTGGCGGATGGATCAATGAGAGAACCTATATTCGATAAATCATTGCTTAGACACACTATTTTCATAGGAATAGTGTGTCTTTGTCTCTTTTCCTGTGTCAAGGCGCGCAAGTTACATGCTCCTGCCATTTCGGACAGGGCATTGGCTCCTATCTTGGATGTAGATAGCGTCTCTACATTGATTTCCGACTCCGGTATTACTCGTTATCGGATAACTGCCCCCAGATGGCTGATTTATGACAAAGCGTCACCGTCCTTTTGGTGCTTCCCGAAAGGTATTTATTTGGAGAAGTTTAGCGAGGACATGCAGATAGATGCATCTCTGATTGCTGATTCTGCTCGCTATTTGGATAGCGAAGGAGTTTGGGAATTGTGGGGAAATGTACATGCTGTCAACGAACGTGGCGAAACATTCGATACGCCATTGCTTATCTGGGAACAGCGCGAAGAACGTATTCATTCCGATTCCTCCATCACCATCACGCGTGACGCATCGGTGATTATTGGGGTCGGTTTTGAAAGCAATCAGACCATGACACAGTACACCATTCTTCAACCCACAGGTTATTTCCCTGTTGAATCAGAATAAATTTAATCATATTTCATTATACCAACAACGCTTATGTTACTTTCCAATCAAATAGCCCTCATTACAGGGGCTTCACGGGGAATAGGCCGTGCTATCGCCCTCCGTTTTGCCGGTGAGGGTTGCAATATCGCTTTTACCTATAGCCATAACGAGGAGGCTGCGGAAGCAGTTCGCAACGAAATATTGTCACTTGGCGTAGAGTGTCGGATGTATAAGAGTGATGCTGCAGAGTTTGAAGATGCTCACAATGTGGTTGATGCTGTGATAAAGGATTTTGACCACATTGATATACTGGTCAACAATGCCGGTATTACGCGTGATGCACTGATGCTTCGTATGACGGAAGATAAGTGGGATCAGGTTATTACCACCAACCTAAAATCGGCCTTTAATTATACACATGCTGTCATGCCTTTGATGATGCGTCGTCGCAGTGGTTCTATTATCTCCATGTCCTCTATAGTCGGAATTACAGGTAATGCCGGTCAAGCATCATATGCTGCATCGAAAGCCGGTATTATTGCGCTGATGCAGTCTGTTGCCAAGGAGATGGGTAGCCGTGGCGTGCGCGCCAATGCAATTGCCCCTGGGTTCATCCAAACGGATATGACCAATGTGTTGCCGGAACAGGTGAAACAGGATATGGTTCGTCTTATTCCGATGCAGCGTGTCGGAACGCCCGATGAGGTTGCCAAGGTCGCGCTTTTCTTGGCTTCCGATCTTTCATCTTATATCAGTGGACAAGTTATCGCCGTAGATGGTGCAATGAACTAACAGAAAATAAAAAAAGAGCGCATAAACGCTCTTTTTTTAAGTAGTGCTACCCGGACTCGAACCGGGGTTTACGGCGTGAGAGGCCGTTGTCCTAGGCCACTAGACGATAGCACCCAGCAAAATCAATTCGGACACAATATCCTCGAAATCGGCTGCAAAAGTACTGCTTTTTTCTAACATGTGCAAATATTTCAGCATTTTTTTTTGCTATTTCCTGATTTTTTTTGTACTTTTGCACGATTTTTCTTGGATTTCGATATATGAAACGAATATATCTTCACACTCGGATTACGATTACGGCACTCATTTTTGCTTTTTTTATGGTGCTGTTTTCTGTGATTTTCACGCATTATCTTTCGCGTAAATTTGCAGAAGAGGAAGGCAGAAATATCGCAATGTGGGCTGAAGCTACACAACAGTTTATTCTTGCGGATGAGAATACGAACATTGATTTTGTATCTTCTATCATTGAGGGCAATACTACGATTCCTGTTTATTTACTGGATAGTCAAAATCATGTGTTGCTTTCCCGTAATGTGAAACGTCCCGCCCCTTATCCCGAACGCTTGCATGGACCTATTGAAGTGAAAATTTCGTCCGATGTAACCAACTATATCTATTATGATGATTCTGTTTACATCAAGTTGTTGCGATATATGCCCTATGTGGAACTTGGGCTTATTGTGATTTTTGTCCTTATTGCTTTTATCACTGTACATCTGGCGCACCGCAGTGAGCAGGACCGTGTTTGGGTGGGGCTGACAAAGGAAACAGCGCACCAATTAGGGACTCCCATCTCATCACTTTTGGCATGGCAGGAATTGTTAAAAAACCAATATCCTGATGATGATTTCCTCCCGCAGATGTCAATGGATATTGATCGGCTGCAAATGATTACGGAACGTTTTTCCAAGGTCGGAAGTGTTCCTGAACTTACCAAGCAGCCTATTGTTCCAATTCTCAAAAAGACATTTGATTATATGCACACGCGTGTCTCGAAGAAAGTTGTGATGGAGTTTTATGCAGAAGAAGATACCTCCCACGTTTGTTGCGAATTGTGCGTGCCTCTGTTTGCTTGGGTTATTGAAAACCTTATCCGTAATGCTGTGGATGCGATGAACGGAGTAGGGCGTATTCGTATGGTTGTTCAGCGTGATGCAGAAAACCTTTTGATTGATGTTTCTGACACGGGATGCGGCATTGCCCGCAATCTGTTCTATCGGGTTTTTGAACCGGGGTTCACTAGTAAAACACGCGGGTGGGGACTGGGATTATCGCTTTCCAAGCGTATCGTTGAAGATTACCATGGAGGCAAAATCTTTATTGAGCATTCGCAGTTGGATGTTGGCACCACATTCCGAATTATCATCAAAGAGGCCGTAGATGGCGGAACCGCTGCCTGACATGGCGGCATATTTTGCTCCCGCTTGCAGAAGCATTTGTTTGATTGCATTTAGTTCGGGATGGAGTGGGAAGATTGTTTCTTCAAAGTCATTGACGGCTTCGTTCAATAAAGCATTTTCCCCTTTATGGAGTGCCTGTAATAACTTTCCTTCTGCTTCGGGATGAAGATGTATACCTGCGTAGGCTTCGCGGGTGCTGATACTTGTTTCCGGTTTAAGGATTATGATACGAAAGTGGTCAAGTAGTGAAGGCATGGGTTGTAATTCGTCACCGATACCTTTAGCATGACATGGTTGGTTTTGAATAAAGAACGGGCAGTCAGCTCCAAGAGGCGTAACGATATCCATCAGTTTTTGTTGGCTTAACCCGAGTTGAAATATCTCGTTCAGCATAATGGCAGTATGTGCAGCATCGCTGCTGCCGCCCCCTAAGCCTGCTCCAAAGGGAATGTCTTTGTGTAGTCGTATATGCACGGAACTAATTTGAGGATAGTGGCTTTGCATAAGTCTGTAACAACGAACCACCAGATTATCTTCTTCTGCACCTGCTACGATATGACCGGTCTGCATAAATTGGAAATGGTCGTGTTTGGCTATTTCCAAGGTATCGTGTAGTCCATATACAGGATAGAAAACAGTTTCTAGGTTATGATATCCATTTGCGCGTTTACCGATTACGCGCAGACCAAGATTGATTTTGCAGTTGGGATAGGTTATCATAGTGCGTATTTTCTATATTTCTGCCTGCAAAATTACAATGTTTTTTTGATTTGTGCAACTTTTTTTTCGATAATTTGGAAAATACTTGCATGTATCGAAAAAAAAGTGTACCTTTGCAGGCCAAATTGGTGTATTGTGTACTAATATGAAAGATTTGAAAATAGAAAGTCATGTCGCCGTATGCAGTTGGGACGAACTGACTGATGATCAAAAACAGTTGTTGGAGTGTGCTAAGGAGATGACGCAAAGTTCTTATTGTCCTTATTCCCAATTCCATGTTGGGGCGGCTGTGCGCCTTAGCGGTGGAATCATTGTTAAAGGTAGCAATCAGGAGAATGCGGCATATCCCAGTGGTCTTTGCGCCGAGCGAACTACTTTATTCGCTGCCAATGCTAACTATCCGGATCGGCCTGTTGAAGCATTAGCAATCGCTTGTTTTACCGGGGGGCATTTCACTGCTGAACCGGGTTCGCCGTGTGGTTCTTGCCGACAGGTGATGATTGAAACGGAGCATCGTTTCAATACGCCGATGCAAGTGCTGCTGTATGGTGAGAAGTATATTTATGTATTCAAAGATGCCAATCAGTTGCTTCCACTTGGGTTCTTCGCAGAAGATTTGAAGGATTAACTGCAAATCGAAATAAAGCATGAAGATATTTAAGAAATTGGATATTTATGTACTCAAGAATTTTTTGGGTATTTTCTTCATGACTTTTGCTATTTGTTGTTTTATCTTGCTCATGCAGTTGCTGTGGATGCGCATCAATGATATCGTAGGTAAGGGAGTGGAAATCATAGTGTTACTAGAATTCTTGTTTTATGCGCTGTTATCCGTAATCCCTATGGCACTTCCGTTGGCCATCTTGCTGGCTTCCTTAATGACATTCGGTAATTTGGGTGAGAAGTTTGAACTCACGGCTATGAAGTCGGCCGGTATCAGTCTCTTTCGCATTATGCGGCCGCTCACGATCTTTATCGCTTTTGTTTGTGTGGGGGCGTTCTTCTTTTCCAACAATGTTTTGCCGAAGACACAGATGCGTTTCTGGGCACTTGTTTTTTCGTTGCGTCAAAAGGCTCCTGAATTAGATATACCTACGGGAGAATTTTATTCCGGCATTAGTGGGTTTAATGTTTACGTCCGCCAAAAAGAGACGCGTACAGGGCTTTTGAAGAATTTGATGATTTATGACTATTCGAATGGCTTTCAAAACGCTACGGTAACAGTTGCCGATTCGGGACGTGTCTATTTCACAGATGATCAAAAGTATCTTGAATTGTGTCTCTATAATGGTGAGTCATTCGAAAATCTCAGTCAGCAGCAGCAACGTGCCACTCGAACGCAGGAGTCGGTGCCTTATCGCCGTGAAATGTTCAAGAAGAAGACATTGCTTATTGATTTTGATACCGAGTTTAGCCGCTATGATGAATCGGTAATGGATGATCAACATGTTAGTAAAAATGCCACCGAGTTGCTTCACTCAATGGATTCTGTCAATGTGTTGGCACATGAGCGCAGTCGCGAACAGAGTACGCAAATGGTGAAAGGGAAGTACTTCGGACGTGAGTGGAAGGCCAATCGTCAAGTGCCGCCTGTCAACTTAAAAGAAGAACCAAAGTTCGATATTGATTCTGCTATCAACCGTTTGGATAAGGCTACCCGTTTGCGCGTAGTTAATCAGGCTATCTCAAAAGCAAAATCGCAGCAGGATTTAATCACCTATAACTCCATTATGCTGGATGATTATCAGCGTTATATACGCAAGCATGGCATTGAATTGCAGCGCAAGTTTACCTTGGCGTTTGCGTGCTTGATTTTCTTTTTTATCGGTGCACCATTGGGGGCTATTATCCGCAAAGGGGGCTTAGGGGCTCCGATAGTTATTTCGGTCATAATGTTCATTATTTATTACATTATAGACAACGCCGGATACAAATTGGCTCGTGAAGCTATCTGGCCGGTATGGCAAGGTATGTGGCTCAGTTCGTTTGTCTTATTGCCGATAGGCGTCTTCTTGACGTATAAGGCTGCTACCGATTCAGGTCTTTTCAATCCTGAAGTCTGGTTAAAGGAGTACGAGCGCATACGTGCTAAAATATTGATAGGATTGCAAAAAATAAGGAATAATAAAAATGGATAGAATTGAAGATGCATTGCGGGATATTCGCGATGGCAAATTTGTGATTGTGGTGGACGATGAAGACCGTGAGAATGAGGGTGATTTCATTACTTCTGCGGAACTGATTACGCCGGAGAAGGTTAATTTCATGCTTCAGCACGGGCGTGGCGTATTGTGCGCTCCTATTTTGGAGGAACGGTGTGCCGAATTGGGCTTGATGCATCAGGTGGCTAATAATACTTCTATGTTGGGTACGCCTTTCACTATTACGGTGGATAAATTGGAGGGGTGCACTACCGGTGTTAGTGCGGCAGATCGTGCAGCCACCATCCGCGCTTTGGCAGACCCCTCCTCTAAACCGGAAACTTTCGGACGGCCGGGCCATATTAACCCGCTTTATGCACGTTCACGGGGAGTACTTCGCCGTGCCGGACATACCGAGGCATCCATCGACCTCATGCGTTTGGCGGGACTTTATCCGGCCGCCTGCCTCATTGAGATTATGAATGAGGATGGAACTATGGCTCGTTTGCCGCAGTTGGAAAAGGTGGCAGAGATGTATGCTATACGTCTTATCTCTATTAAGGATTTGATAGCCTATCGTTTGGAACACCATTTGCCGGAAAGTGCATCGGTGCAGGCAGATGCGGAATCTACTTCTTCATCCGAAGATTGGGACGGAACACTTGTAGAGCGTGGTGAAACGGTAGAACTTCCCACTGAATATGGCACTTTTATGCTTACTCCATTCCGCCAATTAAGCAACGGACTGGAGCATGTGGTACTTACAAAAGGGGAGTGGAAGGAGGACGAGCCTGTTCTTTGCCGTGTCCATAGTTCGTGTATGACGGGCGATGTTTTTGGAAGTATGCGGTGTGAGTGTGGAGAGCAATTGCATAGGGCCATGCAGATGATAGAGAAGGAGGGTCGGGGTATTCTCGTTTATATGAATCAGGAAGGTCGTGGTATCGGGTTGATGAACAAGATTCGTGCTTATAAACTTCAGGAGCAAGGAGATGACACTGTGGATGCCAATATCCATCTTGGATTCCGCCCCGATGAACGAGACTATGGAGTGGGGGCACAAATCCTCCGTCAAATGGGCGCAAAGAAGCTCCGCTTGCTTACTAATAATCCGGTCAAGCGCGTCGGGTTGGAAAGTTATGGCATAGAAATTGTAGAGAATATAGCAATAGAGGTCGCTCCTAATTCGTATAATATCCGTTATATGCGGACAAAGAAGGAAAGGATGCATCACGACCTCCGATTGGTATAAACCTTAAAAATGCTTGTAGTATGAAAACCTATCGACTTATCCTGATGCTGATGATCCTATCATTAGGTCCTCAGCTCGTGAATGCGGATGAGACTGTTACCGTTTCATCCACCAGTTCGGATATTGCAGAGAACTTGGATTTGAAAGCCGTTGCTACTTTGTTCGGCGAAGTGAATAATCTGGAGGAGTTTGAGGCCGAACTTAATTCGGAAGAGCGTCACATCAATAACTTGGACTTGAATGGTGATGGAGTAGTGGATTATCTCCGCGTTGTGGAAATCGGCGAGGGGAGTAATCGCTTGATTGTTCTTCAGGCTGTGCTGGCAAAGGACATTTATCAAGATGTGGCATCCATCTATGTAGAAAAGCAGGCTGACCAAACTGTTTCCGTTCAGATTATCGGAGATGAATATGTGTATGGCACGAATTATATTATCGAGCCGGTTTACATCTATCGTCCGCTTATCTACGATTGGTTCTGGGGACCTACATGGGTATGCTGGCATTCTCCTTACTACTGGGATTATTATCCTCATTATTGGCATCATTATGCACCATGGCATTACCATGATTATCGTGCACACATCCATGTTTATCACCATGAACATCCTCGTTGCAGTTATCGCTACACTGCTACGGCGCGTTCCGGTGCTTCGGGGCTTCGGCATAGTGAACATGGTGCACGGATGACCCGTAATGACTATGCACGTAGCAATCCGTCGGGTGCCTTTGCGGCACGCAGCGCTGCCCGTGGCGTTTCTGCTACCAATGTACGTCAGATTAAGAACAGTCGTCGTGCTGTTGCACGCTCGTCATCCCGCAATGATGTTGCACCGGCTGTGCGTGCTCCCCGTTCTACTGCAGTTTCGGAATCTCGTGGTAATTCCGCCCCTGTTTCTCGTAGCACATCAGTTACGGAATCCCGTACTCGTACAGTACAGCGCAGTTCGTATGCTCCGGCAGGCTCTGTGTCCCGTCAGACAACGATGCGTGGAACCAATACGGAAACTACTCGCACGGCATCTGCCCGCACATCGTCAACTTCTGTGTCTGCCAGCCCTGTTCGTTCATCGAGTATGTCAACAGGTGCATCATCCGTTCGCTCGTCAAGTATGGGAGTATCGTCAATGCGTTCCGGAGGCATAGGAGGCGGTGCTGTCAGCAGTTCGCCTCGTTCCGCCGGTGGAGGTGGCGGCGCGCGGACAACAACTGTTCGTCGATAATGTTGTTAACAACATAGTATTGCAATACATAATAGAAAGACCGTCCTTTCGGGCGGTCTTTCTATTTCTATGGACGGGAGCATTCATTACTTTACGACTGCACCCTGTGCGTTATAAAGTTTGCCGTCACGGATAATATAAAGTACACCTTGACGGAGAAGCTTCTGAGCCGGTACGATTTCGTTGGTAGTGTTTTCTATGTCTGTAGCCGTTCCTCTAACGTGGGTGAGTTCGCCCAAACGGCAGTCTTCTTTCTTACCACCAAGGTTATCGAAGCAGAAATAAGCAGGAGAACTCATGCCGTTACTACTATGCTTGCTGCTTTCCATTGAGAATCCGATAGAACTAATAGTTCCGAGCGATGTAAGGTCAACCCATTGCCATTCCTCTGCATAGGTCCAATCATAGGTTGTGCTCTTATCGCGGAAGTCGGCGAGGAAGAACGGAATAGAACCCACTGCCGTTCCAAGGTTGTCGTAGCCGGTAATAACCAACACAAGTGAATCTCCCTGATGGAAAGGCAGTCCTATTCCACCAAGTTCTTCAGACATACCGTCACCGTTCTTGATGGCGTCAACATCCCATGCGTTATTGGTAACCGCCATACCACTAACCACGTGAGGGGTGGTCAGTTGAATAGTGGCACTGCTATACCAGTTATAGCACCAAACAGCATAGTTCTTGCCTTCGGCTGCTCCACCTGCGGCACAATATTGGTCGTAGTTGGGGTTCTCCCAACCGAACTCTTTGCCGGTCAAGTTCGCCAAAGTAATGTCGTAGTAATAAATGCCATATCCAAATGCTGTCTGATCATCCTTATAAGTCTGGAAACGATAACTACCTGATGTCCAAGTATTGTAACCAGGAACGAATTCAGGATCACCATACCAAGCTGTTTCCTCCAGGAGAGTATGTTCTTCGAACGTCGCAGCTTCGTAGAGTTCGTTTTCTGAATAGAATACAGGATAGGGATCTACACCAAGTTCCTGTTCCCAACCGAGTTCGCGTGCCAGTGTGCCATCTGTGCAGATGTCCATACCGAGTACTTGAGTCTTGTTGGCCGCATTGGATTCATTGTTATAGGCAAATGCAGCATAACCATTTTCGAGATTACCATACGCAGCCAATCCGTTGATGGCACCGATAGTGGTAGCGAATGTTTCGCCGGTCCACCCAGCTACTCCGAGCATTTTTAGATTACCGGTGTTATAGACATTCTTGACTGACGCATTGGCATTAGAAGTCCCCACTATACCTCCAACCAGTCCAGTACCGGCAACGTATGCCCAGTTATAGCAGTTTTCAATGGTATCAGAAGCTACATTAAGGTTACCAACGATGCCGCCAACATTCTTTCCGCCAGAGATATATCCTTGTGCCGAGCATCCTTTGATAACAGTATTGGCTCCATTAACATAGGCAACGATACCGGCAACATTATCTTTCTTCTCGGTATAAACCATTCCGCGGAAGTGACAGTTCGTAATGCGTCCTGCTTCCAAAGCTCCGGCAATACCGGCTGCGTGGGTATTCGTGGTTTTGATATTACCTTCTACGGTGATGTTCTTAACGGTACCGTTTTTCACTTTACCGAAGAGACCTTGATAGGTAGTAGTCGCAGCAGGGATATTCAATCCGCTGATGGTATGGTTTTGACCATCAAAGGTACCGAGATACGGATTAGCACTTGTGGCAATCGGAGTCCAAGCTTTGTGTCCGAGGTTGATATCCTCAGTGAGAACCGCGTTGATGGCCTCTGTAACTGTATTTGCTGTCTCTGCCAACCAAGCGAGTTCGGCCCCATTAGAGATTTGATAAATGTCATCTACTTTAGCCGGCTCAGTAACAGTTGTTCCATCCCAAGCCTGTGCAGTGGTAGCCATGTTGAGCGTAATGATGATAGTGTCATTCTGTGAAGGAGAAACGGTGAATGCGCTATAAAGCGTACCATATCCGTCAGCGGCAACCATATAGGTGAATGCCCCAACGATTACATCGTAGTTGCCTTCTGCGTTTGCTTTGAGAGTGTCCCCTGTTTCATTGAACACATATATATCAGCATTAGCGGGCACATTGTCAAAGTGTACGATATGATGCTTATAAGGATTCGTAATATCCAATTTTACATCCGGAAGGATACCGAGATAGGTCTTATGTGAGGGAGCATTCACCATTACACGTCCTTCTGTACGGACTAAATTGCGGTGATTACCGACAGGATCGCCATATCCGTTGATTTGGATACATCCACCTTGAAACAGCATTTCTTCACCCGCATCCAAAGCGAGAACGTTTGTATAAACTTGTGCTGCAGGAGTGGCTGCAAAATTATACTGGTTAGCAGAGCCCACCATTGAACTGCCGGCAGGAACCCCATTATAGGTGATGTATGCCGACATGTTATAGATGCGAGAAAGTTTGTTGTTCGGGTGGTACAATCCATTATACTGAATGCTTACTTTATCGCCAGGCTGATAGGTGCCGTCGTTACGTGTTAGATTGGTGATTGTGCGTGTGCAGGGTTTAGCAGTGATAACCTGATAGTCGCTCACTCCATTTGCATTCGTCATTTGTACAATCTGACGGCCTTCTTTCAATGTCAGTGTGTAGGAGCCATCTTCGTTTGCCTCAACAGTTTCAAAGGTATTGTATGTGGCACTATTCGTTCCGATAACGGGGTAGGCAATCTTCACAGAAGCAACGCCTTCGGGTGTGAAAGTGTATTTGCCGGAACCATCTTCAGCAAGATAGTAAATGACATCATGCTCCGCATCCAAAGCATCAACTGCCAGTTTGTGCTCTACATCATTTAAGCCTTTGTTGGCATACATATTGCTCTTGATTCCAGAGGCATCGTCACCGACGGTGACAACGAACACACCGGTATTCTCCGGCCAGATAGCAGACCAATCTGCGCCGCCCGCATAGTCATTAATGTTTGCTTTGTCATATACCTTTGCGCAAAGAGCTTTGTAGGTAACCAATACGATTGCTGTACCATTACCGACAGCTGTCATCGTTGTCCAAGGATCAATGGAGGTCTTGTAATTGTCAAAGATTACGACGCTGTTATCCTCTTGACCATCGAGGTTTATGACTGTGTAGTCCATCTCAGGCTCAACGAATTGATTGGCCGTTGTGTTATTTGTCACTTGCCATGTACGCAGGGAGAGGATATCTCTTTTGTCACCAACCGTCATCTTGAGATGTCCTTGCGGGTTGATGTTTACAAATACGTCTCCTACATTATATTTGCCATTGGCAGTTACATCGCGGTTGATGAAATCCGGAGATTTGGCAGTCATATCTTCTTGAGTGAATACCATATCCTGCATACCGGCTACCTTGTTGACCGTTCCGGCATGGGTGTACAATCCATCTCCCCAAACGCGATACATGTATGTTTTTGAGCTTGCTGTCAATTCCAAGGCATAGTGATAAACCTTGTTGTCTCCTACAGTTTCTACTTTTGCCGGCTCAAGAGGAGTGAAAGCTACGTAGTCCTTTGTCTTTTCCGCCAATTGTGCCTGAGCAGCGGCAGGAACAGTGATTGTGAAGTCTTTGTCTTGCGGGAAAGTCACAGCCATTGTGGCATTGCTGTTCAGTGTACGATTACGGGTGTCTTGATAGACTTTGAACCCTTCAGCAATGCGTGCGGCAGAGGGCGTAAAGTCTGCATTGGTTTTAGAACCTTTTACAGCCAGGAACGTCTTGCGTCCAGCAGTCTTTGAATCGCCGATAGTGATTACGGCGTCATTGCTGCTCGGGTCTTTCAGGTTAAGTTCGACTGTGTAATCCGTGTCATACACAAAGCCGGCATTAGCAGCATAGAAGGTGATTGTTTGCAACACAAATGCATTGTTGCTTGCGCTGATAGCCAGTTCGATTGTACCGTTTACAGTAGTACCATCGGTGTCATAGCCGGTCAGTACATACGTACCTTCCTCAACTGCAAAATTATACACTTTTTTGCTAGATGGAGACCCTACATCTACAGGTGTGCCCGTAGCCTTATCTACCATCGACATCGTGGTACTGATAGCGTTCATGGTCACTGTCACATTTACTTCAGCGGCCAGAGCATTTACCACGCTTGCTATCACAAGGATAGCTGAAAGAAGAATCTTCTTCATGGTTGTTGATGAATTTTTGGTTAATAAATTGAGTTTGTATAGTTTGTTTGTTTTTAGTTTTCCGTTATTTTATTGCCTGTGAGTGTATATGTTCGGCCATTGCGAATAATATAGATTTGCCCGTTACGAACAATCTTCGCGGGGGCAGTGTCCGTTGTTATTTGGTCAAGTGCCGTTTCGTCTGTGGTAGTCACAGTGAGCGATGCGCGGGCAGAGATATTTCCGCTACGGTCGCGTGCATCTACTTCCAAGATATATTCCGTAGCCGGATCAAGTCCGACGATACGACACTCAGTGTCGGATGTGCGTTTGTACGCTTCGCCGTTGACATATACCGTGTAACGACTGACTCCTACATTGTCGGTGGAAGGATTCCACTCTAACAATATGCTATACTGCGCAGGCGTAGCATGTAATCCCGAAGGAACAGAGGGAGAGGTAAGGTCCACTGTACGCGCTGTAACAGATGCTTTGTCAGAACGGCTGTGCTCCGCTGCTGCCGCCACACCTAAAGAGTATTCCACATCGGGCAGCAAGCCACTAAATACGAAGGAAGTTTCTTCGGTAGTTGCATACGCCACTCCGTCCAAGTACATTTGATAGAAAGTTGCCCCTTCCACAGCTGTCCAAGTCAGTGTAAGAGTGGTTTCGTCAGCCTCTGTTACTTGCAGATTTGTCGGGCGCTGCAGAGGTTCTAATGCTTCATCTGCTTCCATACTAAGACGATCCAAGCAGAAAAAGACTGCTGTATTTGCGCCATATAACAGGTCTATATCGCTTGTCTCCATCGTAAAGTAAAGGCCGCTGACGGCACCAAGAGGGCGAAGGTCGAAATACTGCCAGTCAGCAGACTGCACCAATTGTCCATCGCGGAAAGCCGCCAACTCCAAGCGCACCGTACTGCCTGTCGGTTGTCCTTCTGCATCCAGTCCGTGGGCAACAAGTGCGAAGTAATCGCCTTCCTGCGTGAAAGCGGAAGCAAAGCCGTCGCCATTGATATTTCCATAGTACGGCCAAGGATGATTACAGATATAGACACCCAACGGGCGATGCATCTTATTGTCCTGAAAATCTACACGCAGGCTATGGTAATCTTCATCCAATTGCTCTTCCATAAATCCCCAATAGCCAACCAGATAAGGCAGTCCCTGACCGACATGGTATTGTTCGTCCAACCCACCTCCAGCCATGCAGCCCCATTGGTGTGTCAGCCAACCATCGGAACTTCCTTCTGCGCCATAATTGGCATTGTCGCCCGATGTACAAACGGTGAATCCTGCCCAATAACTCATGCCACCTCCTGCATTTGCAGTCCCTGTGTGCGAGAAAAGGAACCAGTCGGTAGAGATATCGCCTTCCATATAGGTGTTTGCCCAACAACCATCTGCTGTCTGCTCATAGTCATTGAGCACCGATGACAAATCCAGCACTACGCTATCCGCCGCTTCCGGTTGTTCAGGTTCTTCTGGCAGGAGGTGCAAATCATTGGCACCCATAATCTCCGCAGAAGTTTCTCCCAACCAACCCGCGTTCTGATGCACAGCAGTATATACCTTAACAAAATGGATGCCAGGCAGTTGTACGGATGTACCATCTTCACGCACTGCCCAATCGATTTTCAGTTTGGCTTTCCTGCTTTGATTGGGATGATTGTCTGCATAGCCCCAATCGTAAGGGTAGAGTACGTAATAGGTTCCATTGCCAGACTCATCCCTATAGTTGTCCGGCAGTCGCGATCCGCTGAACGTAAGTTGGTCATCAGCAATCCATTCGGGATAATAAGGTTGTGTATGATACACATTGCGTATGATATAACCTGTCTCGCTTTCGCTTGTCTGCCAAGGGATATAAGTGGTGTCTATTAGATATTGGTTGATTTTAGAGGGAGTTGCCTGATGGTTTGCCGCAGGGCGAGAGTAGGTGACGCTGTAGTTATGCCGCGTAGCAGGGTTGCTGTATTCAGACCCCGCCAATTCGTACCATTCATCATCGGGTCGTCCGTTTCCGTTGGCATCATAACTCACCATAACAATAGCCGGCTCGGAGGAACCGCCCTTCTGACCATTCTCTTCATATCCCGCTTCGGAATAGAAAGCATTGCCAAGTACAACAAAATCATACTGACCTGGCACGTTCTTTACCATGTGATCGAATCCGAACACGACATATCCTCCCCAACCGCCAAGGGTAATCATACCACGATTGTTGTCCGCAATGGCTTCTTCCGCTTTCAGACGCATATCGTTGGCATTGTCTCCATTCTCATATTCCGGCAATTCGTTGACGAACTGCCCAGGTGCAGGACAATACTCCCACACGCGCGATATATAAGGACTAGACGTTTCTGCTACTGCCAGCAAAGGGAGCAGGAGACTTGACAAAAAGAATGCAATATATTTCATAACAAACAAGTATTAACATGGCAACCATACCCGATCTGCCGTGTGCCTGCTTTTGCCTTTTATAGATATAAACCAAGGCAGAAAGGGAGAGAGACAAAAGCAGGCATACGGAAGACCAAACAGGTATATCACAACCCCACTGACAATGAGTCGGTGCCATGGACGCGATGCCACAAAGGCAGATGCAAATCCCAAACGATAATATGAACGTTTCTTTCAATCTCACTGACGCTCCTATACCCGAGGATGTCAATAATTTGTTGTTTCCACATACGGCAGGTCTTCTGGCTTGTTCCCTATCAGTCGCCTTCCCAGGTTGGTTTTTCAAGCATTGCAAATGCTTCTCCTCGCCAGTGGCATAAAGCATGACTGATAGCATGTTACGGAACTCACAGCAGCGGGTCTGCAGAGGATTCACACCTCTTTCCCTCTTGGCTTGTCAGGTGCAAAGAGCACCCCAAGAACCGAATGCGGCTGCAAAGGTACTGCTTTTTTTTGAACTGTGCAAATATTTGGGCTATTTTTTTGCAGATTTATTGTTAAACTAGTTGGACTAGTGTTCTAGTTAGACTAGTTGGAGTAGGTGAGATGGTGGTTTTCTGCCTTTGTCATGCTTTCCTCTGCTTTTCGTCCGCTAAATAACCCAATAATAACCCAATAATAACGCAATAATAACCCAATATTCGTTCGGGCGCAAGCGCCGTTTATTGCGCAAAGCGCGGTGTATTGCTTCGCTGTTTATAGCAGAGCGGTGTATTTTTGTAGTATCTTCGGACGCAATATTTGTAGTAACTTCGGCCCTCCCTGCATGGTAGCAGGGGCCCGCCGAAAGAACGTTCGCGTTCTGCGGGGCATACACAGGGATATTTTACTATCTTTTTTGTTGACGCTTTGCGTTCTGTTTTTATGCCGTCAGCCGCCGCGCCTTATGCAAGCATAGGCACAACAACTGACCACACAAAAACAATGAAAGTATTCATTCCAACAAAAAAGATAGAAAAATATTTGCGTATGTGCAATTTTTGTAGTACCTTTGCGCCGATTTTTTTGAACGATAGGAAAAAAGAGACAGGAAACGATGAAGAATATCCGTAACTTTTGTATAATCGCACATATAGACCATGGCAAATCCACTCTCGCCGACCGTATGTTGGAAATGACCGGCACCGTGGATGTGAAAGAGATGGAAAACCAGGTGCTTGACGATATGGACCTGGAAAAAGAACGCGGCATCACCATCAAAAGCCACGCCATCCAAATGAACCACAAAGGCTATGTGCTGAACCTGATAGATACTCCGGGGCATGTCGATTTCTCCTACGAAGTGAGCCGTTCGATAGCGGCATGCGAAGGCGCGCTGCTGGTGGTAGATGCCAGTCAAGGCGTACAGGCCCAAACGATATCCAATCTATATATGGCCCTGGAACATGACTTGGAGATTATTCCCGTCATGAACAAATGCGACATGGATTCCGCCATGCCGGACAGGGTAGAGGACGAGATAATCGACCTTCTCGGCTGCAAGCGTGAGGAGATACTCCGCTGCTCCGCCAAGACCGGTGCCGGCGTGCCGGAGATACTGGATGCCATCATAGACCGCATCCCCGCACCGGAAGGCGACCCCGAAGCACCGTTGCAGTGTCTGGTGTTTGACTCGGTGTTCAATTCATTCCGCGGCATAATCGCTTATTTCCGCGTTATCAACGGGACACTCCGTTCGGGCGACCGCGTGCGATTCTTCAATACCGGCAAAGAGTATGATGCCGACGAGATAGGCGTTCTGAAACTGAACATGCTGCCCCAAAAAGAGATTGCGGCAGGCAATGTGGGGTATATCATATCGGGAATCAAGACTTCATCGGAAGTGAAAGTGGGCGATACGATTACCCACGTGGCACGCCCCTGCGACAAAGCGATAGCAGGCTTTCAGGAAGCCAAGCCGATGGTGTTTGCCGGCGTATATCCCATCGAAGCAGAAGATTATGAGGACCTTCGCGCCAGTCTGGAGAAACTTCAACTGAATGATGCCAGCCTGAGTTTCCAACCAGAGAGTTCGGTGGCATTGGGCTTCGGTTTCCGTTGCGGATTCCTGGGGTTGCTTCATATGGAGATTATCCAAGAGCGTCTGGACCGTGAATTCGATATGAGCGTCATCACGACCGTTCCGAACGTGAGCTACAAAGTATTCACCAAAGACGGCGGGATGAAAGAAGTGCATAACCCCGCGGGAATGCCCGATTTGACAGAAATAGACCATATCGAAGAACCCTATATCCGTGCATCAATTATCACCACCAGCGCCTATATAGGTCCGATTATGACACTCTGTCTCGGCAAACGCGGTGAACTGGTGAAACAGGAGTTCATCTCCGGTGACCGATTGGAGATTCTGTTCGATATGCCGCTTGGAGAGATTGTGATAGACTTTTACGACAAACTGAAATCCATCTCGAAAGGTTATGCCAGTTTCGACTGGCACATGAGCGGCTTCCGCCCATCCAATCTTGTCAAGTTGGATATACTGCTGAACGGTGAACAGGTGGATGCCCTTTCTACACTTACTCACAGAGACAATGCCCTGGATTTCGGTCGCCGTATGTGCGAAAAACTGAAAGAACTGCTGCCTCGCCAACAGTTTGATATAGCTATTCAGGCAGCAATAGGTGCGAAGATAATCGCCCGTGAGACCGTGAAACAGGTTCGTAAGGATGTGCTTGCCAAATGCTATGGCGGTGACGTCAGCCGTAAACGCAAACTTCTGGAGAAACAGAAGAAAGGAAAAAAACGCATGAAACAAATCGGCAATGTGGAAGTGCCGCAAAAAGCGTTCCTCGCCGTACTGAAGTTGGACTAATAACATAAAAAATAATTCTTATGATTCCGAGTTGGATGTTAATTCCGTTTGCAGTGATGCTGCTGAGTATTGCTGTTCTGCCCCTCATTCCCCATGTGGGTGAATGGTGGGAACACAACTTGCACAAGTTGTATGTTTCTCTGCTGCTGGGTACTCCGGTTGCGATATGGCTATGCGTGCATGGTATGGAACATGAACTGATACATCAGATGGTGTATGACTACGTTCCGTTCATTCTGCTGCTGATGGCATTGTTCGTGACGACAGGTGGTATCTGTATCCGAGGTGACCTGAAAGCCACACCGTTAACCAACACCATTATTATGGCATTGGGCTGGCTATTGGCTTCGTTCATGGGTACAACCGGTGCGGCAATGCTGCTCATTCGTCTGTTGCTGACCACTATCCAACAACGCAAATATCGTGTGCATACCGTACTATTCTTTATCGCAATCGTTGCAAACTGCGGTGGTCTGCTGTCCCCGCTTGGAGATCCTCCATTGTTCCTGTTGTTCCAGAAAGGCGCGTCGTTCACCTGGTGGATGCAGAACATGACAGGAGAGTGGGTAGTGACAGGTGCTCTGCTGCTCGCAATCTATTTCTGCGTGGATTTCTATTACTACCGCAAAGAACCGACAGCCAACTTGATGGCGGATGTACGGGAAGCCAAGAAACTGCAAATGAGCGGTCTGATCAATATCTTCTGGCTGTTGTGCGTTATCGGCTCAACGATGTTCATCAACTCGACCTATATACATGCGATGGGAGCACACGATGCGCCTTGGTATCTGAAACTGCTGCGTGAGTGGGTGTTTATTCTTATTATCCTCGGTTCGTGGGTTACGACCAAACGCGAAGTGCGTGTTAAGAACAACTATTCCTGGACACCGATACTGGAGGTTGCCTGCGTTTTCCTGGGTATCTTTGCCACTATGACCCCCGCACTGGCCTTCCTTACCCAACATGCTGCATCCATCAAAGATATCTTGAGCGAGCCGTGGCAGTATGTGTACATTACCGGTCTGTTGTCCGCATTCTTGGATAACGCTCCGACAGCGATGGTATTCAATGCAATGGCAGCTCCGGAAGGCGCGGCTTTGGCGACCGATGCTTTCCTGAAAGCGATATCCATGGGTGCCGTATTCTTTGGCGCACTGACCTATATCGGTAACGGACCTAACTTTATGGTCAAATCCATCGCTGAACAAGAGGGAATAAAGATGCCGTCGTTCTTCGGCTATGTGATTAAGTTCAGTCTTATCGTTCTCCTGCCGGTTTATATCCTTGTACAACTGATATTCATCTGATACGGATGCGCAGAATCGTTTTAATTTGTATCCTGGCGGCAGGCCTTGTGCCTGCCGCATCAGCGCAAAATACCGAGCCGACATGGATTGACCATGTTACGGATTGGTACAGTGCCCACATGAATTATGGTTCAATCGTTGCCTTGATGACGATAGAATCATCGTTTATTCCATTCCCGAGCGAAGTGGTGATTCCCCCCGCCGCGTATGTGGCAGAAGACCCAGAGAGTGCAGTGTATGTGAGTGATAACTATGCTGTTAATGTGGCATTGATTGTTCTATTCGGCACATTGGGTGCGATGCTTGGAGCAATTATTAACTATTTGCTTTCCATTTGGCTCGGACGCGCCATTATTTACGCTTTTGTGGATAGCCGTTTGGGGCATCTTTGCTTGTTGAACCGCGAGAAATTGGAGCGTGCCGAACAGTATTTTAATGAGCATGGCAAAGTAAGTACGTTCATCGGACGGCTTATACCCGGAATCCGACAACTTATCTCCATTCCTGCAGGGTTGAGCAAAATGCCGTTCGGGCAGTTTCTACTATACACATTCTTGGGTGCAGGTTTGTGGAATCTTGTTCTGGCGATTCTTGGGTATGTGGCACATGGTCAGGCTGATTTAATCAAAGAATATAGCCACGAACTATCCGTGGCTATACTTGCTCTGCTTATTGCAGGCGTTCTGTATTATGCAATAAGGAAGGTTATTGCCGTAAGAAAGCGGTGATATCCTTTCTTTTTTCTATTAGCGCTGCCAAACAGCATCCCACCAACCATCCCAGCAATAGGGCAAAGAACAGATATTTGACGGGACCATTCACCGGGCGTACATCCACTACAAACGGACTGCTGAGAACAACCGGCGCTGTGCAGAGAGTGTAACGCGAATCGTGGCGGCTTTTTGTATCGAAGAAATCTTCTATCTCATCCAAGAAGAGAACCACTTCACGGCGACCGAGCAGAATGTCGTAGTGATTGATTTCCACTTGTTTCATTTCGCCAACCTGATAGAACCGGCTGGTCAGTGAGTCAAGTTTTTCTATTTGAGTCTTTTCAAATTCCACTTGCCTCATGAGATGTGCCTTCTGTTCGGTATATGCAGACTGGAAAGAAGGATCTTCGTTGAGATACTTTATGATTTGTTTTTCGATGTGCGGTACGCTGTTCGGCGACTTTGTACAGAACTGCAAAGCAAGACGGTCATGCATACGGACATGCACTGTGTCATCACCGGAACTCTTATCGTGGAAATCCACTTCGTCGGCAGTTCCATCGTTCAGATTGTCAATTACATAATATGTTTTGAATCTGCCCAATCCTCTGCATTCTTCATCGCTCAAAGAAAGAACTGTTTGCAGTTTTTGCTGTGCAATCCTGTCGTCCAAACGCGTTTCACTCAGCGATTTGTAGCGCTTCTGTACATCTTGCAAAGCAGGACCATTGATGGTGGCGATAGCGTTCACTTTGTAAATGCGGTTGTCGGGACGTGTATAATAAAGTGAGACTACTGCAGCAAGAAGCATTATTGTGAACACCACCCACCAATATCGGTAGGTCAGTTGCAGCATCTTTCCAATCAATCTAATCAACGCCTTGCATCCTTTTGCCAGCGTTTTGCCTATAGACACGCAAAGGTCTATAAAGTTTGTTTCTTTTTCCATTATAAAGTTTGTTTAATTTACTTATTTACGTCTTCCACGGAGCCAGCCCGGTAAACCGACTGATTTTTTCTCCTCTTTGGGCTTATCTGTCTCTTGACGAAGCGTGTCGTCTTCATCCTCATCAAAAACAAAATTTATTTCCTGAGTGGTATCCGCAGTCGGTGTATTCGGTTTGGCGGGACCGGAAGGCACATGTTGATTTTGCGGCTTGGGTTGTACAACGGTGGTCAAATCCAAAGTCACTTTCACTTCATCTTCTTTGTTCCCATCCTCAGTGGGATAATTAACACTGATGGCGTCTTCTACGCTTAACCTGTCTGCAACATCTGTCAGACTTGGAATATTATTCACTTCGTACCCTGTGGCAATTAGTGTCACGCGTACATCTTCGCCCAAACTTTCATCTACGCTGATTCCCCACTGTACTTCCACTTGGGCTCCCACTTCTTTGGTGAAGGATTCTATCTGGTCAATCTCTTGTGCTTTTATGGCGTGTTCACGCGAACAATAGAATTGCAACAGAATTCGTTTTGCACCGGTTACGTCATTTGTGTTGGCCAAGGGTGATTCCAATGCGTTCTCGATGGCTTTTGTGATGCGGTTTTCTCCACTGGCAAGGCCGATATTCATAATGGCCACTTTGCCGTCTTTCATCGTGTTATATACGTCTTGGAAGTCAGTGTTGATATAGCCGTGATGGGTGATGATTTCGGCAATCGATTTTGCAGCATTACATACCACATCATCTGATTTGGAGAAGGCCGAGAAGATATCCAGATCGGGACATATCTTTTTCAGTTTCTCGTTGTTGATGATAAGGATGGCATCCACACAATCGGCCAATTTTGCAAGACCTTTCATTGCCTTTTTGATTTTCGGTTGTCCTTCGAAAGCAAACGGAATGGTCACGATACCGACGGTAAGAATTTCCATCTCTTTTGCCACTTGGGCAATCACCGGACTCGCACCGGTACCAGTTCCGCCACCCATTCCTGCGGTGATGAACAACATTTTCGTGCCATCATTCAACGCTTCTTTTATTTTTTCACGATTTTGTTCTGCCAATTCTTGGGCTTTCTCAGGTCTTCCGCCTGCGCCGAGTCCGGGACCTAACTGAAGTTTGGTAGGAATGTCTGAATTCACCAATGCTTGTTTGTCGGTGTTGCATACCATGAAAGATACGTCACCTACGTTCTGTTTGAACATATAGTTTACGGCGTTGCAGCCGCCACCGCCAATGCCCATCACTTTAATAATAGGGTTGTCTTGAATTTCAATGTCTAAGGGTAATGTTTCCGTATCCATAGTAGTTGTGATATTGATTATTTTTTAGGTGTATTTTCTGTAAAGAGAGCCAGTGTACCGGTTTCGAACCGTTCTCTTATAGAATCAAAAAACATTGTCTTTTTATCCGGTACCTCTTGTTTGTGAGCTTTTCGGTAGTCTGCCCCCAACAATAGAGCTCCTACCAACGATGCATATTGCGGCTTGCAGTATTCGTCATCGCTACTTGCATCCAGTAGTATTGCATGACTGCCCGGCAACACATCTACGCGGGTTCGTCGCTGGATGTATTCTTCCAAACCTTGTAACATGCTCCCACCTCCGGTGATGAATAGGGTGCTAATTCGTTGTTCATAGGGCTGAAGCACCTCCAAGATAGGAGTTAGTATATCATTGAGTTTTTGATCAATCACATCTGCCAAGTCTTGCAAATCCAGATGGAGAATTTTGTCTTTTTCCTGTACGGACGGAATGCGCACTTTCTTACCGGTGGGAGCTAAATCTCTACATGCCCAACCTAACTGGCATTTCAAGGCTTCTGCATATTGGAGACCTATTCCCAAATGCTCAATTGATCGGGTGATGTGCCAACCGCCGATAGGAACAACTTTGCTGGCAAGGTATTGATTACCTTTGTAGATGCTGAGCGTAGTGGTTTGTGCGCCCATATCCAAGACGGCACAACCTTGCTGATAGATTTCGCTTTGTCCGGTTCCGAAGGCGCTTAACAATGCGTCCGAACGCACGAAACTCCCTTCTTGGAATATGCTTGCCAATATGAAACTATCGTTCACTTTTTGTTTCATATCTTTATGCCCGAAAAATGCGGTATAGTGCACTTCCAAAATAGTGGCAACTTGGTCGGGAGTGGGGCATTCGTCTTGTTCTTTGCCGTCCAACACATAATAAGTCGGCACCAAATCCAGCACGCAGACGGTTGGATGGCTTGTTTCCATTGCACGTATAAATTCGCGTTTGATACGCTCTAACAGTTCAGGAGTTATAGCGTGTGCACGAATTAAGTCTCGTTTGTCTTGTAGTGCTTGTATTTTCATGCCGTATCCGCCTAATACCACGAAAGCAGATGGAATTTCTTCTACATGGATACGGTTGGCAAGAAGTTGCAGGGCTTCTTTTATCATATATGCGGCAAAGTGGGTATTGGTCACGTTGCCTTTTTCCGTATAGGCATAGCGTGTACTTTTTTCGGCACCCAATATATGCAACGTGTCAGGTCCCAAACTTACAGCAGCCATAGCGCGCACGCTATCGCTTCCCAAATCGATTGCCACCAACGGCAAATCTGCCATATTCTGTTTATTCTTCTTTGCCATATTGTTTGTTAACCGTTTGTTATTTTCTGCCTACCACCTGATTGTCATATTGCACATCCAATTCTTTGTATTGGGGAAGATTCATTTCTTCAGGTGTATGTTCGATAAAGGTCCGTACTTTTTTTAGTTTGGTTCGATAGCCGTCCAATGCGCCTAATCGTATGCGTGGTGCATCTCCCTTTTGCTGCAGCACAATCTGTTTGCCTTCTTCCACGATAATGCTTTGTATACGCTGTTGGAAGAATGGGTGTTTGTTAATCCACATCGTCAGGTCGAACAATTCTTCCTGTGCCATACGTTCGCCAACCCGTCCTTGAACAAGCATCACCGATGTCTTGACACTCGGCAGAATGGGCATTCGTGTACGGTCGGAATCAATAAAGTAACTTTCCGTGGCTGTCAGTACCCGAAGTATTGGAATGCGTTGGGTTAATACCACTACCACATCGCCTTGCCAAGTCGTGTAGCATTCAGCCTTTCGCACCAGGGGATGATTGCGAACGGTATTTTCTGTGGTCTGTAAATCAACTTCGCTGACCGGTTTGTTCTTTGGGTTGAAACCGGCATGGAGAATATAGCCTTCTATGTCTTGTGCCGTGAGATACTCACGTTCATCCAAATCGGTGATTCGGATGGTTAACTGTTTGCATATAGGGTCGTGCTTACGGATACCAAGCCATATCATGCAAGCAATCACTCCTCCTGCAACTAATGCAGTCAGAGTTCCGAGTAAAATATTTCGTACAATAGGTTTCATAGTTGGCTTAATGTTTCTTTTAACGGATTAACCAAACGGTCTATATCGCCGGCTCCTAATGTCATTATGGCAATCGGATTTTGGCTCTTGTTTATATGTTTTTGTATATGTTCAATCAGCGCATCTTTTTCAACTACTGTCACATCCGCATTGGGATTATGTTCTTTCACCTTTTGCGCCAACGTTTCGGAAGTGATACCTTCAATCGGTCCTTCTCTGGCGGGGTAGATCGGCAAGAGTATTAGTTTGTCTGTTTTGCTCAGAACATCGGCAAACCCGTCCATAAAGTCGCGTGTCCGGGTATATAAATGAGGCTGGAACACTGCCCATAATGACCTGCTGCCATATACTTTCCGAACCGATTGGATGGCTGCATCCAGTTCGGTCGGATGATGTGCATAATCGTCTATATATGCTATTTTGGGGGTGCGAAGGTGCACATTAAAGCGTCGCCAAACCCCTTTGTAACTTTTTATATTGTCCCGTATCTGTCCCGTATCTGTCCTGTAAAGCGCGGCTATTGCCATTGCAGCCACTGAATTTTCAATATTGATCCATACAGGAACGCCTAACCGGACATCTTGAATAGAACGGAAGGGTAGGCCGGCTCGCTCGGAAACGCAGAAATCGAATAGTATTTCTCCGTCCTCTATTCGGATATTGTCGGCATAAAAATCAGCATCTATGCCGGTTTCTTTCGGACCGGTGTATGTAAAGACATTGGCTTTCAGGTGGTTGGGAAGATGAAATCCTGCTTTAAGAACGATGAAATTTTCCACCAGTTCCGCATAGCGGTCAAATCCTTCCTGATAACCTTTGGCATCACCGTATATATCCAGATGGTCAGGCTCTATACTGGTGATAATGCTGCTGTGGGGCTTCAAGTGATGAAAAGAGCGGTCAAACTCATCGGCTTCCACCACCACATAATCGCTGTCTTTGTCCACTATCAGATTGCTCTGATAATTGTTGCTGATTCCGCCCAGAAATGCACTCGCACCTTGTTTGCTTTCATGCATGATATGCGCCAGAATGGCTGATGTTGTCGTCTTTCCGTGCGTACCGGCGACACACAGGGCTTTCTTTTGGTGCGTAATCAGCCCTAATACTTCCGAACGCTTAACGATGTCATATCCTTGAGCGCGGAGATAGGTGTAGATGGCATTGCTTTCTGGTACGGCAGGCGTGCGAACCACCAGCGTATCACAGGGACTGATGCCTTGTGCCTCCACCCAAGCAGGCGAATCGGTGTATGTAATGCCTATTCCTTCCCTTTCCAATTCTTTTGTCAATGGCGAACTTGTGCGGTCATAGCCAAGCACACGCTCACCACGGCGCTGAAAATACCGCGCAATGGCACTCATACCGATTCCTCCGATACCCAGAAAAAACAGCGATTGTATGTCTTTTTTTGGCTGCATTATGCTCCTTTACCGAAAAAGTGCGCAAAGATACACAAAAAAAATGATATACACAAGTCCTTTTCAAGAAAAAATGCAGGAAAATTTGTATATATGCATTTTTTGTTGTACTTTTGCGCCGTATTTTGTAAATAAACACGTAATATGGCACAGACACAAGAGGAAACTTTCAAAAAAATGGTCGCACATTGCAAAGAGTACGGCTTTGTATTTCCAAGTAGTGAAATTTATGACGGATTAGGAGCTGTTTATGACTATGGGCAGAACGGCGTGGAACTGAAAAACAATATCAAGCGTTATTGGTGGGAAGCCATGACGCTGCTGCATGAAAATATTGTAGGTATAGATGCCGCTATTTTCATGCATCCTACCACATGGAAAGCCTCCGGCCATGTGGATGCTTTTAACGATCCGCTTATTGATAATCGGGATAGCAAGAAGCGCTATCGGGCAGATGTTCTTATAGAGGACCAACTTGGCAAGATTGAGGATAAAATCCAAAAGGAAGTGGACAAAGCGCGCAAACGCTTTGGCGACACCTTTGACGAGGCAATGTTTCGCCAGACCAATCCACGGGTCATGGAGCATCAACAACATTGGAATATGCTCCACGAGCGCTATTCCAACGCAATGAATAACAATGACTTGGCAGAGCTCAAGCAGATTATTCTTGACGAAGAAATTGTTTGCCCGATCTCCGGTACTCGTAATTGGACGGATGTCCGTCAATTCAACCTTATGTTCTCCACGGAAATGGGTTCAACGGCGGACGGAGCTATGAAGATTTACCTTCGCCCGGAAACGGCGCAGGGTATTTTCGTCAATTTCCTGAATGTGCAGAAGACAGGTCGTATGAAGATTCCGTTCGGTATCGCTCAGATTGGCAAGGCATTCCGCAATGAAATCGTGGCACGCCAGTTTGTGTTCCGTATGCGTGAGTTTGAGCAGATGGAGATGCAGTTCTTTGTCCGTCCCGGCGAGGAACTGAAGTGGTTTGAGCATTGGAAACAGTTCCGTTTGCGCTGGCATAAAGCGCTTGGATTGGGCGATGAGAAATACCGTTTCCATGACCATGAAAAGTTGGCGCACTATGCCAATGCCGCCACGGATATTGAGTTCCAGATGCCATTCGGATTTAAGGAAGTGGAGGGCATCCATAGCCGCACCGATTTTGACCTCTCGCAACATGCCAAGTTCTCCGGTAAGAAAATCGAGTATTTTGACCCCGAACTCAATCAGTCTTACACACCTTATGTCATTGAGACCTCTATCGGTGTGGACCGTATGTTCTTGTCTGTCATGTGTTCTGCCTATAAAGAAGAAGTGCTTGAGGGTGGGGATATGCGTGTTGTACTCATGTTGCCGCCTGTACTTGCACCTACCAAAGTATGCGTCATGCCGTTGGTTAAAAAGGACGGACTGCCTGAAAAAGCACGTGAAATCGTGGATATGCTCAAGTTTGATTTCAAAACATCCTACGATGAAAAGGATTCCATCGGAAAACGCTATCGCCGTCAGGATGCGGTCGGAACGCCTTTCTGCGTAACGGTTGACCATGATACGCTGAACGATGGCTGTGTTACGATTCGTCATCGCGATACAATGGAGCAGGAACGCGTGAAGATTGAAGATTTGCACCACATTATATATAAGGCTGTAGATGTAAAGAACCTCTATCGCAAATTGGTCGCTGCAGATGACAATCTCGCTTGATAACAATACGAACGGCACTTTAAGAGTGAAACTCTGGAAAGAATTGGGCAGAAGCATGTTGCTTTCGCTGCTTGTTTATGCCCTTCTTTTTGCCGCTTTGTATGGGTTGGAAAGCATTTTTCCGTCTCTTCACCATCGTTTGTTGACTTGGTATACACCGGAGAAATCGTTTGATTGGGCATTTCTTGTCGGCATACCTGCCAGCATTATCGGCACAGGCTATGTGTTGGCCATCCGAAATCCGCAGAACTATACAGGTTTCTACATGGGTATTGTCATGTCCTTGTTACTGGCGTTCCAATTATATCTGGAGGGAAGTTACGACCTTGTTTGTCTCTATGTGTTTGTTTTTGTGCCGTTTATGCTTGCATCTTTGTTCAAATGGCGCAAAGCGGCACTGGCTTTGGCTAAAGATGGGAAAGACGAACTTTTTGCGCCGGCGTTTCTTGCGCCGGCAAAGCAGGCGCTTGTGTTATTGGTGGCATTGCTGATTATCGCTTCCGATTATGCTTTTGTCACTCTTTGTGTCAACCATGATGCTTGGGCGGACGATGTGTTTGTCAAGTTAGCGGGAGCGGTACTTATCGCTTCGGCGGTACTGGCAAATTTCCTGCTTATTTACAAGAAAAACGACGCGTGGGTATGTTGGGTCATTTATTGTCTCACCGGAATACTTTTGTTTGCCGTCTTAGGGAACGCTTTTTCGGTAGTAATGTTTGTTACTATGCTGATTGTCAACCTGTCTGCACAAATAGCATGGCTTCGGAAAACGCCGGGATTGCGATTCTTCAACGGCTCGCATAAAATATAAATAAATCATTAAAATAAAGAAAGGAATTGTTATGAAAGACTTGAAAGGAACAAAAACGGAAAAGAATCTTATGGAGGCTTTTGCCGGAGAATCAATGGCGCGTAATAAATATACATTCTTTGCATCTAAAGCCAAGAAAGATGGATTTGTACAGATGTCAAAGATTTTTGAAGAAACGGCTGCTAACGAGAAAGAACATGCCGAGATTTGGTTCAAATATCTCAATGGCGGTAAGATTTCGGATACAGCGACTAATCTCTTGGATGCGGCGGCCGGAGAGAATGCCGAATGGACGGACATGTACGCTCGCATGGCGAAAGAAGCGCGTGAAGAGGGATTTGACGAAATCGCTGACAAGTTTGAAATGGTGGGAGCCATTGAGAAACATCACGAAGAACGCTACCGCAAATTGCTGAAAAACATAGAAGATAAGGTCGTTTTCTCGCGTGAAGGTGATTGCGTTTGGCAGTGTTCCAATTGCGGTCATATCGTGGTGGGAAAGCAAGCACCGGAGGAATGTCCTGTTTGCAACCATGCTCAAAGTTATTTCCAACTACTGGCGGAAAATTATTAACGTCCGTATGCCCTTCGGATGAAAATCGAAAAAAGCGGAAACTATGTAGCGGTTATCGTCAGCTTATCGTCGGCTTATCGTCGGCTCATCCGCAGGTAAGTCGCTGCTAATGGGATAAATTCCGAAAAATAACCGAAATATTTGCATATTCGAAATAAAAGCATTATCTTTGCCGTTCAATTGATAAATACGTAAAAATTATGTCTTGTTGGCGAGTAATTTTGGCAATACTTTTTCCGCCGTTGGCCGTGTGTGACCAAGGGTGCGGAAGTTTCACCATCGTTTTTCTTCTGACCGCTTTAGGTTGGGTTCCTGGCGTAATAGCAGCATTGATTATTTTGAATAAACAGCAATAATAAACAAAACAAACTGATGGAACTATTGCTTTCTTTCATAGCAGGCATTGCATTGGCATGTATAGGTGCCTATGTCTGGATTCGTAGTACGCGTTCAGAGGCGGAGAAACATACGCGCGACCTGTTAGAGGCCAAAGAAAAAGCCCATCAGGATGCTGTTGCTGCTGTTGAAAAGCGCCATGCCGAAGCCATTGATGCCGAGAAAACGCGATTTGAACAGGCACTCCAAATGATGAAAGAGCAGGTGCAAAACGCTACTAACGAAATGCTCAAACAACGGCAGGCAGAATTTCAGCAGGCGAATTCCACCAACATGAGGCAGATTGTTGATCCGCTGAAAGAAACCATCCAAAAGATGGAAACAGCACTCAAAGAAAACAAATCTACCCAGGAAACATCCACCGAAGCCATCAAGGAGAAAATAGCTACCTTGGTTCAGACAACGATGAAAGTAAATGACAGTGCAGAACGGCTCAGCAATGCGCTTACTTCGGAAAACAAAACACAAGGAAACTGGGGTGAGCAGAAAATAGATGCGTTGCTCAGTGCTATTGGCCTGGAACGAGGATTGGAATATGAAGTGCAGGAATATCTGCGTGATGCCAATGGGAACATCATCGTTTCGGATGAAACAGCCCGTCGTATGCAACCGGATGTGATCCTTCATCTGGATGAGACACGCGACCTGATAATAGATTCTAAAGTATCGCTCAATGCCTTTGTGGATTATACGAATGCCACAGATGATGATACACGCCGGATGGCGTTGGCAGCCCACCTGAAGAGCGTGCGAAATCATGTGAAAGAGTTGGCAAAGAAAAGTTATGCTACGTATGTGAAAGCCCCGCGGCAGAGTGTAGATTTTGTAATGATGTTCGTACCCATTGATCCTGCCTTGCAATTGGCATTTTCCAACGATCCGACCCTTTGGCGCGAAGCTATGAATCAGGGCGTGTTCATTGTTGGCGAACAAAACTTGTATGCCGCTTTGCGTGCCGTTCAAGTCACATGGACTGCTATCAAACAGAATGCCAACAATAAGGCTATTTGCGATACGGCGGAAGAACTGTTGAACAGGGTGGGAGATCTGCTGGAAAAAGTGCAGAAAATGGGCAAGAAACTGGACGAAGTAAATAATGCGTACGAGGCAGTGGTGGATAAGGCTAATAAAGGACAAAGTGTACTCGGTTCCGCTCGTAAACTGGTGAAATTGGGCGCGAAAGTCAGTACGGTTCATCCATTGCCCCAATCGGAAATAGAAGAAGAAATGCCACAACTGCCAGCGGCAGCACAGGAAAACGGAGAAATAAAAGAATGAGAGCCTGCGACTCTCATTCCCTGATTTGGCGGAAAGTGAGGGATTCGAACCCCCGGTACGACGTAATGCGTACACCACATTTCGAGTGTGGCTCTTTCGACCACTCAGACAACTTTCCGTATGCTTTCGGTCAAAAGCGGGTGCAAAGGTACTGCTTTTTTCTGAACTATGCAAATTTTTTTGCAAAAAAAAGACGTCGGCTTATAAATATCAACAAAAAACAATACCTTTGCGGTGAATTATATATAATAAGGAATGAAGACAATATCACAGGAAGAAATAACAGTTTTAGGGGATAGAGCCACCGAACTGTTCAAACAGGGGTTTAACTGCTCGCAGGCGGTGTTTGCAGCGTGTGCTCCCACTTTGTATGGGATGGATGAAAATCTGGCATTGCGTGTGGCAGCGTCTTTCGGCGGTGGAATAGGGCGTATGCGCGGCGTATGTGGCGTGGCATCAGGTATGTTCCTCCTCGCCGGTATGGAAAACGGATCTGCCACACCCGGTGATTCCGACGGAAAAATGCATAACTATGCGCTTGTTCAACGCCTTGCAACCGCTTATAAACAAGAATATGGAAGTTTGTTTTGCAGCGAACTGCTGGGTTTGACACCCAAGCCCGGTGAACTGACCATGACTCCGCGCCATGAAGTGGCAGCCGATTTTCATAGTCCCAAACCTGGTGAACGGACAGATGAATATTTCAAGAAACGTCCTTGCGTGGAGATGATTCGTGAAGCCGTGGCAATGTATGTAAAAACCGTAAAAGAAAACAACCTATGAGGAAAGGGTTAATCAAAGATTTGATATTATGGATTATTGCTGCGTTGGCATGTTTTTTCTGGCGTATTATTGCCGCGAAGGAAGAAACAATGTTGTATATCGGGCTCTTCGCGGCAATGGCAGCCATTTGGATGCTTGTTGGATTGATACTGAGAAAGTATCGCGATTATCGTGAGGCATGGTATTGGCAGGAAATGTTGAGTATGCTGGGAACAGCTGCCGTGCTATTCGCAATCTGCCATTATTGTATCCCGATGTTGCCATGGAATTTGTCCGTATATGTGGCAGAGTGGGGCGTTGGTATAGTGGCGATAGGAGATGCCGTGGTCATACTGGCAGCACACTATTGGAAATACGCACTCAATATAACAGTGCCGACGATGGAAATAGAGAAACGCGAGAATGCTACCATCCGACGCCCTTATGAGAAACGAAGTGAAACGTCAATGCAAACCATTCACGATGCCATTCTCAGCATAACAACCGAAGAAGATTATCAACTGTTGCTGGAGAAAGCCGATTTGGATAGCCGTCAGACAAAAGTTGTGGCCAATCGTGACCGATTCTCATTTATGCAGATACCTGATTACGAATATGATACATTGGTTGATATGACTTTGTTAAACGATGCAAAAGGTATCAACAAAAGGTTTTGTATCGTTAATCAGAAATTGCCGGATAACGGCCGTTATGTATGTTGCTATCGCCCGCAGGAATATGTCAAACAGAAAATCTTGAACCGTTATCCCATTGGTATTAATTGGATAGTTTATACTTTCTGGTTCGCTTGGAAACGTATCGTTCCCCGTATCTTATTGACATCTCGTTTGTATTACGATTTGACCAAAGGGCGCAAACGTATGTTGTCAAAGACCGAAGTGTTAGGTCGGCTGTATTACTGTGGATTTGAAGTGGAAGAAATGGTAACGATGCAACATATCGTGTATGTGTTTGCCCGTCGTCACAGCCAGCCATACGAGCAGGAACAAATGAAAGTGTATGGTCCTTTGATAAAACTACCGCGTATCTGTAAGAATAAGGAGATCAAGTATTTCTATAAGTTCCGAACGATGCATCCATATTCGGAGTACATACAAAAATATGTGTTTGACCAACGCGGAGGTATGAACATCGCAGACAAATCGGATGATGACTTCCGTATCACGACATGGGGACGTTTTCTGCGGAAATACTGGTTGGATGAATTGCCAATGCTGATCAACTGGTTGAAAGGAGACTGCAAATTGGTAGGAGTGCGGCCGTTGTCAAGAACAATGTTTGAGCAGTATCCGCTGGAACTTCAGGAAAAACGCACACGTTGCAAACCCGGACTGATTCCGCCGTTCTATGTGGATCATCCGAATACATTTGAGGAGTTGTATGCCAGTGAAAATAAATATCTGGATGAATATCTGGCACATCCGATATTGACCGATGTGAAATATTTCTTTTTGACGATGAATAGTATCTTATTTAAACGTATGCATTCGGCATAAAGGAATGATGAACAAGTTGTTACAATGGCTAAATGCTCACGCACTGACCGTGGCAATCATTGTCGGTGCGTTGGGATATGGGGTGTTCCGCATAGGGAAACCGCTTCTTCCGCCGTTGATATTTATGATGTTGTTCTTCACTTTCTGCAAGGTCAATCCGCTGGATTTGCGACTACATAAATGGCATTGGATAGCTTTGGCTTGTCAGTTGCTATTGGCTGTCAGTTCTTATTTCCTTACACTAAAAATAGGAAAGATATGGCATGGAAATGACGAAGCATTGCGTGTGATAGGGCAATCGGTAATGCTCTGTTTCATTATGCCTACAGCTACAGCCGCACCGATTATCGCGGGGAAATTGGGTGGAAGTATACAAAATCTGACGACCTTTACACTGTTGAGTAATTTCGCTACGGCCATCGTCGTTCCGCTTTTTTTCCCTATAGTCAATCCGATGGCTGATATGAGTTTCTTTCAAGCGTTCCTCATTATCTTGCGGAAAGTGGGACCTCTGTTGATGGGGCCATTTGTTGCCGCGTGGTTTCTGCGTTTGGTTTATGAGGCATACTGGCGGCAAAAAGGAGAACCAAAAGTGTTTGCTCTCAACAGAAAGTGGGCGCAGTTGCCATTCTATATATGGACATGCACCATCATTATTTTGACGGGCGATATGACGGATACGTTGGTACACGGCGAATATAGTTGGTGGACATTGGTTCTTATTTTGGCGATTGCTTGCATAACGTGTGCACTGCAATTTGTGTTGGGTTGGTATATCGGGCAGGGTGCACCTGCCACCAGCCACGGGATGGATTATCAGGATGTTGTCATTAATCCCGCTACTGCACCCACAACGCCAAGTGGCATCTCACGCGTAACGGCGGGACAGGCCTTAGGACAAAAGAACACAACACTCGCCATTTGGATGGCACAAACCTATTTGATGCCGCTTGTTGGTTTAGCGCCCGCTTTGTATATGATCGTGCAAAACTTCTTCAATTCTTGGCAACTCAGTCAAGCCGCAAAAGGAATCAAACGGTAGTCTTTGCCCATATTTTTCCACACTTTTCCCACACTTTTCCTGGATAATTTCTGAATTTTCCCCGTTTTTTCGGAGATTTTTATTGAATTTTTCCGCACAAATCCCGTGTTAAACACGATAGATACACGATAGATATACGATAGATATACGATAGATACACGATAGATACACGATGGATATACGATAGATACACGATAGATATACGATAGATACAGCAAGGGTTGCCGAGTGATTGCCGAGTGCCCAGTTTGTCTTTTGTCTTTCGACTTTCGACTAAAAAAATATTTTTTTTTGCGCTTTTATTTGTGTATCTCAAAAAAAAGCAGTACCTTTGCGGGCTAATTGGATTATTGTGCAGAAAAAGATAACAAAGAATGACGAATAAATCACTCAATTTTGCTCTTATCGGTGCGGCCGGATATATCGCTCCGCGCCATATTAAAGCCATTGCTGATACCGGCAATAACTTGTTGGTCGCTTATGATAAGTTCGATTCGGTAGGACGTTTGGATTCCAGTTTTCCTGATTGCTCTTTCTTTACGGAAAACGAACAGTTTGACCGTTTCTGTTCTAAACAGCAACGTACAGCAAATCCGCTGAACTGGATGTCTATTTGCACGCCGAATTATACACATGATGCTTTTATCCGATACGGATTGCGCCTCGGTTGCAATGTTATTTGCGAGAAGCCGTTAGTGCTTAATCCCTATAACATCGACAACTTGTTGGAAATGGAAAAAGAGACCGGTCATCAGGCATACACCATTCTTCAGTTGCGCTTGCATGACAGAATAGCTGCTCTCCGAGAGAAAGTGAAGAGTGGACCTAAGGACAAGATTTATGATGTAGATTTGACATACATTACTTCACGCGGAAAATGGTACTATTCCTCATGGAAAGGTGATGTGCACAAGTCGGGTGGAGTGGCCACGAATATCGGTGTGCATTTCTATGATATGTTGCAGTGGATTTTCGGTGCTGTTAAAAAGAATGTGGTGAATGTGATGTCGTTCGACCGTGTTGCCGGTTTTTTGGAACTGGAGCGTGCCCGTGTCCGTTATTTTCTGTCCATTAATAGTGAATGCCTTCCTGCCAATGCCGTGGAAGGTGAAAAACGCACATATCGGACCTTGTCTATTGATGGAGAAGAGTTTGAGTTCTCGCAAGGCTTTACGGAACTGCATACAGAAAGTTACAAACAAATTTTGGCCGGCAACGGATTCCGTATTGCAGAGGCACGTCCTTGTATCGAAATCGTGAGCGAGATTCGTCATGCAGAGCCCGTCGGTCTTGTAGGGGACTATCATCCGATGGCAAGACTTCCGTTGGCACATCATCCGTTCGGCTGGGACGAAAAACGATAAGTAGAATCAACATGAATACAAACAGACATATTATTTGGAGCACTTTGCTGATTCTCCTTGCTTTTACTTCATGTGTAACGAGCAAGGATGTCAATTTGCTACAGAAACCGGGCAAACACCATATTCCTGAATATGCGGATACAATCATGTATGCCGACTATCAACTCCGAACAGGCGACAGGTTATATGTGCGTGTCCATTCGGTGGATGAAAATGTGCAAAAGTTATTTTCTGCCACAATGGGTGGATATGGTTCGCAGAACTATCAGTTTATGAATAACTCCGCTTCAATGGGCTATGCCAATGAACTTTATACCTATCTTGTATTGGAAGATGGCACAATTGACTTTCCATTGGTAGGAAAAGTAGAAGTGCGGGAAAAAACGACACGCGAAGTCAAATTGCTATTGGAAGAGCAATTGGCAACCTTCATCAAGGACTATGGAGATTATAAAATGGTTTCTGTGGACGTGAACATTGTGCAACGAATGTACAGTGTCATAAGTGAAAAAGGTACAGGCAACTTCGCGATACGTCGTGAGAAACTGACTATCTTTGAAGCCTTGGCGCAAGCAGGAGACGTCGGCGACTGGAGTGATCGGAGCAAAGTAAAGGTCATCCGCGAAGTGGAAGGACAAACGCGCGTTATGGCATTTGACTTGCGCTCGAAAGATATTATCAATTCGGAGTACTATTATATCGAACCGAATGATGTCATATATGTACAACAACTGAGAGGTAAACCCTTTGGGGTCAGCAATGCGGCAACCACAGTGGCAATAGTGGCGACATCCCTTTCCTTCGGCGGTTTTGTATATGCAATTGTTCAACGAATTATCAATGCCTCTAAAAAATAATGAAAGCAATGAAACAGATACTTCAAATCCTGCTCATTGCTTTGACAATGAGCTTATTGACAGGATGCTACACGCACAAGCAAGTAGGACTCTTGCAAGACCGAAAAGGCTTACCCACTTACGACAGTGTACCTTATCAGCCATATCGTCTGCAAGTGAACGACGAAATTATCTATCGAATCATTACCTTGGATGAAACCTTAGGAAAAACTCTTGCACAAAATCTGGGAAGTACTAGTGGCGGTGGTGGTTCAATGCAATATGCTTATTCCTACCGTATCTATTCGGATGGAACAGTCGATCTGCCTTTCTTGCCACCGATTAAACTGGAAGGACTTACTGAATTGGAGGCACAAGATACTGTTCGCCGCTATATGCGCGAACTGATACCTGATGCAGAAGTCAAGTTGGCATTGTACAATAAACAATTTACAGTGTTGGGTGATATCTCTTCCGGTGTTCGCTATATATATAAGGAGCGAATGAATATCTACCAGGCTCTGGCTATGACCGGCGATTTGATGAACTCGGCGGATCGCAGACACGTACGTATCATTCGCCCGCATGGTAATGAACAGCCAGAGATTCTGGACTTTGACCTTCGAACAAATACATTAATCAATTCACAGTACTACTATATTTATCCGAATGATTTAATTTATGTCAGTCGTGAGCCGGCCAGTTTCTTCAAACAAGAGACCTACACCGGTTTCTTGGCACTGATTACCAGTTCGGTCAGCCTGTTAGTATCTGTGCTGAATTATATACCCGGAATAAACTAAAACTGATTGATTCTACTATATCGTTATGGCAACAGACAATCCTTACAGTTCGAACCCTTACGGTGATTCTAATCCTTACGGTCAGGGAAATCCGTATCAGAATCCGTATCAGAACCCATACCAAAATCCGTATAATAATCCGTACAACAATCCCTATCAGAATCCATATCAGCATAGCCCTTATATGGCTACGCCTTATGGACAAGGTCCACAACAGGAAGAAGATGAGGGCATGAATATCAATATCCAGGAGTGGGCAATCCGTATTCTCCACTATTGGTATCTGTTTGTAATTGCGGCGGCGTTGGCGTATGGTGTTGCCTGTCTGTTGAACCGCAAATGGATAGAGGAATATGAGTCCAGTGGCTCCATTTTGATTAAGGATCAGGGAGCAACGTTGTCAGGTTCTGCTACATTGATGCAGGGTTTTGGTATTGAACCTGTATATAAAAACATCAACAACCAATTGGTGCTATTGGGATCCTATGATTTGTTATCACGAGTGATTGATTCCATTCCATTCTTGCAAGTGGATTATTATACACGCGGTCGTTTCAAAACGCGTAATCTTTATCGTAATACGCCAATCATTCTTGAGCCTGAGGAGGTAAATCCATCCGTTGTCGGGTTGCTTTTCCGCTGTACCTTCAATGGCGATGGTACGATGCAGATTACGTCCACGGATAACAAACGTCCGTATGAGGCGACTGTTCGCTATGGTGAACGACTGGTTTCACCTCTCTTTACAGCCACATTCTGGCCTAGCGAACATATCAGTCAGTCCGGACAGATTTATTTCCGTTTCCGAAGCAAGAACGGCTTAGTAAACGAATTCCAGCAGCGAATGAGTATGGATTTTGTGATGGATGGCTCTTCGGTGTTAAAACTGACACTCAGGAGCCAAACACCGGATAGGGATTGTGAATTTATTAACAAGTTGGCAGAGATATACTTACTGCAAAATCTGGAACGCAAGAATCAAGTCGCGGACAAATCCATAGCGTTCATCAACAGCCAACTGGAAGCCCTGCAAGGCAGTTTGGAAAAGAGTGAAGGGGCTATGACCAATTTCCGCCAACAGAATAAGTTCATGGATGTAGGGTCGTACGCAGGTCAACTCATGGGACGCCTTTCCGGTTATGACCAAAAGGCGATGGAACTCCGTTTGAAAGAAACGTATTTGGATTATCTGACTGATTATCTCAAACAATCCATTGAAGAAGGGACAATTGCTTCTCCGTCTTCACTTGGTTTGACAGAAGCCTCCTTGAGCAACTTGGTGGGACAATTGAATGAATTACAATTGCAGCGGGGCGAATTAAGTGAAAAGAATGTTTATTATGCCAAATTGACGAATGACATCAACAATGTGAAGATTACTATTGAAGAAGTGGTCAAGTCAATGCGTGCAACACTTGAGATTGAGAAATCTGATCTTGAAAAGCGTTACAGTGAAGTGGAAGTTGACATGAAACGCTTACCGGAGAAGGAATTGCAGATGGTAAGCATTGAGCGTAATTATCGCATTGATGACAACTACTACACATTCTTTTTACAAAAGCGTGCAGAAGCTGAAATTCAAAAGGCCAGCAATACACCGGATAATGAAGTTATGGACAGAGCCCGTCCTGTATTCATTGTCAACATCAAGGCTAAAAAGAAGACTACCATGACTTGTATTGTCATCGGATTGTTAATACCATTGTTGTTGATTATCCTTTCGGAGTTGTTGAACGATAAGATTCGTACGCGTAAAGAGGCAGAACAATTGAGTGTATTCCGCTTGATTGGCACTATTCGCCATGCAAAATCGCAAAATCCGACGCTTGTCAAGTCAACACCTCGCTCCACGTATGCCGAGATGTTGCGTACCATCCGTACGCGTATTGAGTTTATTACCGGCAAGAAGGCGGGTATATCAATGGCAATCACTTCCACGGAATCAGGTGACGGTAAAACATTCCTTTCCACCAACCTCGCTGCTTTATATGCAATGAGCGGAAAGAAAACGATATTGATAGACCTTGATATCCGCAAACCGAATATCCACGTCAAGTTAGGTTTGGTGGATCGTGAAATGGGTATGACTAACTACTTGAACAATGATTGCTCTTTGGAGGAAATTCTTATTAAAGATTCACCTTTTGATTTTGACGTGATTCCAGCAGGTACAGTACCTCCCAATCCCGGTGAACTTATCCATTCGGATAAACTGACCGATTTGTTGAACAAACTGAAAGCAGAATATGATTATGTGATTATAGATACATCGCCTATCGGTCAGGTGCCTGATGCATATTCGGTTATTGAACAGACAGATCTCACATTGTTTGTGATTCGTTGCCTACAAACGAGCAAGCGCTATTGCAAACAAATTTTGGAACAATTGGCAGTTGATCATCGCTCGAAGATTAATCTTATTTTGTCTGATATTCCGACCGAAGGTTTCCATCGCGGTTACGGCTATGGTTACGGCTATGGCTCCAACACCGGTTATGGATATGGCTATGGCAATGGTTATGGTTACGGAGGCGGATACGGCTATGGATATGCCGGTGGCTATACTTATAACGGTGGTTATGGCGACAAAAAGAATTGGCGCTATCGTTATGGAAAGTACTATGGTAAGTTATTCCGCCGTGATCAGAAATCGGATCACCATTATTACATGGAAGAAGAGGAGGATACAGAAGAAAAACGCTGAAGACCAATTAATTGGTCGTAACGTTCTCCTAATGGACGATAATAAATAAGTACCGTATATTCGTTCTCTGTTTGCCAATGCGATCCTTCCAATTTAAGGAGGGTCGCATGTTTTTCCCCCTTACGCAAGAACCAATATTGATATTCATAAGCACCTTGTTTAAATGGTGCAATGAGGTAATAACAATGTTGCGCATTGTCGTAAATCATCCGATTACGGGCTGTCATTTGATTGTTAAACAAATCACCACCCACATATACATTACCATCAAAAAACGGGGTAGGCATCGGCATGTGCCAATGAACATTCATATACTCGGCATCAGTATCTGCGTAATCGCTATTTTCCTTGCTGACAACCCATTTCCCGTTCATATCCGGTTCGAATACATACGGGGCACCAGTTCTGTCAGTATTTGCAGTGACACCCCTGTTTTCATCTGCCTCAAGAAATGCGTGATATTCGCCTTGTCCATAACGAATACGATTGACATTATAGCCTGCATAATAGGGTGAGTAACTATCAAAGTGGCGGTATTCGTTTCCTCCTTCGAAGATAAGTTCTGAATTGTTTTTGTAGCGGAGTCGCTTGGCTTCCACATAACTTATATGTGGGTTAATTACCTGATTATCAGTTCGATTATTTTGTTGTATGATGACGGTTAATTCATCGGTGTTGTTGTAGTCAAGGTACTGTGTGTTGATGTCCATATCCAATTGCTGGTAGCGCCCATTGAATTCAATATCGGTATTAGCGCGCACGGTTGCAGAAATAGTTACTTTAGGTTCAACAACCTGAAAACATATATCTGCTACGCCGTTATCGGGATTTCCATCTTCGTAAACATGAAGAACATAGTTCCCGCTTTTCAGTAGATGCATATCTTCGTTCGGGAAGGTCAACCGATAATGTATATAATCTTCCGCCGTAAGGTTGGAATAGGCATAATCTGTGATATCGGCCGTCGTAAACCCTTGTATGTATTCCAGACTTTGTAAGTCGCTCTTCCTGTAATCATATCCGAGGTGATAAACGGTATAACTATATTGTTTGAGATCGTGTGTCATACAATCGAATGAAATATCCAATGTGTTTGTCGGCTCAGTTCCGTCCACGCAACCATTGGTTAACACCAGATAAGGGCGGGTAGGGGATTGCGTTTCTTTTACATAACGGATCCGCAAAGAACGGATTGTCTGCTGAAGTGTTTCTGTTTTATAAGTTTGGGAACTGACCAATCCACTTGTCAAAAATGCCAAAAAGAGGATTGTAAAAAGTTTTGTTCGCATATTTGTATCTACTATTAAGATTATTTCGCTGCAAAATTACAAAAAAAAAGGTTTCTGTGCAATTTTTTCTGCAAAATATTTGTCTATGTCATAAAAAAGCAGTACTTTTGCACCCGCTTTCGCATAAAAGCGAGGTGATACAGCTTGATGCGTGTACAAGTCTGTTGCCACTTTGGCTCAGTTGGTAGAGCAACGCATTCGTAATGCGTAGGTCCCCGGTTCGAGTCCGGGAAGTGGCTCCAAGAGGCTCCGAGAGGAGCCTTGATTGTAAACTAATGTTTGGAGTAAAGATGATACCATCCCCTCAACACCGACCATGGCGCGTTATAAAAAGTGAAAACATCCTGAAAATAGGTCCTTGGCTTAGTGTGCGTCAAGAAGAAGTGGAATTACCTAACGGGCATCGTATACCCACCTGGTTCGTTTTGGAGTATCCTAATTGGATTAATGTTATTGCGGAGACGAAGGATGGCGAACTTGTAATGGTTGACCAGTATCGGCATGGGTTAGGTGTGACTAAGTATGAAATCGTGGCCGGTGTAATAGATGAAGGCGAGACTCCACTTGAAGCTGCTCAGCGTGAATTGAGTGAGGAAACCGGTTTCGGCGGTGGAGAGTGGGAACTATTTATGACCCTTTGCCCCAATACCAGTTGTCAAAACAACCTTAGTTATACCTTTCTCGCCAGAGGAGTAAAACGCATACATCCACAACATGAAGAGGAATCGGAAGACATTCGCGTACATGTGATGAAAAAAGAGGAGGTACGGGAACTGTTGGAACAAGGAGAAATAATTCAGGCACTCCACGCAGCGCCACTATGGAAATATTTTGCAAAATAAGTACGCAGCGGATCGGCTTATCGCTTTGATTCTCAAGTAAGTCTGTTTACAGATACTGTTTGAGCGAAGAGGAAAGTCCGGGCAACACAGAGCACTATACCGGTTAACGGCCGGCAGGCAGTGATGTTTGGTCCCTGGAACAGCGACGATGGCATCTCTATTAGAGATGATGAAACGGCTACACTATAGGTTGCAATTCCGCGTAAACCGACGTTTGAGGGCTGCTCGTCCAAGTCGGAGGGTAGGAAGCGAGAGAATGGCACAGTAATGTGTCCATCGAGACTAATGATAAGCGTTGTGCCCATGCGGCATGATACAGAACCCGGCTTACAGACCCACTGCGTGCTTATTTTGTTTTTATTGCAGTCACATCCTACAGACAGGTCGCGGTGTGGTCACGATATGGTCACGGAGGGAGTCACTAAATTGTGCGAGAATCCGCTGAGATTTTTTTTATCGTGCCAAAGCATTTACCAACATGCCGCATGCCGCCAAAATATCTTCTCCGCGCGATCGCCTGATGGTAGTCGTGATGCCATGTTGCGTAAGGTAATCGCGTAGCCATATCATTTGTGTCCCATTAGATGGCGAAAATGTTTGATTAACGCCCTCGTGAAAACGGATGAGATTAATGCGACAGTCAAGCCCCTTGAGTAGCCGTACTAATTCGGCCGCATGTTTAGGGGTATCATTCTGTCCGCCAAAGCAAATATATTCAAAACTCAAGCGACGCTGGTGTGAAAAGTCGTATTGTTTGACTAACTGCAATACATCTGTGATGGGATATGGACGTTCTGCCGGCATGATTTCCTGTCGTTCAACATGGAACGGATTATGCAACGATATTGCCAAATGGCACTCGCTCTCTTCCAAAAACCGTTTAAGCCCCGGCAGATAGCCTACCGTGCTGACTGTTATGCGTTTCGGAGACCATTGGCATCCCCAATCCGCCGTCATGACTTCCAACGCCCGCAACACTTCATCCAGATTATCCATAGGTTCTCCTTCACCCATAAAAACGATATTTGTGAGCTCAGAAGACCTATTTTCCGCTGCATCAATCGACATGGCGAAGAAAATCTGGTTCAGTATGTCCGCTGCCGTCAAATTTCCGTGAAAGCCTAATGTGCCAGTCATACAAAACCGACATCCCATTTTGCATCCGGCCTGCGTGCTGACGCAAAGCGTAGCGCGCTCATCTTCAGGTATATATACCGCCTCTACCGATTGAGAGACAGGCGCGCCCGTTTGCGGATTGACGATAGGCACTTCAAAAAGGAATTTGCGGGTGCCGTCCTGCGATACGGCTTCTGCTGTTGGTTGCGAACGGGAAATAATATATCGCTCTGCCAATAACTGCCTGTTTTTCAACGACAGATTGGTCATTTTATCAAAAGATGTAACCCGCTTCAGATATAGCCATTCCACCAGTTGTTTCCCCACAAAACGGGGCATTCCGAGCGAAAGAGCAATCTGTTGCAGTTCCAAAAGCGATTTACCGAGCAGCGTTTCCATCTTTACAACCAGCCATAGGGTCAAACCATTCTGGGACATCAAAAGATGCATTTCGATCGTATCCGAGATCCGCATCATCGTAAACGCTCTTCATAAATGCGCCAAAAATCGGCAGGGCAGTACGTGCGCCTTGTCCTCTATCCATATTATCGAAATGAATTGAACGATCTTCTCCGCCGACCCAACATCCGGCCACCAGTTCCGGCGTAAATCCGACAAACCAACCATCCGAGTGATTTTGTGATGTACCCGTTTTTCCTCCTAAAGGCATGTATAGTTGGTATTGACTGCCCCGCAAACGCATACCAGTTCCTTCCGTTACGACCTTTTGTAACATGTGGAGCATTTTATAAGAGGTCAGTTCGCTGATGACTTCGTGTGATTTTGGCTGAAAAGTTGCTAAAATATTACCCATATTATCTTCAATACGAGTGACATAAAGCGGCTCGGTACGAATTCCCTTGTTTACGAATGTCGTGTAGGCATCCACCATCTCTTCAACACTGACATCACAGGTTCCGAGACACATGCTGACGACAGCGTCAATGTCTCCTTTTATTCCAAACGAATGCATCAATTTAGCAAGCTGATCAGGGGTGAATAATGACATTAAATATGCAGTAATCCAGTTACTTGACTTTTTGAGTCCCCATGTCAAGGTTACCATTTCCCCCACATTTTCTGCGTGCGCGTCTTTGGGGGTCCAATGTTTTCCATTGGCATCCACCAATGTATATGCCACATTTTGTACTTGATCGCAGGGCCACATGCCTTCGTCCATGGCTAATGTAAATAGATATGGTTTTACAGTCGAACCGATTTGACGGCGCCCTTGTGTGGCTTGATCGAACTGAAAATGCGTAAAATCAGGTCCACCCACATAGGCTTTTACATGACCATTATGCGGCTCGATTGCCATAAATCCACAACGCAAATAATATTTTAACCAGCGAATGGAGTCCATGGGTGTGAAAACCGTGTCAATTAGACCATCGTAAGAAAAAACTTGCATCTCGCATGGCGTGTTGAAGGCTTTTTCAATGTCATTCGCATTGTAACCGGCAGCTTTCATGTTACGATAGCGGTCGGTTTGGCGCATAGAACGGCGCATACTTGCGTCGATTTGTTCACGGCTCATATCACGAGAATATGGCGCATAACTACGTCCCTTTTTCTCCTGGAAGAATTGCTTTTGTTTGTAAACCATGTGTTCATGTACTGCCGTTTCTGCATATTGCTGCATGCGAGAATCTATTGTCGTAAAAATCCTCAGGCCATCTTGGTACAAATCATAATAATGCCCGTCGGGCTTTTTGTTTTTATTACAAAAACCATATAATGGATTTTCTTCCCATTGTTGACGATCAATGCGATATTGAACACGATTCCACTCCGGATAATCGCTCTCTTTCGGCTCTTTTGCAGTCAAAATCTTACGTAGAAACTCTCGAAGATAAGGTGCCGGTCCTTGCTTGTGGTCCACGGAACGATAGCGAATGGCGAGAGGCAATTGCTTCAGTGAATCACATTCTTCTTGAGTGATATAATTATATTTCTCCATCTGATTAAGGACAGTGTTTCTCCGTGTGGTTGTACGTTCAGGATGGCGAATAGGGTTATAAAGTGATGGATTTTTGCACATTCCCACCAACATTGCCGCCTCTTCAATTTTCAACTCAGCAGGAGTGGTTGAGAAATAGACTTGTGCGGCCGATTTAATACCAACGGCATTATAGAGGAAATCGAATTGATTGAGGTACATCAGCAAAATCTCATCTTTGGAATAAAGACGTTCCAGTTCTGTGGCGATGACCCATTCATTAGGCTTTTGCAACAGCCGCTGGAATGAATTACTGGCTCTTGGCGACCAAATCTGCTTGGCTAATTGTTGGGTCAAAGTAGATCCTCCACCAGCTTTTCCTAATGTAAGGAGTGCACGAAAAAAAGACTTGAAATCAACACCGGTATGATTCTTAAAACGTGCATCTTCTGTAGCAATCAAAGCATGAATGACGTGTGGGGAAAGATCTGAATATCGCACACTTACACGATTTTCATAGCGATAATAACGTCCCAGAGATTGCATATCGGACGAAAAAACCTCACTGGCAAAACGATTTTGAGGATTTTGTAACTCTTCCAGCGGTGGCAAATAGCCAAGCCATCCTTTGGCTATCATAAAGAACACCAACCATGCTGCTAAAAGACCTGCAGAAAATATTCCCCAAAACCAAACTAAGAATTTACGTCGAAAAGTTGTCATATTATACTAAATTGTTTATTATCTGATTAAGTATATGTAATCCACGTTGCGTGGCAATATAGTGCCCTGACGATTCTCTCAAGAAACCATTATTTAGATACGAAGTGGTTTTGTCCTGTTCTACTAAATGGCAATCTATTCCTTTTGATGTGCGAAGTCCGAGCATGATTTGTTCCATGCGATGCTGTTCTGCAGTTAATACTTCTATTTCTCGATGGAGGGTGTGTGTCTGCGCTTGTTCTATGTATAATTGTAAGTCAGCAGGATTCCACCAACGCTTTTCCCCATCAAACGAATGGGCAGCTGTACCCAGGCCGAGATAAGGGGTGAAATCCCAATACGATGAGTTGTGACGAGAATGACAGCCTGTCAGTGCGAAGTTGCTCACTTCATAATGGATATAACCATTCGTAGTCAATATACTACAAATATAATCAAACATATCATTGAGTATCGTCTCGTATGTCTCTCGTATCTCTCCCGTATCCCGCAAGTGAGTGAGAATAGTATCCGGTTCATACGTCAGGCAATAGGCGGATATATGTTGCGGATGAAGTGATATCGCCTCTGCAACATCGCTTTCCCACATTTCCATTGTCTCGCCCGGCAAACCATAGATAAGGTCGATACTTATATTATTGAACCCTTCTTCCTGTGCCATACGAACAACGTTTTTGGCATCTTCTGCCGAATGCCGACGGCCGATAAGCTGTAATAGCGAATTGTGAAAAGACTGAATACCAATACTCAAACGATTTACCCCAATCAAGCAAAGTTCTCGCAGGTTGTCTCTTGTTAAGTCACCGGGATTCACTTCCAGTGTGATTTCTGCATCATCATCGGGTTCAATGGCATGTATAATACTTTTTATTGCTTGAGGTTCCAATACGCTGGGAGTTCCTCCACCAAAATAAAGCGTTTTAGGATGCTGCCATAACATGTCACGATTTTTGTATTCCTCCCATTCGCAAAGCAAAGCTTTTACATACATTGTCCTTTTTGAAAGCAGGGTGGTGGAGTAGAAATCACAATATTTACATCGTGATTTGCAAAAAGGAATATGTACATAAATGCCAGCCATTTATTCTTTCCATAAAAAGTTCATCCATTCCGCCATTTTTTGTTCTTGTGGGCTTCCTTGTGCTTGCCAAAAGTGTTTCCCGACAAGATTATCCGGCATAAACTGCTGTTTTACGAAATGATTAGGATAATCGTGTGCGTATTTATAGCCATCATGATATCCCAAATCTTCCATTAATTTGGTGGGTGCATTTCGCAAATGCAAAGGAACAGGCTGATTTCCACTGCGTTGCACTTCCTCCAACGCAGAATCAATAGCCATGTAAGCGGAATTGCTTTTTTGAGATGTAGCAAGATATATGGTTGCCATTGCTAACGGAATTCGTCCTTCCGGCCATCCAATTTTTTGCAAAGTATCAAAACATGCATTCGCTACCAAGAGGGCGTTCGGATTGGCTAAACCGATATCCTCAGATGCGGAAATAACAAGTCTTCGTGCAATAAATTTCGGATCTTCTCCGGCAGAAACCATGCGAGCAAGCCAATAAATGGCCGCATCAGGATCACTACCGCGAATCGATTTAATAAAAGCCGAGATAATATCATAGTGCAATTCGCCATCTTTATCATAGGCAACGGGATTCTGTTGTAATAGTTTGGTAACGATATCGTTATCAATTACTTTAACACCAGAATTTGCGACAATTTCTATGATATTGAGCAATTTACGAGCATCTCCACCAGAATAGCGCAGAATAGCTTCCGTCTCTTGTACATCAAGATTTAAAGAATGTATATATTCATCCTGTGTGAGTACGCGTTGAAGTAAATCCAATAAGTCGCTTTTATCCAATGGTTTCAGTACATAAATTTGGCACCTGCTCAACAAAGGATTGATGACTTCGAAACTGGGATTTTCTGTAGTGGCTCCGATTAATATGATAGTTCCCTCTTCCACGGCTCCCAACAAACTATCTTGTTGCGATTTGGAAAAACGGTGGATCTCATCAATAAACAAAATAGGGGTATGTTTGCTGTTTTGCTCTGCAAACAGACCTTTATTGACAATTGCCACTTTCTTGGCCTGTTCTATAACTTCACGCACATCTTTCACCCCGCTTGTGACTGCAGATAGTGTGTAGAAGGGACAATTCAAAAGATTTGCAACAATTTTCGCGAGGGTTGTCTTACCAACACCCGGAGGTCCCCAAAGGATGAAGGAAGACAAATTGCCGTTTTCAATCATCTGGCGAAGAATAGCCCCATCTCCGACCAAGTGTTTTTGGCCTATATATTGATCCAGCGTTCGAGGACGCATTCTTTCTGCTAATGGCATCATAAGTCACGTGGGTTTAATAATTGTTTTGCCATCTCAAAGGCAGTATCGGTTTGTTGTTTCCCGCTCAACATAGATGCAATTTGCTGTACCCGTTCGTCTTTAGAAAGAGAATGGATATGCGTCTCTGTTCGGGTCGGGGTATCTTCCTTATAAACCAAATATTGTGTGGTTCCAAGGGCTGCAATCTGAGGAAGATGAGTAATTGCAATAATTTGTCTGGATTGCCCCATGTCACGCATAATACGACCCATTTGTGTAGCAATTTCGCCGCTAACTCCTGTATCAATTTCATCAAAAATGATGGTGGGTAGCCCGTTAGTAGAAGCTATCAATGCCTTTATACATAGCATTAATCTACTGATTTCACCTCCGCTGGCCACTTCACTTACGCGCCTTAAAGATTGATTGAGGTTCGCTGCAAACATAATTTGAATATCATCTATCCCTGTTGGCGAATAATTAGGCTTGGGCGTTATTTCCACATCAATTTTTGCATGTTTGATACCTAGACCCAACAAATCATTTTGCAATACCCTGCAAATATCAGGACAAACACGTTTGCGTTGTTCAGTAAGTTCGTGTGCTGCTTTCGTAAGGTGTCCTAAAATTTGATTTACTTTTTCTTGTTGTGCTGCAATTAGTTCATCAAATTGGTCTAATTGTTGGCAGGAACGCCCAAGGGTTTCTTGTAAATCAAGGAGTTTATCTACAGTGTCAACGTGATGCTTCTTTTTCAGCGAATTGAGTAATTGTATGCGTTCTTCTACCGCTTGTAATCGCATTGGATTGACCTCTGTTTGTTCTTCTAATGTTTGCAACTCACGGAAGATATCTTGCAATTCTATCTCTACAGACTGTAAGCGTTCTGCCAGTGATTGAGACACATCGCCAACCATTATGCCATGAATTAATGGCAATGCGCCATGTTCTTCACCATCGATGCGTTCAAGGGCATCTTGCAAATTGATTTTTAAGTCTTCAGCATGACTTAAAAGATATAGTTCTTCATCTAATTTCTGATCTTCACTCGGTTCAAGTTTAGCGTCTAATAATTGATTATATTGAAATTGCACATAATCAGCATCTTCGTGTGCTTTTTGGGCCTGCGCTTGTAATTCACTTAATGTCTGATATTCTCTAATATATTCGTCATAGATATGGCGATAATTTTCAATCGGTTCCTGATTTTTACCAAAGGCAATGGCATCTACCACCTCCAGTTGATAATCAGCGTTCTCCAATAATAAATTGGCGTGTTGCGAATGAATGTCAATCAGTCGCAGCGCCAAACTTTTGAGATCTGCTTGAGAGGCCACCTCATCGTTGATAAACGAGCGAGAACGTCCCGTTTGATTAAGTTCGCGGCGAATAATTATTTCTTCTTTCTTGCCGCCATTCTCCACATCAAAAACCGTTTCGATAATGCAACGCTGTTCACCTTCGGTGATGACTTTTACATCTGCTTTACCTCCCATCACAAGGTTTAATGCTCCTAAAATTATACTTTTTCCAGCACCGGTTTCTCCTGTTAAAACGGAAAAACCATCCTCTAAATCAATATCAAGATAGGAGATTAATGCGTAATTTTCTATATGGATATGTTTAAGCATTATAGTTTGATTTTTTCATAAACGGTTGTGAGGCGAGTAGGATCAACTGCGGTAAGGATATCCAATACCTGCTTCTTTTCTATATCGGATCCTTTTTCAAATAGACTAACAATCTCATCGTTTTTGGCATCCAAAAATACTGCCACCATATATGAATTGGGACGAGCACGATAAGTCTCTTTCAAGATTTGTAGTTCTGTCGCAATAATTGCCCTCCCATTTGTTACGTTGCTGTTCATTATATCAAGTCCTAATCTGTGATACTCATAAAAGAATCTCCGATAAGGAGAAAAAGCATCGTCCATCAAATTACTAATTATTTGATAACGATTTTTTTTCTTACTTGTAGCTTTCCATCCTCCTTGTTCACTATTGTCCATACTTGATCCTCTAGCGGTATTAGCAATTTCCTCACATACTTGGTAGCATATTGTTCCTCCTAATTTGGAATAACTATCCAGATCTGTTCCTATAATAAGATAGCAATAGTAAGCAATGATAGAGGCTATATTGGTAGTAAATTGATTCGGTTGATATTCAATGCGATCGAACTCATGGTATGTAAATGTACAATCATCATCTTTCAAGTTGAGAAGAGGGGTGGAGTATGTTGTCCCAAAAACAGGACGTCGGCTTTGTACTTGTAGCGAAGCATTTATCAGTCCTTCTGTTGTTACGCTATTCACAATCATCATCATCGTACATTCAATGCGTTCTGTTTCCGAAAAAACAAGTGATGTCCATCGGGTTGTATTAATAAAATCACTAATGGCTTGTTGTAGCGTTTGGAACATTTGCTTGTTAGATCCATCTACTTGATCTGCGTTTATGTTGACAGTACAGTGCAACTCTTGTGCTGTACTCGTGGTTATTGCCATCATTGTTGCACAAATGGCAACAATGATAAATTTATATGTTCCGCGATTGATCATTTCTCGAATCTTTGATTATACATGACTTGTCCATTATAGAAAATGCAGATATTGCTACTAGTTATATATGGAATCAGCGGGGCATTCTTTTTGCTACTTTCGGGACGTAATTCTGTTTGGATAGTACGTTCCAGATATACAGGTTCCCCACTCAAATCATCAGAAGATACAGGACCTGTAAATTTGGAGAACCGTAATAACAAGTCTCTATTGTTGGTTGTACAGGTATCGTTCACTTCATATTCAACTAATTTATTATGACGGGTTATGTAAGTGGTTCCGACAAACATTGATGCCAAATCTTGTTCCATTTGATCCAGGCGTTTCATTACAACACTCACATTAGTTGCTGCATGTTCTGCTTCCCCGCTTAGCACGCCAATCCGAGCTTCACGGATACGATAAATCTGTTTGGCTACGCTTTCAGCTTTTTTCGACGTATTGATAGCCATGAGAGCATCTTCTCCAATAGGTATCAATTGTACTTTTTGTCTTTCTGTTCTGTCTTTTTGTATGGGATTTTTCGGCTTGTTTCTTAATGAACTGTCTGACAATAATTGAATAGATGTTAGAACATATACTGTTTCATCTTCTAGAACAACATCTTTAATTCCCAAATACCGTTCACTATATTGATATAACTCACCTCGCTCTTTCTTGATTTCTTCATATTCAACGCAGAATCGCAAAGTTTCTGCGGGAACAAAACTTGCATTAACTAACATCAATGTCAATAAAAGAATAATTTTTTTCATAAGTACATTTTGATTTTATAATTTGTCATTCCATATTTTCCACGCTTCATTCGCTTGATTTTTCAGCATATCCAATCCATTGAACACCTTTGCTCCTCTTTTTTCGCATAGTTGCATAAATAGCGTTTTTTCAGGATTATAAATACAGTCAAAAATGATATGTTCGTTGCCAATCCATTGTGTTGGGAATGGCGGAACTTGTGTGATTTCCGGATACATACCAAGTGGAGTACATTGTACAATTAACAGATGTTCGCTTACAACATCTTCGGTTAAATCATTATAGGACAAATCACCTCGTCCGGAATGACTAACCATGCTATAACGAATATGCATTGTTGTAAGCGCATGGGCAACGGCTTTTGCAGCTCCACCGGTCCCCAATATTAACGCAGCTAAGTTTGTAGAATCAGCCTTTTCACCGTGCTCATGAGAGATATGTGATTGTAGCGCATCTCTAAATCCAATCCAATCGGTATTATAGCCTTTCCATCCTTTTAACACTTTTTCTGCATTTGTTCCGTTCTTGTATATCGGATATAAGGTATTAACGGATCCTATTTCCCGCGCGATGTCGTCAACTTCGCACAAGTAGGGTAGTATTTTCTCTTTATATGGATAGGTTACACTCCAACCATTCATTTGTTTGTTCGTGAGGATTTCTGATAAATCTTTTTCTTGAGTGTCAAACAATTTATAATCCGCATTGATATTTTCCCGATGAAACTTATCTTCGAATATTTTTGCAGAGTAAGAATGTATCAATGGGGTGCCAATCAATCCATAGTGTTTTCTCATTTGCTTTTCCCGTTCATATTGTTTGACCTCTAATGCTTCTTTTGATTCCTTTCCGGACAACCAATCCCAATACCCCTGCATCATACGTGCGGTGGCTGCAATATGTTCTATCTCTGATTTTTGATAGGTTTGCAATTCTTGTCGAACCATATTACGACGATATGTGATATCTTGATTGCTGGAATCTTCCACCCAACCTATTTTTCTGATATTTTTCAAATAATGGCAAATGTAGTCGTGTGTAGTACATAATAATGGGCGTATAATCGGGATTTCACTTTCAGCGCAAGGGTTTTTGCTTTTTGCCCGCATACCGCATAATCCACGAATGCCTGCTCCACGTCTCAAGTTCATGATTAGTGTTTCTGCCTGATCATTTTGATGATGGGCTACGGCAATAGCTTTGCAATCATATTTGCGAGCGATTTCATCAAACCATTTATAACGCAATGTGCGTGCCGTCAGTTCAATACTTTTCCCGATGCGATGGGCCTCATCTATGGTTGCGAATGATTTGCAGGTAAGAGCGACTTCCCTCTTCGCACAAAAGTCCCCAACAAACTGTTCGTCTCTATCGGACTCGGCGTCACGTAAATGAAAATTACAATGTGCCACAATACATTCGTAACCACCACGTAGCAAAATATCAAGCAATGCCACGCTATCAGCCCCTCCACTAACGCAGACAAGTACTCGATCGCTTGGTTCAAGCAATCGATTATCACGAATATATTTTAAAACACGGCGCAACATCTTTTTATTTTTCCGCTGGAGGATTAGTAGGTAATGCCTTTTTAATGGGTCTATATTTCAGCTGACGTTGTTTCCATCGTTCTCGGGCATATTGTTGCATGTCGGTAACTTCATCGTTTTCATCGATGATTTCTAATCCGAAAATAGTTTCTATGACATCCTCTAAAGTCAAAATACCCTGAAAGCACCCGTATTCATCAATCACAATACTGATTTGCGATTTCTGTTTCAGCATTTGATCAAAGATATCACCCACCGACATTTCTTCATTGAACTGTGGGAGATTGCGTTTGATGGAACCTAAAGTTTTTTTGAAGTGGTCTTCTGCCAAATCTTCCAAAACATCGTTGCGCAGTACGTAGCCGGTGATATATTCTTGTGAATCGCCATAGAGTGGTATGCGTGAGAAGGAATCATATTTGTCCGATTCATAGAATTCTTTCAATGTCATTTTTTCGGGAGCGATGGAAGCTACGACACGGGGAGTCATTACATCGTATGCCTTGATATCATCTAATCGCATAACATTACGGATGATTTTGTTCTCATCTTCCTCTATCACACCTTCTTCCTCGCCCACATTTGCCATCGCGATTACCTCTTCACGGCTTACCGGCATTTCGTCCCGCACGGGGAAAAGTTTTGTGATCCACTGAATAAGTTTTACAAATGGGTACATTAGAATAATCAACACACGAATCGTACTGGCAGTAAAGTGCATTAAATGTTTCCAATAGGTTGTTCCCAGAGTCTTAGGTATAATTTCCGAGAAAATGAGTATAAGTAATGTAACAACGGCACTGACCAGTCCAAACCATTGGCTTCCAAATACAATCATCGCCTGCTGTCCCACGCCTGCTGCCCCGACAGTATTAGCTATTGTATTTAAAGACAATATCGCGGCTAAAGGACGGTCGGGCTCTGTTTTATACTGTTTCATCAACATGGCGGGTTTATAGCCTTCTTCTTCACGCATGGTAATGTAACTTAGCGTGGTGGACATAAGCACCGATTCCAATGTGGAACAAAGGAATGATATTCCCATTGCCATCAGGAGAAATAGTAATAATAATGAAAAAGGATCCATATATTTATGAAGAAACTGTTAACTTTAAATGAGTGCCAATTTTATAACTTCTTTGATGTCTCGTACATAATGGAAGTGCAGTCCTTTCAGATATTTTGTTGGTATTTCCTGTACATCTTTCTTGTTTTCTTGACAAAGTATCAAATCCGTAATACCTGCACGTTTGGCTGCGAGAATCTTTTCTTTCACGCCACCGATAGGCAACACTTTTCCACGCAGAGTCATTTCTCCGGTCATCGCGATGCGTGGACGAACCATCCGTTTCGTAAATGCTGATACGAGTGCTGTCGTAATCGTTATTCCTGCACTTGGTCCGTCTTTGGGAATAGCACCTTCCGGTACGTGAATATGCACGGCTGTCGTTTCTGTTTCTTTCGGTTTGATACCGAAATCAGCGGCATGCGCCTTGATATATCCCAGTGCCAATGTGGCCGATTCTTTCATCACATCACCAAGATTTCCCGTCAATGTAAGGGTAGAGGTTTTTGATGGAGAAAGACTGCATTCAACAAATAGGATTTCTCCTCCGACTTGTGTCCACGCCAAACCGGTCACGACACCGATATAATTGGTCTCGTAGGCATCGCGTGTGTAGCGTGGTTGCCCTAAATAGGTGATAATATCTTCTTGGGTTACCTCTACATTATATGCCTCTTCCAAAGCCAATTTGGTGACAATTTTTCTACATATCGCAGCAATCGTCCGTTCTAATGATCGCACTCCGGATTCACGAGTATAATTATCAATTACGCAATCAATAACCTCTTTATTTATCTTCAGTTGCGAAGCAGTTAGACCGTGATTTTTCAATTCTTTCGGAAGCAGATAGCGCTTAGCGATTTCTTCTTTTTCCTCGATTAGATAGCCGGACATCTCAATCAGTTCCATGCGATCAAGTAATGGGCGTGGAATGGATTCTAATGAATTGGCCGTAGCAATAAAGAGTACTTTGCTCAAGTCATAATCAATGTCCAAATAATTGTCATGGAAAGTGTTATTCTGTTCAGGATCAAGCACTTCTAATAATGCCGATGTCGGATCCCCTTTGTAATCCATGCCAATTTTGTCTATCTCATCCAAAACAAAGACGGGATTTGATGTCTGCACTTTCTTTAGGTTTTCTATGATTCTGCCGGGCATGGCACCTATATAAGTGCGTCGGTGCCCACGAATTTCGGCCTCATCATGTAATCCACCGAGTGAGATACGCGCATATTTTCGTCCCAATGCTGTCGCTATGGATTTTCCGAGACTTGTTTTTCCCACACCGGGAGGGCCATACAAACATAAGATGGGCGCTTTAAAGTCATCTGCCTTCTTTTTTTCTGCCATTTGCTTGAGTACGGCAAGATATTCTACTACGCGCTCTTTCACTTTTTCCATCCCATAATGGTCTCGATCCAACACTTTTTGAGCATTCTTGATGTCATAGTTATCTTCGGTGTATTCGTCCCACGGCAGTTCAAGAATTGTTTCCAGATAATTTTGTTGCGTAATGAATTCCGGTGATTGAGAATGGGTACGTTTAAGCCGCTTCATTTCTTCCTGAAATGTATCGGCCACTTTTTTCGACCACTTTTTAGTCTTCGCTTTCTCCTCTAATTCTTTGACAATCTGCGAATCAGTATCTCCTAATTCTTTCTGAATAGTCTCCAGTTGATGATGAAGATAATATTCTCGTTGTTCCTTGTTCATCTCCTCTTGGGCTTTCGTCTGAATATCGGCCTTCATCTCCAGCATTTGCACTTCTTTATTGAGAATCTCCAACAGTCCCATTGATCTGTTTTCCAACGATTCTGCTTCCAGAAGTTTCTGTTTATCAGCAATTTTTATGCCGAAATTCACACAAATATAATTCACAAGAGTAGGGGGATTGTCTATGCTTCTCAGCATCATGCCGGCTTCTGGAGCCATATTATCCGCCAATTTCAGCACTTTTAATGCCTGATCCTTGATATTGCTCACCAGCGCAATAAAGTGTTTATCGCCACGCTTAGGCATGATATCGGGGATGATGGATATCGTGGCTTTAATCGTATTACTGCGGGTCGTCACAAATTCATCCACATGAATACGGTCGATACCTTCCAGAATCACCATAATGCTTCCATCGGGCATATCCATGATGCGCACGATATGTGCGGCTGTTCCGACATTATAAAGGTCTTCAGCCTTAGGTTCTTGCGTATCTTTAGCCTTTTGACAGCATACAGCAAGCATTTTTTCTTGTTCGTATGCATTTATAACCAGTTTCTGCGATTTTGGTCTGGATACAGCAACCGGTAACAAAACGCCGGGAAACAATACCATATTTCGCAACGGGAGCACACCAAGCACATCGCCGTTCCGCAATGTTTTCACAGTGGGTGCATCATTCCCGTCAATAATAGGAATCACTTGACTGCCGCTGTCGTTATCGTAAATATCTTCTACTAAATGATAATTCATTCTTCGTCTCTCAAAAAGGGTACTTCTATAAAAGTCGTATTTTACATAATCCCAATTAGAACATTATTGTGGGCGGGATTTGCGAATATCCAATTGCAATTCATCCAATTGTATGGGATCTAATTCTCCGGGTGCTCCAAGCATTACATCGCGGCCTTGATTGTTTTTCGGGAATGCGATGCAATCGCGAATACTGTCCAAACCGGCAAATAAACTTACAAAGCGGTCCAAACCGTAAGCCAATCCGCCATGAGGCGGTGCGCCGTATTTGAAGGCATTCATTAGGAATCCGAATTTTGTTTGTGCCTGTTCAGGAGTAAATCCGAGAATTTCAAATGTCTTTTCCTGTAATTTGGCATCATGGATACGGATACTGCCGCCACCGACTTCTACACCATTTATCACCATATCGTATGCATTGGCGCGCACGCTTGCCGGATCGGTATCCATCAGCGGTATATCTTCCGGTTTCGGGCTTGTGAACGGATGATGCATGGCCATGAGTCGGTTTTCTTCATCGCTCCATTCATACATCGGGAAATCGATAACCCATAGGCATGAGAACTTTTTCGGGTCGCGCAATCCTAATTGACGGCCCATCTCTAAACGCAATTCGGAAAGCTGTTTGCGTGTTTTCATAGTGTCCTCTCCGCTCAGAATAAGCAGTAAATCACCTGCTTGCGCGTTCATTTCCTTAGCCACTGCTTGTAGCACATCTTGGCTGTAGAACTTGTCCACACTGGATTTCACGCTACCATCTTGCTCCACCCTTGCATATACCATTCCTTTGGCGCCAATCTGAGGACGGCGAACAAATTCGGTCAATTGATCCAGTTGTTTGCGAGTGTAACTTGCACATCCTGTGGCACATATACCACCAATATACTTGGCTGTCGCAAACACAGAGAACCGTTCTTCTTCAGGTTTCTTGGCTTCTGCTGCATGGAAAATGTCTTGCAACTCCACGAATGTCATGCCAAAACGCGTATCTGGCTTATCGGAGCCATAATATTTCATGGCATCTTGCCAAGTCATACGTGGCAATTTGGGTAGATCAATATTGAGAATGGTCTTGAATAGATGTCTCGACATCCCTTCGAACACATTTAGGACGTCTTCTTGTTCTACGAACGACATCTCGCAATCTATTTGTGTAAATTCGGGCTGACGGTCTGCACGCAAGTCTTCATCGCGGAAACATTTCACGATTTGGAAATAGCGGTCAAATCCGCTTACCATCAGCAGTTGTTTCAAGATTTGGGGAGATTGAGGCAACGCGTAGAATTGGCCCGGATTCATGCGACTGGGCACAACAAAGTCACGGGCACCTTCAGGGGTCGAATTTACCAGCACCGGTGTTTCTACTTCCAGGAAACCTTGTTGATCCAGATAGCGGCGTACCTCAAATGCCATACGGTGCCGCAATTCCAGGTTTTTGCGTACGCACGAGCGCCGTAAATCCAAATAGCGGTATTTCATGCGGATATCATCGCCGCCGTCCGTCTCATCTTCTATGGTAAACGGAGGCGTTACGGCCGCATTCAATACGGTCAGTTTTTGCACATCTATCTCTATTTCACCGGTTTCCAACTGTGCGTTTTTGCTTTGGCGTTCAATTACCGTGCCGGTTACTTGGATTACATATTCTCGTCCCAACGCATTGGCTTGCTCAAAGGCCTCGGTGCCTTGGTTGAATGCCAATTGGGTGATTCCATATCGGTCGCGCAGGTCTATAAATGTCATGCCGCCCATTTTGCGGATGCGCTGCACCCAACCGGCTAATGTTACTGTTTCTCCTGTATTGGTGAGGCGTAACTCACCGCATGTTTTTGTTCTATACATAGTTTTATTGTTTGTTTGCTTGTTATCTGTTTATCCTATTTCCACGTTGGCATCAATCTTGCGGATGAGTCCTTTCAGTACATCGCCGGGACCGAATTCATAGAATTGGTTGGCACCATCCACAATCATATTCTTTATCGTTTGTGTCCAACATACCGGTGCGGTCAGCTGAAGCAGAAGATTTTGGCGTATATCTTCCTCATTCGTTTGCGGATACGCATTCACGTTCTGATAGATTGGACATGACGGATGCAGGAATGTGGTGTTAAGAATTGCTTCTTTTAGCTCTTCTGCTGCCGGCTGCATCAGGGGGGAATGGAAGGCACCGCCCACTTGCAGTTTCAGCGCACGTTTGGCACCCATTTCTTTGCTTAATGTACATGCACGGTCTACACCTTCGATGGTTCCGCTTATCACCACTTGGCCGGGACAGTTGAAGTTGGCTGCCACCACCACTTGGTCACTCACGCGCCGGCATACTTCGTTCACTTTTTCATCTTCCAGACCTAAAATGGCTGCCATGGTGGATTCTTGCATCTCGCAGGCTTTCTGCATGGCGGAGGCGCGCTTGCTGACCAAAAGCAACGCATCTTCAAAGCGAAGCGCCCCACAAGCCACCAACGCCGAGTATTCGCCCAAACTGTGTCCCGCAACCATATCCGGCTGTTGGATGGTTAGCACTTTGCTGGCAACCACCGAATGGATAAAGACCGCTGGTTGTGTCACCTTGGTTTGTTTCAGGTCTTCCGCTGTACCGTCAAACATGATGTCGGTGATACGGAACCCTAATTTTTCATTTGCACATTCAAACATTTCTTGCGCCAACGGATAGGCATCGTAAAGGTCTTTTCCCATACCCGCATATTGCGCACCCTGTCCGGGAAATACAAATGCTCTCATTTCTATATCGTTTTTATAAATTTCTTTCTACTCTTTTTTATGCCTTTTTCAGACAGTCAGTTTTTTGTATCGTATGCGCTTGGGAGTCAGTGCATCTTCGCCAAGTCGCATCTTCTTGTTGGCTTCATATTCGGAATACGAGCCTTCAAACACAAACACTTTGCTATCGCCTTCAAAAGCAATGATATGCGTACATATACGATCCAAGAACCAACGGTCGTGTGAGATTACCACGGCGCATCCGGCAAAGTTCTCCAGACCTTCTTCCAAAGCACGCAGTGTGTTCACATCAATATCGTTTGTCGGTTCGTCCAACAGCAGCACATTGGCTTCTGATTTCAGGGTCAGTGCCAGATGCAGTCTGTTTCGCTCACCGCCCGACAGTACACCGCATTTCTTCTCTTGGTCGCTACCGGTGAAGTTGAAACGGCTCAGATAGGCACGCGCATTCACTTCCCTACCCGCCACTTTGATATATTCTGTCCCGTTGGCGATGGTCTCAAACACGGTCTTTTCGGGGTCTATATTCGAGTGAACCTGATCCACATAGCCTATTTTCACGGTCTCACCGATTTCGAAGGTGCCTTTGTCGGCTTTCTCCATACCCATTATCATGCGGAACAGTGTCGTTTTTCCGGCGCCGTTCGGACCGATTACACCGACGATGCCGTTAGGCGGAAGCATGAAGTTCAGGTCTTCAAACAACAACCTGTCGCCGAAGGCTTTGCTCACACCCTCTGCGTTGATTACTTTGTTGCCCAATCGCGGACCGTTCGGGATGAATATCTCCAGCTTTTCTTCGCGTTCTTTCTGTTCTTCGTTCATCATGCGGTCGTATGCAGCCAGACGGGCTTTTCCTTTGGCCTGACGGGCCTTGGGAGCCATGTGTATCCATTCCAACTCGCGTTCCAGTGTCTTACGGCGTTTGGATGCTTGTTTTTCTTCCTGTGCCATACGGGCGGTTTTCTGTTCCAGCCACGATGAATAGTTGCCTTTCCATGGAATACCTTCTCCGCGGTCCAGTTCCAGTATCCATCCGGCCACATTGTCAAGGAAGTAACGGTCGTGAGTGATACAGATGACCGTACCCGGATATTGGTGCAAATGTTGTTCCAGCCAGTCGATGGATTCGGCATCCAGATGGTTCGTCGGCTCGTCCAACAGCAGTATGTCTGGTTGTTGCAGCAGCAAGCGGCACAATGCCACACGGCGGCGTTCACCACCGCTCAGGTGTTTCACTTGGGCGTTCTCGTCGGGGCAACGCAGTGCATCCATTGCACGGCTTAATTTGGTGTCAAGGTTCCATGCATCGGCGCTGTCCAATCGGTCTTGCAGTTCAGCTTGGCGTGCCAGCAGTTTGTCAAAATCGGCGTTCTCATCCGTAAAGGCCATACTGATTTCATCGAACTCTTTCAGCATGTCCACCACTTCCTGTACGCCTTCTTGCACACATTCTTTCACGGTCTTTTCGGGGTCCAGTTTGGGGTCTTGCTCCAAATAACCCACGCTGTAACCGGGCGAGAACACAACTTGACCGTCATAGTTCTTTTCCACACCGGCTATTATCTTCAGCAGGGTTGATTTTCCGGCACCGTTCAAACCGATGATACCGATTTTCGCACCATAAAAGAAACTGAGGTAGATGTTGTTCAGCACTTTCTTCTGGGGGCTGAAGGACTTGCTTACGCCCACCATCGAAAAAATGATTTTCTTGTCGTCTGCCATATCGTTTGTTTTGAGTTTTCCGTTGTTTATCAGCTCTTTCGCGCGCGTGCTATCACGCGTAATAATGAAAAAGCCCGCAAAATTACTAAAATTTGCGGACATATACAAATTATTTTGGTGAAAAATTGAACTTTTCTTCCAATTTCTCACCTTCTGCCTTCTTGTTCAGGCATTTTTAACGCTCTTCAAACGTTCCGTCATCGTAGAATACCATTATTTTCGTTACGCGTCGTGCAGACGATGGATTGGTGTTGTTTTCTTCCGTTGAAATCGTTGTTTGCTGATGTTCTTCCGCCGGTGTTTCTTGCGGTTGGGGCGGAAGTGCCTCGCCGTTGGTGCGGTACATGTTACCCACACCCAATATCAACCAGTCTGATTGCACTGTCCGGAAACGGTTCAAAACAGCCTGCAACACTTCCAGACTGGGTTTGTTGCGCCCGCCCATAATGTTGGACAGTGTTCCTTGACTGATGCCCACTTCCTGAGCAAAGGATTTGGCATTCATGCCCTCTGACTCCATGAGTTGAATAAGTCGCTGACGTTCGTTCATTTGAATAAATAGTTTATCTCGTTTACAAATATGCTACTGAAATCGGCTGCAAAGGTACGAAAATTATTTCACACCTGCAAATTTTTCATATAAATATTTTCCAACGCCATGAATTTTCATTTGAAAACTACACATTTGCACTCCAAATTCCTACTCTTTTTGCAAACCCCTGTAAATCATAGCGCATTATTCAGAAAGTAAAACTTTATGTAATCACTATAACTACTCTTAAAATCAGTGCATTTGTATATAAAAGCCTATTATCTTGCTGTTTTTGCACATATTTTAATAGTGCATTGCCCGTTTTGTTAAAGTACAACTTTCATATTCTTTTCATAAATGACTGATAATTATATATTTTAGTACATTTAAAAAGTAATTCTTTAAAAGTGCTGTTCTGTATAGAATCTGACCACATCATCCGGTTTGCATTTGTGTGCAAAATTACGCGCAATGTGAATGTATTTGTGAATTATTGCGCATATAGAATTGTGAACTATGCCGATTTTGCTTGAATTATTTTACATTTGAAATGTGATAAAAATATCGCCCTGAGAATTGAATATTTCCGTTCAATCCTACTCTTCTCTACGTTCACGGGATTTTTTCACCTTACTCAAATAATACCCCAACCACAATCTTGCCTTGCTTCTATCGTACTTCCATCGTACTTCCATCATACCTATAGCCTTCTCCGATACCGATAAAATCGAGCAAAGTACAGATAAATCTCACGCTCCGCCCGTATGAAGATTAGGATATTATTGGGTTATTATTGGGTGATTATTGGGTTATTAGTAGGTTATTAAGCCAACGAAAAGCAGAGGAAAGGGACAGAAAACAATAGTGAGACTATTAAACATAGCCCCACTAATCGTACCGGAAACCTAAAACAAAGGTTCCGATTGCCCTACAAAAAAGCAGCGATTATTTCTTTACTGCAAAGCGTTTGTGTACAATTTCCTGAGGATACATATCCGCAGGGATAGTGTCTCCTAAGCGGGCGATATAGCGCGCAAGGATTTCGGTGTCTTTCAAATCGGGACATGCGATGGGTTTGGCATATCGAAATGCACCGGAAACGCCGCATTTCAGCAATGTATAATCCAATCCTCCGACAGTATATGTTTTGTTCGGGTCAATCGCTTTCCATGTTTTACTGCCGGAATCGTACGTTTCCATCAGAACAATCCTGCGTGTCTCTCCCACTCTTACAAACAATTCCTGCTCGTCCAATTCAACGGATGAAGGTATATTGGGATTGATGATATATCGCAATCCGCTGCCAATCATGAAATCTCCGCTTTCTTTAGGATAATCCACAACGCCTACTTCCATAGCATCCAGCAATTGCTGTCCGGTCATTTCCACGCGCGCTGCGCGATTATTAAAAGGAAAGACCTCTATCAGATTGCCCATCGTCAGGTCGCCTTGCGGCAGTTTCGAACGAAGCGTACCGCCGTGAAGCACTGCCACATCGGTTGCCAGAATCTCACGCAGCGCATCCACCGCAAATTGGGCAAGAGCTGTCTCGCTGTTTCGTACCAGCCGTTCGCCGTTGGCATCTCTGTCCGGCAAGGTATGTGGGTTGTAACCTACAGGGCGGCTTGTCTCTTCCTCTATTTTTTGTTGGATGCTTTCTATCGTAGCCATTACGCGTGGTGATGCAGGGATAGAATCGGTCTCATGGAAACGAACCGCTATGCGGCCGTTTTTTCCGAGTGTCAGTTGCCCTATCCTTACGCCTTGTGCACCGGTGGATACCAGCAGAATGGAATCTCCGTCTGCATTGGGCAGACGCATGTTCAGTACATGATGGGCATGACCATCAATAAAGGCATCAATGCCGCGCGTCTCTTTCAGCACGTTCACACTGGCAGCAATCGGACTGTCATCGCCCAGATGACCGATTACAATTACATAATCTGCCCCCTTCTGTCTCGCTTCATCTGCCGCGTTTTGGATAAGTTCGCGGGTGTCAGTAGCATGAAAATCGTATATCACTCTGCCCGTGGAATCGGTGAAATTGGTAGGTGTGGAAGATGTAAAAGTGGTGGGTGTCAGTGCCCCGATGAATCCCACTTTCAGTTCTCCGTATGTTAAAACCGTATATCCGGGGAAGAAAAGCCGCCCGTTGGGCGCGGAGAAATTGCACGCCAGCACTTGGGCCGTCAAACCGGAAACGAGGTGTTTCAGTTGTGTCATGCCATAGTCGAACTCATGATTTCCGAGTGTCACTATATTATAAGGTACTTGGTTCATGATTTCCGTCACATACTCACCTCTGGAAAGTGTACCCACGGCTCCTCCTTGCACGAAATCTCCCGCAGAAATCACACTCACATGAGGCGTTTCTTTCAGAGCGCTGTCGCGCAGAGTCGCGATGGCGGGATATAGTTGGGTGGAACAATGCACATCATTGTCAAAAAAGATTTGAATATCCTGCTGCTTGGGCTTTGAGCAGCCGCTCAACATGACCAATAAAGCCGGCAAAATGGCACAGCATACACGGAAAAGGGAGAAAGACGGTTTACGAATCATAATACCTGGTGATTTGAATTTTCGTGCAAAGGTACTGATTTTTTGTCAACTACACAAACATTTCCGAAAAAAGTAACTTTTTTTATAAAAATAAGTAGGATTTTCTTGTTTATATCCCTCTTTTTTTGTATCTTTGCCGCGTTTTTCCGGTTATGGTGCGGAGGAAGTAGAACAAATATAACTTTACATAAATACACAAAGCAATGAACAAACTGATTACCTTAGAGCAGGCTGTCGAAAAAGTAAAGGACGGCATGACTGTGATGTTCGGTGGTTTTTTGGGCAACGGAAGCCCGGCACAAATCACGGATGCACTGGTGGAAAAAGGAGTAAAAGACCTCACGATTATTGCCAACGACACAGCGTTTGACAATATCGCACATGGCAAACTGGTGGCTAACCATCAGGTGAAGCGTGCCATCGTTTCACACACCGGTACCAACAAGGAAACAGCCCTGCAAAAGAACGCAGGAACTTTGATTGTTGATTATGTGCCGCAAGGTACTCTCGCCGAGCGTATTCGCGCCAAAGGTGCAGGTCTGGGCGGTGTACTCACCCCCACCGGCATTGGTACTATCATGGCCGATGGCAAACAAACAGTCGAGGTGGACGGAAAGACCTATTTGCTGGAGAAACCCCTTGGGGCGGATATCGCTATCCTTCGTGCCAACATTGTGGATGAAGATGGAAACATGGTCTTCCTTGGTACAACACAGAACTTCAACCCGCTGATGGCTATGGCTGCCGATTATGTAATCGTTGAGGCGGAGAAACTGGTTAAGCGCGGTGAAATTGCGCCCGAACAGGTTCATGCCAGCGGTATCTTTGTAAATGCAATCTACGTGGAAAAATAAGACAGAACTATGGAATACAGAACAAAACTGAGACTGAGAATGAGCGCAAAGGACGCTCATTACGGAGGAAACCTCGTGGACGGTGCGCACATGGTGCATCTCTTTGGCGATGTTGCAACCGAACTTCTTATTATGCGTGACGGAGACGAAGGCCTCTTCCGCGCGTATGACCAAATCGATTTTCTTGCCCCTGTTTATGCAGGTGACTATATCGAAGCGGAAGGATGGATTGACAAGGAGGGTAACACATCGCGCCACATGCTTTTCGAAGCAAGAAAGGTGGCTGTAGCCCGTCCTGACATCTCGCCGTCGGCTGCAGATGAACTGGAAGAACCCATCGTTGTTTGCCGCGCAAGCGGAACATGTGTAACGCCTAAAGATTGTCAGCGCAAGTAATATGGAAAAACTGATTATCACAGCCGCTATCTGTGGCGCAGAGGTAACAAAGGAACAAAATCCCAATGTTCCCTACACCGTTGAGGAAATCGTTCGCGAAGCCAAACTGGCGCACGAAGCAGGTGCGGCCATTGTGCATCTGCACGTTCGCTTTGATGATGGCACGCCGACGCAAAGTCAGGCACGTTTTCAGGAGTGCACGGATGCTATCTTGAAGGAATGTCCGGACGTTATTCTCATTCCCTCTACCGGTGGCGCAGTGGGTATGACCCCCGAAGAACGCTTGCAGTCCACAGACACCACTCCTGTTCCGGAGATGGCTACACTCGACTGCGGCACATGCAATTTCGGTGACGAAATCTTTGATAACACGATGCCCACCATGCGGGCATTCGGCAAACGAATGATGGAACGCGGTATCAAGCCGGAGTACGAATGCTTTGAAATGGGGCATTTGGACACCATTCTCACTATGGCGCGCAAAGGACAGGTTCCTGGTGCACCGATGCAGTTCAATTTCGTTCTCGGCGTTCCAGGATGCACACCTGCTACGGTGGACAATCTCTGCTGGCTGGTGAATAAAATCCCTGCTGGTAGTACATGGACTGTCACCGGTGTCGGTCGCAGTGCATTCCCGATGGCAGCGGCAGCTATCGCTATGGGCGGTAATGTACGTGTAGGCTTTGAAGATAACCTCTATCTCTCTAAAGGCGTATTGGCAAAGTCCAATGGCGAATTGGTGGAGAAAGTGGTTCGTTTGGCAAAAGAACTGGGACGCGAAATCGCAACTTCCGATGAAGCACGCGAAATACTTGGGCTTAAACCCCGCAAATAATAGCAAATAATAACTATCAAAATTCATACAACAATGCAAAAACATGGAAACAAGTACGGTGTACACCGTGTAATCGAACCGCTGGGCGTTCTTCCCCAGCCTGCCAACAAAGTCGATAACAACATGGACGAGATCTATGACAACGAAATCTTGATTGATGTCCAGACCTTGAATATCGACTCTGCTTCTTTCACCGACATTTGCAACTATGCCCGTCAACAGGCCGGCGAAGGTGCATCACAGGCACAGATTGAAGAGGAAATCAAAAAAGAAATGCTTCTCAATGTAGAGTTGCAAGGCAAACATCGCAACCGCCGTACCGGTTCGGGTGGCATGTTGCTGGGTAAAGTGGAAAAAATCGGTGACGCCCTGAAAGGTAAAATTGACCTGCAGGAAGGCGACCGCATCGCTACCCTCGTTTCGCTCAGTCTGACACCTTTGCGTATTGATGAGATTCTCGAAATCCGTGCAGATGTTGACCAGGTGGATATCAAAGGTAAAGCCATCCTGTTCGAAAGCGGTATCTATGCCAAGATTCCTGCTGACATGCCCGAAAAGTTGGCATTGAGCGCATTGGACGTAGCCGGTGCTCCTGCACAAACGGCCAAACTTTGCCAGTATGGACAAACGGTGGTTATCCTCGGTGCCGGTGGTAAGAGCGGTATGCTCTGCTGCTACGAGGCTAAAAAGCGTGTCGGCGTAACCGGTAAGGTTATCGGTATTGCCAACAGCCCCAAGTCCACCAAACGTATTCAGGATCTCGGCTTCTGTGACATCGTTGTCAGTGCTGCCGGCATGACTCCCGTACAGGTGAACGAAATGGTTGCCAAACTTACCGATGGCAAAATGGCAGACGTCACCATCAACTGCGTGAATGTTCCCGACCAGGAAATGACTGCCATCCTTTGCACAAAGGACGATGGTATTGTTTACTTCTTCTCCATGGCTACCAGTTTCACCAAAGCTTCGCTGGGGGCAGAAGGTATCGGAGCCGATGTGAATATGATTATGGGTAACGGTTATACCAAAGGTCATGCCGAGTTTACCCTGCAAGAGTTGCGCGAAAGCCCTGAACTTCGCAAAATCTTTGAGGAACTTTATGCATAACAAATCCCTGAAATATTCAAAACCATGAACATTTCAAGAAGAAAAGAACTATTCCCTCAAGTGACCGACGAACAGTGGAACGACTGGAAATGGCAAGTGAGGAACAGAATAGAAACTCTGGAAGAGTTGAAGAAATATGTCAACCTTACAGAGGCGGAACAAGAAGGCGTACGCTCGGTGCTTAGCACCCTGCGTATGGCCATCACTCCCTATTACCTGAGTCTTATCAATCCCGATGATCCGCACGACCCTATCCGTCGTCAGTGCATCCCTACTGCTGCAGAAACGCATCTGGCAGAAGCCGATTTGCTGGACCCGTTGCATGAGGATGAAGATTCTCCGGCTCCCGGACTCACACACCGTTATCCCGATCGCGTATTGTTCCTGATAACGGACATGTGCTCCATGTATTGCCGTCACTGCACACGTCGTCGCTTTGCGGGACAGAAAGACTGCGAGAGCTCATCCGACCGCATTGAGAAATGCCTGGAGTATATCGAAAAGACCGAAAGCGTACGTGATGTACTCCTTTCCGGTGGTGATGCACTCATGGTAAGCGACCAACGTCTGGAGTATATTATTAGCCGTCTGCGCAAGATTGACCACGTTGAGATCGTTCGTCTCGGCAGCCGCGTTCCCGTGGTTTGCCCGCAACGTATCACACCCGAATTGTGCGCCATGCTGGCAAAGTACCATCCTGTATGGCTCAATACACACTTCAATCATCCTGCCGAAGTTACAGAGGAATCGCGCCGTGCTTGCGAACTTCTCGCTAACGCCGGTATTCCTTTGGGCAACCAAAGCGTATTGCTGCGCGGTGTGAATGACTGTGTATATATCCAGCGCGAATTGGTTCATGAACTTGTGAAGATGCGCGTTCGCCCCTATTATCTGTATCAATGTGACCTGAGTCGCGGACTGGAACATTTCCGTACGCCGGTCAGCAAAGGTATTGAGATTATTGAAGGCTTGCGCGGACATACATCCGGCTATTGCGTTCCCACGTTCGTTGTGGATGCTCCGGGTGGCGGAGGAAAAACGCCTGTTATGCCACAGTATATCATCTCGCAGGCTCCCGGACGCGTTGTGCTGCGAAACTTTGAGGGTGTCATAACCACCTATACTGAGCCTCTTGATTACCAGAACGACTGCCATTGCCCCGCTTGTGAAGCTGAGCGAAAGAAAAAAGTGGCAGCCGATAAGGCTGTGGATGGCGTTATCTCACTGCTGGAAGGCGAACGCATGAACATCGAACCCGCTCATTTGAAACGCCACGAGCGCAACGAAGCACGTAAACAAGACTAATCGGCTTCTCAATGGACCTCATCAAGGAACTGCTACATACAACGAGTTGTTCGCTGGTTGGGATGGAAAAAAACACGGGTAAAACCGTCACACTCAACTATTTGTTGCAGCACCTTCCACGCGAACACCGCGTAGCAGTTACCTCGATAGGGCTTGACGGAGAAACAAAAGACCAGGTAACCGGCACGAAAAAACCGGAGATACTGCTCTACTCCGGCACTATATTCGCCACATCTGAAAAGCATTATCGTCAGCGCTTGCTACGAAGTGAGGTGATGGATGTAAGCGATGAAAGCACAGCCCTTGGGCGATTGGTTACTGCACGTGTGTTGCAAGAAGGGAAAATAATGCTCTCAGGACTCGGACACACGGCAGGACTCAAACGCTGGATGGATTGGGTGAAGGACTATGTAGATTTGATTATTGTGGACGGAGCATTGTCCAGAAAGAGTTTGGCATCGCCAAGTATCACCGAAACGGCCATTCTCGCTACAGGAGCAGCCTGCTCCACCAACATGGATACACTCGTCCGGAAGACAAAACATGTAGTCGAACTGATGCAGATACCGCTTTGGCAGGCACAGCCTGACGGCACGGACAATGCCGATGAAGAGATAATAGAACTTGTGGGGTCTGTCACCGATCACACGTTGGAACAGACGCTCAATAACTGTGCTGCAAAGGGGAAAACGGTCATAATACAGGATTTTACCAAAGTATTTGCCGATGAAGCACTATGGCATCGCTTCACAACCAGGCATCCTGTATATGTGCGCCAACGAAGCCGCCTGCTGGGTATAACCGTCAATCCGACGGCTCCCAACGGCATGATATTGGACTCCGGCTTGCTCTGTCGGCGTCTGAACGAAGAAACGGGCATACCGGCCTACGACCTTATGAAACTGTGAAACAATACAAAAAAAGAGAATGACAAAACTGAAAGACATCTTATCCGAACCATGCGGTCTGCGCTATATGGTAGAGTCGCTCGACATACGATCGGGAGTGGCTCGACGTATGCTGTTGGACACGGAGATGATGACTTCCTGTCAAGATATAGAAAAGGAATATGCAGCTCTCGCCACTTATGTGCGTGCAATCAACGACACAGCCAGTCTGATGGCAGTAAAGACACTGCAATTCCGTCTGCAAGGATTGAAAGACATCCGCACCACCCTTTCCAACCTCAAGGAAGGACGTGTGCTGGATGATATTGAACTATTTGAAATCAAGCATCTTTCCATGCTTGCCGGAGAAGTGGCACGTCAGATGACACAAGTCGGACTGGAGGCCGATTGGCAATGCACGGAAGATATTACCCGCATTCTGGATCCGGAAGGACTGCATATTGCAACCTTCTATGTCTATGATGCGTATAGTGAACTGTTGCAACAATTGCGCCGTCAGCAAGAGAGAGAAAAAGACAATATCCGTCTTGCGGAACAAATCGCAGAAGAGGAAAACCGTATCCGAACAGAATTGTCTCGCAACCTGCGCAGCTATGCATCTGCCTTGCGCGAAGTACTCATAAAAATGGCACAGGTTGACATTCGCACAGCAAAGGCATTGCAAGTACGAGCACTTGGGCTCTGTTTCCCCACTCTCGGAAACGGCTGGTGCCTGACACAAATGTGGAATCCCGAATTAAGTGCTATTCTGGAGAAAAAAGGCAAAGCTGTACAGCGCAACACCATTCAGTTGGGGGACTGTCCCACTATCTTGACCGGTGCAAACATGGGCGGAAAAACAGTCGTACTGAAGACTGTGGCACTATGCCAATACCTGATGCAAATGGGATTTGGTATTCCTGCAGAAAAAGCGGAAATGCATCCCTTTGAAGCAGTCTTCACTTGTATTGCCGACGGACAATCAATGGAAAGCGGCTTGAGTTCGTTTGCGGCAGAAATGAAAGGTATAGACAATATCCTCACTGCCGCACGCCAAAACAGGAACATCCTTGCATTGATTGACGAACCGGCTCGCACTACCAATCCAACAGAAGGAACGGCTCTTGTATCTGCCCTCATTGCCGTTCTTCGGGAAACAGCGTGCACTACCCTGTTGGTGACTCATTATTGCATTCGGGCGTACGGGTGCCCGTGCCTGCGCGTACGGGGCTTGGAAAACGGGGAAATGAACTACGAACTGCTTCCTGCCCTTGCAGGAGAAGTTCCGCACGAAGCACTTCATATTGCCGAACAGCTTGGCATTGACAACGATTGGATTCGTAGAGCGAAGAAAGAATTGGAAGAAGATTAGAGAATTTAGATATAAACCGATATAATAAAAATGGAAAGTAAATTAGGATTAGACTTCAAGAAAGTGGAGTACGCCAGAGGATTGGCGAAAGGCATTGCCACCGATGTGCAGTCATTTGTAGAGCAGTACACAACGGTAGCCGTTGAACGCACACTCTGCCGCCTGATGGACATTGACGGAGTGGATGCCAACGGAGTACCTCTGCCCAACGTTGTTGTGGATGCACTCAAGGACAAAGGTGTACTACAAGAAGGTGCGCTGTTCTTCCTTGGTAATGCAATGATTGCAACAGGACTTTGCCCGCAAGAGATTGCGGAAAAAGTGGCGACACAGGAATTGGATATAACCAAGGTGGTTACTCGCGACCAACGTAAGATAATGGAGGCGTTGCAGCCTGTGATAGACAGCAGTATCGAACGCATCCGAACCCGTCGTCAGCGCCGTGAACATTATCTGGATACCATTGGTGAAGGTCCGAAGCCTTATCTCTATATCATTGTTGCAACGGGTAATATCTACGAGGATGTTATTCAGGCACAGGCCGGCGCACGTCAAGGGGCGGATGTTATTGCCGTAATTCGCACCACCGGTCAATCTTTGCTGGACTATGTACCCTATGGCGCTACCACAGAAGGCTTTGGCGGAACATTTGCCACCCAGGAGAACTTCCGTATCATGCGTAAGGCATTGGACGAAGTGGGTGAAGAGCAAGGACGTTATATCCGCCTTTGCAACTATTGTTCAGGTCTCTGTATGCCGGAAATTGCCATCATGGGCGCATTTGAGGGATTGGACGTAATGCTTAACGATGCCCTCTATGGCATACTGTTCCGCGATATCAATATGCAGCGTACGCTTGTTGACCAGTATATGAGCCGTATCATCAATGGTTTCGCAGGGGTCATCATCAATACGGGAGAAGATAACTATCTTACCACGGCCGATGCCGTAGAGGCTGCACACACAGTCCTGGCTTCCGACCTTATTAACGAGCAACTCGCTTTTATGGCGGGACTTCCTGCCGAACAGATGGGCTTGGGACATGCCTTTGAGATGGATCCGATGTTGGAAAATGGTTTCCTGTTGGAATTGGCACAGGCACAGATGACGCGCGAGATTTTCCCGAAAGCAACCCTCAAATATATGCCTCCCACCAAGTTTATGACCGGTAACATCTTCCGCGGGCATATTCAAGACGCATTGTTCAACATGATTGGTATTTGGACACATCAGGGCATTCAGTTATTGGGTATGCCTACCGAGGCCATCCACACACCGTTTATGAGTGACCGCTATTTGAGTATTGAGAACGCCAAGTATATTTTCAACAATATGCACTCTATCGGTGAAGAAATGCAGTTCCGCGAAGGTGGTATCTGCCGCAAACGTGCTGCCGAAGTGCTGGACAAGACCATCCAATTGTTGGAAGATATCACCAAAGAAGGGCTCTTTACCGCTCTTGAAAAAGGTATCTTTGGTGATGTGAAACGTCCCAAGAATGGAGGTAAAGGTTTGCAAGGAGTAACAATGAAAGGTGACAACTATCTGAATCCTTTTGTAGAACTGATGAAAGGGAAACGTTAATTGACAAAAGAAAGCAACTATTATGAGCGAAGGATTATATAGCATGGAGGCCAAGGATTACGACAAAACCTTGGACCTGAAAAAGATAAAACCTTACGGTGATACCATGAACGATGGTAAAGTTCAGATGAGTTTCACCCTACCCGTTCCTTGTGGAGCCGAGGCTATTGAAGCGGCAAAACAACTCATCAAGAAGATGGGAATGGAGAATCCATCTGTCGTTTACTACAAGGAGTTGACGTCGGGATTTACGTTCTTCAACTGTTATGGCAGTTGTACCCATACCGTTAACTACGAGTCTATCTATGTTCCGAAAGTGGAATCCAATGTGATGTCCATGCCGGATACGGACCAATACATACGTGAGCATTTCGGGCGCAAGATTGTCATTGTCGGTGCTTCCACCGGTACGGATGCCCACACCGTAGGTATTGATGCCATTATGAACATGAAGGGCTACGCCGGCCATTACGGATTGGAACGTTACGACATGATTGAAGCTTACAATCTCGGTTCGCAGGTTCCCAACGAGGAGTTTATTCAAAAAGGATTGGAACTACATGCCGATGCCTTGATTATCTCGCAAACGGTGACGCAAAAAGACGTACATATTCAAAACCTGACCAATTTCATTGAACTAATGGAGGCGGAAGGACTTCGTGACAAGATGATTTGCTGTTGCGGAGGTGCGCGTATCACGCACGAACTGGCACAAGAACTTGGCTTTGATGCCGGATTCGGAATGAACACCTACGCCGATGATGTGGCCAGTTTCATCGTTCAGGAAATGGATAAACGCGGAATGAAGTAATCAAATCTAATAATATGAATAACCTTTTTTCTATCCCGAACAGATTGCTCCGTACAGGGCTTGCCTGTATTATGGCAATAGGAGTCATCCTTCCGGTAGCGGCTCAACGAAAAGCATCGTCTTCTTTTGATGACGACTACATTTTCTGGGGCTATCCGAATGTTTACCTGAACTATCAGGCAAAGGTGGCATACCCTCTTATCAACAGGATGCTACAAGCCAATCCTCCGGCCGTGAAAATTGACAAGAATCGTCGGTTGGCACTCATTACACTGGACCAGTTTCTGCATGATTCCGACGGTATGAGAAGGGATGCTTTCTATACCTTTGTCAACACCCGCATGGAGGAAATGCTTGCAGGGATAGATCAGCCGGTACTTTCAGGCGTACGCATATACAAACTGTATAACAGCGGTTTTATCCTTAAAACACTAAAAACCACCATTGCCGTTGACCTTGTTCCGGGTGGCGCGACTAACAAGTCATTCCTAACCGATTCGGTCATTTTTGAGGTGGCGGACCGTTGCGATGCGCTACTCATCACCAACTCGGACAGCAAACACGCCAACCGCGATGTGGCCGAAACATTTGTGGCATTGGGTAAGAAAGTGATTTTGCCGGAAGGACTATGGACCAATATGGAGGAAGATCTTCTACCTGTCGGGTCTGACACCACGCAGATTGTTGAACTTGGCGCAATGAGGCTGTATGTTCTTCCCGGACACAGAGGCAACGCCAAAAACAACATATATGTTATGGACTTTCATGGACGTGGAGTCGTAGCGCATACGGGCGCACAGGATAACGATGCCGATTGGGAATGGATTGACAATGTGCATAGCCGATATAATATAGACATACTCCTAACCAAAAGCCAGAACATCAATCTGGAGTCCATGCTTACGGGCTTCCGGCCGCGTTTGGTGATTACCGCCCATGAGAACGACATAGAAAGTGTTGTTGACAAGCGCGAATCCTATTGGACCACGCAGAAAAGGATGCAGAGTCTCGCCGGTCTCGCCATTCCGAATGTCATTATGACATGGGGCGAGGCATATGACTACGCCGATACGGGCTCGCCGAACATCTCCTCGTCGGCCACCAAAGTGATGATGAACGGAACGCTGGTCATTGAACGCAAAGGTTCCATCTACACCCCGACCGGGAAAAAATTGAAATAATCAAGTCAGAATCAACTCCTAAACGCATGAACATAATGAAACAATATATATTCACCGCGCTTCTGCTTTTTAGCGTTTCCGTCGCTGTCACGGCACAAACATCCGATGAAAACCCGTATGCGAACAATTATATCTATTGGGGCTATCTTTCTGATTATAAACAGGGACAGGCCACCACAGCATTCAATGCCATCAACGAGATGTTGAATGCTAATCCTCCGCAAAAAGTGATTTCCCTACCCCGTGAGTTGGCACTCGTTAGTCTTGACCAGTTGCTCCACGACACCGACAATGATGCGACGGATCCTTTCTATACCTTCATCAACAACCGCATGCGTCAGTTGCTCAAGGATTTGGATACACCCGTCACCAAAGGTCTGCGTATCTACAAACTTTACAACGACGGATTTATTGTCAAGTCTCCGAAAGCAACCATTGCCATTGACCTCATACCCGGTGGGTCGAACGCCAAGCCTTTTATCACGGACTCTGTTGTATATGAGATAGCCGGAAGATGCGATGCGCTGTTCATCTCTCACCTGCACGCGGATCATGCCAACCTCAATATAGCCAAATCGTTTGCAGCACGCGGCAAACGCGTCATCGCGCCCAAAAACTTATGGGTGGGCGTGGATCCGCTTATTCAGCCGATGGAAGTGGAGAATGTGGAAACGCACATCGAATTTGAAGAACTGGATCTGACGCTTCATGTCCTTCCCGGGCACCAAGGCAATGACTACAACAATATAAATGTGGTGGAGTTTCACAACGAAGGCACGGTGGCGCACACCGGTGACCAATGGGGAACGGCCGACCTGACATGGATTGACCACGTACATGAAAGATACGACATCGATGTCTTGATGCCCAACTGCTGGGTAAATGATATGGAACGGACCATCAGGGGCTTCGGACCGAAACTGATTATCACAGGTCATGAAAACGAACTCGGTGAACATACCATCGACCACCGTGAAGCCTACTGGATGACCATCAAGAAAATGGAACTGATGGAGGATCTCAACATTCCGTACGTGCTTATGACATGGGGTGAATACTATGATTACCGCAAATAATCGACCCCATTTGACTATATAGATAAAAATCGTTATACAATATAAATCAACAATTATGGAAAAAGAACAAATCAGAGAAGTGATTGCCCGCCGTGCGGCACGCGAACTGCATGACGGCGATGTTGTGAATCTCGGCATCGGTCTGCCGACAATGATTCCGAACTACCTGCCGCAAGGAATCACAGTTACATTGCAAACAGAGAACGGAGCCATGGGACTTGGTCCTACGCCGGAACCGGGCAAGGAAGACAAGAACCTGGTTAATGCCGGTGGTGGTAACATCACGCTCATTCCAGGTGCAAGCACTTTCGACAGCGCACAATCGTTTGCTATTATCCGTGGCGGACATGTGGACGTTTCTATTCTTGGCGCATTGCAAGTGGATGAAAAGGGCAACCTCGCCAACTGGATTATCCCCGGTAAAATAGCTCCGGGCATGGGCGGTGCGATGGATCTCGTTGTAGGTGCTCGCCGTGTTATTATCGCCATGGAACACACGCAGAAAGGTGCCCCGAAGATTTTGCACGAATGCACGCTTCCTCTCACTGCTGCCGGTCAAGTCAATATGATTATTACCGAAATGGGCGTTATCAATGTGACGAAAGAAGGTCTTGTTCTCGTTGAAAAGCATCCCGAATTTACGCTAGAGCAAATCAAGGAGGCTACGGAAGCGACACTCATTGTTTCTCCGAATCTCAAATCAATGCTTGATTAAGATGAACTATCAGTTTCTTCGCACAGAAATTCGCGAAAACGGTCTATGTATTTTGACCATCAGTGCTCCGCAATCGCTCAACGCACTCAATTCCACAATTATTGAGGAATTGGACTGCTTCTGCTCCACACTGGATACGGACAAGGTGCGTGCATTGATATTGACCGGAGACGGCGACCGTTCGTTTGTTGCCGGTGCCGATATCAGCGAGATGGCTACCAAAACGCCTGAAGAAGCACTCCTTTTCGGGCAAAAAGGCGCAGAGGCATTCCGCAAACTCGAAGACCTTCCCATCCCTACCATTGCTGCCGTCAACGGCTTTGCCTTGGGCGGAGGATGTGAGATTGCGATGGCTTGCGACATACGCTATGCCTGCAGCAAGGCCAAATTCGGCCAACCCGAAGTGGGTCTGGGTATTATCCCCGGTTTCTCCGGCACCTACCGTTTGCCCAAACTTATCGGACAGGGCATGGCAAAAGAACTCATCTATTCCGGTCGTGCCATCCGTGCCGATGAAGCGTTGCGCATCGGTTTGGTAAATGCTGTCTGTGAGCCGGAAGAACTCATGCCGCAATGCATCCGCTTGGCTGAACAGATTTTGAAGAATGCACCTCTTGCCGTGCGCAAAGCCAAACAATGTATCAACCAAAACTACGACCTCGACCGTACCGAAGGTCTGGCTTTGGAAAACCGCTTGTTTGCCGAATGCTTTGCCACCGAAGACCAAAAGAACGGTATGCGCGCTTTCTTACAGAAGGAACAAGTGGAATACAAAGGAAAATAACAAGATGTATCATCCTTAAAAATAAACAATTATGAAGATTTACGTTATTGGTACCGGCACTATGGCCAAAGGCATTATCAAGGCTTTTGCCGCCAAGATGCCCGTTGTAATGAAGAGCCGTACGGAAACCAGTTTGCAAAAGGCAATGGCTTCCATCGAAAAAGGCTATATGAAACTGGTGGAAAAAGGCAAGATGACGGAAGAAGCCGTAAAGGCTATCCTTGCGAATATCACCACGACCACCGACTACACCACCTTCGCAGATGCAGACCTCGTGATTGAGGCTGCCGTGGAAGATATGGAACTGAAAAAAGAAGTCTTCCGCGAACTGGATACTATCTGCAAACCGGAGACCATATTTGCCACCAACTCTTCTTCGCTGAGTATCACCGAGATTGCCGCTGCCACACAGCGTCCTGCACAGTTCATCGGATGCCACTTCTTCAACCCTGCTGACCGTATGCAGTTGGTAGAAGTTATCAACGGCCAGTTGACGGCTCCTGAAGTGACGGAGAAAATTACGGCTCTTTGTCAGGAAATCGGCAAACAGCCCGTACCTGTAAAGGAAGCTCCAGGCTTTGTGGTCAACCGCATTCTGATTCCGATGATTAACGAGGCTATCGGCATTCTCGCTGACGGTATTGCATCGGCAGAAGATATCGACAAGTGCATGATGTTGGGTGCCAACCACCCGATGGGACCGTTGGCTTTGGCGGACCTGATCGGTAACGATGTCAACCTTGCCATCATGGAGGTGCTTTACAAAGAGTTCGGTGATCCGAAATATCGTCCTCATCCCTTGCTCCGTAAGATGGTGCGTGCCGGATTGTTGGGAAGAAAGACCGGTGAGGGGTTCTATAAATACTAATACAATCACAAATCATTCAATAAGTTATGGATTTCAGTTATTCTAAGACAGAACAATTGTTCTTGCAAATGATTCGTTCTTTTGCAGAGAACGAGGTCAAACCATTGGCTGCTGAAGTTGACGAGAAGGAAATGTTTCCGGAAGAGACCGTCAAGAAGATGGCCAAGTTGGGTTTGATGGGTATTCCTGTACCCAAGCAGTATGGCGGAGCCGGAGGCACTGTCCAGATGTACATTATGGCGGTTGAAGAGTTGAGCCGTGTTTGTGCCACTACGGGTGTGGTGCTGTCGGCACACACCTCACTGTGCATGTCTCCTATCCTGGAGCATGGAACGGAAGAGCAGAAGATGAAATATCTTCCCAAACTGGCATCCGGTGAGTGGCTGGGCGCATTCGGATTGACCGAGCCCAATGCCGGAACCGATGCTGCCATGCAGCAGACCACTGCCGTTGATGCAGGGGACAAATGGATACTGAACGGCACCAAGATTTTCATCACCAACGCTGCCAACGCCAATGTGTTTGTCGTAATGGCCATGACCGACAAATCGTTGGGCGTGAAAGGTATTTCTGCTTTCATCGTAGAACGCGGTTTCAAGGGTTTCTCCATCGGTAAGAAAGAGCTTAAGATGGGTATCCGCGGTTCGGCTACCTGCGAATTGATTTTCGAGAACTGCGAAGTTCCCAAGGAGAACATGCTCGGCAAACCCGGGGAAGGTTTCAAGATTGCCATGAAGACGCTGGACGGCGGACGTATCGGTATTGCCAGCCAGGCACTTGGTATTGCTCAAGGTGCTATGGACGAGACCGTTAAATATACCAAAGAGCGCAAGCAGTTTGGTAAACCCATTGCCAAGTTCCAGAACACACAGTTCCAGATGGCTGACCTCAAGACGCGCGTAGAAGCTGCACGTCTGTTGGTACGTTCGGCTGCATGGAAAAAGGATATGGGTCTGCCCTATTCCGCTGATGCCGCTATGGCAAAACTCTTTGCCGCCGAAACGGCTATGGAAGTGACCACCAAGGCGGTGCAGTTCCACGGTGGATACGGTTACACCCGCGAATATCCTGTTGAGCGTATGATGCGTGATGCCAAGATCACCGAGATTTACGAGGGCACTTCCGAAGTGCAGCGTATGGTGATTGCCGGACAGCTGTTCAAGTAATTAGTAATCAACAAATAGAAATCAATCGTTATGAACATTATAGTTTGCATAAAACAAGTTCCCGATACAACGGAGATTAAGATTGATCCCGTTAAAGGTACGCTCATCCGTGATGGTGTTCCTTCCATTATGAACCCCGATGACAAAGGAGGCTTGGAACTTGCTCTCCGTATGAAAGAACAGAATGGTGCCACTGTCACCGTTGTTTCCATGGGTCCTCCTCAGGCCGATGTTATGTTGCGTGAAGCGCTGGCAATGGGTGCTGACCGTGCTATCTTGCTGAGCGACCGTCGTTTTGCCGGTGCTGATACGCTGGCCACTTCTTATGCCTTGGCAGGATGCATCAAGACCTTGGACTACGACCTCATTATTGCCGGTCGTCAGGCTATTGACGGTGACACCGCACAAGTCGCACCTGAAATGGCACAACACCTTGACTTGCCGCAAGTATCCTATGTTATTGACGCCCAGAAAACGGCCAACGGCTTCATCGTGAAGAAAGAGAACGAAGACAGCGTACAGACCCTTGAGGTGGAAGGCAAATGCGTTCTCACCGTGCTGGCATCTGCATTCAAGGCTCGTTATATGACTGTTGAAGGTATCATCGACGCTTATGCCAACCGCGAAGTGGAAGTGTGGTCGGCTGACCGCATTGATGTGGATGAAGAAAAACTGGGTCTGAAAGGTTCGCCCACCAAGGTGTTCAAGTCTTTCCCGAAATCGCTCAAAGAGCCCGGTGAGGTGCATGAAGTAAGCGAGGAAGAGGCTGTTGAACTCATTGTTGCCAAACTGAAAGAAAAACACATTATCTAAGGAGGATTTGCTATGGAAAACACTGAATATAAGAACGTATATGTATTCGCCGAGCAACGCAACGGCGTCATTCAAAATGTAGCATACGAACTCCTCGGTAAAGCCAATGACCTTGCGGCTGAACTCGGCCAGAAGGTGATTGCTCTGCTCTTGGGTGATGGCATTGCCGATAAGGCGCAGGACCTTGTTGAAATGGGTGCCGACGAAGTTGTTGTTATCGACCGTCCCGAACTGAAGGACTATCTCACCGAGCAATACACGCAGGCTATGAGTCAGGTCATTGACCATTGTCACCCGCGTATCGTTCTGTTTGGCGCCACCACTATCGGCCGTGACCTCGCACCGCGTCTCGCGTGCCGCGTGAAAAGCGGTCTGGTTGCCGACTGCACCAAACTGACCATTGAGCCCGATAAGGATGGCAATCTCGATTTCTACTCCACCCGTCCTGCTTTCGGCGGTAACCTGATGGCAACCATTGTTTGCCCCACTTCCCGTCCGCAGATGTCCACCGTACGTCCGGGCGTGATGCAGAAACGCACGCGTGAGGTCGGACGCAAAGGAGTTATCCGGTCCTTCACCCCGACTTTTGATGCTTCGAAGTTCAAAGTACGCCTGGTAGAAACCAAGATGAACGACAAGAAGGCTGCGGATATATCTGCTGCCAAGATTCTTATCTCCGGCGGTCGTGGTGTGCATGATGCAGAAGGATTCAAGAAGTTGCAGGCTTTGGCAGATGTGATGGGCGGTATGGTTTCTTCCAGCCGTGCCATGGTGGATGCCGGCGTGATGGACCATGCTTATCAGGTGGGTCAAACGGGTAAGACTGTTCGTCCGCAACTGTATATGGCTTGCGGTATCTCCGGTGCTATTCAGCACTTGGCAGGTATGGAAGAGTCGAACTTTATTGTTGCCATCAACAAGGACAAGTATGCTCCTATCTTCTCTGTAGCGGATTTGGGTATTGTGGGCGATTTGCATAAAATTGTTCCGATGCTCACCGAACGGATTAAGAAAGAGTTGGAGAAATAAACGGCCTTCATCAGGAGGCATACAGAAAAAGCGGAGAAATAGACACTCTCCGCTTTTTTTGGTTCACCATACGTTGACCATACCCTTACCATACCCTTACCATACCCTTACCATACCCTTGACGCCCTAAGTCTGACTTCTTTTATGTCTCTAAACCTTAAACCTCAAACGTTCAACGAAAAATCTTTGATTTTTTCTTGCACATCTCAAAAAAAAGCAGTAATTTTGCATCCTCAAATTTGAGGATAACATGGAAGACAATTTCGCCATACAACTTTTCGAAGGAAAGAAAGTCCGCATCGTTTGGGATGAGGAGCAAGAGAAGTATTATTTCTCCGTCGTAGATATAGTACAAGTGTTAACAGGTAGTTTCGACTATCAGCAGGCTCGCAAGTATTGGAAAGTGCTGAAGGGGCGGCTAATTAAGGAGGGAAATGAAACGGTAACAAATTGTTACCAGTTGAAGTTGCCCGCAGCAGATGGCAAGAGGCGGATGACCGATATGGCTGATTTACAGGGTATTTTCCGTATCATTCAATCTATCCCGTCCAAGAAGGCAGAGCCTGTGAAACAATGGTTGGCGAAGTTAGGTGAGCAACGCATTGACCAAATGATTGATCCGGAATTGACGTTCCAAATGGCGGTTGAGGACTATCGTAGGCAGGGCTATTCGGACAAGTGGATTAATGAGCGTATGCGCTCTATCGAAATGCGCAAAGAGTTAACCGATGAATGGCAACGCGCAGGAATAACGGAACATAAGGACTTTGCCATTCTGACGAATGTGCTTACGCAGGCCTGGAGCGGAATGACTACCGGTGAGTACAAGCGCCACAAGGGACTTACCAAAGAGAACTTGCGCGATAATATGACCAATATTGAGTTGGCGCTTAATACCTTGGCTGAGGTGGCGACTACGGAACTTTCTCGTCAGCGCAATCCGAAAGGAATGAATGAAAGCAAGCAGGCGGCACAAGCGGGAGGTAAGGTGGCGAAGAATGCCCGCGAAGATTTGGAGCGCCAGTTAGGGCGTTCTGTCATTTCTTCCGAACGCGCTTCGGACTATCTTCGCCCTATTGAAGACACTCCTACGCAGGAATTGCCGGAATAAGTGTTCTCCTTCCCTGTGCGTGTTCTGAAAAAATACAAATTTTCTTGCACATCTCAAAAAAAAGCAGTACCTTTGCACGCAGAATGCGTGCAGAAAGGAATTTGAATATAGATTCCTCGTTTATCCGCACCGAGCGATGATCGGGAGACAACCGAGAGAAAAGAAAGAGAATAAAAGACAATAATTTGTAATACACATGGAATGGTCAGATTGGATAGCATTAGGTAGTATGCTCATTGCCCTTATTGCATTGGGGTTCTCGTTGTGGGGATATTTTGTGTATGATAAGCCAATTAAATCCCTTAAAAAAGAAATATTGGCACGAGAACTTGTGGAAAAGAAACATGCTCGATTAAAATTGGATTATCATGATAACAAGTGGAATAATTATGTAGAAATTGAAAATATCGGATATGTGAAAGCATGTAATATCCAGTTACATTCTCTTATTCCACAAGTTAAATTTCGTGATACTGGAGGGCTGACAGATACATTTGTTCTTCCTGTTCTCCGACCCCATGAAACGCCTATTCATATTTATGTTCAATCTGCTAATATCTTAAAGATAAAGATACAAGTCACATGGGAGGATGAAAGCCCAAAAGATAATATTGAAATATTCGACTTGCAGCTACATTAATAATTCGTAAATTGAAAATATATTTAATAACAACATAATGGAAAATCTTTTTAATCATTTGGAGCAAGTAGTGCTGCGCATGGACAGCCGCTTTTGTACGGAAGACGGCCATTTGCTGAAGAATAACGTCATAGAGGCGGCTTTGAAGCTTGCCCCATCGTTGTTGCACTACTTATTGGCGGACGAGAAACTGAAGAAGCAGTTCTTCTCGGAAGTGGACGGCTTGTTGGTGTTCGACAAAGTGCGTTTTCAGCGCTTTGTGATGAACAAGCAGTTCTTGCCGGATTCCTATACTGTTTTCAAAAACAAAGTAGGTCTGACGAATGAGAACGGCGAGTTCTTGTCCGAAAGCCGTGAGGTTGTTCTCTCGTGGCCGTACAAAGATTGTATGCTGGAAGGAGGTCAGACGAAAGAGGACGCCAAACGCCAAGAGATTTTCTGGAATGAGACCTTGGCTCCGGATGAGATTAACCGTTTGACCGAGCCGAAAGCGTTATGCAATTTTCGCCTCTATGATAGCAAAGGCGAGCACGAAACAACCGTATTGCGCCCGGACGATAATCTTATTATCAAAGGCAATAACCTACTTGCGCTCTATTCTCTTCGTCAGCGTTTCCGTAATCGGGTCAAGTTAATTTACATAGATCCACCTTATTATTTTAATAAGATAAAACCAAGCGACACGTTCTCTTATAACTCAAATTTTCATTTGAGTACATGGTTGGTATTCATGAAAGACAGATTGCGTGTTGCTTATGATTTATTAGCACCCAATGGGGTTATTCTTTGCCACATAAAAGAAGATGCTATCCACTGGCTAAAGGTACTTATGGAAGAAATTTTCCACGTTGATAATTTTGTGGAAACATTCATTTGGCGCAACACTGACAATCCTGATTCACTTTCCAATAAATCGCGTTCGTCGGTAGAGTATATAATTTGTTTTGAAAAGAGGAAAGACGCGTCTATTGCTTATAAGGGCAAAGAAACAGAAAATGGGGACGCTCCTTTATTAAATGCAGGTAATAGTGAACACGAATTGGTATTCCCTGTTGGCTGTATAAAATTCAATATACCAGATGGTGTCTACCGAGCAGGAAAACCAGACCGAGTAGAGTTATTAAATGATATCAATGTGGTAAATGGAGTTAACGCTAACGAGGTCCATTTAAAGGGTGAGTTTAAGTGGTCTCAAAAGATGTTAGACGAAGAGTTATCCATTGGTACATATTTTATTGTTAAAACTGATAAATTTTCAATACGTTTTCAAAGACCGCAGGGAACAACTATGGCTCCAGAGAAGTATATTGAAGATCAGTACTTGTCTAAAGCAATAGGAGTAGGAACAAACGAGGATGCAAGTACCCATTTGAAAAATATGGGTATCAACTTCACAAATTCAAAGCCGGAAAGTATTGTCGCATTCTTTGTTAGAGCTATGACCGAAGAAAGAGAGATTGTTATGGATTTCTTTGTCGGAAGCGGAACAACAGCTGCTGTTGCTCATAAGATGAATCGTCAGTACATCGCGGTTGACCAAATGGATTATATAGAAACCGAAACAATTAAACGAATGAGTAAGGTCATCAATGGTGAACAAGGAGGTATATCTAAATCTGTTGGATGGAAACCACAAACTCCTGAATTAACGGATGGCGACAAGTACACGCACAACTCCTTTGTTTATTGCGAACTTGCGCAGGCTAATCAGCAGTTAGTAGATGAGATAATGGAAGCCACACAGTCTGCCCAATTGCAAAAGATATGGAGCGTGCTGCAAGAGAAAGGCTTCTTGTCGTACAAAGTCACCCCGAAGATGATCAACGAGCACGCAGAGGAATTTGCAGACCTTTCGTTAGATGACCAAAAGCGTTTCTTGATTGAGTGCCTCGACAAGAATATGCTTTATATCCCGTTTGCGGATATGGACGATTCTGCCTTTACGCTCTCCGAAAATGACAAACTCTTAACTCGCCAATTCTATGCCCGCAGATAAGAAACTACAAGAACGACTGACGGAAGAATTCGGCAAGCGGTATTTGGACCGTATAGAGTTGCCGCAATACTTCTATACCTCGTTATCACGCAAACTGCGTCCGTACCAAGACGAGTGCTTCCGCTATTTCACTACTTTTATAGGTGAGACCTTCGATTGGAAGCCTTTGCGTCCACACTTGCTATTCCATATGGCAACAGGTTCGGGTAAAACGCTGGTAATGGCAGGTGCTATGCTTTATCTGTATGAGCAAGGCTACCGCAATTTCTTGTTCTTTGTGGACAGCACGAATATCGTGGAGAAAACGCGTGATAACTTTCTTAATCCCGCTTCTGACAAATACCTCTTTTCACAGAAGATAGAGATTAACGGCAAGCAAGTGGAGATAAACGAGGTAGAGAATTTCCAAGGCGCAAATCCTGATTGTATCAATTTCTGCTTGACTACTATTCAAGGGCTGCACACCACGCTTAATAACCCGCGTGAGAATAGTGTGACCATAGATGATTTTGCCGAGCAGAAAGTGGTATTGATTGCTGATGAGGCACACCATATCAATTCGGAAACGCGCGACGGTGGTCGTCAGAGGGCGCTTAATTTCAATACCGGCGAGAATAATGACGAGACGACCAACTGGGAACAGACAGTTATGCGTATCTTCCAAAGCAATGACAGCAACATCCTTTTGGAGTTTACGGCGACCGCAGATTTGACGAACCCGTTTATAGCAGAGAAATACTACGACAAAATCATCTTTGATTATCCGCTAAAGCGTTTCCGTGAGGATGGTTATTCTAAAGATATTGAAGTAGTCGAAGCCGACCTTGCTCCGATTGACCGTGCATTGCAGGCGGTTGTTTTAAGTCAATACAAACGCAAGTTGTTTTCAACGCTTGGTCTCAACCGCAAGCCGGTTGTTATGTTCAAGTCCAAGACTATTAAAGACAATAACGCTTTCTTGCAGACCTTTGTGGACGCAATTGCGCACCTCAAGACTGATAAGATTGCTTTCTTGCGAGGTTTGGCTTGTGATGATCTGCAAACAGCATTCCGCTATTTTGAGGAACACGGGATAACAGATGAGAACCTGATATTGGAGTTGCAAGAAGATTTCAGCGAGGAGCGTTTACTCTTGGTGGACGGAAATAATATCACCTCGGAGAAACAGCAGCACCTTAATTCTTTAGAATCTCCCAATAATGACTATAGAGCCGTTTTCGCGGTAGATATGCTGAACGAAGGATGGGATGTGTTGAATTTGTATGACATCGTGCGCTTGTATGATACACGCGATGCAAAAGGTAACAAGCCGGGAAAGACCACTATGCAAGAAGCACAACTCATCGGACGTGGTGCGCGTTACTATGCGTTTGATGATCCCAATAAGCCGGGATTGAGCGGAATGCGTAAATACGATGCAGATATAGATAATCCTTTACGTCTCATTGAGAAACTGCACTATCACAGCCAGCACAATCCGCGTTATATTCAAGAATTGCGCACCGCTTTGGTAGATACCGGCATTATGGCAGAACATACCATTGAGGTAGAGGAGAATCTCAAAGAGAATTTCAAACAATCGCGTTTATATAAGTCCGGCGTTATTTTTAAAAACGAACAGCAAGAAGTAAAGCCGGAAGAAAAGAATGTGGATGGTCTAAGTGACGCTATACGTAATAAGCGTTACGAAGTAACCATGCCTACCGGACAACAGAAATCCGGTGATATCTTCGGGCGTTATACTTCTTCGGAACTAACTGCGCAAAGCCGTATTACATTGAAATTCTCCGACTTGGGAGAAAATGTAATACGTACCGCCATTAACCGTTTCTCTGAACTACATTTTGACAAGTTGAAGAAGCTATTCCCATCGCTTACATCTATCAAGATGTTTATGGAAGATGCACGCTATCTGCGGTTGATTCAGTTTGTAGTAACTGGCGCGTCGGATGAGATAGAACCCGGTAAGATGTCGCAAAAGAATAAACTCTTTGTGGCTACCGAAGTGCTCCGGCAGATTGTGCCTCAGTTATCCACGCAAGAGAAGCAATACAAAGGAACGACCGAGTTCAAGCCTGCTGCGGTCAACCTTATCTTCCGTGACCATAAACTGCGTTTCGAAAATACGCATACTAATGAGCAACTCGGCAAGTCCATGAATAACATATACAATAGCGGCTTCCATTTGAATCTAAGCGAAAAAGATTGGTATGCATATACAGATTGTTTCGGTACGTCAGAAGAAAAATATCTGGTGAAATATATTGACGAAATCTATGCCAAACTGCGCGAGAAATACAGCGAAGAAGTGTATCTCGTGCGCAATGAGTTGGACTTTAAGATTTACAACTTTGAGGATGGAAAACCCTTTGCACCAGACTTCGTGTTGTTCTTGCGCCGCAAGGATGGCAAGGAGTATGACAATCTGCAAATCTTCATTGAGCCGAAAGGTACGCATCTATTAGCTACGGATCAATGGAAAGAAGATTTCCTTAATCAAATCCAAGGTGCAGATATAGGGCAATTCTGCTTGAAAGGCGAGAAGTTCAATATCTACGGCCTGCCGTTCTTCAACCGCGACCGCACAGTCGCCCAAAAACTCCAAAACTTCCAATCTAAGTTTAAAGAGTTGACAGGCGTTACTCCGAATCCGGATTTTATGTGATTGTGGATGAATTATTATAATAGTCATTAAGAATTTATGCAGAGTCAATATCAGCAAATCATAGAACTAATACGAAAAGGGGATGTCGTGTTATTTATCGGATCCGGATTTTCTATTAAAGCAGGTGCACCCAGTGGGAAGGACTTGTGTAAAATATTCTATGATGCATTGCCTGATAGAATAAAAAATGATGATAACTTAAAAACAGAATTTACGTTGCAAAAATTGTCAGGAGTTTACGAAACTCATTATGGTAGAAATGCTTTAATAGATATACTCAAAAAAGCATTCAGTTTTGAGCGAAAAGACATCACAGATCAAGAACAACTGGCAAATATTCCTTTATTCAAACATATCATTACAACAAACTATGATTCTTTAATTGAAGATGCGTATGCAAATGATTGTAATATAGTAGTAACAAATTCAGATTTGTCAGAAATTGACCAACATAAAACCACTATATATAAAATTCATGGTGACTTTTCTTATCCGGATAATATTGTAATAACGCAAAAAGATTACAATAAACTATATGACAAAAGTCAAGAAAATTTAATATGGGATACTGTACGTGCTGAGTTTTCTCGCCATAATGTTTTATTTATAGGATATAGCCTCTCGGACCAAAACATTCAAATTCTAATAGAGAATGTTAAAAAGCAAATGGGGAATTCTGCTAAACAGTTGTTTGTTTTGATACCGAGTATAGGAGAAACAGAACGGTTGCAATTGGAAGGGTTCGGAGCAAAATATATTCAAGGAAAAGCAGAAGATTTATTCAACGAACTAATTCCAGCCCTTCAAAATCATATCGTAGAGGACTACGAAGCAAAGAATACAAGTGTAGAAGATTGCGACCATTTTTTACGCGAATATGACTTACAAGCGGGATTTGAACTAGGAGGGGAAAATACACCGAATAGATTAATCGCATTAAAAAGTGCTTCTGGAAAAGATATTCAGCATACGATAAACTTGTCTTTAGAAAAAAACAGGACCGAATCGTTACCGTATTATGATGAAAGATTTGATAATTTGCCTTTAAGGAAAATAGCAGATGTCCGAGGTTTCGAATATAGAGCTAATGATATTTTGATACGTCGCGATGAGAGTAAGGGTACAATATATACATATCCGATTCCTAAAATAGGAGAAATATGTATATCAATACCACAGAAGCAAATCATTCAAAAGGCACCTTGTAGATTCTATGATAATGGTTTTGATCAATTGCAAATAGATGCGGATGCAGATATTGGGATTCTAGAAATCCTTATTCCAATACTACCGAATAGAGAAGAAGGCTTTAGATTTAGGCAAAAAGATAGATATACAAATAATAATACTGCAATTGCATGGGAAAATTTGTTTTCTGCATTATTCAGTGGATGTCAATTTTCATTAACCGTTATTTCTGGAGATAATATCAGTAAAAATTTAACATATGCTTTTCCTAAAAGCAGATTAAAGCAAGAGAGAAAAGAATCAAAACAAGCATTGCAATATTATAAGTATATTCGCGAGATAGAATTATTAATGGGTTGCTGCTTTAATGAGTATGAGAATTTTTCGGCTGATAATTTGTTCGCTGCAGAAATTGTATATCATTATTTGAAAAAAGAACCTTTAATTATTCGTCATTCTTCTAAAGGTTTTGAATATAAAATCGAGGTCTCGGAAACGACAATTAATCCAGAGGTAAAAAAGGAGTTTGCTTTTATAGAAAGTGTTCAAAATGTTCGTTGTGTCTTAAATGGAAAAGAATTTAAAATTCCTCACATGCAACGAATGTATCAAAGAAGTATACTTAAAAGTATAAAGAAAAATGAGAACAGTAATATAATATTACAATTCATTGATAAAGCAAAAGAACATAGAATACAATTAACAGATAAACCGTTACAAATAGAAACAGAAGAAGGAATTGTTGAAGTATAATACTGAATTAAAATAACACCATGCCCTGTCCATATAATAATATAGATTGCCTTTGTACGAAAGAGGGATGTCCGCGTCACGGTCTCTGTTGTGCCTGCGTCGCACATCATAAAGCCGCCGGAACCAAACTCCCCGCCTGCCTCCGAGCAGATGATGATGTCATCTTTCTCCACTTTCTTTAGCAACACCCCTAATTGTCGTTTGTTGTAGTTCTTTGTGCCGGAGATAGTTTCTTCTATCCAACCGTCAATACACATGTTATCCACTTTGCAGAACCTCTCAATCTCAAATCGCTGGTTCTCGACCGTCTGCTTGTCAGAACTTACGCGAATGTAACCATAAATCATCTTTTTTGACACAAATATGCAAAAAAAATCACATAAAAACAAGCTTAATCGACAAAAAAGAAGATTTTTCTTGCCGGTATCGGAATTTTTTAGTACCTTTGCCGCGGATTTTGATTAAAACTTGCCGATATGGATTTTATTTCTGTTACCCAATTCGCTCAAAAATATGGTGTGAACGAGCGCACCGTGCGCAATTATTGTGCTGCAGGTAAGATACAAGGCGCATTTTTAACAGGTAAGACATGGAATATTCCTGCTGATGCAGCCCTGCCACACAAAAGCAAGAAACGCTTGTCTCCATTACTATCTAGACTGCGAGAGGAAAAAGAAACCAAACTGAAGGGCGGCATCTATCACCGTACGCAGATAGACCTTACATACAACTCCAACCATATTGAGGGAAGCCGTTTGACCAAAGAGCAAACGCGTTATATCTTTGAGACCAACACACTTGGCATTACTTCCGAAAACACGCGCATTGATGATATTATGGAAACGGTTAATCACTTCCGCTGCGTGGATTATATAATTGACCACGCGACTGACAAAATCACCGAAGCACATATCAAAGAACTGCACCGCATTCTCAAATCCAACACCTCAGACAGCCAGAAGTCTTGGTTCGCAGTTGGAGATTACAAACGTCTTGCCAATGAAGTGGGAGGCGAAGAAACCGTCCTTCCTCAAGACGTACACAAGCACATGAAAGATTTGCTTGCTGACTACAACCATCTCAAGGTCATTGAATTAGAGCATATTCTTGATTTCCACGTACAGTTTGAACGTATTCACCCTTTCCAAGACGGCAATGGCCGTGTGGGACGGTTACTATTGTTCTGGCAATGCTTGCAGACAGCTGTTGTGCCGTTTATCATCACAGAAAACTTGCGTTTGTACTATTACCGCGGCATCCAAAATTGGGGACACACAAACGGTTACTTGACTGACACTTGTCTTACCGCCCAAGACGAATACAAAGCCATATTGAATTATTTCCAAATCAAATATTAGAATACAAAGCTCATTCTACTTCAGTAACCATCGTCGATAAAGTGGTTTACTGGTAAAGTTTACTATGCATAAAATCGCCTGCGAAAAACAGGCGATTTTATATTTCCTTACACCATTCGCTAGAAAAATAAACATTTTATACATTTTTTATTCAAGAAATTTTGCCATATCAAAAATTTATTGTAATTTTGCAAAGTATTTTGAAAAATAAATCAAAAAGAAAGCAAAAATAAAATGATTGGTGAAGTTATAAATGCCAAAGATTATAGCCTGAAACCTAAGGCCACAATTCAACAAACAGGCAAAACGGGTTTTAATACAGATGCCATTGACCAGCTTAAAATTGACGAAACAAAAGCCGTCATCCTTGCGCCGGACACACAGGACAAGAAGGTGCTCTATATGGCGGTCGTCAATGCAGATAGCAATGACTGTGCGTTTGCTATACGCAAATCCGGTGCATATTTCTATATCAATACCAAGCAACTGTTTGACCACATGGAATATGACTATATCAAGCAAACGATTATTTTTGATCTCGTCCGCTGCGATAAGTATGACGAAGCCATTGGCGGCGAGTGTTATAAAATGTCTGCCCGCTTCAAACCGCGAACGGCAGAGGAAAACGACGAGTAATTAGTGGAAACCGACAACCTTAACATAGAAGCCTTACTTGATTTCTCTAAACAGCAGAATGGACTGATCGAAGGACATCAAAAAGCAATGCAGCAAGTGCTCGCTACCCAAGAGCAGTTGCGCGTTGCACTCTTCCGCGAGCATCAACGAGCCAACAATTTGGATAAGGAGAACAAAGCCCTAAAAAAGCAAATCGACCAACTCTCACTATGGTACCATAACAATACCTATAACATCCAAGGAGACTATATCGCCGGAGACAAGCATGTCGGAGCACATATAGATAACGTCCAATCCGGAGCCATCGGCGCCCAAACAACCAAAGATTAAAGAGCTTTGCGGAGAAAAAACAACTTATTCACCGCAAATATGCGGAGATTAGTAACCATGGAAGACAACGCTAAAACAATTATCAACGTAGCCGGTGACTATGTGCAATCAAAGCACGTAGATTACGAGATTAACAATGTCGAAGCCGGCGGCATCGGCATCCAATTCGTCAATGGAAACAAGACAAGCACCAAACCGTCTGTTTCTAAAACAACACTACGGATTAAGACACCCCAACTGCAAACTGCCACATTCAAATACCGCTATGGAGACAAATATTTCACTCCTATCACCAAACTTTATCAATGCCTGCTAAATGCCAAATGGATTGCCGCAGATACGAAACCGGACGACTTTCTTGCCATCTTCTCAGGCCAAGAATCAACGGCTCGCGTCAAATGGATTGCCAAACCGGCCTATCTTTACTATCTTATACGGAAAGCAGTAGAATCAGAACTGATATATATTCCCGACGGAGGAAAGATTTGGCAGATAACTGAAAGCCACTTCACCGATAGTAATCGCCGTCCGCTACATGATTTACACAAACAGAAAGAACCTAAAACGGCTATCCCGGCTATCGAAACTATGCTCCGGATATTAGAACCTTCGGCGTAATCTTCGGCACAAAGATAATTTTCTTCAAAAAAAAATCACTAATCGGGAGACCCTGAAAATCAAGGTCTCTCGTTTTCTTCATATACATTCCTACTTTTCTATTCTGGTAATCTTCGGCGTAAAACCGCTTCCGTGCCGAAGATTTTTGCAGCATTATTATAGAAGCACGTCCCGAAAAGGACAAGCAAAATTATCAATGTTTTTGTTCATTAAAATTATAAGTTATTATGAAAACAAAAAATGTAGTAAAAATCACCATCCCCTGCCAATCCGCAGAGGAGATGCAGAAAGCCAAAGAGGCTGTCCTCTATCATCTCGAAACACTCTCTCCCAAACTCTCCGTCAAAGGACATACCCTTACGGTCTCGGTCGTTCCGCTTGACCCAAAACTCTTCCTTCCCGACGAAGCCTGCGACATCATCCGCCGCACCTTGGCACAGTCGCTTACTTTCAACCACGAATGGACGTGCACGCTCCATATAATCAACTAACTTAATTATTAACCCCTAAAAAAACGAAAAAGTATGAGCCAAATCAAACCAATGGAATTAGTAGAGTCCATGCACGGCAAAATCTGCGAACATTCCGACATGTATTTCTTCCGCCGCAACGGAAAAGTCTTCTCCGGCAAAATCTGTTATCCTTACAAGGGTGACCCCTCTGCCAACCAACTGGCGGCACGCGCCAAGTTCCGTACTGCACAAACAGCTGCCAAAACGGCACTGGCAGACAGCGCACAACGGGCAGTCTACGAAACAGCATTCAAGCGCCAGAAAAAGTACACCACGCTCTATGGCTACGTCTTCGCACAAGAGTACGCCAAACTGGCAGAATAACAGCTAACAATTTAACAGTTTAACAATTTAACGATTTAACATGAAAAAAAACCTGATTATCCTGGCATTAGGAATGGCTTTGGTAGCATTATCTTCGTGCAATGTGACTCGTGTAGTGACGAATGAGAGTCAGTACCTCACTCGTGGCGACACCTCCGTTGTCATCCAGACCAAAACCGTAGAAACCTACAATGCCGAAAAGCACCTCTAAACCCTAAACGCTAAACGTTAATCCCTAAACGGATTAGTTCTGTTCTTTTCAGTTCCTCCCGTAGGGATTGTTGGATATGTGCTCCGGAGCGACAGGGGATTCCGCGCATGGGGCGTGGAACACTGGAGGTGCCCGAGGGGACGGGCAGTCGCGGAGCGAGCATATATCACGCAGTCCTTTAAGAACTGAAAAGAACAAGACGAAGTCTTAATCCTTAATTCCTTAACTCTTTAACTCATTATGTCAAACGTAAAGTTTCTGGACCCGATAGACCATATTTCGGGCAAGTTGAGCGCCAAAACGCGCGTAACCTATTGTCACCGTGAGGCTTCCAAACGGAACTTCACCCAAATCCGCGGAAAGCGTAACCTCGAAAACTATCCGTACACCGCACGAGAACTGGCGCAACAGTTGCGGTTCAAGACCGTAGCGGCCGCTGTCCGTCAGCGTATCAACGGTCCTACGCGTGAGCAAGATTTGATAGCGTACCACGCTTCCGGCTATGCGGGCACATTCCGTCAGTGGCTGTTCCAGCAAGAGCTCGCAGCGTATGATGCCCAACAAGGCGAGTAAGCTCCGCAAAAGTGATCTTTGATGTATTGAAAAAAAGGGGCATGGCACGCCGCCATGCTCTTTTTTGCAAAAAATATTTGCATATCTCAAAAAAAAGTTGTAATTTTGCAGCGTGAAAAAAATGATACTATGAATACCTACGAACTGAGAAAACTGATTGAAATCTGGTTCAACGAAGACATCCGAGATGGAGACCATACCTCGCTGTGCTGTATCCCACCCTCCCAAACAGGCTGCCAACAACTGATAATCAAAGCAGAAGGTATCCTCGCCGGTGTGGAAATAGCCAAAGAGGTTATCAACTACTTCGACCCCACCCTGCGCATGGAACAGTTCCTGCATGACGGCGACCACGTCAAACCGGGAGACATCGCCTTCCGCGTTTACGGCAAAGAACTCAGCCTCCTGCAAGTGGAACGAACCATGCTGAACATCATGCAACGCATGTCCGGCATCGCCACAACAACCCATGCCTACCAGTCGCTGATAGCCGACACCGGCTGCCATGTGCTGGATACACGCAAAACGACTCCCGGACTCCGTATGCTCGAGAAAGAAGCCGTGAAAATAGGCGGTGGCATGAACCACCGTATCGGACTCTTCGACATGATTCTGTTGAAAGACAACCATGTGGACTTTGCAGGCGGCATCACCGCCGCCCTGACCCGCGCCCGTGACTACTGCCAACAGAAAAAGAAAGACCTCAAAATAGAAATCGAAACGCGTAACATGGCGGAGATAGAAGAAGCACTGACCACAGGCATACCCGACCGTATCATGCTGGACAATTTCACACCCGAACAGACACGCGAAGCCGTGCAGTTCATCCGTAACTGGAAACAAGACAAATACATAGAGATAGAAAGTAGCGGCAATATCCGCCTCGAGACCATCCGTTCGTATGCAGAGACAGGCGTGGACTTTGTGTCCGTAGGCGCCCTGACACACTCGGTGAAATCGCTGGATATGTCGTTCAAAGCCGTAAAAGACCTATGACACAGACCGTACCCGAAAGACTTGCCGCCCTGCGCGCAGAAATGCAGAGCCAAAAAGTGAGTGCCTGCATCGTTCCCGGAACCGACCCCCATGCATCCGAATATATGGCTCCTCACTGGATGGAGATGCAGTGGGTAAGCGGCTTCACCGGCGAATCAGGCACGATGGTAGTGACCGAATCCCAAGCCCTGCTGTGGACGGACAGCCGTTATTATCTGCAAGCCGCCGATGAACTGGCAGGCAGCACAATAGAACTGATGCGCGAAAGCGATGTGGACTGTCCCTCTATTCCGGACTGGCTCTCCCGCAACGTACAAGGCACCATCGGCGTAAATCCGGAGATGTATTCCATCAACGCGTTTGCCACCCTCAAAGACCAACTTGCCGAGTTCGGCATCCGCGTTCATTCGGTGGACCTCATCCGTCCGATATGGACCGAAGGCCGCCCTGACATACCGATGCATTCCCTACTCCCTTACGGCGAAGAATATGCCGGTGAAAGCGTGGAAAGCAAACTGACACGCGTCCGCAGCGCGTTGGCAGAGAAACAAGCCGATGCCATTGTAATCTCGGCATTGGACGAGATAGGCTGGCTGCTGAATATCCGTGGTACGGATGTGGATTATACACCGTGTGTCATCGCCTATTGCGTGGTGGAAAGCCGCCGTTGCACGCTGTTTATCGATTCCCGCAAACTGACAGGAGAAGGACGGAAATACCTGCAGCATACAGGCATAGAAATCCGTAACTATGAGGATGTGTTCGCTCATCTGCAAAGTCTGGATGCCCAACGCATTCTGATGGACGGCAACCGTGTGAACGAAGCTCTGTATGAGGCTGTCAACCCTGCCGTTCGCAAGACCATTGTCACTCCCAGTCCTATTCAAGTGATGATGTCGGTCAAGAACGCCGTAGAGATAGCAGGCACCAAACAAGCCATGCGCCGTGATGCAGTGGCACTGACCCGTTTCTTCCTGTGGCTGGAGACAGAAGCCCTGAAAACGCCTCAAACGGAGATAACGCTTGCCGAGAAACTGACCTCTCTGCGGGCATTGGGTAACCACTATACAGACGATTCGTTCTGCACCATAGCCGGCTGGAACGGCAACGGCGCCATCGTTCACTACCATGCCACGCCCGAAAACTGCGCAAAGATAGAAGGTAACGGCGTGCTGCTGCTGGACTCCGGCGGACAATACTTGGACGGCACTACCGATATCACCCGCACCGTATGGGTGGGTGACGAAAAAGCTATTCCCGCCGAAGTGAAACACGATTTCACGCTTGTGCTGAAAGGTCATATCGCTCTGGTATGCGCCCACTTCCCAAAAGGCACACGCGGCAACCAATTGGACGTGCTGGCACACCAATACATGTGGCGCGAGGGTATCACCTACGGCCATGGCACCGGTCACGGCGTAGGACATTACATGGGCTGCCACGAAGGTCCTGCGAATATACGGACGGACAACAATACGAATCCTATTCGTAAGGGCAATATCTTCTCTGACGAACCGGGTATCTACCGCGCAGGCCAATACGGCATCCGTACGGAAAACCTGATGCTGACCGTGGATGCACCCGCCGCAGAACGTACCACCGGCGAAGAATACTATCAGTTTGAGACGCTGACACTCTGTTTCTACGACCGTCGGCTGATTGACTTCGACATGCTGACCGAGGCAGAAAAAGGATGGCTCAACCGCTACCACAGAAAAGTGTATAACGCCGTAGCCGAAAGCCTGAACGACAAAGAAAGGAACTATTTAGCAGAAAAATGCAAAGAGATATGAGTTTGGAAACAATGCTTGCAGCCCAAGTGAAGGCTGCCGTGAAAGAGCTATACGGCATTGATGCCGATGACAAAATGGTGCAACTGCAGAAGACCCGCGCTGACTTTGAGGGCCATCTGACATTGGTGGTGTTCCCGTTTGTGAAAGCAGCCCGCAAAGCCCCTACCCAAGTGGCACAGGAAATAGGTGAACGCCTGAAAGGTGAACTCGTGAGCCGTTACAACGCCGTGCAAGGCTTTCTGAATCTGGTTATCAACGAGGGTTTCTGGTTGAGCCAGTTGGACGCCATTGCCGCAGACGAACACTACGGACAACAACCCGACCGCAAACAGTTGATGATGGTGGAATACAGTTCGCCCAACACCAACAAACCCCTGCACCTCGGACATGTCCGTAACAACCTGCTGGGTGCATCGATTGCGCGCATCCAAGAAGCCAACGGATGGAAAGTGGTGAAGACCAATATCGTGAACGACCGTGGTATCCATATCTGCAAATCCATGCTGGCATGGCTGCGCTTCGGTAACGGCGAGACACCCGAAAGCAGCGGCAAGAAAGGTGACCATCTGATAGGAGACTACTATGTCCGTTTCGACAAAGAATACAAGAAAGAGATTGCCGCACTGACCGCCAAAGGCATGGACGAAGAGACCGCCAAGAAAGAAGCCCCGCTGATGAAAGAAGCACAAGCCATGCTCGTCAAATGGGAACAAGGCGATGAAGAAGTGCGTGCCCTGTGGCGCAAAATGAACAGTTGGGTGTATGCGGGATTTGACGAGACCTATCGCCAAATGGGCGTGTCGTTCGACAAAATATACTACGAAAGCAACACCTATCTGGAAGGCAAAAGCGAAGTGGAAAAAGGTCTGAAAACAGGCGCATTCTACCGCCGTGAAGACGGCTCCGTATGGGCGGACCTCACCAAAGACGGCCTGGATGAAAAACTGCTGCTCCGTCAAGACGGTACGTCTGTCTATATGACACAGGATATAGGCACCGCCAAACTGCGCTTCCAGGACTACCCTATTGACAAGATGGTGTATGTAGTGGGCAATGAACAGGAATACCATTTCAAGGTGTTGAGTATTCTGCTTGACCGCCTCGGTTTCCCGTTCGGCAAAGAACTGGTACACTTCTCCTATGGCATGGTGGAACTGCCCAACGGCAAAATGAAGTCGCGCGAAGGTACGGTGGTGGATGCCGATGACTTGATGGCAGCCATGATAAACGATGCCAAAGAGATATCCAAAGACAAAGTCAATACCCTGCCCGATATCACCGAAGCAGAGGCCAATGAAATAGCCCGCAAAGTGGGACTCGGAGCACTGAAATACTTTATCCTGAAGGTTGACCCGCGCAAGAATATGCTGTTCAACCCAGCAGAATCGATTGATTTCAACGGTAATACGGGACCGTTTATTCAATATACCTACGCACGCATACAATCCGTGCTGCGTAAAGCGGGATTGGATATTAACACGGTGCTGCATACCGCATCGGATAAAACACTGCAATTGAACGAGAAAGAACTTTCGCTTATCCAACGTTTGGGTGAATTTGCAAGCATTGTCCGCCAAGCAGGCGATGAGTTCTCACCGGCCGTGATAGCCAATTATGCGTATGCACTGGCATCAGAGTTCAACTCGTTCTACCACGATTTCTCCATCCTTGGCGAAGAAAACGAGGCTGTGCGGAAGTTCCGGTTGAAACTGTCTGCCACCGTGGCACAAATACTAAAATCCGCTTTCTACCTCCTCGGCATCGAAATGCCCGAACGGATGTAACCGGCGGCCAGACGAAAATAGTGTTTAGGAAAAAAGAAGAAGTGACTATCAACAGTCACTTCTTTGTTGCTCAACCAGGACTCGAACCCAGACAGACAGAACCAGAATCTGTAGTGCTACCATTACACCATTGAGCAGGGCTTTTCTTGAAAGCGGCTGCAAAGGTACTGCTTTTTTTTCATCTGACCAAATATTTCTATGCTTTTTTCGAAAAAAAATGCATTTTTCTTGTATATTCCACCAAAAAGCAGTACTTTTGTACCCTTAAACCGCTATTATATGGCTCAAAAACAAACAATACAGTTCGAAATAGCCTATCAGGAAGTTGACATGAACAACCGACTTCGCCTGTACACGCTGGAAGAACATTTGCTGAATACAGCCGGCAAAGTGGCAGATAGCCTCGGTTTTGGCACACAGGCACTCCGGCCGTATAACTGCGCATGGATTATCACGCGCATGATGCTGGAGATGGATTACATGCCCACTCAAGGTGAACATATCTGCATTGAGACTTGGATTGAACAAAACGCACATATGCTCTCTACCCGTAATTATCGGATATACCTTCACACCGCGGCAGAAGACCGTCTCATCGGTCGTGCCAAATCGGTATGGGCCATTCTGGATATCAACAAACGGGAAATCGTCAATATGTTCGACCACCCGATGTTTGCCGGTGCGGTAGATGGCGAAGTGCTGGATATCACCCGCTCACCGCGTATGCTTCCTGTGACAGAACCCGATGTGGAAAGCACACACACGGTGCGTTATTCCGATGTGGATTACAACCGTCATTGCAATTCGTGTAAATATCTGCAAATCATGATGGACACTTGTTTGCCGTCATTCCTTTCCGAATATAGTGCAGATAGCGGCAAACAGGCCATTCGCCTTGATATAAACTATCAAAAAGAAGTCTATTTTGGCGATACTGTCACAGTGCTTTGCAAGCAGACTGAAAATGACATACAATATACCGTAAAAACAGTAACCGGACAGGCATCCTGCTCCGCAAAAATAACAAAGTTATGAAACTTCCTAACATAGAAGCCATCAAGCGTATGATTACGCTGGTGAAACGTATCATTTTTCCCGGGTACTACGAACCCTGCCCCACAGACCCCGAACTTCGTCAATGCTACATTGAAGCCAACAAACTGGAACTGAAAATCACATTGGGCGAACAGATTTGTCCCGATCAGGCAGAACAGTTTCTGGCGCAACTGCCGGAATTGGAACGTCTCCTGCTTACCGATGTAGAGGCAACCATAGCCAATGACCCGGCTGTGGATAATCGCGATGAGGTGATTTATTGCTATCCCTCCATTCAGGCGATGATTAACTACCGCGTGGCACATATTTTGAGCAATATGCAAGTGCCTATCATTCCGCGTATCATCACTGAGCGTGCCCACTCCATCACCGGCATTGACATCCATCCGCGTGCGCAGATTGGCGAGTATTTTGCCATCGACCACGGAACAGGTATCGTGATAGGCGAGACATGTATCATCGGTAACCATTGCACTATCTATCAGGGCGTTACACTTGGTGCAAAGAATTTCCAGATGGATGAAAAAGGCAATATGGTTTCCGTGCCGCGCCATCCTATTTTGGAGGACTATGTGACCGTTTACTCCAACACTTCAATTCTTGGCCGTATCACGATAGGCCATCATTCAGTGATTGGCGGTAACATCTGGCTCACGCACAGCGTTCCTGCTCATTCCCGCATTATCCAAAGCAGGGAAATCAATCAAGAGTAAGCGCCGTCAGGCACAACCGGTTTTTATTGCACGCGTGTTCCGATAAGCGTATAACGCGTGCCATCCGGCATAACGATGTAGAAAGCACCGTTTTCTATCACTTTGGTTACTTTTGACACGCTTTCCTTCTCAACCTCATCCATTGCGGTAGCGGAACAACTATAAATGTTTGAGGAATTTGTACCCCAGATATACTCTACCAACTCCGGCATATCTACATACGGATTGCGGTTTCCTTGTTTGCCTTCCACGCCATCATTGCGATCAAGTTCGCGTTGCGAAACAGGGTCGTCACGATGCCATTTCAAGAATAGGTCTCTGGCAGTGGAGGTAAAGCCGGCAATATTGTTGCTGTAGGTGAATACTTTTGCGCCATAACTATTGGTAAAGTTTTTATCCCGATAGCAAGTAACCATATAGAAGTATATGCGCGCGAGGTCGCCCTTATATTCATCAAGGGGTTCAAATACCGTTGTATTGAATGTGCCGTATCCTAATTTTGCACCGGCAGTATTTGTCCATGACGGCGAATTTGACACTTCACCTAAGGGATAGTTACTACGCGTCTCATTGGATTCTTTGTCCGTGGGAAGAATATGATGAAGGTCGGTGTACATTTGTTCCGTTTCCGATCCTCCCCACCAATTCTTTGGCAGAGAGTGTTCACGGTTGTAACAGCCGCATTCGGGGGCATCTTTTGTCCAAGTATCATCAGCACCACCCTCATAAGCATTAATCGAAAAATCACAATTGCCGTAGTAATCCACCACTAAATCATTCACGATGTCCACACGCGCTTTGTCGGCACGGACGTTGCCATACGACAGTTTTGTATGGTCTTTGATGCTATTGTACAGCAATACAATGATTTGGCTTCCTGTTTTTCCTTCGAACTGGGAATAGCAACCACCATCCGTATTAGGGATAAGTTCAAACTCTGCTGTCAATTCTATGTGATTGTTCATAAAAACCGTGCGAGTGGCATCTTCCACGCCATCGCTCCACTGCACGAACTGATAGCCATCGTCCGGCGTAGCGGTGAAAGTGACTTCCTCACCCTCTTCATAGAAACCGCTTACATCGTCCACCGTGCCACCATCTCCTGCCGCAATGTCAAGGTAGAAATATACCGGCGTAGCAGCGTCAAACGTCAGTACAAAGTTGTCCAGACGAACTTCTACAGCGTTATTTTCCTTCTTGAATAACTCAATTGTGCTTCCTTCCTCCAAGTCACCCAATTCCACTGTAATCGTCGTGAATTGGCTGACAAGGTCGGTCATTGCCGGAAGTCCCACTTCCACATCATTCAATTTCAAACCTATCTGATCCGTCGTTGCATAACTATTATCAGTGGCATTTTGTTGGTATAAAACCATGTCAAATTGGAATGTTACATCCGTACCGCCCGGCAGACCGGAAATATTGAAGCGGCTGTTGTCCTTATTGGCTTGCAAATAGACGTGCGGACCATTGTCGGAATAAAGACTCAGATAGCGCACCGAGGCATAGTAACCATTGTAGGTACAATCATCATTATGGTCCCAACCGGTAAACTGATTTGCATACGGCCAACTTGTTCCTATTTTCGAAACACTTGTTCCGCAGGTCTCTGTCCATGTTGTTTGGGAGAAAACGGCCATCGTAATTAACGAAAGCATCGCAATGAGAGTAAATTTCTTCATAAACTTTTTTATTTTTTTTTCGTAATTTGCCTGCAAAGGTACTGCTTTTTTTTGAATTGTGCAAATGTTTGGGCGATTTTTTACATTTATCGCGAGCAAATGCAATAAATGCTAGTTTATTGCTACGCGTGTACATGCATGATAGAACAAACAATAGCATGGACCTGTGACGGTCTAGAGTGGTAACGGAGTGGTAAGGTATCCACCCACAAAATACAACAAATAAAAATCGCCCTAAATGAGCGATTTTTCTTAATCATATCTAGATATAGAATCCAAGAGATGCATGCAACTTTTCTGTCTAACCACGGTTATATTACATTCATATTCCCATCATGCCGCGATGGTATTGATGTATTTGTTATTGTAAAATTGTTAGTGTTGATGTGGTTCTGCTGTGCTGTACGCAAAATACAATATTGTACAGAAGCAATCAAATTATCATTCTTCGAAAAAGAAGCCCTTGTTGTAAATATCGGATTTTCAGGACACCAAATATCCACAACAATAGTATCCTCAGTTGAGGACATTGGTGTGCAAAACACATACCAGATATCCTCAACTGATTGTACTATAAAGGAGAAGGCTTGCAACATTCTGTTATTGTAATACTCCTTGAATGTCGTCACGTGTCTGACGACCTAATACATCGCTATATCCATCCACCCAGACACCATTGATTAGTCTCTGTACGTCTGTCTTAACAGACAATTGTGTTCTGTCGTGATTAAACTTAAGTGTAACTCTCACACGTGCCTTTTGACTGACAAGCCCATTAGGCTGACGGTAGTAATTCCATGCAGAACGTGCATAACCACCATCTTTGTTAATCATTTCCATTTCGTACTTCTCTGTCAACAAGTCCAAAGCGGTAGAGAAGGCTTGGCTGTAGTCAAAATTCTCATGAATCTGAACACGCATCCATTCAGCTTGCCCCTTGTGCCATCCTTTTACGGGCGCACATCCTAACGCTACCATTACGAACATTCCTGCTACTACGCAGGAGCACAACATTTTAATTGTTTTCTTCATAACATTTTTGTTTTAAATTAATTAATAATAAAAATAGCAAAACAGTTGCTATATAATAAACTATATCTAACACATCACCTGTTCCCGGAAAAAATCCTTTATATTGCAATAGTTCTATCATTACGGCAAATATGATTATTGGAGCACAAAACATCCACTTCAATCGTTTCTCATTTCCCCAAACACTTTCCATAAATAGTAGAAAAGACAACATCCAAAGACCATCCGGCAAATTATATTTTGCCCATGGAGATAAACGACAGGAATGATTCCTTATTAATTCAAAAAAATAATTGTTATAATCAATCCCCAACCACGAGTATAACGCCATGTCTCCACTCCTATTACTCACATAAATATATACCGCAGATAGAAATAGGAAGGCGGATACAAGTATAATTATAAAGTTTAATAGTGCTTTGGACATTTTATGTTTTTATTGTTGATAAAGTTATCAATACTTTTTGTTTTCGCAGTTAGTAGTTAGCCCATTGTCGCATAGGTTTTTATTATGTCAACTCACATGTGCCTTTACATACACAGAAAAGCGCAGACCTCGAGTTGCTCATTCACAAGTCGAGGCCTTCGCATTGCCTAAATAGTCAAATAAACAACAGGAAACCTACGCCGATATGACAAATGACCTTGCTAAAACACGCAAGAAAGATACTATTAGTCATACCCATAGGCATCTATTGCTCACTTTGATTTTGACTATTTTTCCGAAAGTTGCGAAGTTCCGACTTGTCAAACACAAAGCGTCAATAAACGCTATTTCAGTATATTTTGAATCCCTCTAACCCACAGCCATTGCCAAAGCAAGAGGCTATTCCGGCGTAGATTGATTCCGAGGAAAGAGTCTGTTTTTCTGCATACACTCTGCACACAAAACTCATTTCCGGCTGCAAAGGTACTGCTTTTTTTTCATATACACAAATATTTGGGCGATTTTTTTGCAGATTTATTGTTATACTAGCAGAATTAGTGCTTTAGTTAGAATAGTTAGACTAGTCGGACTAGATAGGCTTGTGGTTTTCTACCTTTGGCAGGCTTTCCCCTGCTTTTCGTCCGCTAAATAACCTAATAATAACCCAATAATCACCCAATAATCACCCAATAATAACCTAATGGTTATAGGGGGATTGCTCGCATTTGCGAGCGGTGTATTGCGCAAAGCGCGGTGTATGGATGATGAGGCAAATATTTGTAGTATCTTCGGACGCCGCCGGGATAAATATTTGTTATAATTTCGGCCCTCCCTGCTACTTGCGCAATAAGGAGTTCTATATGCTCGACGTCGAAGTCTCGCACTCGCGCGCCGCACTTACCCCTCAAAATGTCCACCGGACATTCTTCGGTGCGGCTTAATCGCTTCACCAGCGCCGAATATTTGTAGTAATTTCGGACGCCGCCTTTCATTGCTCTCCCCAACAACTATCCACGCAGCAATGAAATTCCCCCGAACATACGTTCGCACCCTTGTGCGAACAACAAATAAAAACGTGCCTAAATCTCCCAAAACAAGCTTTCTACGACTTTTGCACGTTTTTATTTGCATATTCCAAATTTTTGTAGTAATTTTGCAGCGTGAAATGCTTTTCTATATTTATCTTTAATAACACTTTAATAACAATCAAACCTATGAAAAGAAACATCTTCGTATCCCTATTGCTTTGCTTCAGCCTTATTTGCAGTGCGGACGTATCCCTGACATCCGGTAGTCTGAAAGCCCTCAAAACATCCGGCGAATATGCCTATGTGGAAATTGACTGGTCCAAAGCCAAAGTTGTCCAACTGGACAGAAACAACAAAGTGGAGAAAAACCTCGGCACCATCGATGCCTACAACAAATCGCAAGGTTCCGACTGGGTGAAAGATTGGCCACAAGTAAAGCGTTTCATCGTCAACTGCACCGCATGGGAAAAATCTCCCGGACGCGCTTGCTTCAACCGCAAAAATAAGAAAGGCGTACGTATCACCGTCAATCCCCAAATCTGGAAAGCCTATCAGAATACACGCGATGAAGACGAACGCGATGAGATGAAAGACCATTGTATTTGGGTGAACCCCTCTTCCGCAAAATACAAGTTTATCCTGACCGTTGACCAAGTTGATATGGGCAATGGCGCAGCTTCGGCATTCGGCATGAGCGTTTCTACCGGTGGTGCCATCATTTCAGGAAACATCAAACTCATTGAAATCAAGTCGGGTAAACAACTGGCTACCATAGCCGTACGGCATTGCAAAGGCTGTGGCAACTATTCGCAGCGTACGCGTCTGATGGATGTTGTAGTGGGAGAAATATTCGGCGAAATACCCGAATTGATGAACTGATTTCTTGTGGAGTATAGGGGACTCGAACCCCTTACCTTAACATTGCGAACGTTACGCTCTACCAGATGAGCTAATACCCCTTTGTTATCTCGCACAAATGCTTTTAGCACGTTTGAGGGCGCAAAGGTACTGCTTTTTTCTGATATACGCAAGACTTTTGTTGTTTTTTTAACCACTTTTCTCTAATATACTTGCATATTTCAAATATTTGTTGTACCTTTGCGGACCCAAATCGTAGATTCGCATGAAATACCGTTCGTTCACTCTGCATATTGCCGCACTTTGGAGCATCATTTTACTTCCGTTCTTAACGGCTTGCCGTAAGACACCTGTTCTTACGCCTGAATGGGAACAAGCCCAATGGATCGGCATCGATGCACCAGACAGCACCTATCGCGACCGCGAAGAACATTCCATGCTTGCTGCACGACACCTTCGTTATATATTCACGGTGGATACACTGCCATTGGATGCCCGCCTTTTTGTTGCTGCCGGAGGCTTTTCCGACACTTATGTCAACGGAAAGAAAGTGACGAATGATGTATTAGGACCCTTGCCTTCGGACTACGATAAAACGGTGTATTTCTGCGAGTATGACGTCACTTCACTGCTGCGAAAAGGACAAGACACTATACTCATTTGCCTTTCTCCAGGCTGGTTCACTGCCATGTTAGGCGATTACGGTATGCGCCATTGGGGCACACCACGCGCGTTGGCACAATTGGTGGTTCGCACCAAAGGCGGTATTATGCGTTTGTCCACCGACAGTACATGGCAAGCGACGAATTGCGGACCGGTGCGACGGAGCAATTTGTATGACGGAGAATATTATGATGCGCATTACGAAAATCCCGAACAATGGCAGCAAGCGGAAGTGCTTGAGGCACCCAATGGCATACTGCGCAGACAGAACATTGCAGGACAGCAGATATTGGATACTATCCGTCCTCTCAGCATCCGCCGGACCATAAAAAATACCTATATCGTAGATATGGGACAAAACATGGTGGGTTGGCTTCAACTGCAGGGACAAGGCAATGATACGACACCTGTGGTCATCCGTATGGCAGAAACCCTCCTACCCGATTCGATGGGTCTCTACACCGCCAATCTGCGCGATGCACGTGCAACGAACACATATATTCCGCGTGATAATCAGCCGTTCGTTTATTGCCCATCCACCACATGGCAGGGATTTCGCTATGCCGAAATAAGCGGTTTGAGCCAAGCACCGGACAAGGTCGTCGGTTTCATCATTGCCGACAAAATGCGCCGAACCGGTTCGTTCCATTGTTCGGATTCTTTGCTGAACCGTCTTTTCCGTGCGGCAGAAAATGGCATTCGAGGAAACTATCATGGTTTTCCCACCGACTGTCCGCAACGAGATGAACGGCTTGGCTGGTTGGGGGACCGTTTTACAGGTGCCTATGGCGAAAGTTATCTTTTTGACAATCAGGACCTCTACTTGAAATGGTTGCAAGACATCGAAGATTCGCAGACCGAAGAAGGACAACTCTCGGACATTGCGCCCAGATATTGGGGTATCCGTCATCATAAGAACGTAACATGGAACGGCACCTATATTTCTGTCGCAAATATGTTATGGGAACGCTTTGGCAACGAGGAAGGTATTCGCAGACACTATGATTCCATGCGCAAATGGGTACTTTACACCGTGCGGGAAACGATGGTGGACAGCCTTTTAACGGTTGATACATACGGAGACTGGTGTATGCCGCCCGAACGTCCGGAGCTGATTCACAGCAAAGACCCTGCCCGTCAGACGGAAGCGACCGTTCTTTCCACAACTGTCTTTTATAATTTACTGGGCAAGATGCAGCAGTTCGCCTTGCTATTGGGGCGCGATAGCGATTGCACGGAATATGCACAACTGGCACAGGGTATCCGCCGGAATTATAACCGTCGTTTCTATCATCCGGAAGCAGGGTCATATAGCAATAATACCGTTACTGCCAATATCCTCTCTTTGGCACTTGGATTGGTGCCGGAAGGCGAAGAAGAACGTGTTATGGCGCAGATAGTGAAAGTCACGGAAAAAGACTTTCACGGGCATGTCAGTTGCGGAGTGCTAGGAATTCAGTATTTGATGCGGACACTGACCCGTTGGGGACATGCAGACCTCGCGATGAAAATTGCGCGACAGACCTCCTATCCATCTTGGGGGTATATGTTGGAACATGGTGCCACCACAATTTGGGAACTATGGAACGGCAACTCCGCAGCACCGGAGATGAATTCAGGCAATCATGTTATGTTGTTGGGTGACCTACTTTTGTGGTATTACGAAGATTTAGCGGGTATCTGTCCTGACCAACCGGGCTATCAACACCTGCACATGCAACCGGTGTTTCCGGAAGAGTTGAGTCATGTGGAAGCACGATACGAATCCGTTGCGGGTACCATTACTTCGGAATGGGGACGGCATCAGGACGGCTCTGTCAGTTGGTTGATAAGTCTCCCGAAAGGAGTGAAAGCCACCGTTGTGCTGCCCGACAAAACCACAAAAGAAATACACGGCAATGCCACTTTCCATTTCCGTCAGAAATAAATGTCACGCTCATTTTGTCATATTGCCCTATTATGCCTCTTGCCCATCGTGGCAGGTTGCCATCATTATGATTTTGATGTAGCAGATCCTATGGAATTGCATTTTCTCACCGCCATGCCCTCACCAAAAGCTTCGGCAGCTGCCTGCACAATAGGGCGGCAACTCTATGTGTTCGGAGGAAGAAATCAAGACGGAAAAGTAGATTCTATACTATGGTGCTATGACCTTGATCAGGATACTTGGACAGCCTATCCCACACCACTTAAGCCGAGGGTAAAAGCCATTATGCAAACCGATGGAGAATATCTTTATCTGGGGCTTGGTTATGGCGAAGGGCGTGCGTATTTCGATGATAAGTATTTTCGCGACCTCTGGTCCTATAATCCCGCCACGCAGATATGGGAACAATTGCAGACTTACCCATCTATGGCAACAGTAGGTGCCGTTTCATGCATAGCAGGTGACAATCTATATGTGCTATACGGCAATTACGGAGACCAAACAAAAGAATGTTACACCTACTCCATCTCCCAAAACCAATGGTCTGCCTTGCAACGAAACAATAATGCAGGCACAGGCAAAGGACGCATTGGCGGTATAGTGGGAAACACGGTTTGCCTGGGTTTGGGTTATGATGGCGCCAATGTGCGTGCCATGTATCAAACCGACCTGCTTTCCTCCACTTGGGAAACATCGCATTCCCTTCCCGGCGATGGACGAGTGATGGCAGCGGCAACAGGCACATCGGAATATCTGTATGTGTTTGGAGGACGTTTCTTCCGCGGAACACTCACCGGCGGTAAACTGTATGATGAGATTTGGCGTTTTTCCCCACACGAAAACCATTGGGAATACGTCACGTCTATGCCGGAAGGCCGGGCGGAAAATCAAATTGCATTCACTCTGAACGGAAAAGCAGGATTCGGACTGGGTGAAGATATAGATGGTAACCTATTGAAAAACATTTATCTGATTGAAGAATAGTCTGTGTCTCATAGTATCATTGTTCGTTGCCTTACCTGCTTTGGCATGGGACTGGTGGCCACTTCCCATGGCGGCACCGGACACCTGCCATGACCGTTTGTTTTATGTAGGGCAAATCAACATCTTGTCGTCTTCCGGCACAGAAGCCCCATATCTGCTACAGACCAATCGGCACGGAACTATCTCTTCTGCTCCGCATAGCGGAAGTCTTGCCTTGGGTATTATTAAACCGGCTACACGCCCAAACAGATGGTTTGACTACGACTTTGCCGCTGTTCTTGCAGGGCGATTGCAGTCGTCAGGCACGCTCGGAACAGGCTATTTCGAACAACTCTATGCGCATGCGCGACTTTATATTGTAGATTTGACGATAGGTATTCGCCCCCACTCGTTCGCTGCAGATCCCAAACTTACAATGGGTCATTTCCTCTTCTCGGATAATGCACACCCTGTGCCTCGTATCTCCATCGGATTCGATCGTTGGACACCCATTCCAGGCTTATATGGCTATCTGGACATAAAAGGCGGATTGACACATGGTTGGTTGGACGACAACAATCCTTTCGTATCCCGCACGTATCTCCATCATGCCTATGTGGCAGGACGTGTCGGTGGAAAACTTCCGTTAAACATCAGCTATGAGTTTCACCATGCTGCCCAATGGGGCGGGCATTCTGCCACAGCAGGCGATTTGGGCAATCGCATCTCCGATTTCTGGCACATTCTTACTGCGCAAAAAAGCGGAGGTACTACGCGCAATGAAACACTTGGGCGGGAAGGGAATCATATCGGTATGCAGCAATTGACCGTCACAGTCAAAGGAACGGATTGGCATATTGATTTCTATTGGCAATATATCAACGAAGACGGGCCTTTGCGATTCATTGGCGGCGGTAAGAACAACCGCGATGGTATCTGGGGTGCGCATTTTGAACAAACGAGGTGGCCATATCTGCAGGCCTTTACATTGGAATTTACCAACACAACCGACCAGTCCGGTCCTTTCCACGACAAAGATGGAATTGTTTTCGGTGGAGACGATAGTTATTTTGCAAACGGCGTATATGCACAAGGTTGGACTTATTTCTCCCGCACAATAGGTCTGCCGTTGATTACCCAAATGAATAACCGCGTTATGGCAGGTTATTTCGGCGTGAAAGGAGATATATACGGCTTTCGCTATCGTTTTGTAGCTCAACATACCGAAAATTGGGGAACATATCGTATGCCATCCCGCTCTCACAATACGGCATTGATGTTTGAGGTGCAGAAACACGTGGAAAAAGCCTGGGGAATGGATTTTTCCATCAGCCTTGCATCCGACATAGGTGATCAGTTCGGGAACACATTTGGTGCTCTCATCACGATACGAAAACAAGGATTAATAACAACGATACAATAATTATGAGTTTACTTTCTGCCAAGCGCTACACATCTGCCGCGCAATTCATAGCTAATCTGACCTACATGCCTCGTTGGGGCGTTCTGCTGTTGGATTCTCTTATTGTCGTTATTGCTTTTGCCATTAGTACAGCCATTGGTGGAGTTCTTTTCCTCAATGGCACGGCATCTTGCCTGTTTCCTTGGTGGCAGCAGTTGCTCATCATACTATGTACACAAATCATCTTCTTTTGGGCATTCCACACATATGCCGGCATCCTGCGATTCTCTACCTTTATTGACATCATCAAAGTTATATTCTCTGTCTTTTTGACCGTCGCAATATGGGTTTCCGTTAATCTAATAGTTGCTTCTAGCGGTACGTATTTGTTTTTCAATTCGATCCTTTATGCCTATCTCTTTGTGGCAATCGTTTTGTTAACAACTACCCGCATAGCCATCAAAACGATATTCGAGTTCCTGTCGCACAATATCACTCGCACGCCCGTCCTTATCTACGGCGTTCAGTCCATGGGATTGGCGGTGGCAAAGATGCTGCAAACGTCTCTTGACGCCAAGTATCGTGCCGCAGGTTTTATTAGCGATGACAACAGCGATACCCATCATAACCTGCAAGGATTGCCCGTTTATCATCGTGATGAACATCTCTTTGAATTGATGGAACAGCGCAATATTCATCATGTGATCGTCTCTCCAGCCATTCTGAGAGGTGAATTTCCTCTTACTGCACTGAATACATTTTTGGAACATAATATCACGCTCCTGACCGCTCCGAATATCACCGATTTACAGCAGGAGTCGGATTCTAATGATATCAATCTTCCGAAAGCTACATCCATTGAGGCAATTCATGTGGAAGATTTACTAGAACGGCCGGTAATAACCATCAACACCGCTAATATCCAAGCGATGATGCAAAACAAAATTATTCTCATCACAGGCGCAGCCGGCAGTATTGGCAGTGAGATAGTCCGCCAGGTGGCTCACTACAATCCATCGTTGATTGTTCTCTTTGAAATTGCAGAATCCCCTCTCCATAATCTTAGTTTGGATTTGCGTTCCGAGTTCCCTAATTTGCATTTCACACGCATCATTGGTGATGTGCGCAATATCAATGTCTTGGAACAGATATTCAGCGAATATCACCCACAGATTGTATTCCATGCAGCAGCATATAAACATGTGCCCTTGATGGAAGATTTTCCGTCACAGGCAGTTTTGGCAAATATATTAGGCACAAAGAATGTGGCAGACATGGCGGTGAAATACAATGCCGAGCGTTTCGTAATGATTTCTACGGACAAAGCCGTTAATCCTACCAACGTGATGGGTGCCTCCAAGCGTATCGCGGAAATATATGTGCAGTCACTTAACAATTATTTGCAGGCGCTTCATCCCGACGAACCGACAACACGATTTATCACCACGCGTTTTGGCAATGTCCTAGGCTCTAATGGTTCTGTTGTGCCGTATTTCAAAAAACAGATTGCAGCAGGCGGGCCTGTCACCGTCACTCATCCCGATATCATACGCTATTTTATGACTATCCCGGAAGCCTCGTGTCTGGTGCTTGAAGCTGCCACATTGGGCCAAGGTGGTGAAATTTTCTGCTTTGATATGGGACATCCTGTCAAGATTGCCGATTTGGCAAAAAATATGATTCGTCTGGCAGGTTTTGTCCCGGGGAAAGACATTAAAATTGAATACACAGGTCTTCGTCCGGGCGAGAAATTGTATGAAGAGCTGCTTAATCAGCGCGAAACGACCTTGCCTACTCCTAATGAGAAAATCAAAATAGCCAAAGTGCGCGAATCGGACTACAACACTATTCTTCCTGCCGTCAACGATTTGATTTGTGAGGCGCAAACGGGTGCCGTTTTCCCGACCGTCAAAAAGATGAAACAAATAGTGCCTGAATACATCAGTCATAATACCATTTACGAGCAACTGGATCAGTCCTCGGCTGGCATAAATAAAACGTTATGATAACACCTACTGCCTATATTATTCTCATTGCCCTTGCCTTCTTACTCTCTTGGTTGGCATTCCGCCCTACTCTGCGTTGGGCACAGCATCATCATGTAGAAGATAGACCCAACACCCGCAAACTGCAAGACCATCCTATTCCGATGTTAGGAGGCGTAGCGATTGCCGTTGGCATTTTTGTCCCGTTGATTATTGCCCAAGTTTATTTTCGCCTTCCCGATATGGGCTATCAGTTGACTGCAATGGCGGCAATGCTTGTGTTGGGAGTTTTGGACGACCTGTATGATATTCCGGCATGGCTGCGTTTCTTGATTGAAATGTTGCTTGTCTGGTTGTTGCTATGGGGGACTGAGTCGCTTATTGACGATTTTCATGGCCTTTGGGGCATCACGATGCCGATTTCCATTTATCTGGCGCTTCCCTTGTCCATTATTGCCGGTGTTGGAATTATCAATTCCATTAATTTGATTGATGGCGTAGATGGTTACTCTTCCGGTTATGGCATCATGGCTAATCTGCTATTTGCAGCCGTTTTTCACATGTTGGGTTGCCCGACACAGGAACTTTTCTCGATAGTGGCGGCAGCAGCACTGATTCCATTCTTTTTTCACAATGTTTTCGGGCGCACAACAAAGATGTATTTGGGTGATGGCGGAAGTTTATTGATTGGTATGATCATGGCGTGCAACGTTTTCTGTTTGCTTTCGCATAGTCCGAAAACGCTCTCAGCGGACACATCATTGGGTATTGTTGCTTTGGCGCTGGCTATTCTTAGCATCCCTGTTTTTGATACTATTCGGGTAATGTTCGCTCGCATTTTTCGGGGACAATCACCACTTTTGCCGGATAAAACCCATCTGCACCACCGCTATATTTCCTTGGGCTATTCCCATGTAGGAACGTCGTTTACCATTCTTTCCCAGAATCTGCTTATCGTTATTTTGTGGTGGATTTGTTACCGTCTGGGAGGAGGCATTGACTTGCAATTCTGGCTTGTTGTCTTTCTTTCCGTTCTTGCCACTGTTGGCTTTTATTATGGCACGGAATATGACGAACGCCATAAAAATCGCGTGTCAAAACGCCTTCGCCAATGCATCAGCCATACGCAAATAGAGCAAAGTGCTTTCTGGATGCGTTTACAAAAGTGGGTTGATGCCCTATAAAACAGGGAGCTTTTTACAATTACTTTTGATATTTCCCGACATACTTCATCGCCAGGAACACTAACCAATCGGGAGTATGTTTCAACAACGGTGTTGCCAACCAGTTGATGAATCCGGGAGTATCTTTCTTCTTGCCTTTGAACAGTTTTTTGAGGGCACGTCTCACCAGTTTCTCAGGCGGTATGCTCACCGTCAGAGCCACTGCCAGTTTGCGCAGATTGGGTGCAAGGCCGAACAATGCCGTATCCACGGCACCCGGCGCCATCACCAGCACATTCACGCCTTGGGGCTTCAGCTCATACCAAAGGGACTTAGAGAAGTTGTAAATAAATGCTTTGGTGGCGTTATAGGTCTGTATGCCGGGCATTGCCATCCAAGCCGACATGGACGACATATTGAGGATATATCCTTTGCCGCGCCGGGCCATATCCTCGCCGAACAGACGGCACAGTTTTGCTACCGTCACCACGTGCAAATTCAGCATCAATTCTATGCGTGACATTGGGGTCTCCACATACGGATTGAAGAAGAACACACCTGCATCGTTTATCAACACATCCACTTCCAGGTTCTCGGTTTGGCAATATTGATAAAGTTCTTCTGCCGAATCTTGTTTACTAAGGTCTGCATATTTCGCGATGGTTTTCACGCCGTATGCAGTTGCCAAATCGTCTGCAACCGTTTGCAGTTCTTTTTCCTGATTTGAGACAAGCAACAAATCGCTCTTATAATCGCGCGCCAATTGCGTTGCATATTGCAACCCTATCCCGCTGGAAGCGCCTGTAACAAGTGAAAGCATGGGTGTTATTTTTTTGCCATCGACTTTTTGGCATCTGCCTCCAGTCGGCTTATTTCTTTTTTGATGTTTGCCGGTATTTTCTCGCCGTCACGTTCCACGCACTCATGGCATTTCATATTGAGCGTGTACATACGTCCGACGCAGTAGTTCGAGCGACCGCAACCTGCGTGATAATGAGGATTTTCTTGCACATGTTTCACAAAGTCGGGGTCTTTTATCAGCACATGCGCCAACTGGAACAGCTCAAAGCCTTCATCCATAATTTGTTGGCAGTTATCGCCTGACTGAACGCCACCCACATAAATCAGCGGCACGTCTTTTATTTCCTCTTGGAAACGTTTGGCTTGCTGCATGAAATAGAGTTCATGGAACGGCTGTGTCGGTGTCATGATGGGGCCGACGCCTGGAATATGCAGTGCTGCTTTCAGCCACCACATTGTTTTCATCGGCATATAGTGTGCCAGTGTCTTGATGGGCATTGCGCCACCAAGAATGGTCATGGGTGATGCGCTGACGGTTCCGCCGGATAGCACAATACCATGCACTTTGTGTTTGGCTATTTCTTTGGCCACGCGGATACCTTCTTCCATGCTTACGCCACGCCAGCAGTCGTCCCACATATTGGTCTTCACCACCACTGCCATCGGGCGTTTGCCCGTAGCCTCGTCACCTGCGGCATGTTGCATCACTTCGTCCAGAACTTCGTTCATAAAGCGGACGCGGTTCTCGAAGCTGCCGCCGTATTCGTCGCAACGACGGTTGGTGCGTTTGGCGATGAATTGCGATATCAAGTAGGCATGTCCTGCATGTATCTCCACGCAGTCAAAGCCGGCTTCACGGCAAAAGTCCACACCTTCACCGAATTTCTTCACCATCTGATGTATCTCTTCGCGTTTCAACGCGCGGTGAATGGTCGGAGAATAGAGGTTGAATCCTGTGGATGCGCTCACGGGAATGCAGTGGCACGTACTCATGTGGGTCATGTTGCCGCAGTGGCCCAACTGAATGCTCACTTTTGCACCCTCTTTGTGAACGGCATCGGTCAGATGTTTCAGTCCCGGCAGGGCTTCTTTGCGCACGTACAATTGGCCGTCAAAGCTCACGCCGCTCAAATCCACGGCACAATAGGCCACCGTTGTCATACCAACGCCGCCACGGGCAACGCTCACGTGGTAGTCTTCCAGCTCTTGGGAAGGCACATTGCCCGTGCACATATTTTCAAATGCTGCCGAACGAATAAAACGGTTGCGCAGCACAATAGGTCCCAACTGATAGGGAGTAAACAGTTTTTGTTCCATATTATTTTAATATATAAACGGAATAATGCGTTTCAGTCTCTTTCTGTCGAACTGCTGCGGGAATTCTTCCTCGTAGCGATGGTAAATGGAATTGGCGCGAGGAATGAGGTTGCTGCATGTCAGCAGGAAGAACAATGCGCCGGCCCACGACCATGTCAGGATAGACCAGCCCAGCCACTCGGTTATTTCGCCCAGATAGTTCGCACTTGTCACATAGCGGTACATTCCTTTTTGGGGCAGATAGTGGTTGTTGTCACCGGGTTTGCGGAGATGACGGATCACGTAGTCCGAATGCATATTGATAATCCATCCGATAGCAAAGATGACGGTACCCAAAATGAACTGCCACGACAACAGCCAACTACTGCTATAGGGTTGATACGTCGGTGCCAGATAGAACAGCCAAACGCCTTGTACATAGCCGTTTATCAGGTTCCACAACACCGATAATGCCATTATCACGATAGGCATACGCGAATTACCTTTCAGCAGGAACGGAAAGATGAACGAACGCTGGAAATAGTGGAACTGGAAAATAAGGAAGAATATAAAATAAGGTACTTGGAAACGCACGTTGGACAGTCCCCATAGATACAGCATCACGATGAACACCGGTGCTTCCATCAGGAACCACCCCACCTTATTATTGATGGACGGACCCCATTTCTCGGTACGCATTTTGCCATAGCCCGCATCCACAAAGTACAGCGTGACGAAGATAACAATGCACAGCAATGCCATCAAAAAGAGGAAATTGTAAAAAAACTCCAATGTGTATAATTGTTCCATATTCGTTGGTTTTTATGTGTTTCTTTCCGAAAAACACAAATTAGGCTGCAAAGTTACTACAAATAATTGGAATATCCAAATAAAATTCAGTTTTTCTGAAAAAAAATAATAAATCGCTTGCGACATTAAATTATTTATTGTAATTTTGCATCGTGAACGATATAACTCACCCGTCATGGATAATGAGCAACTGAAATTAGAGAACCAATTTTGTTTCCGTCTGTATTCTGCGGCGAGGCTGATGATGGGTGCCTATCATCCGTATCTGGATCCGTTAGGTATCACGTATCCGCAGTATTTGGTGCTGCTGGTGCTTTGGGAACAGGACAAACAACCGGTATGCGATATAGGAAAGCGGTTGATATTGGACACGAACACAATGACGCCGCTGCTTCAACGTATGGAGAAAGCCGGATTGATTACGCGTACACGCAGTAAAGAGGATGCGCGCCGGCATATCGTTTCGCTTACCCGACAAGGCAAAGCGCTTTACGAGCAAGCGCAGAACATACCTGAACACATGCGCAAAGCGGTAATGATGCAGGAAAGTGATGTGGAAGAGTTATTGCAGACGATTCCTACGCTCGACAAACTGATAGAAGAACTCAAAAAACTCAATGAATAACCCTTAAATTCTTACGATTATAACAAAAGAAGAAGCTTTGAATGGATTCGCTTATCTGAGCGCTGTATGGTTTGGTAACAGCAAGCAACATTTCGCCTTCTCTGCCTACGACCGTCTGAATGGTTGGAACAAACTGGCTGACAAGTGGAAAGCCGAAGCCGAAGAAGAGTGGGACGAGGCAGAAGAAGTGCTCAATCGTCTCGTTGAACTGGGGTGCAAGCCTGCTGACCTCCAAGAGGCTATGAAGACCATCGAGTTCCCGTTCTATGATGATCCGAAGCAGCAGATTGAGTCGGACTACGAGCCGACAGCCGTTAAGCAACTGAGCGAACTCGCACAGGCTTTTGCAGACGATTATCCAACGCAGAAACTCATCCAGAAATGGATTGACGGCGAGAAAGAGCACATGGAATGGGAAGCGCAATATCTCAAACTCATCGACCGTCTCGGCTATGACAATTTCCTCATGGCAATGATGTAAAAAAATCTGAAATTTGAAATCATAAATCATAAATTTGAAATCTCATCATGAAAGACCAAGTATTGAAAGCAATGCGTGAGTTCGGACAGCCCGTCAACGCAGGAAAGATTGCGGAAATCACTGGTATTGGCCGCAAAGAAGTGGACAAAGCCTTTGCTGAACTGAAAAAGGAAGGTGCTATCATTTCTCCGGTTCGCTGCAAATGGGTGCCGGCTAATTGAGTTCTTTGTCGGGGGAAGAGTCTCGGCTCTTCCCCTTATATTTTAACATTATGGAAATCAAAGCAGTAAAATTCCGTAAAGACGGATACTATACCCAACCTTTCGTTTTCGGAGGGGAAGAGGGAATGGACAAGTTTGACAAGAATGTGCGCTATCGTGGCAGCCTTCAGAACTATCTGATTGACACGGGTAGCGAGGTCATTCTGGTGGATACCGGTCTTCCTGCCGGCACTCCCGAAGATGCGCCTAATCCGAATGCCCTGGCTTTTTTAGGCAAAGACATCTGTAGTTATATGGATGCCTTCAAGGCACTTGGCTACAAGCCGGAGCAAGTGACCAAGATCCTCCTCACCCATCGTCATGCCGACCACAGCGGTGAACTAAAGAGTTTCCCAAACGCCAAGATTTATGTGAATCAGGAGGAGATGGATGCCGCTGAGTTGCAGGGGCTAACGAACCTTGTACCCGTCAGCTATACTGATGGGGCCTACTATAACTTCCCGGAAAGTCAGAAAATCCAAGACGGTATCTGGCTCATTAAGGCCAAAGGTCACACGAAGGGAAACAGTATCATCGTGGTAGAACTGGACGGCCTGTTCTACATGCTTCACGGCGATATTACCTATGCGGATGAGGCGCTTTATGAGGACAAGTTGTCTGTGGTCTTCGACGACCTCACGGCTGCTCGTGAAACGCAAAACCGCATCCGCGAGTTCATCCGTAATCATCCCACCGTTTATTGCGGCACCCACACACCGCAGGGCTATGAGAATCTGGAGGCCAAGCGTGTGATGGACTTGGAGCATCCTGTGCCTACTATCCTGGCTGAGGTTGATTTCTCCGGGCAGCAGACCTCCGGAAAGTACATCTGCTCCATCTGCGGTTTTGTATATGATCCTGCTGAGAATGAGGGCGTTGCCTTTGAGGATTTGCCGGACGACTGGCGCTGTCCGCGTTGCAAGCAACCCAAGTCCCGATTCAATCCGGCATAATCAATCAGGCATAAGTTCAGAAATAAATCCGCAAAAAAATGCGGATTTATTTGTGTATGTCAAAAAAAAGCTGTACCTTTGCACGAAATTTAGTGTTGACTATTAGGCTTTTATTGGGTGATTATTGGGTTATTATTAGGTTATTAATCTGATATTAAGCCGAGACGAGCCTGACAATAACAAGAGAAAAATATGGCAAAAGTTATTTATCAAGACCCCGTCCAGGAAATCCGCGGCACACTCACCAAGGACGGAACCATCCATCGCCGCAAGTATTACCGTGACGCAAACGGCAAAATCGTCGGAGCTTCCAAGTACGAAGCCTACAAAATCCTCCATCCTCGCGACTGGAAGAAGAAACCCGCAACTGGAATGGAATTGGAGAATCAGCTTCGTTTCAAAACCGCCAGTGCAGAGGTTAAGCGTATCCTCATGATTGCCAAGCCGGAGAAATATCCCGACTTCACACCCACGCTGGAAGACCTCACTACGCTCAAATACTGGCAAAAGCGTTTCAAAGCCCAACTCAAAAGACCCGAAAACGCAGCACCTATTGACCCCGAAACAGGGCGTCACAAAACCTATATCCGTTTCGATGCGTTCATCCGCACCTGCCTTTTGAGAGAGATGGAATAAATAAAATAAACAATACTATGATAAAGAACATTTTCCTCTCCATCGCAGCGCTATGTTGCGTAATGGCAGGTAGTGCGGCACAGTATAATGACCTGAAAACCATCCAATCAGGTGGCGTAGAGCGGCAGTATTTCCTCTATGTGCCAACCAATCTGAAACCCAACAGCCCCATGTTCATCTCCTGCCACGGCATGAATCAGGACTATCAATATCAAAAAACACAAATGCGTTGGATGCCTTTGATGGCAGATACCGCAAGTTTTGTCGTTGTCTTTCCGGTTGGTATTGAAGGTACCGCTTGGGGACAACCATATACGACCGGATGGAATATTAACGATATGACGGACGTCAATTTTATGCTGGACATCATTGATGAAGTCAAAACCGACTATAATATTGATGATACCCGCGTCTATATGTCCGGTTTCTCGTTGGGAGGCGTATTTGCTTATTACATGGCGCAAAAAGCCCCCGATAGAATAGCTGCCGTTGTTTCGTTTAGTGGTTACGACCTTACCGGTGCTTCTATTTCTTGCAGCCGTCCGATACCAATCTTTCATTTGCACGGTACATCAGATAACATAATGGATTATGATGGTGTTGAGAATTATCTAAAGAAATGGGCGCTAGCACAAAACTGCCAGGAAGTACCTGTTGAGTGGACAGATCACGATATCAGTTACACAAAATACACCGTTCCTGATTGCGAAGTGGAGATAATTCTTGCGTCTGTTTCCGGCATTGGTCACGATTGGAAATCCTATTTTGCCACTGGCTCCCCTTACTATCATTTAGTGGATGACCTCTGGGCTTTCTGCAAGCAATATAACACCGGCTGCGGAAAAATACACGTAGGACTTGACGATGTCACAGTGGACACAAAAACCACGAAACGCCTCGAAGACGGACAACTTCTTATTGACCGTGACGACAAAACCTATAACGCACAAGGAACACAAGTCAAATAATAACAACACGCATGATTACTATTGAGCAACTCAAAGACTTGGAGCAACGGGCCGATAAACTGAAGCAGTATCTCGCCATCGATGAAAAACGAATCCAACTGGAGGAGGAAGAATTGCACACGCAGGCACCCGGATTTTGGGACGATGCCAAAGCAGCCGAAGCACAGATGCGCAAAGTGAAAGCCATCAAACGATGGATTGAAGGATATGAGGGCGTCAGAAGTGCTACCGATGAACTGCGCCTTGCCTGGGAATACAACAAAGAAGGCCTTGTCGAAGAAGATGAACTCGATGCCGCTTACACCCGCGCAAAAGAGGAAATCGAAGACCTCGAAATGCGCAATATGCTGAGCCACGAAGAAGACCAGATGCCCGCTGTTCTGAAGATTGTCAGCGGCGCCGGAGGAACAGAGGCACAGGACTGGGCAGAACAACTCATGCGTATGTACCAGCGTTATTGCGAAAAGCACAACTATAAAGTCACCATTTCCAACCTGCAGGAAGGGGATGAAGCCGGCATCAAAACAGTCACCATGAACATCGAAGGAGACATGGCCTATGGATACCTGAAAAGCGAAAACGGCGTACATCGCTTGGTGCGAGTAAGCCCCTATAACGCACAGGGTAAACGCATGACATCCTTTGCCAGTGTCTTTGTCGTACCTTTGATTGATGATAGCATCGAAATAGAAGTCAATCCCGCCGGTATCAGTTGGGATACCTTCCGCAGTTCGGGTGCCGGAGGACAGAACGTGAATAAAGTCGAATCCGGTGTACGTTTGCACTATAAGTTTATCAACGTTCTCACAGGCCAACCCGATGAGATTGTTATCGAAAACACCGAAACGCGCGACCAGCCTAAAAACCGCGAAAACGCCTTACGCCATCTGCGCAGTCAACTCTATGAGTTGGAACTGGAAAAACGCCGTCAGGCGCAGGCAAAAGTCGAAGCCGGAAAGAAAAAGATTGAATGGGGAAGCCAGATTCGCTCTTATGTCTTTGACGACAGGCGCGTGAAAGACCATCGCACCAACTATCAGACAAGCAATGTCGGTGCCGTAATGGATGGAGATATTGATGCTTTCATAAAGGCATATTTAATGGAGTTCCCCGATTGAGGAACTCCATTCTTTTAGAAGCATTTTAGTTTCTTCTCCGAAGCACTTCAGTTTCTTTCCCGAAGCATTTCAGTTTCAGCAGCTTTGGAACTGACCGAGAAAACGAATATCGTTCTCTGAGAATAGGCGCAAATCCTTTACGCGGTATTTAAGGTTAGCGATACGCTCTACACCCATACCGAATGCGTAACCGGAATAAACCTTGCTGTCTATGCCGCAAGCCTCAAGCACATTAGGATCAACCATGCCGCATCCCAGAATCTCAACCCACCCTGTTCCTTTGCAGAATGCACAACCTGTGCCCCCGCAGATGTTACAGGAGATATCCATTTCTGCACTAGGTTCGGTAAATGGGAAATAGGACGGACGAAGGCGGATTTGAGTATCCGCACCAAACATCTCTTTGGCAAAGTAAAGCAACGCTTGGCGCAAATCGGCAAAACTGACATTCTTGTCAATATAAAGCCCTTCCACTTGATGGAAAAAGCAATGCGCACGGGCCGAGATAGCCTCATTGCGATATACGCGACCGGGACAAAGCACGCGGATAGACGATTGTTCACCGGAACGCAAACGTTCGGCTGCCTCTGTCATTACGCGAGTTTGAACACTGCTTGTGTGAGTGCGAAGCAGGATGTCTGTGGGTTTTTGCACCCCTTCTTCCTTTTCAACAAAGAAAGTGTCCTGCATGTCACGCGCAGGATGTTCGGGCGCAAAGTTAAGCAAACCGAATACATGCTCATCATCTTCCACTTCCGGACCGTCAGCCACCGTAAAACCGATGCGCGAGAAAATATCAATAATCTCCTCTCGAACCAACGACAACGGATGGCGTGCGCCTATCGCTATCGGATCGGGAGTGCGGGTCAAATCGGCGGATGCCACATCGTCAGCGGCTTTCTTCTGCGCCAACAACTCACGCAATTCGTTGATACGCGCTTCCGCTTTCTGACGAAGCAGATTAAGGGGCTGACCGTACTGGGCTTTCTCTTCTTTAGGAACGGCCCGCAATTCTTCAAACAAAGCGGTTATTTCGCCTTTGCGGGAAAGATACTTGATGCGGAGAGCCTCTAAGGCTTCCTGACTTGAGGCAGAAAATTGCTCCACCTGTTGTGCAACTTGTGCAATATGTTCTTGTAGTGTCATAGTCACATTGACGATTTAGCCTGCAAAAGTACTGCTTTTTTAGTATATATGCAAGTTTTTGGAAGAAAAAAGCATAAAAAGACACTCAAATACAAGATTTTTTCGCATGAATTTGGGAATATGAAAAAAAAATAGTACCTTTGCAGGCTTTTTATCGCGTATACGAGCGCACATGCACATAAGAAGAGCAACATATTGGCTTATCGGCATCGCATTGTGGGTGGCAGTAGCTGCCTACCCGCAGGCCATTGATCACCCTGTTTCCTACACGGCGAAAGATTCCATTGTGCTGCAAGCCAACGGAAAGGCCACTATGCACGGAGACGGAAAGGTGACATACCAGTCGATGGAGCTTCAGAGTGCCTACATTGAGATAAAAACGGATAGTAATCTTGTCTTTGCCCATGGTGTGAAAGATTCAACGGACGAGATAATCGGCAAACCTGTTTTCAAGGACGGACAGGATAGTTACGAAAGCAATGAGATAACCTACAACCTGAAAACGCAAAAAGGTTTCATCCGCGATGTGGTAACCACACAAGGGGAAGGTTATGTCGTGGCGGAAAAAACAAAACGTGCAAAGAAAGACGAAATGATGATGGCCGGCGGACGATACACCACCTGTGATCACCATGAGCATCCCCACTTCTATCTCAAAATGACCAAAGCCAAAGTGAAACCCGGAGAGTATATTGCCACAGGACCGGCTTATATGGTTGTCGGAGATGTACCGGTTCCCTTGGCGATACCGTTCGGTTATTTCCCCTTCACCAGTTCCTACTCCAGTGGACTGATTATTCCCACCTTTGGCGATGACTATAGTCGCGGACTCTATCTGTGTGGACTAGGCTACTACTTTGCTATCAGCGACTACATGGACTTGGAAGTAACGGGAGACATTTACACCAAGGGAACTTGGGCGGTATATGGGCAAAGCAATTATATCAAACGCTATAAGTTCCGCGGTAACCTGACGGTCAATTACCGTTGGGATGCTACCAGCGAACGGGATATGCCGGATTACATGGTGGCAAAAAACCTAAAACTTCTCTGGACGCACCAGCAGGATGCCAAGGCCAATCCCTACTCTTCCTTCTCTGCAGGGGTTAATTTCTCAACCAGTGGTTACAACCGAAGCAACATCAACAGTTATTACAATTCACAATACAACTCAGAGAATACCAAATCCAGTTCAATCAACTATACACAGCGCTTCCCCAATAGCCCGTGGACAGTCTCTTTGAGTGCATTGTTGAGCCAACAGACACGCGACTCCACACTTTCTGCCACCCTGCCCGACCTTAGCGTTACTATGAGTTCGGTATATCCTTTCAAGCGAAAGATCAAAGCAGGCAATGACAAATGGTATGAGAAAATCAAGATTTCATATTCGGGTAATGGAAAGATTGCAGTCAATTCCATCAAAGAAGACCGTTTCTTCCAATCTGATTTCTTGCGTGATTGGCAAACGGGATTAAAACATTCCATTCCCATCAGTGCCAGTTGGATGTTGTTCAAGTACTTGAGTATAACGCCCAGCATTTCCCTGAACGACCGCATGTACTTCACACGCATTGACCAGAAATGGGATCCGGAAAAGCAAGCACTGCAACGTGACACCACCAAAGGTTTCTACAATGTATTTGATTTCAATATGTCGCTTAGTCTAAGCACGAAGATATATGGTTTCTATACTCCTATACGCAAACTCTTTGGCGACAAGGTCGATCGTTTCCGCCATGTCTTCACGCCCACAGTCAGTATGACCTATCATCCCGACTTCGGAAAAAAGTTCTGGGGCTACTATGGGACATACGAACAGGAATTGTACAGCGATTCCATCGATCCGATTACAGGGCTGAAGACGCCACGTTTGGATGAGTTCGGACAACCCATGTATCTGACACAAAGCTATTCAAGGTTCAGCAACGGAATATACGGCAATGCCTCGCGCGGACTAAGTGCAAGTCTGCATTTCTCGCTCCAGAACAATATCGAAGTCAAAGTGCGGAACGATAAAGATACGACCGGAAAAGAACCCTACAAAGTGTATAGCGTGATTGATAATCTCGGCATCACCGGCGGATATAATTTCGCAGCCGACTCCATGAATTTCGAGAACTTTGGGGTCAATCTTCGCTTAAAGATACCGGTGATAGACTATACAATCAATTTAAGCGGTCAATTCGATCCGTATATGTACGAACTGAATGCAGCCGGACAACCCGTAAGAACCAACAAGCAATACTGGCACCATAATAAATTCCCGCATTTCCTGGGCACAAACATGAGCTTCAGTTACACATTGGATCACAATAAAATACGCAAGTGGTTCCATCGTGGAGGTGATAAGGATAAAGATGCCAATCAGGAAAATGAAGGAAACATGGATCCTGTAACAACCAATGAAAACGGAACCATCAACAACGGCAAACGCAGCGGAAAAGAAGAAGCGGAAGTAGAGGATGGTTATGTAAAAACGGAAATACCATGGTCACTGACAATGAACTATAGTATCAACTACACGCAAGTCGGCGGATTTGACTACAAGCACATGTATCCCAAGATGGGCATTGTGCAGACCTTGTCTTTCCGTGGAACGATTGCACTCGGCAAAGGTTGGAAGGCCAGTGCAAGCACCAACATTGACTTGGCTGCCAAACGGTTTAGTTACACCAATTTCAGTGTAAGCCGTGATTTGCATTGTTGGAATATGTCCGCCTCGTTCGTACCGTTCGGTCCCTACAAGAGTTACACATTCCATATCGGTGTAAACGCATCCATGCTTAGAGATCTCAAGTACGACAAGAGTTCCAACGACAACACCAACCGCCGTGTAACTTGGTGGTAACAGAAACAGTATGTATAAAAACCAAAAGACAGAAATATGAAAATTGCAAACGAAAAAGTAGTAAGCCTCAAGTACAAAATGTACGTAACAAACGAAGATGGCAAAGAGGAATTGTGGGAAGAGACACCGGAAAAGCACCCGCTCACCTATTGTCATGGTGAAAAGATGATGTTACAGAAATTTGAAGAGGCTTTGGAGGGTTTGGAAGAAGGACAATCATTCGATTTCACCATCGCATACCAGGATGCTTATGGAGACTACGACGAGAAGGGCGTTCTGACACTGGATAAAAAACTATTCTACAACGGAGATGGTGAGTTTGACAGTGAACGCGTGGTGGAAGGGAACATCATTCCGATGAATACCCAAGACGGACAAATCGTAAATGCACAAGTAGTGGAAATAGGAGCAGACACCGTAACCATCGACCTGAACCACCCTCTCGCAGGAGAAGATTTGCATTTTGTCGGTGAAGTAATCAGCATTCGTGAGGCAGATGCCAAGGAACTGGAAGCCATTCGGTCACCCCATAAATGCGGACGCTGTCATGGCAATTGCGGTGATTGTGGTGATTGTGGGAACGAATGTAACAAAACAAAATAATACTATGGCGAATATTTTGGCGATAGTGGGCCGTCCCAATGTCGGGAAATCGACCCTATTTAACCGCTTGACCAAGACCCGTCGGGCTATTGTGACGGAAGAGGCGGGAACCACACGTGACAGGCAATACGGTCATGCCGATTGGTGTGGAAAAGAATTTAGCGTAATTGACACCGGCGGATGGGTTATCAACTCCGATGACATTTTCGAAGGAGAAATCAACCGGCAAGTGGATTTGGCAATCAAGGAAGCCGATGTGGTATTACTGCTTGTGGATGTGAACGAAGGAGTCACTCGTTTTGACATGGAAGTGGCCCATCTGCTTCGGCAGGCAAAAAAAGAATGCGTCTTAGGTGTAAACAAAGTGGATGCTTTCGACCAGCAATATGGTGCTCCTGAGTTTTATAAACTTGGACTGGGAGAACCGTTTATCTTGAGTGCAGAAAATGGTCTGGGTACAGGAGATTTGCTGGATGAAATCTGCTCCCGATTCAAAAAGGATGAAAATGGTGAAGATATTGAAGAGTTACCCCGCTTTGCCATCGTGGGACGTCCCAATGCCGGAAAAAGCAGTATTCTGAACGCCTTTATAGGAGAGGAACGAACCATCGTCACCGACCGTCCGGGTACAACACGCGACAGTATCTACACACGCTACAACAAATTCGGAAAAGATTTCTACTTGGTAGATACAGCCGGCATCCGCAAGAAAGCAAAAGTGACGGAAGATTTGGAATACTATAGTGTTGTCCGTTCCATTCGTGCCATCGAAAATTCGGATGTATGTATCTTGATGATTGATGCCACTCGCGGTATTGAAGCGCAGGATTTGAATATCTATCAACTGATACAAAAGAACAAAAAAGGGTTGGTGGTTTGCATCAACAAATGGGATTTGATAGAAAGCAAAACAAACCAAGACATCAAGGAATATGAACGTGCCATACGCTCACGCATGGCACCGTTTACCGACTTCCCTATCATCTTTTGTTCTGCCACCACCAAACAGCGTATATTCAAAGTGATGGAAACAGCGCTTGCCGTGTACGATAACAAGCAACGCAAAGTGCCTACTGCACAACTGAACGAGAAGTTCCTCCCCCTTATTGAGAACTACCCGCCACCTGCCACCAAAGGAAAGTACATAAAAATCAAATACTGCACACAACTTCCGAATACGCAAGTGCCGACATTTGTATTCTTTGCCAACCTTCCACAATATGTGAAGGAGCCCTACCGTCGGTTCTTGGAAAACAATCTCCGCAAATGGTGGGACTTCAACGGGTCACCAATACAAATCTTTATCCGCGCCAAGTAAAGAAATGAAGATAGTTGGTTTTACATATTTGAATGGAACACTCCGAATGATGATGAAAAGCGACTCATCGTTGCTGAATCAAAGAAAACCATTCTTCCTTCCTGAAGAGAAAGAAGAGGTTCTCTGTACGCCATGTATTGTTATTCGCATAAGCAGGCTCGGACGGCATATACGGGAAAAGTTTGCTGTACGATACTACGATGCAGTGACTTTGGGACTTGATTTCAGGAAGGATGCTCTGATTCGTGAAAACCAACACGTTGAAGGATTAGCCTTTGATGATAGTCTGTCTGTCGGCCGCTGGTGTGAGACCGAAATGCAGTTACCCGAAGAATGGGAACCAGCGATGCCAATCGCCACTGCCATAGCAACGGTAAGTCGTCACATGACCATCCGCACCGGTGATATTCTCTACATTGACACACTGCAACCGGCATTTCATCCCACGAGAGAACAAGTCTACACAGGTGTCATTGACGGACAAGAAATTTTATACTGCAAAATGAAATGAAATGAAAAAGACACTAACCATATTTCTATTGCTATGCTGCACTGCTGCTCTGACGGCGGCGCACCAATACGCACCGCATTCGCGCCTCAAGGACGGGAAAGTCGTAAAAATGCGCATTTCAGAGTCCGGTGTTTACCTGGTGAGTTATGACGATATCGTTGCCGCAGGCCTTAATCCATCCACTACGGGAGTACTTGGATATGGAGGAGCTTTGCTTAGTCAGGATTTCAGTCTGCCACATATAGATGACCTGCCACCGGTGGCTGTTTATCGGTACAAAGGAACCGATGGCACATTTGGGAAGGGTGATTACCTACTCTTCTACGGACAAGGGCCCATCAGTTGGAGCTACAACGGGTCATACTTTACGCATACTCGTAATCACACGTCTGACTATGGATATTATTTCCTTTCCGATGCAGAAGGCTCATTACTGGAAATGCCAACAGCCGAAGCGTTGAATGGTGACAATGCTATTCCAGAGGAAAGCTACACCAAATACATTCTCCACGAGAAAGAATTGGTCAATCTACTGGATGTAAACAACGGAATAGACGGTGGCGGACGTGAATTTTATGGAGAACGCATCAACAACAATGGTACCCTGAACCTATCGTTTACATTGCCAAACATTGATGCCACACAAACTATGGGTGCGCTGGTAAATCTGGCTGCCGCAGGACGTGTTGTTTCTACCTATACGGTTGTTATTGGGGACAAGAACAAACAGGTAAAAATGGCAAACATTCAGGATAACTATACACGTGCTACACTCAATCAGACACGGCTTACCAATATTGTTCCGCAGAGCAATATGCGCCTCTCTATAACATTAAATTCCGAACAGGAGAGCACATTCGGCTATCTGAATTACGTAGAGTTAATGGTTCCCACCCGCTTGCAATTAGATGGTAATAGCTTGTTGTTCCGCTCAGAGAAACACTATGAAGAGAATGTTGTCAGCGAATTTCGCATTTCCGGAACCGATCAGACAACCGAGATATGGGATATAACGGACAAGGAAAATATCACCCGTATACCTACATTTCTATCCAATGACAAACTGTGTTTCTACGGCAGCAACAAAGAAATTCATGAGTATGTCGCTGTACGGACGAGAGGAAGTAATTTTATGCGTCCTACTATATTGGGACAAATAAAGAATCAAGACTTGCATAGTTTGAAAGATGTTGATCTGGTAATCGTTACGCCGGAGGCCTTTCGTTCTGAATCTGAGCGTTTGGGAGAAGCACATTGGCAGAAAGATGCGCTTACGTATGCTGTTGTAAGCGACCAGGAAGTATACAATGAGTTTTCCAGCGGCACGCCGGATGTAAGTGCCATTCGTTGGTTGATGAAAATGTTATATGATCGCTCCAAATCAGGACAAAGCACCGCACCCAAATATTTGCTGCTAATGGGAGACGGTACGTTTGATAACCGGCAACTGCTTCCTCTCTCCGGCAAAAACACGCTCATTACCTATCAGGCCATCAATTCTTCCGTTGAGACCAAAGCGTATGCTACAGATGACTATTTCGGATTTTTGGAGGACAAAGATGGTATGGCGGGGAACTACTATTCCGACATATATGGTATTATGCGTATTGGTGTAGGCCGTTTGCCCGTCAACACAAATGAGGAAGCCAGACAGGTGGTAGACAAGCTAATTGGATACATGTACAATCCTAATCGTGGAAAATGGCAACAGCGCCTATGTTTTTTGGCTGATGATGGTGACCATGGGCAACATACCAAAATCAGCGATTCGGCAGCAGAGTTGGTGCGCGTTAAAGCACAAGATTTCATTGTCGAAAAAATCTATCTTGACGCTTACCAACAAGAAAAGACCGCATCCACGGAAAGTTATCCGTTGGCCTACAATCGTTACACCAATATGCTAAAAACAGGCGTATTGTTCATGGATTACACGGGGCATGGAAGTTCTAACAACATCTGTAATGAACTTTTCCTTACACTCAGCAGCGTACAGCAGATGCAGAACAAGAATCTTGGATTCTGGATGTTAGCCACTTGCAACTATGCTCATTTTGATAAAGCCGCCATTAGCAGTGCAGAAGCAGCAGTACTAAACCCCAACGGAGGAGCTGTAGGGGTAATCTCGGCATGCCGAACCGTATATGCATCCGAAAATGATATCATCAACCAACATCTGTGTGATACACTATTGGGACATAGCGATGCGTATACGTACGATATGACTATAGGCGAAGCCGTACGTATTGCCAAAAACATGTGCGGAAACAGTGAAAACAAACTTCCTTACATCCTATTGGCAGATCCTGCTTTGCGCTTGGATTACCCGACAGGACACACAGTAGTAACCGGCGAGAAGCCCGATACACTGAAAGCCCTCGGAATGGTAACTATATCCGGATTTATTCGCGCACAAGATGGCGACACGGCTCATGAATTCAACGGCAATTTGGAAATTTCCATTTATGACAAATTGCAACATATCACCACACGTGACAACGATGAAGCAGACCCGCAGAAAAAACAACTCTATACCTACAACGACTATTCCAACCTGCTTTTTACCGGCAGCACGGATGTGAAGAACGGACTTTTCACTTTTGAATTCCGTATGCCGAAGGATATCCGTTATAACTACGATGCCGGACGTATCGTATATTGTGCAACGGACACAATAAATGGATGGGAGGCTATTGGACATGACCATGAAATCATAGTCGGAGGAAGTGACAGTGCCAGTTTGAGTAATACAGATACCATCGGTCCAAATTTGTACATCTATTTGGATAACCCTGCTTTTGTAAGCGGAGGAAAAACAAGTGAATACCCTCATTTCTATGCTAATATAGAGGATGAAAGCGGTATTAACACTATTGGTAACGGAATAGGACACGACTTGAAACTGACAATTGACAACGACACGAAACAGACGTATATTCTAAATAATTTCTTTACATCCGAAAGCGGAAGCTATACTGCGGGGCAAGTCAGTTACACACTGCCGTTGCAGAGTGCCGGACAGCACTTCTTAGAATTCCGAGCATGGGATTTATATAACAACAGTTCCGTTGCCCGACTAAGTTATGAAGTGGTGAAAGGATTGAGCCCTCGGTTGTATGAAGTGCTGATTGCGCCCAATCCTTGTGTTCCGGGTACGCCGATACGCATCACCATTTCTACTGACCGTCCGGATGAGGCGTTGAAGAGTTCACTATCTGTCTACTCTATCAGCGGAGAAGAAGTTCTGGCCTTGGGCTGGACCGAAGACCGCGTATTGCAATTTATTCCCGCTCAACACCACATGACAGCCGGAATCTATGTCTTAAAATTGGAAATGCGTACCGACAATTCAGGTACAAGCAAACATGTTAGCAAATTGATTATATTATAAACAACCTAATATAAGCAAAACAAACAAAAATAATTAATTCATAAACAAAAAACAAAACGACCATGAAAAAGATCTTTGTATCGCTGGTAGCTCTGACTACCATGAGTCTATCAATGATGGCGGATGATTACATCAACCCGATTATTACCGCCATGCCGTCTCTTACGATTGCTCCGGATGCCCATGCGGCAGGTATGGGCGATATCGGTGCCGCTACCACACCTGACATGAACTCTCAACACTGGAATGCCGCCAAGTATGCCTTTATTGACGAACGCGGAGGTATTACAGCCAGTTACACACCTTGGCTACGCAAACTGGTAGGCGATATTGACTTGGCTTACCTCGCCGGTTTCTACCGCTTTGACGACCTGCAGGCCATCTCTGCCACTTTCACTTATTTCTCAATGGGTAAAGTAAACCTGATGGCAGCAGACAACACCTTCTTGCAAGAAGCTCACCCCAATGAGTGGGCGTTGGATGTAGCCTACTCCCGCAAACTGCACGAATACGTAAGTATGGCAGCCACATTGCGCTTTATGTACAGTGATCTTAACAACGGTATCAACTCTTCTGCCGGTCAAGGCGTTGAAGAAATGTATCCTGCATGGACTTTTGCTGCAGACGTATCGTTGTACTATCGCCAACCAATTGAATTGCCAATGGGGACCAGTCATTTTGCTCTCGGTTTCAACCTCTCGAACCTCGGTGGTAAAATGAGTTATGACAAGGGTAATCATCAGAACTTTATCCCTGCCAATATGCGTATAGGTGCAAGTTATGAACTGCCGTTTGACAAATACAACCGATTGATGTTTGCCGTAGAGTGCAACCGTATGTTGGTTCCGAGTCAGAAATCAAAATATGCTTCCGGTGACAACTATATGTGGGACAGTAGCAGTGAGGAGTTCTCCAAGATCAGTAGTCCACGTGGATGGTGGCAATCGTTTGTAGATGCTCCCCGCGGTTCAAAAGAAGAGTTTGACGAAACACAGTGGGGCGCAGGTATCGAATATAGTTACAATCGCCAATTCTTTGCCCGTGTCGGTTATAGCCACGAAGCCAAATATAAAGGCAATCGCCGTTATGCAACCGTTGGTGCTGGTTTCAAGTTGTCGATTGTCCGCCTGGATGTAAGTTATTGTATTGCTACGGCTTCCACCAACCCGTTGGATCAAACCATGCGTTTCACGCTGGGCTTCGACCTCTACGGAATCAAAGATTTGGTAAATAACCGTAAATAAATGAACGATTGTCCTAACGACACCATGCGAATTGGCTTAGGATATGATGTGCACGCTTTTGCCTCCGGCCGCGATTTGTGGCTGGGAGGCATAAAGGTGCCACATGAGAAAGGACTGCAGGGACATTCCGATGCCGATGTGGTCATTCACGCGTTGTGTGACGCCCTATTAGGAGCAGTCGCCATGCGGGATATCGGTTATCATTTCCCCGACACGAAAGGCAATGAATTTGAAGGTATAGACTCTAAAATTTTGCTCCGTCGTGTTGTTGATATGCTACACAAAGCAAAATATGAACTCGTTAACTGTGACATAACCATTATGGCACAGACCCCGAAATTGAGTCCGCATATAGAGGCTATGCGTCAATGTCTGGCCGTAACGATGGGAGTGGATGTGGCACAAATAAGTGTGAAAGCGACCACCACAGAACGGTTGGGTTTTGTAGGACGGGAAGAAGGCATTGCCGCAGAAGCCGTTGTGTTGGTTCAAAAAAAGAAACAGACCTGCTGGAAGAAATTGTTTCGTTGCCTGTCTACCCTCTTATTACCTGCCCTATTGATGGGATATTCGTTATCCGCGTCTTGTGATGTGCCGGAAGAAACAGCTATTACTATTACACGCGATACGCTACGCTTCGGTACAGACAGTGCTATGGTAATCGAAACAGCTTGTGCCCCTATCTGCTCATCCATTGTGCAGGTTTTCGATAACAATTGGAAATTATTGCGCACAGTGCCAGCTCCCTCACCATCCGCCGTTTTTCCTGAAGCCTATATCGAGGACGGACAGATTAAATGGCGCGACAATACACCTACCGATTGACAAGCATGCAGCCCGTTTATCTCATAGGGTATATGGCCTCCGGCAAGAGTACTATCGGCCGGATTCTGGCAGACAAACTCGGATGGCATTTTGTGGATTTGGACGATGCCTTTATGGAAATACACGGTCTTTCCACTACTGATTATATCCGTCAATATGGCATTGATGCTTTCCGCCGCAAAGAAAAATATGTGCTGGAAGATATAGCCGATATGGCTCCGACAGAGACCGTAGTATATGCCACCGGCGGAGGATATCCTTGTTATGAAGACAATATGGATTGTCTTCACGAACTGGGAACCAGCATCTACATCCGATGGAAACCGGAAGATTTGGTAGAACGGCTGTTGCTGACCGATTTGAGTGAACGCCCTGTATTGCAAGGACGCAGTAGGAAGGAACTGCTTGATTTTGTGACACCTCATCTGGCGGCACGTGAAGAATACTACAAACAAGCCACCTTAACCATTGATGCTCCCGGATTTATTCCTGAAGCAGACGAAATAATTGCAGAACAAATATGTCAATATCTGAAACACAAGACGAAATAATTGAAGAATTCTCCCAATTTGACGATTGGATGGATCGTTATAGCCTTCTCATTGAATACGGGAACGGACTTGCGCCATTTCCGGAATCAGAAAAGACGGAACAGAATCTAATTGACGGTTGTCAGTCACGCGTATGGTTTACATGCACTTATCAAGACGGACGTATTACGTACAATGGCGAATCCGATGCTATTTTGGTGAAGGGCATTGTGGCACTGTTAATCCGTGTGCTATCCAATCATACCCCTAAAGAAATAGTCGATGCAGAGTTATACTTCATCGACCAAATCAATCTTCGCGAGCACCTGTCTCCCACGAGGAGCAACGGACTGAATGCAATGCTAAAGCAGATGCGTTTATTCGCTCTCACTTACCTTTCCATCAGCAAAGAGTAATTTTCGTCCGGGGAATAACTCCGGCCAAAGGCGATTATGTGTGGACATGATGATTGTCATGCCCGCTTTGCTGATACTATTAAGGAGTGTCATTATATCCTGTGCAGTATCCTGATCAAGGTTACCGGTAGGCTCATCGGCCAAAATAATATCCGGTGTATTGAGAAGGGCTCTTGCAATGGCGATACGCTGCTGTTCGCCACCACTGAGATGATAGGGCATTTTGTAGGCTTTGTCAGACATACCTACTTGTCCAAGCACATCCTGAATGTGATTGTGCATCACTTTCTTGTCTTTCCAACCGGTGGCACGCAAGACAAATAGCAGATTGTCCTCTACACTACGGTCATTCAGCAGTTGGAAATCCTGAAAAACGATGCCGATTTTGCGGCGCAAATAAGGAATCTGGCGACGGCGTATGGCAGTCAGGTCATAATCCAAGAAAGTGGCTTCACCGCTGTGTACCGGCACTTCGGCATAGAGCGTTTTCATAAATGTGGATTTGCCGCTACCTACCCGACCCAACAAATAAACCAATTCGCCGGACTGCACCGTCAGATTAACATCTGACAGCACAATCTGCGTATCTTGACGAATTTCGACGTTCTTGTACCTAATCAGTTCCATCGTTTATTCCTGTGCGTCAATCGCATTGATTTTTTTCTCTATCTCATCCAACTGTTTCTTGAGGGCATCAATCTTTTTCTGCATATCCTCCACCAGTTTACCTACGGTTTTCGATTTGCCGGTGAAGAAGAGGATATTGTTTTCCGCCGTCTTGATTTCCTGTGTCAGATTGTCGTAGAGACGCATCAGTTTGTTGCGGTCACCGCTTTGTTCGGCATGTTCAGTGCGTGCGCGTTGGCGTTCTCCACGTGCTTCTTTTTGTGCCTCACGGCGATGGTTGAAGAAATCGTCACAAAGTGCAGTGAACTGTTTCCACAATTCTTCCGAATACTTACGCGGAACGGCACCTATCTCTTTCCACTGCTTTTGCAGTTCAATCATGGTTTCCGAGTTCTGCCAATCTTCAGCGGTGAGAATTTCCTGTGCTTTCTCAATCAGAGTTTTCTTTGCCTTGAGATTGGCATTCAAGCCCTCGCGCAGTTCCTTAAAGAAAGCCGTGCGTGCCTTGAAATACGCATTACACAAGGTGCGATATTCCTCGTAAATGGTCTGATTGAATTTCTTCGGGGCGAAGCCGATGGAGCGCCACTCATCCTGAATAGCCTGAATGGCCTTTTGAGTTTCATCCCACTGGCGAAGAGTCTTGATGTCTTCAATCTTTATTTCTTTCAAGCGGTCAATCAATGCTTGTTTCTTTTCCAGATTCTCTTGCTCTTTGGCATGGAGTTGGTCAAAATAAGCCTGATGTTTCTTATTGATGATGGTACTTGCAGCCTTAAACCTATTCCATAAGTCCTCACGCAGTTCGCGTGCCACAGGGCCTATTTCCGCCCACTCGTCATGCAGTTGCTGCAACGCACGGCTGGCTTCCTGAATATTTTCATTGGCCTGCAAGCGTTCAGCGGCTTCGCAAAGCAAGGTCTTCATTTCAAGGTTTTTCTTGAAATCCAGGTCGCGAAGTTCGATATTTATCTTCACCAGGTCGTAGAACTGCTCCTGCCACTGCTGATACTGTTTCCAGACTTCTTGCGATTTGGGTGCAGGCACCGGTCCAATGGTTTTCCACTCGGCTTGCAGTTCGCGCATCTTCTTGAGATTGTCCATCACATCCGCCGTTTCCGCCGTAGCCATATCCTTCATTTGCGCAAGGATATTTTCCTTGCGAAGAAGGTTCTGCTGCTGCTGCGCCTCCTGTTCGCGGAGATATTCCTGCCGTTTCTGTTTGTAACCGGCCAACAATTCACGGAGTTGCACCTCCTGTTCGTCAATCTTCGGCATCCAGTTTTCCAACACTTCTCCTGCGGCTTCAGCGGCCTCTTGGGCTTCTTTTTGAGCGGCTTCCAATTCCTGATGATAGATACGGTAGAACTGGTTTTTGATTTGTTCTACACGCTCTTTCACTTCCATTACATCCTGCGAGAGCAGACCTTTCAACTCTTCTACGAGTGCTTGTTTTTCGTTTTCCATGTTAGTAACGCCCTATTGGCGGAGTTCATTCGGCGGCAAAGGTAATGCTTTTTTTTCGAATATGCAAATTTTTCACTCAAAAATTTCAAAATCGAGGCACATACGTTGCTCGGTGTTGGGGCGAACGATGCCATTTGCTACTGCCAAATGGGCGGGATGCTGTGCGTATCCTTTGAGTGCTGCGGGCGATTCCATTGTGGAATCAAGCATCAAGTCAGCGTTGCTGCTTTCCAAACGTCCGTCAATCTGTACATGAATTTCCAGAAGACCGGGCACTTGGCCTTTCAGTCCTTCCAATCCCTGCTTGATAGCAAGTGCTTTTTCCTGTTTTTCCTCTGCGGTCAGTTCCGAACGCAATTTCCAAAGAATGATGTGCTTTACCATAGTTGTATGTATTTTAGATAATGATATGTCAGATAACCTATTCCCACGCCCCACAGTATGACTGCCAAAGGTACGAGTATTCGGAATTTCCAATGTTTCGTTTTGTGGCGGAAATGGCTCATTCCACACCATGCCCCTACTCCTCCGCCAAGGAACGCGAACCACAGCAAGCATTTTTCAGATATACGCCGCTTACCTTTTCCGGCACGCCGTTTGTCGATGCCGTAAAGACAGAAAGCCCAAAGGTTGATGACAAGCAGATAAGCAGCAGCACTCCAAATCAGCAAGGCGGGTAATTTCTGTTCTATATCGGGCATTTTTTGTTCGATTGAAAAAAACAAGAGCCTAAACTCTTGCTTTTCAGTATTTTGTCTTGTCGGGAAGACAGGATTCGAACCTGCGACCCCCTGCTCCCAAAGCAGGTATTCCACCGGACTGAACTACTTCCCGTTCAAAATCGGCTGCAAAGGTACTGCTTTTTGTTGATATGTGCAAATATTTTCGTTATTTTTTTCAATTTATCGCATTCAGTTGCGATTTACTTGCGGATAAACTGACAATAACGGCTTGAGAACCGCCAAAGTAACCCGAAAACTGATATTTTTGCGTAACACTGGCGGGTAGTTATATGAAAAATTGAGTTTTACTTCTATTTTGTTCTTTTTGAAAGATTGTCCCCCCCAAAAAAATAAGTGCGGCTGGTTGTGCCGCACTTGAAAGAGAGTTGAAGAAAAGGTTATTTTACCTCTGCTTGAAATTAATATTCATAATCTTCTTTAGACATAGGCGTTTTCAAAATACCATTTTCCCATATACCTCCTTGAATATAGGTTCCGTCTGCAGAATAATAAGCACCACGACCATTGGGCTGTATGGCTTCTCTGCAAATTTCTCCATAATACCAAGTACCATCTTCCGGACTAATTCTTATCAATTTATGCCTTGTGGCTCCAGAACTATATGCTTCTATTCTCCATTGCATAACTTATGACTGAGGATAAAGTTTATCGTATATTGCTAAATAATCTTCAGACACCTTCAATGCAAAGATACGGAATTGTTCTATGCTTGCTTCAAGTGTGAAATTTACAGGAGAATTTGCTTTGTCTCTATCTTCAATTTTAATTCCGATAATATTCCTTGCATCGTATTCTCCCTCTATATAGCCGTGAGATAATCCATTGCGAACATGACGAATTATTTGATAAAGATTATATTTGGGAGGTATTCCGCTTGAATATTTAATATTTTGAGAGGTAATTCCATAGGATGTATTTGTTCCATTAAATTGATACTTAGGCCATTTACTATGGTGTATTTGTCCTTTCGGATAAGTTATAAGACCATACGCATAGTTTATAAGTTTTGTAACATCCCTTGCATCATTTTTTGAACACGCTTTTAGCAGTTCTTGAGTACGCGATACGAAATCACGTCTAATGTCTTTATATTCAGCCATAATACAAAAATAATTTATTCAACATCTTTTACTAATCGGACAGAACATCCTAAAGAATATACTTTCTGATATTCAAATTCTTTAGTAGTAACTGCTTTTTCCAAAAAACGAAAGGATTCAGCACTTGATGACCAATAATAGCCACACACACTTGACCCCCGTTGTGTAACCCATTACATAAGAAGCAAAAATAGTACCACTTCGTGATCCTGCGGCGGGAAGAAATATAGCTCCTGCACTTTCCATCTCTTTCCAATCAAGATAAGAATATACGTTTGTTGAATACTCTGTTGCTTGAGCTGTAAAGGTTATACCTTCTGGGAGAGTCCACACATCCGGTAAAAGTATATATCCTCTTACATTGTTAACTGTTGCAACCGAGCATCTACTTTCCCGCGACAATAAATAATTCCACTCTTCTATTGTCAACGTCCTCCATTGATTAGATACACTTCCTCCATTGCTAATGGAGTTGTATTTCCCCCAATCATAATCCGTGTTTGTAATATTTCCAGAAAAATAATCCGAATTTATTGTACTTGCCTGATAAGGCATTTTACTATTATATCCACTTGTCCCATAACCAAATAAATCTATCCAACCTGAAAATGAATCACTAATATTATCATTTGTAACTCCTATCATATGATATTGTTGATTAGCAAATCTCCAAGTGTTGGTAGAAGCCTGATATTGTAGATTTCCTTGCGAGAAATATACTTTTTTTGTTGCAGATACTGAGAATGCTGCTTTTATTGCACCTCCCTCTATATCTACAGTATTTTCAGGTAGAGTTCCATAACCTTTTATACGTTTTGATATTGATATTAATGTTCCATCAGTCATTAAAAAATACACACTATCTTCATCTTGCGTAACCGATTGGAACATGCTGTCGCCATCTTGTCCGTTTTGACCATCCTTTCCATCAGCACCATTTTTTCCATGATAGATAGTAATGGGCTCATGTTTTGCAAATGTAATCGTATATCCGATTTCTACGCCACTCTCCATAATTGGAGTTATTCCTGTAATATAATCGCCTGTCTGCTGAGCTTCTACGATTACTTGCAATGCTTCAATATTCGTATTCAGTTTATTGCAGATTTGTTCCAATTCGGCAATTCGAAAATCGTAGTCGTTCAAAAGGCTATACAAGCCACTATTATCTTTACAACCGACTAATGTGCACAACGCGAGTGCATATACAAAAAGATACTTTTTCATATTTGTTACTTTTTAATATTAGAAATTCACAGATAATCCGGCTCCATTACCGGTGTAATTGACGGTAAGTTGCATTAGATGATTACCGTAACAATAAAGGGGAATACCCACAATCGTTAATGCGCTACCAGCACCGAGCATTATATATCCGGCATTGTTGGCTGCTCTCACTTTGCCATTGTATTCTTCCAGTTTGTCAATGTACGTTTCGGCACTCATATATTGCAAACCATGATTTTGGTTTGCAAGGGTCTGACTTGTGGTATAGCCACTTGTCGGATTTGGCAAAAGGTTTGCATAAAGTACACTTGCAAGACCTGCTGCGACACAAGGAACACCTATTGCCATAGAAATCGTACCCGTTGTTTTCAATGCTTTTCCGATTTGCTTGTTCTGATTGTCCGCAAATTGCTGTAACAACATAGTACTTTCCTTGTCAATCAGTAGCGATACGAGCGTATCACGTTTAGGGACAGAGATGCGATGAGTAATGCCGTCTCGTACTCTATAACTTTTAACATCTCGAAAAGCAATCGTTTGGGTTGGACCATTCTTTTCTCCTTTCAGTTGATAAGAGATAGTGCTGTCTCCAATCTCTGAAATTTTGACATCTAACACTCCATCATTTTTTGTAATTAGAGAGTGTTGCGAGTAGCAAGTAATAGCGAACAAACTACTCAATGTAAAAACAATTAGTTTCTTCATAAAACTTGATTTTAGGGTTGATATTTTTGTTAATTATAATATACAAGAAAAGCGCGGTACTTTGTATCGCTTCAACAGGATTCTTGAGGATTTACCGGACTACCTTACATTTCCTATCTGCCGAACAAAGCCCACGCTATTAACGTGAGCATCGTGCTTTGTTCTCGGAAATGTAATTCTTGTCAAGTGTCCGGCTTTTCAAGAATCCAAGTTTCAGCGCAACGCTTCTAATCTATATGTCTTGCGTAGCTATCTACGCGGGGGTGTTAGTTTTCTCTTTTTGTTGTTATGTTGGTTAATAAAATTAATTAATTCTTTATCTCATTCCTACTAACGCTTCTTCTATATTATAATCTTCTATGGTAATATACGGTTGCTGTCTTGTAGCGTTTACCTTATAATATTTAAGAAGTATTGTCGTTCGACGGTTATTGGTTACTATGTCATTGGCTAATTCTTCATTGTACCAACGATCATCTTCTTTGTCATACCATGCGTAATCATAATCTACATATTCGACCTCAACACTATATGATAATGTAACCGGAATTTCTAATATATAGTAATCCTCCGTTTGCTCTTTGATACTATATTCTTCTATGTCCAAGTCCACATCTATCCCTTTAACATTAATATCATTAATTTCTGCAGATGAAAGGACATTGTAGTATATAGTTTCATCATCTTGTAGCACATTGGATAATTTATCCTTGATATCTGAAATACACTTCTCTTGTTCAGCCTCCAAATGATAATGAATCTCATCTAAAGTTTCTTTCTGTGCACTTTTTTCAGTAATATAAGATTTATAATCCCTATATTCAAGATATGGACTTTCATATTCTTTCATGTCATTATCAGCAGAAAGAACTATTATTTTGTGCAGACCCTTATGTTCGCAATAAACTTCAAGAAGCCTTAGTACAAAAGCATCAGGAAATTCGTGTTTCTTACTTTTCCCTTGAAACGGAGGCTTTTGTAGGAAATAGTTATCAAAGATTTCTTTAATGCTTGTCAATTCATTATATCTAATTACATAGGTTGAAGTTTTCCCTATAAAATTATCAACAATTGACTTCGTACTTTTATGTGCATCAAATTCCAAATTGATATTTATTGGTGATTTTATTCCCTTTCGCTCTAGTTCGGCATTACTATTTATGATTGCTTTATACGATTGTTCCGTATCTTCGCGGAGATGCTTTAGCAATTCTGTTATCGTTATTTCGGTAGAAACGAAGTCCAAGAGACCTGAATTGTGTATTTGAATCAAAGTGTTAATACGATTACCCTTCGAGAAATAATTCTCTCGAATAAAAACACTAGTATCAATAAACACAATATCTTTCATATAATAAAATCCTTCTATAATACATAACTACATTATTCTATTATCTCCCAATAGCCTTTCTGTTTGCCATCCCTACGAACAATCTTCCCATCTTTGCGTAATTTGGTGGTGTGATAATATACGCCATCTTCTGTAATACCAACAATTGTTGCTATTTGCGCATTCGTAATCCGTGGGTTCTCTTTGATTAACCGTAGTACCCATTCCGTAGTGCTTTCCGTAGTTCTATCCGTAGTGCTTTCCATAGCCGATATAGCCAACTCGGCACGTTTGGATTCGGAGATATTCAGACGGATGCGGAACATATCATCGTCCGTGATGGTCGGTGCGGCTCCTAAATAGATTGGCGCATAGTGATACAGATTGCGGACACCTGTTCCAAGATGCTCAGCACGACCCATTTGTACAAAGAAATTAGCCAAGTGAGGATTTTTAGGATGCGGTGTATAGTTGTCCGGCGTGATAACACCGGCACGCAACGGACGATTGGCATTCTGTATCAGTACGTAGTCTTTTCTAATGTCAATCAGAGAAATAGACGGATTGAGATATTCTCTGTGAATAAGTATATTCGACACGACCTCCCGAAATACCTTATTACGTAGTGAAACTCGTTGATCTCCTTCCATGTAGAAAGTATCCGGGAAGTAACGCTCAAAGAAATTCATCAACTCCGAATAACCGTCAATGATATTGCCAAACGAAGTATAACGGTCGTCGTAACGATCCGTATTCACACGACGTAGCACGCAATCAATTTTATAGTAAGGCAGGGCACTTTGGATAACTTCATCCTTACCGAACAGCATCAGTGCTGCCAATGTAAATCCTTCTTCTCCTGTGCGCACATCTCTACGGTATAAGTTGGCTTGCTTAAATAATTCCATGTCGCTTAGTTCCAGCCATGGATGGTTTTCACGCATACTGTGGATGAGATTTCTTGCCTTGTTTACGATGCCATCCTTGAAGTCCTCTATACGCAGATACGGATAAATGGTATTTTCTGTATATTGCGTGCTTTTGCGCAGGTACAATGCACTAATCTCAGCATCTGTTCGTAGTTCGAAATCGCCATCCACACTACGATCAAAGAATTTGTTTTTGAACCGATGTGCTTGGCTGCTTGCCGGAACTTGAATGACAATCACTTGTGTTTTGTCGTTGGATGATAATGATTCTTGTATGTCCACTATCTCCGGTTGCAATAAGAAGGACGGCTTGAGTTGTTCTGCGTTATTGCTGATGTTGGCGATATTCTTGCACATCTGGTCTATAGCACGCGGATTCACTCCGTCTGTAATCGTGCCATCGTCGTGCGCACCTAACACAACGACACCCCCATCGCGATTGAGGAAAGCACAAATCGTTTCAAACAAGTTGCTCGGCAACTCGCTCCATGCTTCTTTGTACTCAATCGTACGCCTCTCGCGTTGGCTCGTAATCTGTTTCAAGTCCTCTTGTGTCATTGTTTTATTATTTTGTGTCATGCACCCAAATCGGGTGCAAAGGTACTGCTTTTTTTTGATATATGCAAATTTTTGGGTAGAAATCGGTGGAAAACCGCCAAAGTAACCCGAAAACTGATATTTTTGCGTATTGTAACAACCCCAAAAATACGCAAAATGAAAACAACAAAAGATTCCAGTGCCAGAATGATGCGATTGGCACAACGCAACGCCCTGATTACGGCACTATTCTACGAACTAACTACACGCGAAGGCGAGTCCTTTATGCAAGCCTATGTGTTTTTGGAAACAATTTTCGGTATAGATGGCCGACAAATACGAAAAATCTTATGCCAAAAATCAAAAGTGGAACTCAGTTCCACCAACGTAACAAAATTTGCAGTACTTTTGCAGTCGCTTACGTTAAGGCTCGGTACGAATTATGTCGGGCTAACAGACGCCAAGAACACAGCCGGATGTAATCCGGGGTAATAAACATACATTAA
>CACZFM010000003.1 GCA_902780495.1 uncultured Bacteroidales bacterium
AATGGCGGTAATCATTACACTTTCATCGCAGCCGTTGTAATCCGGAACGGAGACAGTGCCATATTTTGTGTCCTTTATCGTAAGTGTATGGGGCGATGAAGCAATCTTCAGTTTGTCGCTGTAATCACTATTGTAACTATCATTGAACATTTGTGTGAATCTTTCCAATTCGCCGCAAGGAACAAAAATATCTTCCAGGCTGCTGCAACCATAGAAAGCATATCTTCCAATGCTTGTTACACTGTTTGGAATCGTGATGGAGGTCAGACTACGGCAACTTTCGAAAGCAAAATCTCCAATAGTGGTAACATCATCGCCTATGGTAATGGATTCAATGAAAGAGCCATAGGTGTAATTCTTCGACAAAGCTCCGTTTCCACTGATGGTCAAAGACATCGTAGCTGTATCCAAGGTCCATATTAGCAGACTATCCTCGCCACATTTTCCCGTCAAGGCATAATCAAAGTTTGCTTCGAACGTTTGGTCTTCCGTCAGATAGACCGTGCGAGGATTGTCGGTATTTCCGTCCGACCATTTGACGAAACGGAAACCGCGATTGGGGCGGGCGGTAATCGTAATGCTTTCATCGCAACTACTATAAGCCGGAATAAAGACATAGCCATTCGCCGCGCTCTTTCCCGTAAGCGTATAAGAGGATGGAATATATTTCATTCTACTATCAGCACCATCCATTTTTTTGAATCTGTCCAATTCGCCGCAAGGAACAAAAATATCTTTCAAGTTGTCGCAATCATAGAAAGCCCTATATCCAATGCTCTGCACACTATTGGGAAGCGTGATTGAGGTCAGACCCGTGCAACCATTGAAAGCATAATCTCCAATGCTCGTCACACTATTCGGAATCGTTATTGAAGTCAGTTTGTTCATACCCTTACATAAACCATTCGGAATAACTTCCACTTCATCACCGAACACAAAAGACTCCACTTGAGAACCAAAGTTATATGCATTACAATTCTTGGCGTTCCACATCACAGAGGTCAGACTGGTGCCACTAGAGAAAGCATAATGTTCAATGCTCGTCACACTATTGGGAATCCTGATGGACGTCAGATTGCTACAATCAGAAAAAGCATACCTCCCAATAAATCTTGTGCCTTCTTTTATCTTGTATGAACTAAGCGTTTTATCAACCGCCTCCACTAAATACGTATCTACATAGCGGATATTGTCTATCACCGAAAACAGAAGATTGCAACCAGAAAAAACGTTATTTCCAATGCTCGTCACACTATTGGGAATCGTGATAGAGGTCAAGCTACTGCAACCAGAGAAAGCCTCCTTTCCAATGCTCGTCACACTATTTCCTATCATTACGGAAGTCAGTTTGCTGCAATTCTCGAAAGCCCAATATCCAATGCTCGTCACAGTATTCGGAATTGTGATTTCTCCTGTCGCAGCAGCAGAACATGCCAATAATTCTGTTTTTGTGCTGTCACGATAGACCAAATTTCCCTCCACATATCCGTTGAGACTTCTGGCACCCCATGGCGCACCTGTCGCGGTTCCCGAATAGACGATATTAGGTACATCACAGAAAGCAAAACTTCCAATGCTCGTCACACTATTCGGAATCGTTACTGAGGTCAGACTGCTGCAACCAGAGAAAGCAGAACTTCCAATGCTCGTTACACCATTCGGAATCGTGATGGATGTCAGGCCTGTGCAGCCAGAGAAAGCAGAATTTCCAATGCTCGTCACACTATTCGGAATCGTGATGGAAGTCAGACCTGTACAAAGCCAGAAAGCAGAATTTCCAATGCTTGTCACACTGTTCGGAAGCGTGATCGAGGTCAGACCCGTGCAACCCTCGAAAGCCCTATATCCAATGCTCTGCACACTATTGGGAAGCGTGATCGAGGTCAGACCCGTGCAACCCTCGAAAGCAAAACTTCCAATGCTCGTCACACTATTCGGAATCGTGATGGATGTCAGACTGCTACAACCCAAGAAAGCCCAATCCCCAATGCTTGTCACACTGTTCGGGATCGTGATCGAGGTCAGACCCGTGCAACCCTCGAAAGCAAAACTTCCAATGCTCGTCACACTATATGTACTTGCGCCGTAAGTAACACTATCAGGAAAAACAACACTACCACTATACTTGTCGTCTCCATTAGTAACTTGGGCTGTTACACTATTCCTATCAAGGTTATAGTACACCCCATCAATTTCCACACGATCCGCCCAAACATGTGTGGCACAAAAAAGTGCCACACACAAGAATAAGATTGTTTTTTTCATTGATTAACTCTCTCCGTAAGATAATTAAGCTTATACCCCATATTTAGCAAACAATGCTTTCAGTTCCAGATAAAACGCTTTCGCTTCGTCTTCTGAATAGAAACAATTGCCGGCATACATATTAACGGGGGTAGCTAAACCGTGCTTTACACTCATCGTGCAGACATGAGATTTATTCTCTGCGTATACCCAATATAGTTGTTGTTGTACATTGCTCCTCTTAGGGTGACATAATACCTCAATGCAGGCTTTATGAGCAGCTAATGTACGTATTTCCATCATTAGTGCTGTGATTAATGTTTCGTTTACAGAGTCGCCATCTTCGTAGAAAACATGATTGTCATAATTTCCATTTGTATAGACAGCCGTTTGAGAATCCTCGTTTGGCAAAATAGTAGCATTCATCCAATCACCGCAATTAGGAATAGATAAATGATAATACTTTTTCCCTTGTACCATAGTTTGGGGCTTTGTAATTTGTAATTGTGACATAATTTATTTGAATTAAATTGTTAATATTTGCCTCCAATCTACTATGTGGGAGGGAGGCACTCCGGTACTATTTATCAGTGAATTACTTATCCTGTGTCTCACACCGAAACGGGGGATACCAAATGGTACTCCTTGAGACAGCACAACACGCACCCATAGGATGCGTATGCACTATGTTATATAGGTGTGAAAAAAAGCCGTTAAAAAATCCAAGCAGAACAAACCTCCGCGAAGGGGCTATTCGCGAATGGGCATCATACCCCCCCCCGTCAGGCATTCGCAGGACTTATGTCGTCCCGAAATCACCATGCGCAATATGAGGTTAAGCGTAGGCATTTGTTATTGCCTTCATTAAATTCGGCTGCAAAGGTACAATAAAAATTGCATATATGCAAGTTTTTTACTGTCTTTTTGTGAGGTGTGCAAGTTTTTCAGAGAAAAACGTTTAAAGAATGAAAGAATTAACGAATTAACGAGTCAAAAGGTACAAAAAAGCCGACATCTGTCGGCTTCGTTATTCTCGCTTTGCAATTACATCTTCTCCAACAATTCCGTTGTTGTCTGTTCCATACGACTAAACGCAAACCATTTCCCTCCAATTCTTGACGATGCGACTCCAACGTATAGAGACCCGGCTTAATTTTGTAAATCCCTGATGTCTGTTGTACTATGCGGCGAACGCTTGCAAACGGTGTTTTTGTGCGCCATTGACAATCTTCTATCTTGAAGATATTTTGATTGATTTGGTTGAGTGTCGCAATGCCTCCCAACATTTCAATGGTTTCTATTACCGCTTGCGCTTGCGTCATAAATGGCGAGTTTTAGCACACACCAACTTGCATGCACGTTTGACCGATTTGATGGATACCGCCAACAATACGTTCGCGTTGAGCAGGTTTCGGCCTGCGAGTACCACAAGCATATTGCGATAACATCGATTTGCTGATACCCGTTAATTGCGAGAGATAAGCAAACGATATAAATTCTTTGCACTCTTGAAGTACGGCAGACATATCTTTCACAAACGTAAAGGTAGCTTCTACATCATTGCCTGTACGTACTTTGTAGTTTGCGCGCATCTCATTAAAGACAGCCAAGAAATCACGCTCGGCCTCCTCAATCGTTGCGCCCTCTCCGAATACACCAAACGGAAACTCCTCATTGCAATAAACGCTATACCAATTAGCGCCATTACTTTCTACATGTGCTTCGTAATTCTTTGCCATAATGCTTCAGATTTATGCGATGCCTGAATCGCGAATTATATTTTTCAATGTTCCGGGGGCCACTTCCTTACTTCCATGATTGCTTGTAGGAAAGTACTTGCCTGTTATCGGACTATACCATTCCGGATGTCCTGCAATGGAATTTCCGGTAGGATAACAACCAAATTTCTTTAGCCTTTTGTGTAATTCGTTATACTTCATAACAAAATCCGCTGCAAAGATAATGCTTTTTTTTTGAATAGCAAAATATTTTTATAAAAAAATTGCTTTTTTGTGCTTTTGTGTTCATTTTATTAAAAGAGCATAGCTCCTCCGCCAACAAACGGCTCAATGTAAGTGACATTCTCCCATTGGTCAAAGTCAGCAGGAAGCAGGGCTTCAAGTTGTTCAATGAGTTGTGTTTTACCACCAACCCATTTGACGAATGGTTTAGCCTTCATAGAACATTGATTTTCATTTCGCTGCAAAATTACTGCTTTTTTTTGAGATATGCAAGAAAATTTCAAATAATCGTTCCGTAGGATAAGAAAAATCAAAGATTTTTGGTTGAATGTTTATCCCGAAGTTCAACATGGAAGTGCAAAGTTGGTTAGGCAAAAAAACAGGTTAATTAGCCGTGCAGAAATAAAAAACGTAGACTATTATTTGCATATTCCACAAAAAAACACTACCTTTGCAGCCGATTGGGCAAGGCACGCAGCAGGCAATCCATAATGGCAGCGTGTCCGCAATGAAAGACAGATAAACACATAACAGATATGAAACGCATCGTATTGGCACTGCTTTGTGCCGCATGTATGACAAGTATGGAAGCAAAAACATTAGTGGCATATTTCTCAGCCACAGGCACCACCAAAGCCGCAGCAGAACAATTGAGCAAACAACATAATGCCCGTCTGTGGGAGATTGAACCGGCAGAGAAATACACAGCCGACGACCTCAATTGGCGCAACAGCAAGTCTCGCTCATCCATAGAGATGAACGATCCGGACGAACGTCCGACAATCAAACAATGTACGGACGTCACACCGTATGACACGATTTATGTCGGTTTCCCCATCTGGTGGGGTATATGCCCGCGCATCATCAACTCGTGGCTGGATAACAACCTGTCGCAGTTGGAAGGCAAGACCCTCATTCCGTTCGCAACCAGCGGTAGCAGCAGTATAGAAGAAGCAGAAGCCTATCTGAAACGAACCTATCCCACGCTGAAATGGCAGAAAGGGATGTTACTTAACAGACGATAAATCTACACACCCATGCAAGGCAATTTCACCTATCGATAGGTCTTCCACGGACTCAGTCCATGTGAAGTTTGCGGCGAGAGGCTAAAAGGACAATAACCGCCGTAATCGCAGAAATAGTGTCGCTGACAGGAATCGCCCACCAAACACCATTCAACGGGTCATCAAACAACAAAGGCATCCAAAGCGCCAAAGGAATCAAATACAACACCTGACGCGTAAGACTCAGAAAAATAGCCTTGCCCGCCTTGCCGATAGACGTAAAGAGGTTACCTGTCACCATCTGGAAACCAATGATGAGCATGGTGGAACAGATAATACGCATCGGCGTAATGGTCTGACTGATAAGCGTATCGTCGTGCGTGAAAAGTTCGGTGACAAACTTCGGGAAACATTCACCCAGCACAAACACAATCGCCATCACTCCCGTTGCGTAAAGGCACGTGAGATAGAAAGACTGCAACATACGGTCGTTTTTCCGCGCTCCGTAGTTGTATCCAGCAATCGGCTGCATACCCTGGTTAAGCCCCATAATCATCATGGCAAAGACAAACGTGATGCGGTTGATGATACCATACGAGGCAATCGCCATATCACCGCCGAAGTTCTTGAGTTGGTTGTTGATGATAATCACCACAAAACAGTGGGCGATATTATACAAGAACGGGGATAGTCCAATTGCCAATGCACGGTGGGTGATATGCCTATTAAGGCGCCATATACCCCGATGGAAACGAACAAGTTCGTTTTTGTCAAAGAACTTGGTAATCTGCCAAACCACCGCAACCGCCTGGCTGAGAACCGTTGCCAACGCCGCGCCACGTACACCCATATCCAGCCCGAAAATAAAGATAGGGTCCAGAATGATGTTGATGATCACCGCCACAATGGTTGCAGTCATAGAGAACCGCGGATGACCTGCCGAACGCAGCAAGGCATTGAGTCCGAAATAGATATGCGTGAGGATATTTCCGTAGAGGATAATCTCCATATAATCGTGGGCGTACCTGAGCGTGTCGGGACTGGCACCGAAAGCCATTAGAATAGGGTCGAGCCATATAAGCCCGACCACCATCACAAGTGATGAAAGGATGATATTCATCACGATAACATTCCCCAGCACCCGATTGGCTTTCTCGTAGTCCTTTTCGCCCAGATAGATAGCCAATAGCGAAGAGGCTCCCACGCCGACCAGACTTCCGAATGCGGCACAGATATCCATGAACGGCTTTGCCACCGTGAGCGCGCCCAACGCCAATGCTCCACAACCATGCCCGATATACACCGAATCGACAATGTTGTACAGCGATGTAGCCGTCATCGCAATGATGGCGGGCAATGCGTACTGAAAGAGCAGTTTATGTACAGGCGCTGTGCCGAGTTCGGAGGTGCGGGTCATGATTATTTCAGTTTGGCGGCAATCTCTTCAAACGCTTTTGCGGCAGGATGTCCCATTTGCAGGGCGACAGGCATTCCTTCATCCCCTGCTTCGCGGATAGACTGCACGAGCGGTATCTGCCCCAACAGAGGCACATCCAATTCTTCCGCCAACCGTTTGCCACCGTCTTTGCCAAAGATATAATATCTATTTTCCGGCAGTTCGGCAGGCGTGAACCAAGCCATGTTTTCAATTATACCCAACACCGGTACGTTTATCTTCTCATTGCGGAACATATCCACCCCTTTTCGTGCATCCGTCAATGCGACCGGCTGCGGTGTGGTGACCACGACCGCCCCCGTGAGAGGCAAGACTTGCAACAAGGTAAGATGGATATCACTGGTGCCGGGTGGCATGTCTATCAGGAAATAATCCAAGTCGCCCCAATCGGCATCCTGCACCAACTGTTTGACGGCGTTGGAAGCCATTCCTCCGCGCCAGATAACCGCTTGCGAGGGGTCGACAAAGAAACCGATGCTCAGCATCTTCACCCCATATTGCTCAATGGGCTGAATGAGCGTACGGCCGTTCACCTCCACCGAAACAGGTCGGCAATCCTCGGTGTGAAACATCTTCGGCTGACTGGGACCATGTATATCCGCATCCAACAATCCTACACGGAAGCCCGCCTGCGCCAGTGCAACAGCCAAGTTAGCGGCTACAGTGGATTTCCCCACCCCGCCTTTTCCAGAATGGACGGCAATAACCTGAGCGGCATGAAGAGAAGGTTCTTCGTGCCGTTCAGGTGCAAGACGCTGTTGACGGAACTTTGTATGGATATGCACGGCAGCGTTTTCATCCACATAGGTCTGCACCGCCACTTCCGCAGCGCGAACAAGCGACTTGATGAAAGGGTCATTGTCCTTGTCAAAAATCAAAGAGAAAGACACCTCCAAGCCCGATATGCGGATGTCGTCTTCCAACATCCCCGCCTCCACAAGGTCCTTACCTGTACCGGGATAGCGCACATGACGAAGCGCATCAATAATTTGCTTCGGATACATTATTCCCTACAGACAGTTTATTTACTCTGCTTTATGGTCGGAGCCCAGCACATTGATGATTTTGTGCTTGTAGAGTTCCTCCATCAAATCGCGTGCGGGTCCGCAATACTTACGCGGGTCAAACTCACCCGGTTTTTCGGCAAACACTTTGCGTACGGCTGCGGTGAAAGCGAGACGAGAATCGGAGTCGATATTGATTTTGCAGACAGCCGACTTGGCAGCCTTGCGAAGTTGCTCCTCCGGAATACCTACTGCATCCGGCAATTTACCACCATTGGCGTTGATGATATCAACATACTCCTGCGGAACAGAAGATGAGCCGTGCAGCACGATTGGGAATCCGGGCAGTTTCTCCATCACTGCATCCAACACATCGAATGCCAAGGGAGGAGGAACCAGACGGCCGGTCTTCGGGTCACGAGTGCATTGTTCGGGTTTGAACTTATAAGCACCGTGGCTTGTTCCGATGGAGATAGCCAGACTGTCGCAGCCGGTACGGGTGGCGAAATCAATCACCTCTTCGGGTTTGGTGTAGTGGCTTTCTTCAGCTACCACTTCATCCTCTACGCCGGCAAGAACACCGAGTTCAGCCTCCACGGTAACATCATACTGATGCGCATATTCCACCACTTTCTTGGTGAGAGCGATATTCTCTTCATAAGGCAGGCTGGAACCATCAATCATGACGCTTGAGAAGCCAAAGTCCACACAACTTTTGCAGATTTCGAAGCTGTCGCCGTGGTCAAGGTGCAAGCAAATCTGGGGTTTCTCCCAACCCAGTTCTTTTGCATACTCCACAGCACCCTGCGCCATGTAACGCAGCAACGTTTGGTTGGCATAGTTGCGCGCGCCCTTGCTGACCTGCAGGATAACAGGACTTTTGGTCTCTGCAGCTGCCTTAATAATGGCCTGAAGCTGCTCCATATTGTTAAAGTTGAAAGCGGGAATAGCATATCCGCCCTTAATGGCTTTGGCAAACATATCCTTGGTGTTCACCAATCCGAGTTCTTTGTAACTTACCATAATTGAAAGAATTTGTTAAAGGTTAAATATTGAGATTATCTTATTTGTCGATTTTTCTACTTGCCAGATAGAAATAGGTGATGAGGGCAATATATGCCACAATAGCCGCTATCTGCGCACCCACTGAAGCCGCCCATTCAGAAAGATACCAATCGGCACCACAGAATTTGATAACTGCCGAAACAACGCCCATCAATGCCCCTCCGGCAATGAAACCGGAAGCAATCAAAGTGCCCTTTTGGTTGCGTTTTTCCGCAAGTTCTTCGGCCTTCTCACCATCTTTGGCCTTCTTGCGTGCCACGAAATATGCCACCGTTCCGCCAATGAGCAACGGAAGGTTGAGGTGCAAAGGAATAAACATACCCAGCGCAAACGGCAATACAGGCACACCTACAAAATTAAGAATCAATGCAAGCACAGCACCCGCAAGATAAAGCATCCACGGTGCGCCTTGACCGGACATCAACGGTTCGATGACTGCTGCCATCGCATTCGCCTGCGGAGCCACCAATGCATTATCCCCCACAAAACCATACGTCTTGTTGAGAATAATCATCACACCGCCCACAGTAGCCGCACTCACCAGCGTTCCGAGGAATTTCCATGCTTCCTGCTTCTGCGGCGTAGTGCCGATCCAGTAACCTATTTTCAAGTCTGTAATAAAACCACCTGCCATCGAAAGTGCCGTGCAAACGACACCACCGATAACCATAGCTGCCACCATACCGCTGGAACCTTTCATTCCCACAGCAACAAAAACAACCGAAGCGATAATCAAGGTCATCAGAGTCATGCCGCTGACAGGATTACTTCCCACAATAGCAATGGCATTGGCCGCCACTGTGGTAAAGAGGAAGGCAATGACCGTAACAACAATCCATGCTACCAAAGCCTGCGTGAAGTTATGCAATACGCCCACCCAGAAGAAAACGAGCACAATCACCAACGCTGCAACAATGGCAATCAGCAAGAAACGCATGGTGAGGTCACGCTCCGTACGCAGAACACCTTCCGCCACCGCTTTCCCTTTGCCGCCGAACTCTTTTTTCACCAGTCCTACGGCACCGGCAATGACACCCCAATTCTTAACGATACCGATGAGCCCCGCCATAGCGATGGCACCGATACCGATATTGCGACCGAAACCGGTGTAAAGCATTTGCGGATCCATGTCTCCCATGCCCGTAGCGCCAAGCAAAGGAAGAACCACCCACCATGTAAAGAACGAGCCACAGCAGATAATAGCGGCATACTTGAGACCGATGATATAGCCCAAACCCAATACTGCTGCAGAGGTATTGACAGCCAAAACGGTTTTGAATTTCATCGCCACAGCTTCACCCCATGCCGTCATGCGCGTGGAAAGGAAGTCTGTCCAAACGCCAAAAGTAGAAACCACGAAATCATACAATCCGCCGACAGCAGCCGCCCAGATAAGCGGTTTGGCCTGATTGCCCCCTTGTTCGCCGGATACAAGCACCTGCGTGGTAGCAGTGGCTTCCGGGAACGGATATTCGCCGTGTTTCTCCTGCACAAAGAACTTCCGGAACGGAATGAGAAACAAGATGCCCAAGCATCCACCCAAAAGCGATGAAAGGAACACTTGCATGAAATTGACCGTAATATCCGGATATTTTGCCTGCAAGATATACAGCGCAGGCAAGGTGAAGATAGCTCCTGCCACAATTACGCCCGAACTGGCACCGATGGACTGAATGATGACATTCTCGCCCAATGCACTCTTACGGCGCAATGCGGACGACACCCCCACAGCAATAATTGCAATAGGAATCGCCGCCTCAAAAACTTGGCCGACTTTCAGCCCCAGATAAGCCGCTGCTGCCGAAAAAACGATTGCCATCAAGACACCCAAACTGACACTGTACCAGGTCACCTCAGGATATTGCTTCTCCGGACGAAGAATGGGTTCGTACTTCTCTCCGGGACGGAGTTTGCGTCCCGCGTTTTCAGGTAATTGAATAGGTTGATTTTCTTCCATAATATATTCAGTTTATAGATTATTTTGAGACTTGGTAGTTACGCCCGTAAGAGCGGTACGTATCTTTCTCTATTTCAATATCCGGTTCCTCCCATGCAGTTTTCGGGACAAGTGACCAACACAAGTATTTGATAGTCAATCCACGGTCAAGCCACTGCTTTTCATAGTGGGTCTGCAACGCCCTTGCATTGTGCAAGTTCTCAGTCTGCTGCTGTGTAAGCCCCCCTTGCGGAAGCATATCCGCATAAAGGTTATCTGTATCGGAGATGACCGGATAATTATTCTCCTGCAACATGGCTCGTGTATAGGTGTAAAGGAAAGGACTATCCGTTTTGAGATGAATCAGCCCGGCTGGGCGTAACAATTGCTGATAACGTTGCATGAACCAAGTGGAAGTAAGACGTTTGGTGACTTTTTTCATTTGCGGGTCAGGAAAAGTAATCCAGATTTCATCCACCTCATCCGACATGAAGAAACGAGGAAGCAATTCTATATTGGTTCTCAGGAAAGCGACATTCGACATGCCGGCATCAAAAGCCTGCCGTGCCCCATGCCACATCCGTGCCCCCTTGATATCAACACCTATAAAATTCTTCTCCGGATACTGCACAGCCAGACCGACCGTATAATCCCCATGGCCACACCCCAATTCAAGCACCAAAGGGTTGGCATTGCGAAAGTAATTCTCCCGCCAATGTCCCGCCATCTTTACCACTGCGTTTTCTGCCTCCATCTCTTTCATGGAACACTGGAAAACATTTGGCAGGATGTCCATATCGGCAAACTTTTTCAGTTTATTCTTTCCCATGGTGGTTATTTGGTCCTTTTAACTTCTACTGAAAGATCTGTAATGCCCTGTAGCGACGGAGTGCGCATACCGTGACGGATGTATAAATGCCGTTCGCCGAGTTGTTTGAAACGGATACTGCTTTCATACAAGACAGGCATGGAGATATGTCCGTTACCACGGTCGCCCAACCATATACCCCTATCGTCTGCCAAATAGAATTCAATAGTGTCAGTTATCAACGAATCAGTCTCCCCTAAAAAGAGCCACATGTTCTGATAGGGATAATTATCCGTGTGACGAAGGTGAAGCAGAATATCATAGTTCTCAACCGTATCAGGCACTACTAACGAATAGGCCAACACCGAATCCTTGTCCCATCCTAACGGATTAACATCATGGCTCTCTATATAGGCAGTGTCCGAACAAGCGGCTATCAAACTACTGAGCAGAAGGAGTATCAGATTTCTTGTTTTCATTGTTCTTCCGATGTTTGTCACGCTGTTGCATATCCCGCGGTCCGCGGTTGTCTCGGCGATCCCGCATAGGACGTTGGCGGCGTTTTTTGTCAAAACGAGTGAGGTCATCCTGACCCACGACATTCTGATAACCAAGGTCTGCTTCTTTGTCTTGCATTTTCTCTGTGCCGTTATTACCCAAAGAATATCCCAACTTTTTCGCTTCCTCATAGAGCGGAACTTCGTAATTAAGACAGCATTTAAGTTTTGCACACTGTCCCGCCAACTTTTGCGGATTGGGTGAAATATTTTGCAAGCGCGCGGCTCCCGTTGCAACAGAAGTAAAATTGGTCATCCATGTAGAACAGCATAACTCACGTCCACAAGGGCCTGTACCGCCGATGCGTCCGGCTTCCTGTCTGGCACCTATCTGCTTCATCTCAATGCGTATACGGAACGATTCGGCATACACTTTGATGAGTTGGCGGAAATCCACTCGTCCGTCTGCGATGTAATAGAATATAGCTTTGGAGCCATCCCCCTGGTACTCCACATCCCCAATCTTCATTTCCAAGCCAAGAGACTTAGCCAACTGACGGGCACGAATCATTGTGGCTTGTTCTTTCTTGTGCGCCTCTTCTGCATCATGCAAATCTTTTTCTGTGGGATAACGTAATACCGGACGGATGTCATAACGACTCATATCTATATGGTTCTTTTTCATCTGTACCAGAACCAATCTTCCTGTTAGCACCACCTCTCCAAGATCATGCCCCGGATTAGCCCCGACAACCACCTTCTGCCCCTTCTCCAAAGGCAAATGGCTCTGGTTAAGATAGTAGCCTTTACGGGTATTCTTGAATTGCACCTCCACAAAATCTGTTTCCTGTACATTCTCCGGCAGATCACTCAAGTAGTCCACAACAGGCAACATATGTGCCGAATTGCGACGGCAAGACTTTTCCGAGAAATGGCAAGCATCCTGATTTAAAGTAAATTCGTGGTTCATAAATATATGTCCAATGTTTATGTCTATTTTTTTATATGTACAATCATCTTCAGACAGAGGTCGAAGAATATAATTTTTGCATTTCCATTTTGCGCTATCTGTTGTTCAGCCAAAGACAACTCTTCCGTCAATAATTCCACATTGCCACTATGAATAAACGGACAGAATTTTTCCGAAAACGCAGCTTCGTCTGTGGTCTGGTAATTCATTTCGGGATGAGCAAGATTACGAATATAGTTTTCGCGCACCTGACGGAGAGCATATTGCAAGAATGCTTTCTGTCGCTCCCGCCCAACCTTGGCATCCGCCATTTCCAGACTCCATTTCCGCAGTTCTTGCAAAGCGGTATAATCTCGCTGATGCCCCACCTTCCAAGCATTGCGCATCAATGCGATAAAATCTGCAAGAAACTGTTTGTTCTGCCCATTATCTTCAGCAATGCGTTTGGCTGTCAGGTAACTGCCGGCAGCTATGTGGGCTATATCCGGTGAGAAATGTGCGGCAAGTTCTTCTTCCGATAGTGCCGGCACCCGAATCTGCTGCACACGGCTTATGATAGTAGAAAGCAACTGGTCGGGATGTTCTGACACCAACAAGAACACCGTATCTTGAGGGGGCTCTTCCAGTAATTTGAGCAATTTATTCGCACAAACCTGATTCATCTTTTCCGGTTGCCAGACAATCATCACTTTGTAGCCTTCCCCAAACGCCTTAAGCGACAATTTACGGAGAATTTCACTGCTTTCCTTCTCGTAAATCATGCCCTGCTTGGTTTCTACGCCCATCGTTTTGTACCAATCGTCCAGCGAAAAATAGTGTTGGGTTAGCAATGTCTGCCGAAACAGATCCATGAAATCATTGCACACATCGCCGGCATCCGTTTTAACGATCGGGAACGCAAAATGCAAGTCAGGATGTTGCAAGTTCTGATACTGCAAACAGGTGGGGCACACCCCGCAAGAATCCGTATCTGTTCGATGAGGGCAGTTAAGATATTGCGCATAGGCGACAGCCAACTGCAATTTCCCCACACCTTCCGGTCCTACCAATATCTGGGCATGTGGAATACGCCCTTCCTGCACAGAAAGACGCAGACGCTGTTTAACAGACTCTTGACCTATTATATCTCTAAATTGCATTTTCTATCTCACCTTTCTGCAAAAAAATGCATGTTTTTACGATAAAATTGCATTTTTTTACAAAAATATTTGGTTATCTCAATTATTTGCACTACCTTTGCAGCCCGATTGAGAAAATCGTGTATATCGCGGAGTAGAGCAGTGGTAGCTCGTCAGGCTCATAACCTGAAGGTCGGTGGTTCGATCCCATCCTCCGCAACAAAGAGAGGTCATCTCTCTCTTTTTTTACCCAATCATCATTATACCATATACCAAAGCACCTATCATGGCAGAAACAGGGATAGTAATTATCCATGCTGTCACCAAATCGATGCTGACTCCCCACCGAACTGCATTCATCCTTTTCACAGATCCGACACCCATGATACTGCCTGATATGACATGGGTCGTGGATACGGGTATTCCCAAGTTTTGGGTCACAAACAAGGTAATAGCACCGGCGGCCTGTGAGCAAAATCCCTCATAAGGTGTTATTTTAGTTATTTTGTTACCCATCGTTTTGATAATTTTCCATCCACCGGACATTGTACCGATGGCAATGGCTGTGATACACGCAATCGGAATCCACGACGGTGCCCCCGTAAAATTGTGTCCGATTTCTCCTGCGCACGTTACGGTGTCCGGCAGTAACCAGGTAGGCAAATGCTCAAAACCGTATTTCGCCCCAAACGCTGTCAGTGCACAGGCGATAACACCTATTTCTTTTTGACTGTCGTTCAAACCATGACCGATGCTCAGGCAAGCGCTCGAAACCAGTTGCAGTCGCTTGAACCACACATCTGCTTTATGCGGTTTTACGCGGCGGAAACACCAATACAAGAATACCGTGATAATATTACCGGCAATAAAGCCTATCAGAGGAGCCACAATGATAAACAGGCAAATCATTCCCACTGTGGACCAATGCACAGCAGCTATTCCCTTGCTGCAAATGGCGGCCCCCATCAATCCGCCTATCAATGTGTGACTGGACGAGGATGGAATGCCTCGCCACCAGGTAAGCAGACTCCAAATAATAGCCGCAGCCAAACCGGCGATAATAATCGGCAACGTTACCCATTCTGCTTCCACCACACGCTGAACCGTATTGGCGATATTGAAGCCTAATAGATATTCGGCAATAAAGAATGCCACAAAGTTGAAAAATGCAGCCCAAACAACTGCCACCACAGGTTTCAGCACTTTGGTAGAAACCACAGTGGCGATAGAATTAGCCGAGTCGTGGAAGCCGTTGATGAAGTCAAAGGCAATGGCCAGCAGGATAATCGTAATTAAATAGCCCATTGTTATCAAGCATACTTAACGATGATGGTTTTCAATGTTTTTCCCACATGGTTGGCACAGTCGGTAGCCTCCTCCATGTTGTGCATGATTTCTTTAATTTTGATCAGCTCTTTCGTATCCTGCTCTGACTCGAACAATTCCTTTACGAAATTATCATACACATCATCGCCCTCGTGCTCCAAATCGTGCAGTTTGGCGCATTGTTCCAAAGCAATGGCAGGTTTCTTGTTAATCGTTTTCAGTTCTCCGCACGCCACTTCAATGGCCTTGGCACCTTCCAATATAATCTCGGCCATGTGCATTGCCGTATTGGGCATTTGCTTAGGCTGATAGAGAATGAGGCGCTTGGCGGAAGCATTGATGTAATCCATCACATCATCCAAATCGTCGCACAACTGGTGCATATCTTCACGGTCGAAAGGCGACACAAACGCATCGTTCAATTGGTCGAAAATCGTAATAATGATATTGTCGCATTCCGTCTCAATGGCTTTAATCTTGGTGTAGAGTTCTATCTGCCTGTCGTGCGAGGTGGTAGAAACCAGTTCTGTAAAGAGGTCTGCGGCCGCCACTATACGGGAGGACATCTGTTTGTACTCAGGGAAAAACTTCTCCTCCTGGGGAAGAAAAACCGAAAAAAATCTATTTAATGACATTGTGTTTGTTAATTATACATTTCACCGCGACAAAATTACTACTTTTTTTTGAAACACACAACAATCTCGATATTATTTTGTTTTTTTTATTAAAAAATTTCGTCATTCCATAAATTTGTTGTATCTTTGCGGGTTGAAACGTAATTTATTGCGACTAATAAAACGAACAAAAACAAAATTATAAAAGATTATGTCAAAAGTAACAGTTGTGGGTGCAGGTAATGTAGGAGCTACTTGCGCCAATGTTTTGGCCGTAAACGAAGTGGCCAACCAAGTTTGTCTGATTGATATCAAAGAAGGTCTCGCCGAGGGTAAGGCAATGGACATTATGCAGACCGCCCAGCTGATGGGCTTTGACACCATTGTGGAAGGTGTCACCAATGACTATAGCAGCACTGCAGGTTCGGATGTAGTTATCATCACCAGTGGTCTTCCTCGCAAACCGGGTATGACCCGCGAAGAACTTATCGGAGTCAATGCCGGTATCGTAAAAAGTGTCTGCGACCAGATTCTGAAATACTCGCCAAATGCTATTCTGGTTGTTGTTTCCAACCCCATGGACACGATGGCTTACTTGACACTTCATGCGCTGGGTCTCCCCAGAAACCGCGTCATTGGTATGGGTGGAGCGTTGGATAGTGCACGCCTTAAATACTTTATGAGCAAAGCACTGAAATGCAACGCCAACGATGTGGACGGATTTGTTATCGGCGGACATGGCGACACCACGATGGTTCCTCTAACCAGCTGCATGACCTACAAAGGTATGAATATCAGCAATTTCCTCAGCAAGGAAGATATCGAAGAAGTGGTAAAATCAACCATGGTAGGCGGCGCAACCCTTACCGGTCTGCTCGGTACCAGTGCCTGGATGGCTCCCGGAGCTGCAGCTGCCAGCGTAGCTGAGTCCATTATTAAAGACCAGAAGAAGATGATTCCTTGCTCTGCTTCTTTGGAAGGCGAATACGGCATGAAGGACATCACGATTGGTGTTCCCTGCATCATCGGCAAAAACGGTATTGAGAAAGTGCTTGAACTCAATATCTCGCAAGAGGAGATGGAAAAATTCCGCGCCAGTGAGGCTGCCGTGCGCAAGACCACGGAAGTACTTAAGGAAATGAAACTCTTCTAATCTACCTTTTCCTATTCCAAGACCCCATTTATGAATCTCTTTCAAAAATGCCATATAGACCTGTTGGATGAAATACGGAATAAGAATGTCTATCCCTATTTCCATTGTCTTGAGTCACGGCAGGCACCGGTGGTCTATATGGAAGGAAAACGGAAAATCATGCTCGGCAGCAACAATTACCTCGGGTTCACGGAAGATCCTGAGGTAATTGAGGCCGGCATCCGTGCGTTGGAGAAATATGGAACGGGCGTTAGCGGAAGCCGGTTCCTGAACGGAACACTTGACTTGCATCTCGAACTGGAGAAAGCCCTCGCGCACTTCACCGGATATGAAGAAGCCATGACCTGTTCCACGGGTTTCCAAACCAATCTGGCAATCATCTCTTCCATTTGCGGAAAAGATGACTATATCCTGAACGACCGCGAGAACCACGCTTCCATTTACGATGCCTGCAAACTGACATACTCCACTGTTTTGCGCTACAAGCATTCCGACATGGAGGATTTGGAGAAGAAGCTCCAATCCATCCCCGAAACAGCCGGAATTCTGATAGTGACCGATGGTGTATTCTCCATGCGGGGTGACATCTGCCGACTGCCCGAAATATGCCGTCTGGCAGAGAAGTACGGTGCCCGCGTGATGGTGGATGATGCCCACGGTTTTGGCGTTATCGGTAACGGAGGACGCGGAACCGCTGACTTTTTTGGTTTGCAGGACAAGGTGGATATCACCATGCTCACTTTCTCCAAATCGCTGGCCAGCATAGGAGGATGTATGTTGGCAAGTCATAAAGTGACGGACTATATCCGCCATGTCAGCCGTCCGTTTATTTTCTCGGCAAGTATCACGCCGAGCAGTGCCGCCACTGCGCTGGCTGCGTTGCACAAACTGGAAAAGGACCCCGAACGGCCCAAACGCCTGATGGATATTGCCCACTATTTCCAGACACGACTATTGGATGCAGGTATCGACATCATCAAAGCCCCGACACCGATTGTACCCATCTTCACCTATCATACTCTTGACACTCTCTATTACGGCAAACGCCTCTTTGATAAAGGAGTGTATGTCAATCCCGTCATAGCGCCGGCATGTGTGGAAGGCGAATGTTTGTTGCGCACGACCTTGATGGCCACGCACACACGGGAATTGGTGGATGAGGCGGTTACAATCATTGCCGACGTCCTGAAAGAAGGTGCCTACTATTAAGGTATGGACAAACATACGCCCAAAACGATTGTTCTCACAGGTGGTTCCAGCGGCATCGGACTGGTCACTGCGCAACTGTTTGCCGCCAAAGGTTGGAAAGTCTTTTCGCTTTCGCGCACTGAAACACCCGCAGAAGGTGTGACGCACATCACCTGTGATGTCACCGGCGAACAGTCTGTGAACGATGCCATACAACAAGTCCTAACTTGCACCGACCGTATTGATGTCGCGCTCAGCAACGCCGGATACGGCATTTCCGGACCTGTCGAGTTCACCGAACTGGCAGATGCCAAACGGCAGTTTGATGTCAATTTCTTCGGAGCCGTGACCTTCGTAAAAGCAGTGCTACCCCAAATGCGCAAGCAGCAGGGTGGCACTATTCTCTTCACCAGCAGTGTGGCGGCAGTCCTTAGTGTGCCCTATCAGAGTTTCTATAGTGCCAGTAAAGCCGCCATCAATGCGATGGCATTGGCGCTCGCCAATGAAGTGCGACCATTCGGTATTCGTGTCAGTTGTTTGATGCCGGGGGACGTGGCAACAGGTTTCACGGCGGCTCGTAGTAAGTCACAAGGCGGCGAAAGTGTGTACACCCGTTCACAGAGTGCTGTTTCTGCCATGGAAAAAGATGAACAGGCAGGCATGACACCGCATAAAATGGCACAAATGCTGTGGCGGATGGCGAACAAGAAAAACCCTGCACCGTTCTATATCGGCGGGGCTTTGTATCGAATCTTCGGATTTTTGGATTGGCTGTTGCCCAAACGCCTTGTCAATTGGATTGAGGGGCGGATGTACGCATAGCCTCTTGTTCTTTTTGAAGAGCCTCTCTCAATGCCTGTTTCGCGGAACTCTGCAGAGCTTCGCGTTCTTTTTCTTTGGTCAGCAACTGTTGGGCCAGCGCTGAGCGGTCTTGCGGATTGGTTTCGCCGTATTGCTTGCGCAGACGGTCTATTTCCGCCGTTAATTGCTCCAACACACGCTGCTCTTCTTCATAGGTCTGGTACGATTGTCGGGCTTCTTCGCTCAGGAATTGGTCATAACGGGTATAACAGACCTCATTATTCAGCACAAAATGTATGGCAGGTTCTTGCTGCGGTTGAGGCATTGCCTCCTCATGCCGCTTGGTCTCAATAATAGGCAGCGTGTCCCGCTCGATAAGAGTCATCGTTGCGTATGCCAACAAACTGTCGGAACGAATGCCCGACCAATAGCGCGGGGTCTCTTCGTGACGGAAACGGTAAACCGTTACCGAATCCGCTGAACAGAAACGGTCGGATGCAAAATACCCGCAACCCGTGGACTCGTCCACTGCATACAAATAGTCGTTGGCAGAGGAATTAAACGGATAACCTATGTTCTCACTCCGTAAATATGTATCTGTCGCCGAATTATATTGTGTCATGTATATATCCCATCCGCCCAAACCGGCTGTATCAATCGCACCGTAGTACAGCGTCACACCATCGCTCAAGAAGAACGGATAGTTCTGCGCATCCGTGAAGTTGACGTTTTCACTCAGCGTATCAGCCTTTGTCCATGCGTCCAACAGGCGGTAACGGCCCACCAGAAGGCTACCGTTGTCAGTAGGCGCGCCACACACTTCGCGGTCCTGGCGTTGGTTGAGATAGCACACTCCGCCATCCGTATCCATACGCAGACTGCCGGCATCGGCACTCAGGTGATAGGCGGACAGCAACTCTGCTTTGCCTACACGGACAGAATCGATGATACCTATCCGGCGCACACGTTTCAAGTAGCGCCGTTGTTGGCGGGCGATACGCAGCTGTTCCTCTATGCGGGCGATACGGTCCGTGGATGTGGCTTTCTCCAAATAGTCCTCATATTCGCGAATAGCCTCATCGGGCATACCTATTTTCATATAACTCTCACCCATAAAGAAATGGCAAAGCACAAAGCGCTCACCGGATTGGTGGAAATAGCCTATTGCTTCCCAATGGTTACCGGTCTCCTGAAGGCAACGGGCATAACGGTAGGTATATAGCGCATTCTTGGGCGATTGCCGAACTAGTTGCCCGTACAGTTTGCCGGCCTGCACGTAATCACCGTCTCCGAACAACGCATCCGCCTTGGCGGCCGACTGACCCATTGCAACGGTAGAGACCCAAACAAGTACTATTATTAGGATTTTTTTCATTTGTTTTCCAAAAAACGCTGCAAAATTACTACTTTATTTTGATATGTGCAAAAAAAGTCGTACTTTTGCAACCGAATTCTATTTTTTCTGCTATGAATAGTCCGCTTCATTTTCATATCCTTTCGCCTTCGGGCAAGATTGAACCGCAGTATATTGACGGTGCAACCCGTCGGTTGGAGGATTGGGGATTCACTGTCTCGGAGGGCGTTTATGCCCGCACATCGTTCGGACGGTTTGCCGGAACATGCGAACAGAGGCTGGAGGATTTGAAGGCGGCACTGCAGGATAACTCTATTGATTATATCCTGTGCGCGCGCGGGGGCTATGGGTTGCAGCAGATTATCGACCGCATCGCTCCGTTCACGCTCCATCGGCCTTTGCCTGCCATCATAGGCTTTTCTGACATCACTTGCCTGCATAACCTGATGGCATTGCGCGGTGTCCCGTCGCTGCATGGACTGATGTGCAAGCATCTGGCAGAGCCGGAAGGGGGCGAAACATGTCTCCGATATTGGCGGCAGGCGGTAACAAAGCAACCGGTCGAATATAGCATTCCTGCCCATCCGCTCAACCGGACTGGAATGGCAGAGGGCATTCTCGTCGGCGGCAACTTGAGTGTGTTGTATGGATTGCAGGGAACGCCTTATGCGTTGGCGGAAATACTCCGCCGCAATAATGAGAAGGGCGTAAAGACATTGCTTTTCATTGAAGATATTGCCGAACGGCATTATCATATCGACCGCATGATGCAGAATCTTCGCTTAAGTGGTGTCTTGGCGGGCATTAGCGGCTTGGTAGTCGGACAGTTCTCGGATTGTGAGGACGATCCGTCCATGCAGGAAACGGTGTATGACACTATTTTGTCAGCGGTGAAGGGCTATGACTATCCTGTTTTGTTTGATTTTCCGGCAGGCCATGTGCCGTATAATGTACCGTTCTGGCTCGGCACCCGCACACAAATCTCTGTCTCCGCACATCAGTCTGACCCCGCGCCTCAATCTGTCTCTGTACCTCAAGACCGTTTAGCATCTTTGTTCCGCCAGTTCTGATCCTTGTCCCGCCGGTTCTGATCCTTGTCCCGCCGGTTCTGATCCTTGTCCCGCTAATTCCAATCTTTGTCCCACCTATTCCACTCTCTGCGGGCTGCAGTCCCGCATTTTGTTGCTGTAATTCTGCTGTGAACATTAGGCTATTATTAGGTTATTATTGGGTGATTATTGGGTTATTAATAGGTTATTAAGCCTACCTCGTCCCACCTATCCTGACCTAGTTATACATAGTTCGACCTAGTCTAACTAAAACACTAGTCCTGCTACTCTCACTAGTCTAACAATAAATCCGCAAAAAATGTGGATTTATTTGTACAATTCAAAAAAAAGCACTACCTTTGCAGCCAAATTGCTAATCATATCCATATACCTACAATATGAAAAACATCTTCTTCTCGGTGCTGCTGATGGCCACCGCAACACTCACAACAAACGCTCAAGACATCGCGCTCATTGCGGACCCGCATGTCATGGCTCCCGAACTGGTTATCACCCGAGGCGGACAAGCCTATAACGCGGATATCGCCAATAACCGGAAGTTGCTGGAACAAAGCGCAGAGATATTTACCGCCATCGTTGATTCCCTCCTCGCTGAACAACCGGCACTGGTGCTCATCCCCGGTGACCTGACCAAAGACGGCGAGATGGTAAGCCATCAGTTAGTGGCTAATCAACTGGCACGCCTCACCCAACAAGGTATCCGCGTACTGGTTGTTCCGGGTAACCACGATGTGGACAGCCATGCCGCATATCAATACAACGGCGACAGCCGTACCGCCGTTGCCGCATGTTCGGCACAGGAGTTTGCTACTCTCTATAATGATTACGGCTACGGCGAAGCCCTCCAACGCGACCCGTCTTCGCTAAGTTATGTGGCAGAACCCATTCAGGGGCTGCGCGTATTGGCACTGGACACACGCACCGGCGAACTGCCTGACGCTTCGCTGCAATGGGCCCTCAAACAAGCCGACTTAGCACACAAAGAAGGCAAACGCACCATCGCCATGATGCACCACCAACTGCTGCACCATTTTGACGGACAAGAGACCGTAATGGCATCCTCTCTTGTGCAAAACGATGAGGCTATCCGCGACAGCCTGATTGCCCATCAAGTAGGCATCGTGATGACCGGTCATTTCCATTTCAACGATATATCTACATATGTTGCCGCAAACGGTCTGGACAGTATCACGGAGATCTCTACCGGTTCTTCCATCACATACCCCTGTTCGTTCCGTTGGATGACATTGGAAGAACAAAGCCTTACTATCGCCACCCGCTATGTGAACCGGATAGGCACAGTGGACGATCTTCTGTCCTATAGCCGCACCTGGATGGCTACGCATGTGCCCGTGGTGGTGGAAAGTCTAATCGGCTCAATATGGGACAAAGCAGAAACTATGCTGTTAGAGAAAGCGGGTTCTATACAAGGTCTGGACGAGGCACTTATCCGACATTTCCTTGACAGCGTTCCGGCAACTACAGAAGGCAAAGTGGCCCTCTTTAACGAGTATTTAGGAGAAGACCTGACCAAAGTGGTGCTGATTCATAGTGAAGGTAACGAAAATGAGAACGAAAACAACACCGACCAACTGCAGCAAGACCTGCAAGATGACTTCAGTAATATTATTGCCGCCATCACCAACGATGGGTTTGACGGGGTATGGAAAGACCTTTTCTTCTATAAAATAACCGAACGTCAGGCATTGTCGCTGGCCGCTCCTGTTATCTGGCAAAAGATACAGCCTATTGTACAAAGCATTCTGGGCGACATCAGCTATATGCGCACTGCGGATGAAGGCGGCGACCCTATTGCCAACCCGCAGGCACGTGTGACGAACGATCTCTTTGTAGGTCTGCTATTCCCCGAAGTGCCGAAAGATAAGACAACCGACCTGGATGCTACATCCAAGCCGGTGTCCAATGGTGTCGCCTATGATATACTCGGTCGCCCTGTGTCTGCAACCACCGAGCACGGCGTTTATATACAAGACGGAAAAGTATCGGTTACTTTGCCTTGTCGGCATCCATAATCTTCTGTTCGATTTCGTCTGCCAAATCGGGATTCTCTTTCAGGAGATTCTTGACAGCCTCACGGCCTTGTGCCAGTTTGGTGCCATCGTAGCTATAGAACGAACCCGATTTAGTCAGGATACCCTTTTCTACACCCATATCCACGAGTTCGCCAACGCGGGAAATACCTTCACCGAACATCAGGTCAAACTCTGCCTTGCGGAACGGAGGTGCCACTTTATTCTTCACCACTTTCACGCGCACCTGATTACCGATGACATTATCACCATCCTTAATGGCAGTCACCTTGCGGATATCCAAACGCACAGAGGCATAGAACTTAAGGGCATTACCACCGGTGGTGGTTTCCGGATTGCCGAACATGATACCTATCTTTTCGCGCAATTGGTTGATAAAGATACAGGTGGTTTGTGTCTTATTGATGGTAGCTGTCAGTTTGCGCAGTGCCTGTGACATCAAGCGTGCCTGCAGTCCGACTTTGTTATCTCCCATATCACCTTCAATCTCCGCTTTCGGAGTTAAGGCTGCCACAGAGTCTATCACCACTAAATCCACGGCACTGGAGCGAATCAACTCATCGGCAATATCCAATGCCTGCTCACCGCAGTCGGGTTGCGCAATCAGCAGATTCTCTACATCCACGCCCAGCTTCTCGGCATAGAAACGGTCAAAGGCATGTTCTGCATCGATGATGGCAGCAATACCGCCCTGCCGCTGCACTTCCGCCATGGCGTGAATAGCCAGTGTGGTCTTACCGGAAGACTCCGGACCATAAATTTCAATGACGCGTCCACGCGGATAACCGCCGACACCCAGAGCCATATTCAGTCCGACACTTCCTGTCGAAATAACGGGAATATCCTCTACTTTATCTTCACCGAGGCGCATGATAGCACCCTTGCCGAAGTCCTTATCAATCTTTTGCATTGCAATCTGCAGGGCTTTCAGTTTCTCTGCAGACGGCTGAATTTTCTGTTCCATATTCGTGTATTTAGTTGTGTAAAAAATTACTCTTGCGGAGCACGCTTGCAATCCTTGAAGCAGTTCTTGCCCAGCGTTACATATTCATCCAATTCGGGAATTACCATACTGATGCATCCGTTGAAAGCATCGTGTCCGATGGTTTCCAAGTCAAGCCCTTGTTGCGGCCATGTCACTTTCTTCAGCTGCTTGCACTCAAAGAACGCATAGGGACCAATCTCACGGATATATTCCGGAATATGCAGTTCTTCCAGACTGCGGCATCCCGAGAAGGTGGCTTCACCGATTTTTAGGAGACGGTCATTGAGACGAACACGGTGCAGATTGATGCATCCTTCAAAAGTATGGTCACCCAGTTCCTCCAGCGTCTCATAGAATTCGATTTCGCTTAGGCGGATACAGCCATAGAATGCGCGGTCCTGAATGGTGTAGAGACGTTGATTGGGGGTGACTGTTTCCAGATTCTGACAACCCTCAAAAGCACTCTTTCCAATGCGGAAGAGCATCTTCGGGCAGTCCAGTTTCTCAAGCAGCAAGCAACCCTTGAACGCCTCATCGTCAATCGAATAGAGGTTGTCGGGCAGTGTGACAGACAGGATATGCGAGCATTCGCGGAACACACCCTGACGGAGGGTAATGATTTTCTCAGGGATATCCACTCTTTCTATCTTCAGACAGCCGGCAAAGGCCTCTTCGCCCAACTCTTCCAGTCCGGCAGGCAGGTTCACGCGCTCCAACTCCGAGCAACCGGCAAAGGCACCATCCTCAATGGTTACAACCGATTCGGGGATGGCCATCTCTTTCAGCGCATGGCAGGAGAAGAAGCAGGCCTTCGGGATAATGGTAATGGCCGAACCCAAAGTCTGTTGCTCCAAGTTGCCGCAGGCATAGAAAGCACCGGCATCGATCTCTTTCAGAGAGGCAGGAAGTTGTGCCTGCTTCAGGTTTTCACAACCATAGAAGGCATACATACCTACGCGCTCCACCGATGCCGGAATGGTTACAGACATCAGTTTCTCGCACTTGTAGAACGCGGCTGTCGGTATTTCGGCAATACCTTCGGGAAGGGTGATATTCTTCAATTTGTTGCACCCTGCAAAAGCCCGGCAGGCCAACAAATGAATCGGTTTCTTTACTTTGAAGATATTCTTATCCGTCACCATGTCGGGTTTGGAAGCAAACAAGCATCCGTCCACAATCAGTTTGCCACCACGCCATTTCTTCTCGTTGTTATAGAGAGCAGTATTGGTCAGCACATCCTGTCCGACCCATCTGATGGAAGCGGGAACATTGATTTTCTCCAGACTCTTGCAGCCTTGGAACATGTTATGGTCGATGATGGTGAGACCATTGTGCAACACCACATTCGTCACGGTCTTGTTGCCCTCGAAAGCGCCGATAGCCATCAGGCGCACTTCTTGAGGAACCACATACTTGGGTTTGATTTTCTTGTCTGTAGCCACCAGGACGCCATCCAAGATGAGCGCGCCGTTGTTCCACAACTCCTTGTTGGTCAGCACGCCTGTTCCGTCAAAAGCCGAGCGATAAACATGCTGCAAGGTGGGAGGAAGAACCACGGATGTAAGACGGCGACAGCCTTTGAAGGCTTTGTCGTCAATCTCCGTCACCGTGTACGTGCGGTCGCCCACCGTGATGGTTTCGGGAATCAGGATATCCCCTTCCGCGGCAGGTGTGGAAATGACAGATGCCGTAGCATCGGAAGCATTCAACTGATAGTTGATGTCATCTACTTGCGCAGTCTGCTGCTGTGCAAAAATAGCCAGGCTTGTAAGTGCCAGAATGAAAGTCAAAAAGTGTTTCATTGTAACTGATATTTGTACGGTTAATTTATTCTATTTAACAAATGCGGGTGCAAAGGTACGCAAATATTTTCAAATATGCAAATGAATAGGACATTTTTTGTTCCTAAATTTGCAAATCCCGAAAAAAAGCAGTACTTTTGCAGTGCTTTTCAGGAAGTATGGAAACGAGACAACTCATATTGACCCCCGAAGGGGCAAAAGAAATAGAGCAGCAATACCGGATTGTTAAACGGTCGGTGGATGCCCGTCAGCGCGACTTGAAAGTTCTGCTGACCGTACTTGTGGATGCGCAAGGATGTATGGTGCCCAAGGACGCTCCTGTTCCGTTGTATGAAGCCCCTGTTTTCCAACATGTGCAGGACGGCGGCAAGGGAACCGTGAAGATTGTAGGGGCCGGGCCGGCAGGACTGTTTGCCGCACTCACTCTGTTGGAACATGGCTACAAACCCATCATCTACGAACGAGGAAAAGATGTCTCTTCCCGCAAACGGGACATTGCGTTGCTCAATCAGAACAAGGGTCTGAACACCGAATCCAACTATTGCTTCGGTGAGGGAGGTGCCGGCACATTCTCGGACGGCAAACTGTTCTCTCGCAGCAAGAAGCGCGGCAATATGCAGCGTGTGATGGAGTTGTTCCACTACTTTGGTGCCGATGATAATATCCTATACGAAGCCCACGCTCACATCGGCAGTGACAAGTTATCGGGCATTATCCGCCGGATGCGGGAATGTATTGTGGAGCACGGCGGAGAAGTGTATTTCGACACGAAATGGAATATTCGGAATGAAGATGGCAAAACGCCTGTTATCCTGGCTATCGGGCATTCCGCCCACGACACTTACCGTGAACTGGCGGCTGCAGGCGTACAGTTGGAAGCCAAAGGCTGTGCCATGGGCGTACGCGTGGAGCATCCGCAAAGCCTTATCAACCGCCTGATGTACCACCTGAAAGGCAAATCGGACGAACAGCAACGGCAACTGACAGCATTGATAGGAAATGCCGCTTACCAACTGGTGACACAGGTGGACGGACAGGGTGTCTATTCCTTCTGTATGTGTCCGGGCGGACATATTGTGCCTGCAGGCAGCGACCCGGACGGGTGTGTGGTGAACGGCATGAGTGCCAGCCACCGCAATTCACCGTATGCCAATTCGGGCATCGTGGTGGAACTGCATCCTGCCGGCAGTGCATTGGAGGCTTTGAACTATCAGGAACATCTGGAGCACCTTGCCAAAGCACATGGCGGCACGGAAGCACAGGCGCCGGCACAACGGCTGAAAGATTTTGTGGAGGGTAAAGCCTGTAAAGACCTGCCTTCATGCTCCTACCTGCCGGGCATTGTTCCATCCCGACTGGACGAATGGTTGCCACGCGAGATAGGCGAACGGCTCCGACAGGGCTTCCGCGATTTCGACAGGAAATATCCGGGCTTTGTCACCAACGATGCCGTTGTTGTGGGCGTAGAAAGCCGCAGCAGCAGTCCGGTGCGCATTGTGCGTAACGATGCCATGCAGAGCGTAAGCCATCCCTGGCTCTATCCCTGTGGCGAAGGAGCGGGATATGCAGGCGGCATCACCAGTTCGGCAATGGATGGCATCCGGGCAGCAAACAGTATTTGTGAAGCATTCCAATGACACACGCTATGCAATTTGAACGAACCATACAACTGATTGGCGAAGAGCCTTTCCGGCAACTGCAGGCAGCCAGGGTGCTGCTGGTGGGTGTGGGAGGCGTTGGCGGATGGTGTGCCGAGGCGCTGGTGCGAACCGGTATCAGCCATCTGACGTTGATTGATATGGATACCGTGGCAGAGAGTAATCTCAACCGTCAATTGGTGGCCACCCGCAGCAACATCGGCAGAAACAAGGTAGAAGAGATGCGTTCCAGACTCCTCTGCATTTGTCCCGAAGCGGACATACAGGCCATTGCTGCCAAGTACGACACCGACGGGATGCTGGATGACGGCACCGCCCGCACACCCATTGACCTGACGCGGTTTGACTACATCGTAGATGCCATTGATATGCCGGACTGCAAGATGCGCCTTATCCATGATGCCACCCATGCGGCTGATACGGACGGGCACTTCCCCATCCTCTTTTCTTCGATGGGTGCAGGGCGCAAAACGGATACGGCTCCTATACGGGTGACCGAGTTCTGGAAGGTGGAAGGATGTCCGTTGGCACGCGCATTACGTACCAAGATGCGCAAAAGCGGACTGCTGCCCGGCAGGAAATTCTTATGTGTGTCTTCTCCCGAAATCAGTGGAACAAGCGGCACCGTTGCTCCGGTGGTCGGTATATTCGGTTTCACACTGGCTAATCTGGTGATTCGCGCTATTACAGGCTTGGATTAAAACGGCTCGGCATACGTACAGCCTTCGCGCCAACGGGAACAGCCGTAGCGGGTTCGTCCACGCACAATGGTTCCGCGGCGGCATACAGGGCAAAGCATACCCGCTTTATTGGTCTTCACCTCCATCACCACTTCCGAAGTCATTTGTTTGAGTTCTGAGAGGAACTGTTGCGCGGTGTAATCGCCACGCTCTATTTCGCGCAGTTTCTTCTCCCATAGTCCGGTCAGTTCCGCTGATTTCAACAGAGGAGAGATGATGGTATGTATCAGGTTGATACCCACTTCCGTGGCGCGCAGCGACTTACGTTCTTTCTGTATGTATTTGCGCTGATAGAGTTTCTCAATGATGGCGGCACGGGTGGAAGGGCGGCCTATTCCATTCTCTTTCATGGCATCACGCAACTCCTCGTTCTCCACCGTTTTTCCTGCCGTTTCCATGGCCCGCAGCAAAGTGGCTTCGGTGTAGTATTTGGGCGGCTGGGTAGTTTTCTCCTGCAACTGCGGCACATGCGGACCGGACTCACCTTTGGTGAACGATGGCAGGGTCTTGGCTTCGTCCTGTTCTTCCTCGTCCGCCGGTTTATCTTTTGCATACACTTCCCGCCATCCTGCAGAAAGGATTTCGCGTCCTGTCACTTTGAAAACGATGGATTCGCCTGTCAGCGTGCCGTCTGTTGCCGCTTGCGGAACAGAGGCGAGAACGGTGGTATTCGCCACCTCACATTCGGGGTAGAAAGCGGCTATAAAGCGCAGTGCCACAAGGTCGAACACTTTGCGTTCGTCTTCTGTCAGGTTGTTCGGGCGCTGACCGGTAGGAATGATGGCATGGTGGTCGGTCACTTTGCTGTTGTCGAACACCTTTTTTGACATAGGCAGAACACCCGCGGGTATTTTCTTGCCTTTGGCGGCTTTGGCATCCGCTTTCAAGGACAGCAATGGTGTCGTTTGCGGAAACCAATCTTTTATGCCCTGAAGGGTGGCAGGCACTTTCGGATAAATATCTTCACTGAGGAAAGTGGTATCCACACGCGGATAGGTGGTGATACGCTTTTCGTAGAGCGATTGGATAAGTTTGAGCGTGTCGTCTGCCGAGAAGGAGTATTTCTTGTTGCACTCCACTTGCAGGCTCGTCAGGTCGAACAAACGCGGTGCATATTCCAGGGCGCGTTTTTTCTCCACCGAGTTGATGGTCAGCGGTTGGTTTTTGATACTATCCGCCAACTGCTGCCCTTGTTCGACGGTGGTGATGGCATATTCGTCTTCCTCCACCGGCAGTTGGGCGGAAAAGAGTGTATCGCGGTAGGTCGTTTTCAGTTCCCAATAGGTGCGTGGCACAAAGTTCTCTATCTCCTTCTGCCGTTTGACAATCAGTGCCAATGTGGGAGTCTGTACGCGACCTATACTCAGCACCTGCCTGTCTCGGCCTGTACCTTGTGCGTATTTGATGGTGTAAGCACGCGTGGCATTCATTCCCAGCAACCAATCACCGATGGCGCGCATCAGCCCTGCTTCGTACAGCCGTTGGTAGTCGCTCTGGTCTTTCAGGCGTTGAAAACCTTCACGTATGGCATCCTCCGTCAGCGAACTGACCCAAAGGCGCTTGACGGGAACATGGCAACCGGCTTTCTGATAGACCCAACGCTGAATCAGTTCTCCTTCTTGTCCGGCATCACCGCAATTGATGATTTCCGAACATTGGGCTATCAGGTTTTTGAGGATACCGAATTGTTTCTGCACGCCTTTGTCATCTGCCACTTTGATACTGAATCGTTCGGGAATCATGGGCAGTGAACTGAGGTTCCATCCTTTCCAGGCGTCGGTATATTCTTGCGGGTCAAGCAGTGCGCAGAGGTGTCCGAATGTCCAACTGACCCAGTATCCGTTACCTTCCATATAGCCATCGTGCGGGGTATTGGCACCCAGCACGGAAGCAATATACTTGCCCACAGACGGTTTTTCAGCTACACAAAGTATCATTTCGGCTGCAAAATTACTACAAAGATTTGGAATATACAAATAAAAACGTGCAAAAGCCGCAGAAAGCTTGTTTTAGGAGACTTGGGCACGTTTTTATTTGTTGTTCGCACAAGGGTACGAACGTACTACATTTTTTTCAATACGTCAAAGATCACATTTAGTTTGTTAGGGGCATCTACTACTATACCGCTTGAGTGGGGGACGATAGATGCGGATTCGTACTTGGGTTAACTTGATTTCGAAATCAGGTGCAAAGGTACAACATTTTGAAGCGGCATTGTCCGAGTTTGGCAGAATTTGTCCGAATTCGTCCTAATTTTTCTCAATTCGTCGTTTCTTGTCCGTTTTGTATCAGATTTCGATGAAGGCGTGTAATTAACAATTGAAAAGTGCGCCAGATACTAATTGAAAAGTATCCCACTTAGAGAATCGGGTGCAAAGGTGCAACTATTTTTTTTAGATATGCAAGAAAATATGAAAAAGCTATTTTTTCGTTAAAGGGTTATGTAGGAGGAGGACTCCACTTGGGCGTTTGTTTACTTATTTCTTACGATTTCAACGGTGTTTAAGCCGTTTTTCGAGCCGGCGACATATGAGACATTCGTCATTTGTAATTTGTCATTTGACATTTGTGATTTGAGATTGTCTAAGTACATGGGCTTGCCGATGATGAAGCACGCGGCATCGAAAGTATCACCGACCTGCAGTTTGGCATTCTCCGCCTCAACGACCGTGAAATGTGCGTCGCCTTCATAGCGGAAGACGCACCGCCTGTTCGGCAGCCAGGTCACCTCTACCCTGTCGCCTTTTTGCAGGTCGTTGATGTGTACGCCCTCGCCTTCAAAATCCTCACTTTCAATATCCGTGCGCATGGCAAGCGACGCCCGATATGCCTCCCAATCGGCAAAACCGAGAAACTGCGCGAGCAGGCAGAGCGTTGTTCTGCGCGTGGTGTCTGCTCCGTCGATGTAGCCCCAGAGACGCTTGAGGGTTGTTGGAGAAAGGTTCTCGTGGAGCCGCTCCCAAATGACGCCAGCAAGGAACTCAAAGTCATACGGCGTGCGGATCTTGCGCTTCACTTCGCGCTCAATATCCATCCGCAGGGTTGCTATTTCCGGAAAGTATTTATTCATATCGGGTGCAAAGTTACAATATTTTTTTGATATATGCAAATATTTATATAAAAATAAGGCAGGCTGACACAAACCCACCTGCCTTATTCGGATTATTCGAACAAATCGTCCATACCGCCTAATGCGTTAAGAACATCGCCGGCTTTTTCCATTGTTTTTTCCGTCAAGACTTCGCTGGCCTCAAGAAGGCGTTCTTGCTGTTCTTCTGTCCAGTCTTCGTCATTGGGATATTTCTTTTCCATTTGTGCCAACACTTTGGCGGCTTTGATGGTATTGCCTTTCTCACAAGCCTTCTCGTAATCCCTAAGAAGTGATTCCTGGTTGGTACATGCGGTCAATAGTGCAACTAATGCCACAAATGCTAAATGTTTCAGTTTCATAGTCTTTTCTGTTATCAAAGTTGGAAGATTACATAAATAGCGTACACAAAGACTGCCAGTTTAAGCAGCGTATCCGACAAATAAGCGCAGGTGGCAGAGGTAGCGCACTTCAAAGCCATTGCTGCTCCCTGCTTGTTAGTCAACTCCAGCAGAAATGCCAAAACAAACGGCAATAGAATAAAACCGACAATCATCATCGTTATCCGCAAAGCTGTGGACTCTGCCTGAGCCGTTCCCCAAACCAGCAAAAGACCGATAATGGAACCAATCGTCGTTCCCCAAGTAGCGCGTTTGCTGTACTCCTGCAGTTTCTTGGCTAATTTGACAAGGAACTTGGAAGCAATCATACTAGCCACAGCCAGTGCGGCAATAATGGCAAAGGTACCCCATTCAATAGGGATGTCCAGACACAAGATGGCAAGCAATGTTGCGATTACAACTGCAATCGGTCCGGGAACTTTGTTGATAAAACACCCCAGGAAACCGAAACATAAACACAGGCCTACTAAGACCCACCATAAAATAGTTAACATAATAATGAAAATTTAGAGTTAATAATTAATATTTTGTTAAAATAAAGCGTTCAATAGTTCTTTCTCTGCCTCAAGCAGTTTGCCAGCTGTTTCTGCCGCATCTTTCAGGTCTTGGACATCCTCATCGTCCATTATGGATTGAGTAGCAGACTTGAGACTCTCCTTTTTCAAAGGTTCCAATTCCAGTCCGGAGATCTCTACAGCAACCGTATTGTCGAAAATCTCCTTTGCTCTTTCGTATTTCATATGTTTGTATGCCCATGTATTGCCGCTGACAGCCAATTCCGATTCCTCGTCCTCCTGAAGCAGTGCTTCCCAGTCACTACCATTCATTTCCAATGATTCCAATTCGACATCGTTGCTATTCAGTAATTTGCCGTAAGGACCTTTCAATTCGCGCTCAAAACAACTGCTATTTTTGATTTTCTCGAAAGGCGTGTTGGTAGCAATAGTCATTTTAACACGAACCTGCCAAGAATCATTGACTTTTACGAGGTTCACGTTGTACGTGTCACCTGCCAGTTTGAATAATTTTGCATGCTTGCCTTTTAAGATCAGGTTGGAAGCCGGCAATGATTTTGATTCCTCCGTTGGCTTTGGAGAAGATCCGCCACATGCGCATAAGATAGATACACATGCGATTAATAACAAGATTTTTTTCATGATAAATTTGATTGTTTATTGTGCCTACTCTCTTTAGGATTTTCGGCTTTCTCCGTTTGACGGTGCAAAAGTACTGCTTTTTACCGACATACGCAAAGTCCTTTTTAGTCCTTTTAATAAAATAGAGAAACGTAACAGATAAAGTATACGTAGGGAATACGTAGGTGATACCCTCGGGAATAACTAAGAATCATTATGAATATACAAGAACAACTAACTCTGAATTTTCGAACAAAGAGTTCGAAAAAAGACCTATTGTATAAAAAATGGCATGGCAGTTTTGACAGTTTCTGTCTTTTTGTTTATTGGGAAGCATGAAAAGGTGTCATTTTGCTATTAATGTACACGAAATAACCCGCAAAACTTTTCATTATGCAAGAACCTGCCAAAAGTGTCAAAAGTGTCAGTGCTAAAAATTAATATGAACCAAACGGACGACTTATATGCATTTGTAGAGAAAATGAGAGATTATTTGCATTTTTTTGCATAAAAACTTGCATATTCGGATTATTTGCATTACTTTTGCAGAAAATTTTCAATGAATATTATAGATTGTATCTAAAATTTTCAATGAATATTTGCAATACTATTTAAAGAATTTAAGTATTTTTTGTATGTTTAAACGAATTTTATCGGTCAACGAGATCATGGAGGAAATGAGCATTTTTCTCTTTGGAGCACGTCAAACAGGCAAGTCAACCTATTTGAAAAACGCCTTTCCTAATGCGATGTATATTGATCTTTTGGATGCCTCTGTTCGGAGAATTTACAAGAATCAACCAAGTGTGCTATATGACCAGTTAGCAGAAAGTAACATCTCAACCGTCATTATTGATGAAATAACGGAGGTTCCGGACTTACTCAATGAGGTTCATCGTTTGATTTTCAAAACCGATATACGTTTTGTCATTTGCGCAAGCAGTGCTCGCAAGCTACGTCGAAAAGGAGCAAACACGTTAGGTGGTCGGGCATTTCCTTATTACCTACATCCTTTGGTAAGCGCAGAGATTCCTGAGTTGGACATTGACCGGGCAATTAATGTCGGCATGATTCCAACCCACTATTTATCTAAACGTCCTCAGATATTATTGTCCGCATACATCGATGTATATCTGCAGCAAGAGATCAAAGCGGAAGCAATTGTTCGCAATATTGATGCTTTCGAGCGTTTTATGGAAGTAGCGGCTCTTACGGATGGAGAAATAGTCAATTATTCCAATATAGCAAGTGATTGCGGCGTTAAATCAAATACCATCAAAGAATACTTCTCCATATTGGAGGATACGTTGGTCGGCTATATGATACCTGCTTATCATAAATCTCTAAAACGCAAAGAAGTACAAGCGCCTAAATTCTACTATTTCGATGTCGGTATCGCCAATTACTTGCTGCATAGAAAAGATCTGCAACGCGGTACTCCCGAATATGGACATGCATTTGAACATTTTGTAATTCAGGAAATTATTGCATATCTTGGCTACAAGAACAGCGATGAAAAATTGTCATATTGGCATACATATACAGGAAATGAAGTAGATGCAATTATTGGAAACCGTGTCGCCATTGAGATTAAATCTGCTGATATGGTGCAACCCAAGCATCTCAAAGGTTTACGGGCCTTTGCAGAAGAATACCCTAATTTTGACCGGATGATTGTTTCGTGGGACCCCATTAACCGCAAGACTGAAGATGGGATACGGATAATCTTTATCCGCGATTTTTTACAAGAGTTATGGTCGGGTAAACTTTTCTGATTTTTGTTACGAAAAGATATTGTGCCTTGTTTTGGACGTTTTATTGTAGTTCATTAACAAGTCTTTGATACGCTTGCAATCGGACTTGTCCAAGCAGCGCGCAGTGAGTTTGCCTCCCACGGCTTGGATAGTGATGTCCGCTCCGATGAGATGCTGATCGATCACTACCCTACGGATAAACCGGAAAGCCAGCGTATCCTCGTCCACACCGATGAGGATGCGGTTTCGCTTACTGACCGTGATGGTTTGTTCGTCGGTATCGACTTCAATATTCCACGGCGTGAGTATATCCGCCGCATGTCCATTAGCCAGCAATGAAGCTTCAGAGGAAGAAAAATGGTGTCTCATAGAGTTATGATTATTTATTTATATATTTGTTAGCCCTTTGAATGATTTTAGTCACAGAATCCAATGCCTTTTCTTCAAACTCTCCAAAGATCTTTCGTAATTGATCTTTCGATACATTTTGGATATCTTCAGTAATACACGATGCAAGGGCAGTAACAGCAGCAGTTAATGCAGCCACATCATCTGCATAGCCCACTCCGGCGATAGCATCGGGTAGAAGATCAAGGGGAAGAATAAAATAACCGAGTGTACCAATTATCATAGCCTTTTCTTTCAAGTTTATATCTCCTGATTTTAGCAGATTAAACAACAAAAAGACAGGATAAAGAACAGTTGCTCCAATAGATTTTCCGAATTTCCCGATTTTCTGCAATAACTCACTTTCCGAGAAATATTTCTCGTATATGTTTAAATTGGCAGTAATATCTTCCAACTTCACCTCAGAAATAGAGGTCTTTATTTTATTTGCGCCATCTGATACCTTTTGTGAGGCGACAGCAGCCGTTTGTTTAATAGAATCAAGAAGTCCCATAGTATTTAATTTTTATATCCTTCGTACCCAATTGCCTTGATTTTGAGTTCAGGGTCAACAGGATTGTCAGTATGGTTGATATTTCGATTGATAGCGTGTGCAAGGGATTGAGCAATTTGAATAGCACGTGCATCTCGGACGGTGACACTCCAAGCTACGCGAAGAGCGACGGCGTTCACCTTATGCTCCAGATGACGAGCGAAATAGGCAGAATTGGCATTTGCGTGATAGCGTTGACGGTCTGCCGAAAGAGAATAATCTCTCTCTAACAATGCTGCAAAGTCCTTATATAAAGCATCAAAAGAAGGAATATCATTGAGCGTTATATTCGGGTCATCATACGTCTCATCACCTTTCTTGGCTCCGTATGTAAAATGGAACTGCGTTGGATAAGCCGGTTCGCTTCCTCCGCTGGCAGCAAGGATGGAGAATACCCATTTGTCTTCGCTATCCACCAGCCGGTCGAGATCTGTCATGCATTCCTCACGACCGATTGTACCATCGTTTTTGTAGAGATAGAAAGAGTTATAGGGGCGTGTCTCCCCCACCTCGCGGCTTACATAATTGAAGCCGCCTATTTTAGCCAAATAATATGCCCACCATCCGATAATCGGGTCCACAATATTGCTGGGTGAGAAAATGGTCACTTTGGAGTGACGGTCGATACACTGGCCATAGACGGTGTTTACCGGAAAATGCTCTACTGCCAACAAGTCTGTAACTCTCTCTTCTGGCGTTGCCGTGCTTGACAGATTGATCAATCGGAATTTGTCGGAGATAGCAACTGCATCTAAGATCTCGTCTTCTTTGAGTCCCAAACGAGCTTGAATCTCCACGATAGACACGTAGCGCGGAACAATCTGAAAGCCAGTAGGACGGTCGAGTTTACGTTCAAAAGCCAAGTGCAGACGTTCTGCCCAACCTTCGGATTTCTCTTTGCGCTCATCTTTCTCCATTACTTCGGAGAAAGCGGAGCCGATCAATCCTGCCGGCACGGCAAAGATCGCAATACCGAGTACGCCAATAATACATGCGATAATACGGCCAGTAATCGTAATTGGCGGAGTATCAGCAAAGCCTCCCGGGTCGCCGATATACTGCGCAAACGCCCAAAGGACAGATGTCCAGCCGTTGTGATAAACCTCCGGCTGCGCCTCATGCTCAACGAAGAAAAGGATGAAAGAGAGAATGAGCGTGATGATGGTCAGGAACTGAACGGACACCCACATCTCATCTTTCTTTGCACGCAGCGCACGTGAGAGCACATTGAAGGCCTTCAAGTAGCGGAATACGCGCATCAGGCGGGCGATACGGAGTGCTTTAAGAGCCACGTATGGTACCGGCATAAAGAAATGCAGGTAGAAGGGGTACGTGGAGAGGATGTCTATCAACCCGTAGAACGAGAAACAGTAACGTACTCTACCAAAAAATCCTTTATATTTGTCGTCGATAAGGTCGGCACACCAGATACGAAGAGAGACTTCAATAGTAAAGAAAGCTGTAGTGAAATAATCCACTACTTTCAACCACAATCCGTATTTCTCGACGATTCCGTCGTAGGTAGAGAGGAAAACCTCTACCGTAGAAAGGATAATCAGACCTATAATGGTATAATCGACGTAATTATGCCATTGTTTGGTGTGCAGATCATCATCAAAGACGCGCGCCAACTCGCGTTTGAATGCTTGTATTTTAGTCATTGTTCAGTTGTTTTGTGAGCAGGGGAACGATCAAACTCCCCTGCCCTGTTAATGCCTAATAGGCACTATGATTTTTCGCGCTTAAGTGATTCACGAGCGCTTTCAATCTGGCGTTTCAGTGAATCGATAGCACTGTCATGGCGTGCAGCGGCGTCGATTTTAGATTTGCGATAAGATGCCTTGCTCGACGGCGAGGAGGTTCCCTTAATTAATGAAGCATAGCGTTCGTTGTCACGTTTCTTGGCTTCTTTTTCTCTGTCAAGACTTGCACGCAAGTCAATGATTCTCTTGCGATAATACTCTTTACTCATAATGATTCATTTAGATTTTGTTATTTCAGTTTTCTTTTGTCCATTACATATTCCCGCCATTGATCGCCGAGAGCGGGATTACCATCTACATTTAGCGGATACTTACCGGACATGATACATATTGACTCAATACATTCCACTAATTTGCCTTCGTTTTCATCAAATGCACGCCACTCAAAGTAACAGTCCTTGAGAATATCTGTAATCTGTTGCTCTTTGGATTTATCATATTTGCTGTCAATACACAATCCATAAAGAGTGTGGCGAATCGTTGAAATATGTACATTTCCTTTGCTATGTTGGCGAAAACGATGGTAGCCATTATTGCTCTTGCCAAAATATAGAGCGTAATACGTTTTTCCATCTATTTCACGTGAAGCAACTTGTTTCATTAACTCCGCTAAATCCTTGTACTTTTTGCTTTGCTCTTTAAGTACATGCATAACAACAGAGTTCTCCTCAAACCACCACCGATAAACAATAGGCATGTGGGATAGATCCTTAGTTGTAATGCTGTCCACTTTATGGATTAGCATCTCACTATAGACTCTATCTACGACGTTTCTGCAACTCTCAGCCAAAAGGCTGTAATATGATTGTTCGTTCTTCATGTTTTTCTTTTTTTGTAAGCAGAGGAGCGATCAAACTCCCCTGCCCTGTTGGACTACGATTTATGCGCGACCTGCAGCGGAAATAGTACCGCTGTTGTCTGCCAACTCAGTGTCCTTTGCATTAGCAACCTGAACGCCAATACCGTACATCTCAGCAATCTTCTTCTCGAAGTTACCTACCTGCATGTTACCAACGATCTTCAGTTCGCCACCGGCTTTACCCTCTGCGCGGATAGATGCCAACGTAGCATCGTCATCAGCAAATGCGCCCTTGCAAGTAGCGCTCTTGTAAACGCGGAGAGATGCTCCAAATGCTTTCTTGAAATCAGCCTTGAGGGTCTTAACCTTCATGTTACCCTTTAATGCAATTTCTGCCATAATTGTAAGAATTTAAAGTTAATAAATGATCATTTATTGCCTGCAACATAAAGGACTGCAGGCTTGTCCTATTATTTGCATTCGTCTTTTTACACGTACATTATATATATATTGTTAGTTCCACATGTTCAGACGGAGAATATAATTTAACATGGTCGGTCTTTTTGATGATTTTTGCAACGCATTCATCTATATGCTCGCTGCAATCCATGACTACCATGAACTTGTAGTACGGGGCAACAGAAGGGATGTCGCTTTTCTTTTTGCCATTCAATAGGTGGTCTATATCTTCTAAAATACCCTCTTCTTGTGCCGCTCCAAAAGAAGTGACATTGACTGGAATATTGCATTTGACCTCAGCAATAATCTTCTTATCTTTACCGTCATACTGGACATCAAAACCATTGGCATTAGCGTGCTGGGAATCAACATCTTTCAGTATTTGTTCTCTTTCTGATTTTGTTAAGAAGCCGTCGGCATATAATTTCTCTATAAAATCCCGGGTCGTGCGCAAAGTAATGATATTATTAATACAACTGAGCAACTTCTTGAGCTCAATCAAATCTCGCCCTGATAGTTTGGAATACAGGTCTTTTACTCCGAATTTATCGAAGAAGTTGTTGAAGTTTTGCTTCAAATCATTGTCTCTGCTATATGCCATATTGATTAGATTTTGATACTTGTAAGCAGGCGGACAGCCAAGCCCACCTGCCTGAATAGAGGTTACTTCCATTCTCCTTTCTTGCAGCCATTCTTTTCACATTCTGCATTAAAAGAAGCCAAAGTCTTTTCATCATCCTTACCAGATGTGTAGTATCGTTTACCTTCTTTTGTTGTATAGCATACTTGTGCATACAAACCAAATGCGGTATCGAACTCTTGCTCTAGACTTTTGATTTTTTTGTTTCCGCTGATAGAAATTGTACCTCCTGAATCTCCACGACGAACAGAAGCTAATGTTTTATCATTATCAATATTTGTAATGGTTCCACCTTTAGCTACTGTCTCGCGCATGTAGCTGTAGTATATGCCTAAGCGAAGATAAGGAAATTGCTCATTAAATTCCTTGCGCAGCGTACCAATTTTCTTGTTGCCACTAACTGAAATTGTTGCCATAATAATATAAATTAAAGTGGTTATACAATTTATTTAGCGTATTTAGCTTTCAGCGACTCCATGTCTGCTTTGGTAGCCTGCTTGGGGATATCGGGCAGTTTAGCCAAAGTCATCTGATCAAGAGCGAGAACCCAGTCGTCAGCAGAAGCCACTTGTACTTTGAGACCGAAATTGTCAAGCAAATCTTTCTCAAAGCCACCGACAGTCTTGCTGCCACGGCACTCGTACGAACCGGTAGCCGTAGCTATATCTGCTACTTTCTCAGCACCGGTCAGACGTTTGTTGCCCTGATAAACACGAAGAGTTCCGCCAAATTCCTCTTTGAATCGGCTGCACAAGGTTGACACCAACAGGCGTCCATCTATTTTAATTTCCATAATACCAAATTATTAAAAGTTAAACATTATTAATCAGCCATATTGATAGCCAGATCCGGCTCGGTCTTCACCATGTCGGCAAGCATGAGAATAGCATCCTCATCCTCAATACCGAGTGCTTCGGCGATAATAAGCAGGTTGCTAACCTCTGCACGGCTCAACTCGCTGTCGGCAAGAAGCATCTGCATAGCAGCTTCGAATACGATACCGATTTCCTCGTCATCCACAGCTTCTGCTGCATCTTTCAACACAGCATTTGCCTGATTCTCGGAAAGGCCGTTCAAGCCCTTGACACATTTATTGACAGCCCCTTTGAACTTAGCTTCGTCCAGTTCGAGAGCCTCTGCGATTTCTTCTACGGTAATTTCCTCTGCGGGATCATATACACCGTCTGCCCAGATAGCAGCTGCAATGATAGCAGCAATATTTTCAAGACTTGTTTTCATAATTCCTCCTTATTTGAATAAGCGTTTAATACGGTTGATGAGACTACCTTGTGCTTTGCGGGCTTTCGCCATGCGTGCGCAAATCTCCTTACCTTCTTTGGTACGTTTGTCGACTGTTCCGTCGGCTTTTTTCTTTACTGTTGCCATAACGATTGATTATTTAGATTTTTTTTGAAGTTTACGAGCTCTTGCTGCTGCTCGACGTGCCTTTGCCATACGGGCGCAAATAGCTTTACCCTCTTTGGTTCTTTTGTCCACCGTTCCATCGGCGTTTTTTCTTACACAAGCCATAATTGTGATGTTTTTAGGATTAATAATTAGATTTATAGAGTACTTTGGTACTTATTCCAAAACGATAAACTCAGTACGGCGATTCTCGGGAGCCATCGGGTCTTCGGTATTCTTCAACTCGGAAGAGCCTTTACCCACTGCCTCCAGACGGGAAGCATCAATACCTTCGTGCTCAATCAAGAATTCCACGGCTGCTTGTGCACGAGCCTCAGAGAGTTTCTGGTTGAAAGCAGCATCGCCCTCTGCAGAGGTATGACCTTCCAGACGCAGACGGAGTTCCGGATTCTTCTCCAGAACTTTAGCCAGGTCATGAAGTACAAACTGGGCGCTCTCGCTCAGGTCTGCTTTGCCCTTTACAAACTCAGCAGCGTTGAAGTTCTTCTCAATCTCCTCGATTTGCTGGATATAGAGCGTGTCATGCACAACCACTACTTTCTCTACTTCTACAATCTGCGGTTCAGCAGGTTTCTGGCATCCTTTAGCCAAAAGAAGAATAATCAATATAGCAATAATTGCAAGTGCCGCTAAGCAGATCCACAACCATTTATTGGATTTCTTACCCGGCATAGGCGGTACATAACCATTCAGGTATTCCAGACGATAACCGCCTTTTGCACCGAAACCTTTATCGGCTGCTTCAAACTTAGCTACCTCGATATCATATTGCTTTGCGTGATTAACGATACCCTCGAAATTCTCTTTGGGCCACAACTTAAGCAAAATTAACTGCGTACCATCTTGCAAATGGAGAATTTCGTTTTTCTCCGCAAACCAAAGACCTTGGTTGCTTTCATTTTTCTTCTTCCACTCTTCGGGAGTGCAGAATAACGATTTCCAGGAACCTCCGTCTTGCAAAGCCAAGGGGAAGGCCTTCTCCAAATCGGCCTTCGTTGCATGAGGATACATTACTAAATAGGCATTTACAATACCTAATACCGTACGGTTTTGCGCTTTACCGTAAACGCGAACTTTACTTGGCATAATAATAAAATTTAAAAGGTTAATATGTTGTTTACTTTCGTTTCCTTCTCCCGGTAAGAACAGACAGAACACTCTGCCCTATCTTACGTTCGAGACCTTGTTTGGTCGTCGGGATGCCTGTTTTGCGAGCGATTTTCGTCTTTAAACCGCTGATTCCAACAGCGCGTTTTAGTGAGAATGACAATCCTTTCATGTTCGTAATATTAATATTTTTTTCGCCTGCAAAATTACTACTTTTTTGCGATATATTCCTGGTCCTTTTTGGTCCTTTTGCGTTCAGCACTTGCTCATGTCCGTTTTTTGTAGTACTTTTGCACTGCTTTTTGGCAAGTGTCCACGCACAAAAAAGCACGAACGGTTCTTGTTCATGCTCTGTGGTCCTAGGAAAACCAGTAAATACCAACAAGAAACGCCCGTGCTACGCAAGGACGTTTGCTCGATTTGTTCTTAGGTATTTACACGCGTTGAAATTTCCTAGGTTTCAGAGCCGTGCCGAACAAAAAGCAAACGCTATCAATCAATATGTCTATGCGCAGGTTTTCACCTTTGCGGGTGCAAAGGTACGAAAAATATTTGAAATAAACAAATAATTGTTAAATTATTCGCAAATTTTACTCCATTTGCAGGAGTTCATTCATCAAAAGAGTCGTTTTTTGCGTCCAGATATCAAAAATCTGTGCCCTGCGTAGTTCATCATCAGGGTATAGGTTCATCAGCGAATCACGGACAATCCATCCGGATTGAATCACTGAAGAAACAGCGATCGAAATACGCGAAGCAGGTGGCAATTCCACTCCTGTGTACTCTGCCGGAAGATTATACAAAACGCAGAATGAATCCATAGGCATTTGCTCTGCAGCTGCAGCCGCTTGACGGATCGCCGCATGGTGTTGCGCCAAAGCTGCATTAACGCTTTCAAACATTTGTTGTTCCTCGCGTTCAGCCGCATAGCGTTCATTATGTGCCGAATAGAAGAACCATACGGAAACTGCTAACAATCCCAAGGACAGCACGACAGGGAATGTGCGGAGTATTTGACGAGTAATTGCATAGCGGCGCGGATAAATTGTCTCTATAATCTCTTTCGTGCGCGCGTTTTCCTTATTTATTTCTTCTTGTGAGGCGAAAACACTATCATCCGTCTCGCTTAAGCCGAAATCAATGAGTTTGACATTGTTGCCATTACGCGTGATGAGAATATTATCACCTTTCAGGTCACGATGGGTCAGTTGGTGGGCGTGGAGGTATTCCAATGCTTCTTGCAACTGTTTGACAACGCGTTCTCTGTTTTTTAGGGAAGGCTTTGTTTGAAGCCAATGAGTAAGTGTTTGACCTTCAATATACTCCTGTACAATACACTCTCCTAACCCACCCACGGGTTCGAGGGAATAGGTAGTAGCTATATTGGGATGAGATAACGCAATACCAAATCGAAACTCGCGTTGCTGAATCTGGCGGTATTCTGTGAGCGAACGATGTTCCGGTCGTAAAGCCTTAATCAAGAATCTTCTATCGTATCGTACACCGCTGTATATGAGGCAGTTCTTCCGCTCTTGAAGAAGCGTCAGATCAGACCATTCATTATTCCATGTATCAGAAACAATGAAGCCGGAAGAACTGGAAGTATCAAAGTTTGCGGACATAAGTAAGACCGTGCCGTTTGCCGGCTACGTAGGTTTTAGGGGATTGAGTCTCTTGGACTAAGTTATCCAGATACATGGGGCGGTTAAACAAGAAACATACTGCATTACACGTATCGCCAACATGCAACTTGCTGTTTTCGGCTTCTACAATCGTAAAACGATTACCTCCCTCATAACGCAAGACAGCGCGTCTGTTAGGTCTCCATGCTACTTCCAGACATTCACGTATTTGCAATTCGTCTGCGCGAATGCCTTTACCGGAGAACGATTCACTCTCTTCTTCATTACGGGTGGAAAGAGATTCTACATATTCTTCCCATGAGGCATATCCCAATAAACGGCAGAGGATACAAAGCGTTGTATGACGCGGAGTCTCCGCACCATTTATATACCCCCACAAACGTTTGAGCGTCGTTGGAGACAAGTATTCGTGGCACGTTTCCCAAATACGCATATTAAGCCAATCGAAATCAGCAGGCGTACGCATTTGTCGTCCCATAAGACGCTCAATATCTGCACGAAGTGATACTATTTCAGGAGATTGTTTTGTCAATAGTATTATTTTTTGTGGAGATCTCATACATGGCCAAGACGTGTTAGCATATCGTCTAACGACTCGTTTGGTAACATCTTATATCTCGGCCCTTTTTCTGCTTCGTCTAGTCGACGGAAGTATTCCTCTTTTGTCATCAACGTGGGGTCTGTCGTCATCTGTTTAGCCAGACGACGGACATATTTGACAACTTTGTCGTACATTGTATCATCCTCTGCTATAAGAGCCAAGTTACGGTATAATTCTGCGTTCAGTTGTAAAGCGGTAATAATAGCCTCCTTTCAACTTTGCGGTGCAAAGTTATTGCTTTTTATTTGGGCCAAGGGTATGGTAAGGGTATGCTAAGGGTATGGTGAGGGTATGGTGAGGAACTATGAGGCAAAAGGCCAAAACGGGAGGTGGAAAAAGCGGTAGGCAAGAAACGTATAAAGCGCCACCAGAAAAATAGCTATAAGCGAAGCACAAAACCCCTTACCGGAAATAAGATGCTTGCGCACAAACACATACCACAAGACCGGTATCCCTACCCCCGCAAACGGATAGACAGCCGCAGCCACCGCCACCAACAACGAGGAAAGAAAGACCTCCTCCACCGTGCCACGCACCCAGACATCGCCATTACGCAACATCCCATACGCCTTCCTGACAGGGAAGACCGCCACTCCCCACAAAAGGAGAGCAGCAGCCAAACGCCATGTCAGTATATAAGACAGGAAAGCCATACGCCCCAAGCGTGCGTTTCCGCTTATTCGATAAAGCCTTTGCGACGGAGCAGATACTGCGGGTCGGCAGGTTTGCCACGGAACTCATCGTACAGTTCCTGTGCATCACGTGTGCCGCCCTGCTCAAGCAGATGGCGGAAACGCTTTGCCACTTTCGGATTGAGGATGTCACCCGTCTCGCAGAAAGCCGCAAACGCATCGGCATCCAGAACAGCCGACCAAGTGTAACTGTAATAACCCGACTCGTAGCCCGTGGTGAAGATATGGTTGAAGAAGGTAGAACGATAGCGGACAATAATCTCCGGAATCATCTGCATCTTCGCCATCGAAGCTGCCTCAAACGCCTCAACATCCAAGTCATCGGCAGAAGTGAGTTCGTGGTAATCCATATCCAAGATAGAAGCAGAAAGCAGTTCGGTCTCTACAAAACCCTGGTTGAACTTGCCTGCAGCATTGATTTTGGCAATCAGACTGTCGGGCATCACTTCACCTGTTTGGAAATGGAACGCGTAGGTTTTGAGAATATCGGGCTGGTAGCAATAGTTCTCCATGAACTGTGAGGGCAGTTCGACAAAGTCACGCGGCGTGCGTGTACCGCTGAGGGACTTGTAATGTGCCTTAGAGAGCAGTCCGTGGAGGGCATGGCCGAACTCATGGAACAAGGTCTCGACATCATCCATAGAGAGGAGAGAGGGATTGCCCTGTGTGGGTTTATTGAAATTGCCGACATTGATGATAACGGGACGATGGTCCACTCCGTCAGCATCCACATACTGGCTTGAAATCTCGTTCATCCAAGCACCGGCGCGCTTTCCGGCACGCGGGAAATAGTCGGTATAGAGAATACCGATGAGCGAGCCGTCCTTGTCCGTAACGCGGAAGACTTCCACCTCCGGATTGTAAACAGGCATATCGTCCATCTTCTCGAAATTCAGTCCGTAGAGGCTATGCGCCAACATGAAAGCCCCCTTGCGCACGTTGCCGAGTTCGAAATACGGTTTGACGGCTTCTTCATCCAGCGCGTACTTCTGCTGACGCAGTTTTTCGGCATAATACCACCAGTCGTACGGTTGCAGTTTCTCACCCGGAAGGTCCTGTTCCAGAAGTTCTTGCAGTGCTTCCGCTTCACGTTTTGCTGCGCGAAGGCTGGGTTCCCAAACCGACTGCAAGAAAGCGTCCACCGTTTTGGAGTCGTGCGCCATGCAGTCCTGAAGGATATAATCAGCGGGATTGTCAAAGCCAAAGAGTTTGGCCTTTTCGATACGCAACGCCATCGTACGGCGGATAATCTCCTTGTTATCATACTGGTTGTTGCGATTGCCACGGATGGTGTATGCCTCCAACAGTTCACGGCGCAACTCACGGTCTTCGCAGTACTGCAGCACCGGAGTGAAACTGGTGCGCTTGGGCATAAAGAGCCACGCGTCCGGACGACCTGCCGCCACCGCCTCTTCCTTGGCAGCAGCCTTGGCACTTTCAGGCAGACCGGCAAGACGGTTCTCGTCGGTGATGAAAATCTTGATACTATTCGTCTCGCTGACACCGTTCTGAGCAAACTTGAGCGAGAGGAGACCTAACTCCTGATTGATTTCCTTGAGGCGTTCCTTCTGCTCCGGCTCCAAGTTGGCACCGTTGCGCGCAAAAGATTTGTAGGTCTCGGTGACAAGCCGCATCTGCTCAGGATTGAGGCCAAGCGACTCACGTTGGTCGTACACCGCCTTGATACGGGCAAAGAGAGCTTCGTTGAGGATGATACCATCGCTCAGTTCACTCAACATAGGCTGAATCTGCTCTGCCAGAGCGTTCATTTGGTCGTTACCATCGGCATCAAGGATGTTATAGAAAATACCACTGATACTATCCAGCATACCACCCGTACGGTCGAGGGCAACAATAGTGTTTTCAAACGACGGTTCTTCGGGATTGGAAACGATAGCATCTATCTCCGCTTTGTTGGCAGCCACAGCCGCCTCGAAAGTGGGCAGATAGGTTTCCATACTGATTTTGTCAAAGGCAGGGACACTGAACGTGGTAGCCTGCTTTCCTGATTGATTACATGCCATAAGCAATAGCGCACCCAGCGCAAGGATTGAGGTTTTCTTCATGGTATAATATTGTTTTATTTGGTTTTTCTTTCCATATTCGCCTCCAAGGCCGAACGAATCATCTTACGTATGTCCTTGGACTGCACTTCCAGTTGTTTGGTGCGGACAGGTATAAAGTCCTTCGCATAAATACACTTCTCCAGTTTGATGTCCAAGTTATCGAACGAACCGCTGACTCCGACACCGAGGTAAAGCGGACGCAAGACATTGACATGGTAGTCGAACGTCATATCCAGATAATGCTGTCCGCCCACAGCCGCCAACCATCTGTCGCACGAAATCAAGAAAGGATAGATGGTGAGCTGCCGCTTGTAGAGACTCAACTCCACGGAAAGGGAATCAATCTTGTTCTCCGTGGACTTTTTGAACGTAAGGAGTTTGGCTATCTTGGTGAAGGTTTCACCGTCCAACAAAGTCAGGTCCTTTGCCGAGAGAGAGCTGGCACCCCGTATGGTGGAGGGCTTGAGCTGGTAGTGCGAATTCAGGTACGTCTCCGCCGCAAGATGGAAATTGGCTTCTCCTTTGAACGAACGCAACATCGGCAACAAGGAGTCCACCTGCGGAATCATATCAATCAGTGAGGCGATATTGATATCCGTCATGTGGTAATCAAAGCCGGCAAAGATATGATTGCGCCGAGGCGTCTTATACATAGCCGTCAGCTGCATTTTAGCCGCCTCGCAGACAAAGCCCACTTCCTCCATGATAAGTATGCCGTCGCGCACATAGATATGTCCGCCCAAATTTCGAACCGACTGCCCGAATGCTTCCGCCACGTCGATTTTCGTCTCAATACTCAAATCCACACCTTTCGGCACGATGAACGGATTACCCTCCTTACTGATAAGAAGACCTTCCGCCTGTTCGTCCGAATCGACACGTGCATTCAGTTCCTCTTCATCGTTTCCAAAGCCGGAGACATAACTCATCAACGCGTTAATATCCGCCCGTGAGGAGTTGAAATACAGCTGTCCCGTCAAGAGGCTCTTGCCTTCCAGCCAGGGACCGATGTTATGCACTTCACCCGTGAGAGAGAAATCGGAACGTCCCATCTCAATACGGCTTGAGTTGATGAGGAATTCCCTGTTATTGTAAGTAAAGTCGATGACCGGTACGTGCACTTCGTCCTCAATGGCCGATGTACGCGCCAATGCTTTATACACCTTGCAGTCCAAACGCGGCCGCCACTCCAGCAGGATATTCTCCTTGTTATTCGTACGCCGTGCCGAAGCTTTGACGGTAAGCGAGCCGGTGGAAAGGTCGGCAAGCGTACCACAAACGGCTTTCATCTCCGAAAGGGATAACGCAGCGGCAATAGAGGGTTGCGTTTTGTCACGCCGTCCGCCGCGGATACTCGCCTCTATACCGGGATTCGCCACCGCCAAAGAGATGGTGTCCATCACCGCATCCAGATTGGCCATCTTTATTTTTGCCGTCATTACAGGAATACCCGTGGTGTCCTTGGTGTCATACTCTACGTAAGCGCACAAGTCAGGGCGTTGCAAACGGGCGGTTGCAGGCGTGGATTTTCCCGTTGAATCCGTCATATTATAGACTCCTTCCAGATGAGAAGAGCGGATATCCAAATCGGCACATATAAGGTCAGAAGAAGACAGAATATCATTAACACAAAGGTCTATGTCGGTTTCGCCCATTGCCACCGAACCCATCGGCAACATAGAGGCATCCAGCTTATCCACTTTCAGACAAGCAGAGAGGAAGTCGGTTTTCTTCCGTTCGTTGTTCTTCGCCGGCAAATCAAACACCAGTTTGCCCTCAGGAACAGAGAAACGGAGGCTATCTGTGTCCAGACTGAGATTCTGTACCAGAAGTTCACCATGGGTGGTTCCCCTCTTGAGGCGCATGTTTGTCAAGTCAGAGAGACGGATTCGGGTCTTCAAATCCACGTTGCTGAAAGTGGCTTGTACAGGATAGCGTTCCGGCAAGAAAGAAGCAAAGTCAGACAAGCGGATTTTTCCGTTGAAAGCGAGGTCAAGAAGCATATCGCCCATCAAATCACTGACAGTGCCTTTGGCAGAAAGAACGGTTTGTCCGGTACGAAAGGACAGATTGTGTACAGCAACCGCAGAAGACTGCATGTTCATCAAATCAATGCCCGCCGTGACAGAAGCGTTGATGTCCTGCAAACGGAGAGGAACGGATTTGTAAGAAGCCTCTCCGTCGGTCAGCGTCAATGTGGCTTCTACTTGAGGGAACAAAGTGGAATCTGCATAAGCGCCATGCACTGAAGCTGAAAGCATCGCCTCAGCGTCCATGGTCAGTTCAGCAGGGATAAGGCGCTGATACGGTACAGGGAGACGCTTGCGGAGAGTGGCAAGACCGATGACATTCGATTTCAACTTCAAATCCATACCTATGGTGTCCAGTTGCGTCATAGTAACCACACCGTTCATGGCCATCTGCAATTCCTCCCAACCAAGCGACAAATCCTTGATTTCAACGGAAATATTCTGCAAGTCCTCATCTGCCGTACCGGCAGCGGAAAGGGACACACTGAGATTCCGCAAATCCAGCGAATCGCGACGGTCCAAGAAAGTGAGCGTACGCGTATTCATCGCTATTTTATCAATCGTAACCAAGAACGGCAACGAAAGTGCAGTGGTATCATCTGTATCGTCATCGGAAAGGCGGAACAATTCATCCGGCTCAAAGTTGGTATGCCCGACCGAATCGATGTAGGCATTCAGCACCACGTCCAGCAATTCGACAGAAGTCACAGCCAATTCTCCATCATCCAGGTATCGGTCCACATCAATCCCCATATACACACGGGGAGCCGCCAACAAGGTATCGGACTGTGCCCCGGGTTGAGGATTCAAAATATACAATCCCTCAACCTCCAAGCCAAAGTGCGGGAAGGTGTGGAACAATGTCAAATTCACCGTCCCGATATGATGGGGTGTGAGCAGGATACTGTCACCAACCTGTTGCACCAGAGGAGTCAATTTCTTCGGGGTAAAGACCGTATGACACAATACCGAGACACCTATTACCGTCACCAGCAACAAGAGACCCAGCAAAGATGCCAAGGTGATGCCTGTAATCTTGAGAAATTTCTTCATATCCTACTATTTTTTTGTCATCGTGTATGTGCAACCATCGTCTGTTATCTTCATCGTATTCCCGCTGAAATCGAGAATCTCCACCACATAAGGGTAAATAATCTCCGTCTCAGTCTCCATCTCAGAGGCATTGATGAGAATAATACGATAGCCGTCACTTATTCTCCAGCCGAACCATCCGTTGCCGTGATAGGATTCAGTCAACAAATCGTTCTCTTCCACTTCATCCCCTTCATCTACCTGGTAGCCCCACTTGCCGTAGTCCTGACAAGGTTCATCCTGAAAGACGAAGATTAATTTGTCTCCTGCTTGGGCGCCGGGTTGCTGCGAGGGTGCCTCCCAACGACCAATCAATTCGGCCTCTGCAACCTCTACTTTCTTTTTCTTTTCACAGCCGGCAATGACCAATGCCAATACAACAAGCGGCAACAAGAGCCATAGTGTACGTTTCATATTTCTTATGCTTTAGTTATTCGGAGTTGAACATTCATATCTTCGATGGTGACAGGTTCCTCCACCGCATCCACCATGCGGATATCGGTAGCAAGCACCTGGTTGGCGATATACTCTCCATAGTGCTCCACGGCCGCAGCAATCGCGTCGTTGCGCACAAACTCAATGCGGATACGGTCGGTTATCTCCAGGCCCGAAGACTTACGGAGATTCTGAATACGGTTAATCAGTTCGCGTGCTATTCCCTCTTCGCGCAACGCATCCGTGAGTTCGATATCAAGCGCAATAGTCAAGTCGCCGTTGGTCTGTACGAGCCAGCCCGGCATATCTTCGGTAAGGATTTCCACATCCTCTGCCACCAGTTCGTAGCCATTGAGGGTGAACGTCCCCTGTTGCTCGAAAGCGGATATATCGTCCTGCGACATGGCAGCGATAGCGGCCGCCAGTTCTTTCATCCGTCCGCCCACTTTCTTACCCAACACTTTGAAGGCAGGTTTGATTTTCTTGACGAGACGAATCTCCGATTGGTCAGCCATCGTGACTACCAATTCCTTGATATTCACCTCTGACTTGATGAGATTCTCTGCTCTTTGGAGGGCTTCCAACGACTGGCGGTCATGCACAGGCACCAGTGCTTTCTGCAGAGGCTGACGGACGTTCTTTTCTGCCTTCTTACGCAAGGCAAGAATAGTGGAGGTGGTCTGTTGTGCCAATGCCATAGAGCGTTCCAAATCAAGGTCTATACAACTTTCGTCCACTTCCGGCCAAGTGCTCAAATGCACGGTTTCACCGACTAAATCACGATAGAGACGGTCAGCATAGAACGGAGCATTGGGCGCCATTAGTTGTGCTACGACGCAAAGACAGGTATAAAGCGTGTCATACGCTGCCTGCTTGTCCTCATCCATCTTGCCACCCCAGAAACGTTTACGGTTGAGACGGACATACCAGTTACTGAGGTCGTCCTGTACAAAATCGGATATAGCGCGTCCGGCTTTGGTAGGCTCATACGCCTCGTATGCTGCGGTGACCTCCTTGATAAGTGAATTGAGTTTCGAAAGTATCCACCTGTCTATCTCCGAGTAGGCAGAGATAGGCTTTGCCTGTCGGTCGGCCTGGTATTGCCAGCCATCCACATTGGCATACAAAGCGAAGAAACTATAGGTGTTATAGAGCGTTCCGAAGAACTTGCGCCGAACTTCGTCCACACCTTCAGGGTCGAACTTAAGATTTTCCCAAGGTGATGAGTTGGTAAGCATATACCAACGTACGGCATCCGCACCATAGGTAGCCAGCGCGCCAAAGGGATCTACGGCATTGCCCAAGCGTTTGGACATCTTGTTGCCTTTCTTATCCAAGACAAGGCCGTTGGATATGACATTCTTATACGCCACACTTCCCTCAATCATGGTATGAATGGCATGTAAGGTAAAGAACCAACCACGCGTCTGATCCACTCCTTCGGAGATGAAGTCGGCAGTACGTGGCAAGTCTTGGTTCTCAAAAGGATAGTGATTCTGGGCATAAGGCATAGCACCCGAATCGAACCATACGTCAATCAGGTCCAGTTCCCGCTTCATCGGTTTGCCGGATGGCGAAACAAGGATGATGCTATCCACATAAGGCCGATGCAAGTCAATGACAGACGGGTCGTAGTTGGCGGCTGAATAATCGCCCACCTTGAACTTGGGCCAAGGATTGGCTTTCATAAAGCCCGCCTTGACGGATTTGTCGATTTCCGCAAACAATTCTGCAACAGAACCTATGCAAATCTCTTCTTTTCCGTCCTCTGTGCGCCAAATAGGTAATGGTGTCCCCCAATAACGCGAACGGCTAAGATTCCAATCGTTAAGGTTCTCTAACCATTTACCAAACCGTCCTGTTCCCGTAGATTCGGGTTGCCAGTTGATGGTATTGTTGAGGCGAATCATCTCCTCACGCGCTTTGGTGGAACGGATAAACCAAGAGTCTAAGGGATAATAAAGAACCGGTTTGTCAGTACGCCAACAATGCGGATAGGTGTGCACGTGCTTTTCTGTGCGGAACATGCGGCCATCCTGCTTCATTTCCAAGCAGAGATGAAGGTCCAATGTCTCCGCCTTGGCAGCGGCATCTTCATCGTACTTGCCATCCACAGTGAACTGCGGGTCATAGGCATTCTTCACCCAACGGCCTGCATAACGCTCGTAGAGCGAGGCATTGACATTCTGTTTGTACCAAGTCTCATCCAGTTCTTCGGGCAGCCAGTATTTGCCTGTGAAGTCCACCATCGGACGCGGTCCTTGTTCTTTGGTCTGCATATACAATCCGGGTACACCGGCAGCATCCGCCACTTTCTTGTCGTCCGCACCAAAGGTGGGAGCGATATGGACGATACCTGTACCGTCTTCGGTGGTGACGTAGTCACCGGGGATGATACGGAAGGCTCCTTCTCCAGGATTCACCCAAGGGAAGAGTTGGTCGTAATGCAACCCGACAAGTTCCTGTCCTTTGCCACGCCAGATGATAACCGGCTCAAGTTGGTTGCCATCGGCATCCGTGGCACAGAGTTCTTTCTTATAAGCATCCAAACGTGCCTCGGCAAGAATGATGCTATATCCGTCTTGTTGCACTTCCACATAATCAATCTTCGGTCCCACACAAAGGGCGGTATTAGAAGGGAGTGTCCAAGGTGTGGTGGTCCAAGCTATGACATAGCGATCGGTGCCGGTGATACGGAAACGGACCGTGCAAGTGAGGTCTTTCACGTCACGATAACAACCGGGTTGGTTGAGTTCGTGACTGCTCAGTCCCGTTCCTGCAGCAGGTGAATAAGGCTGAATGGTATAACCTTTATACAAATAGCCTTTCTTGTACAATTCACTCAGTAGATACCAGAGACTTTCGATATACTTGTTGTCGTAGGTGATATATGGATTGTCCAAATCGACCCAATAGCCCATTTTCTTGGTGAGGTCGGTCCATTCCGCCGTATATTTCATCACTTCCTTTCGGCAAGCGGCATTGTATTCGTCCACCGATATTTTTTTACCGATATCCTCTTTGGTGATACCGAGCATTTTCTCCACGCCCAGTTCCACGGGCAATCCGTGCGTATCCCATCCGGCTTTGCGGCGCACCTCAAAGCCACGCATGGTCTTGTAACGGCAGAACGTATCCTTGATGGTACGGGCCAAGACGTGGTGGATACCGGGTTTCCCGTTAGCGGAAGGAGGTCCCTCGAAGAAAAGGAATGGTGTATGCCCCTCACGGGTCTTAACCGATTGTGTGAACAAGTCTTCTGATTCCCATTGTGCGAGAATCCCGTCAGCAACCTGACTAAGGTTGAGTTGTTTATACTCTTTGAACTTTTTCATTATCTGATTCGGGTCAAATTTCTCATTTCTTCATTAAATCCATCCTCTTTGAGCAATTTCTCCAGCGTGAGGTGCATCCGATAGTTCCAGAAGTGTTTGGGATTACTGGGCACATTGATACGGTCAGCATGTGCATCGGGCAAGCGGAGTTGGCCGTCCATCGCGAACCAGTCCTGCAAGGGCAGAATAACCCACATGGCAGGTGAATAGAGGTGCTGTACAAGGATGGAACGTGCCACATCGGGTGTCAATTCATAGGGTGCCTCACCCCAATAGCCGAGTTGGTCGTTATAGAAACGCTGTGTCACATTGCGGTCTTCCTCCCACCACGCACGAAGCGGATTGGTGTCATGCGTACCTGTGGTGCAGACACTGAGATAGGGAGCATCGGCAGGGTGCGCGAACTGAATCTGCGGATTCTTCGGCATACGCTGAATTTCCAAGGAGAGAATGCGCAGGCGGTGCATCACATCCGGCACACAAGCAGGCACCATGCCAAGGTCTTCGCCGCAGCAGAGCATTCCTGTAGAATGGATGAGTGTCGGCAGTTTCTTCATTGCAGACTGCCACCAGAAATCGTTGTGGCGGCGGTAGAAATAGTCATTGTATATATCTGCCAGCACACGGCGTTGGTCGTCATAGAGTTCGCGATAACTGAAACTCTGGAACATGGACACACGGGGATGGAGCATTTCCGGACGAGTCTGGTCGCGCACAAAGAGCACTTCCGCGTGCAACAGATACAATCCGTCGCGCAATGCATTCCGGCGGTTCTCGTCAATGCCGAGTTGTTCACCTTGATTGTCAAAATAGGCTTCAATCTTGCGCTGTGTGTCAAATTCAGGACGGAAGAAATAGACATATCCGTCATTGGTCTGGAGGAAGACATTCTTGGCAATATCTATATTCTCGCCAAACACATCCCACAGGAAATTGGAGCGGATGTAAGGTTTGGTCATGCGGTCTTCGTCCAATTTGACACCCATGTTCCAGAGGTCTTGCAACGAATAGGGCAAGGCAGGCTGGAAGTGTCCGCACAGCCCCCATACATCGGTCTTGCGCATCTGCCAGATACGGAAGAAGCCAAGGATATGGTCAATACGGTATGCATCAAAATAGTCCTGCATCTTCTGGAAGCGGCGGCGCCACCACGCGTAGTTATCTTCCGCCATCTTGTCCCAGTTATAGGTAGGGAAGCCCCAGTTCTGACCGGAGATGGAGAAATCGTCAGGCGGCGCACCGGCAGAGGCATTCAGATTGAAGAGTTCGGGCTGCTCGTGCGCATCCACCGAAAGCGGAGAGATGCCAATAGGTATATCGCCTTTCAGTGCCACGCCAAGGCTGTGCACGTATGCAACGGCTTCGCGCAACTGCTTGTCGGCATGGTATTGCAAGAAGCAGTAGAAAGCCTCCGGATGTTTGTCGCGCTTGGAGAGAAACTTGGCATACGGCATAAGCCAATCGCTGTTCTTGTTCACGAAAGCTCGGTAACTTTCCGTCTCTTGCAATGCTTTTGCCTCGCGTTTATAGAGCGAGAGGAAGAACTTCATCTTGAGGTCATAGACATGCTGATAATCGGCAATCGTTCCGGCGTTGAGTTCCTGTTGCTCCGCTTCATAGCGTTTCTTTTCAGGAGCCGTCAGTTTGCCCATGGCAGGGATATTCAGATAAACGGGATGCAACGCAAAGACACTGACTGCATTGTAAGGATAGGAATCCAGATTGGTATGCGTCAGGGTGGTGTCGTTAATCGGCAGCATCTGAATCATCTTCAGTCCGGTAAGTTGTGCCCATTCACCAAGCGTTTTAAGGTCACTGTATTCACCGATACCGAAGTCTTTCTCCGTGCGCAGCGAGAAGAGAGGTACAGCCACACCGGCTCCGCGAAAATGCGGCTGCGTACGGCGGAAAGCACGGTCGTTCTGCATGATACTCATATTTTTCTGCATCCCCCATATCTGGCGGTTTTCACCCCACTCCAGGTCTTGCACGGCACCTGTCTGCAGGTCGTAGATGCAGTATTTGTACTCGATGACGCCTGTTTCTTTCACCAGCACACTGTTTTCGAATTTCGGGAACGCGCTGTCTTTCAGGCGCAACATGCGTTCGGGGTTCCAGTCTCCCAGTTCGGGCACATTACCCATTACGCCAACGCCCTGCGAGGGCAGTATCTGCGGCAGGTCGATGGAGAAAAGGATATTGCGTTTGGCGGCACGCCCTTTCGGTGCGTTCTCCGGACGGCGCAAGAAGAGTGCTTTTTGAAAGGCCGTTGTGCGGAACGGCTGGTCTCCATCTTCATGCTGCCAGAAATCGCGGACGGTGATATTGTTTCCAAGTCCTTTCAGGCTGATGCGGCGTGGTTCACCGGCTTCGTAGATATACGCTCCGTCACCGATGCGGATGGCGTATTTGTATTCCAGCTCTTGAACAAAATCGCCAACCTCTTCCTTGCGTGTCCAGAAGTCGGGTCCCTGACAATTGAGCAGCAAGGGTGTTTGTTCTGTCCAGCCGAGGATGGATTCTTTCGTCTCAATAATGCACAAACTTTGTCCGTATTCGCAACGGTAGTTGATTTGGAAAGTCAAATTCATAGTAATATTGGGTTTTGTTAATATGCTATTTGTGGTTTTCGTTAATGTCTATTCTGGCAATGTATTAAATCGGCGGCAAAGATACTGCTTTTTTTTGATATATGCAAGAAAAATCAGAGATTTTTGGTTGAAAGTTTAAAGCCATATTCATTCTCGGTCCGTTTTCGGTCCAATCTCGGTCCATTTTCGGTATCATATTTTTTAATTGGTGTGTGTGTTTGACACATACCCCTCCATATATAAAGCAAAAAAAGGGGCAAATCTATCACCTGAAATGCAACTTTTTTGCATTTTTGTTGCATTTTCTTTGCAACGCAATGATTGTCAGCAACAGAGAAGATTACTGCCACTCATGAACAGGACGGATCTTTATATCCCAACCCTCATAAGTGGTGTCTTCATTCGTGTGGTCAGTCAATTGGGATTTGAGCAAGCGCTAATACAAGAAACCGAAGAGCCAGAGAGGAATTTTGTTGCCTAAAGCATATTCAATACCATCGGCTGCAATGAAAGCATTAGGAATATCTGCAATCTGTTTGCCGTCTTTCGATTGACCGCCTACTTCAATAGTATATGTCCGGTCAATCAGGAAATCCCCCTGTTTAGCATATTCGACCTGGTGATGATAAGCCAATTGGTTCACGAAGAATGTTTCCCTCTCTGTGCCGGTTTCCACATTTGTAAGCGATAAAGCATGCAATAGATTACAGTTCTCCATATAAATCTTATCCGGCTTCTGCATTCGTTTGAGATTTTGCGCATCGCTATATAATAAATTTAGCAGTTTAGCTCTATTCAGATGTGCCAGATAAGTGACAATCGTATTCCTATTCAGTTCTGCCGTCTGCGCCATTTTGCTAATATCCACTGTAAACGGGACACCACTGCTGACAACAGATAACAAACTACGCAACTTGCGTACATTAGCAATATCAACATTACCCAACTGCGGCAACTCAATCTCCAGAATGAGACTAACAACCTTCTGTACTTGTGTCAGATAATCTATGTTTTTCTCCAGGAAGAACGGATAATAGCCCTCATGCAAATAACTGTCAAAATATTTCAAAGGTTTGCACACCTTAAGCACATTTTCAGAAACACTCAAAGGGTGTTGTAAAAGTTCTTCCAAAGAGAGAACAGGGAAAGAAATATCTTCCTTAAAAAGCAGGTATTCGCGGAAGGAAAGCCCCTGCATGTTATAACTCACACAGCGGCGCGACAGATCTGCTTCGGCATTGAGGATATTTAATAGCGAAGAGCCTGTAAAGATGATTTGCAAATCAGGAAAACCGTCATAGATATTCTTAATTTCCCGACTCCATCCCTCGTATTTATGCACTTCATCAAAACACAAGCATTTACCACCTTTCTTATGGAATTCTTCTGCTAAGTCAATCAAACTATGGCGCGAGAAATAGAGATGATCCAAACTGGCATACAAGGCAATCGTCGGATCTGTTCCGTATGTTTCCTTGATATGCTGTAGCAGCATGGTTGTTTTTCCGACACCACGTGCGCCCCGGATGGCAAGAAGCCTTGCCTCCCAATTAATTTCATCCATTAAACTGCGTTTGTACCGGGATTCAACATGTGATAACAAACGCAAATGTTGTGCCTGTAACTGTTCCATAATGAGTTAGTTTTTCATTTCTTAACCATAAGGATACGATTAATTTCATTTTTCGGCTGCAAAATTACATAAAAATGCTGAATTGTGCAAGCATTTTTATAAAAAAATTGCTTATTCCATTAAGCAAGTGGCATTTTGTAGTATCTTACGGCAAAAATAAACGAAAAACAACAAAATCCGCTTGCGATGGTGAGCAAGCGGAATAATAGGAAGAAGATCGTTTTATTGGTCTTTCCTTATTGGGATTTGGGCAAGTGCTAATATAGAAATCCGAAGAGCCAGAGAGGAATCTTATTGACATCTCCAATTAAGGTATTGTCCACAGCCAAAAAACTATTCTGGATGTTTCGTATTTGCTTAAAAGTCTTTGAGGGACCACCTACTTCTATCGTATATTGTCTATCTATGAGGAAATCGCCGCTCGGAACCAACAGCACATCGATTCCGGAAGCATGAATTTGGTTATAAAAGAAAGTTTCACGAATTGTTCCGATATTTGGCGAGGACGCTAAGGAATACATCAAATTAGAATTACCAAGATAGATCTTGTCCGGTTTACGAAGTGCGCCGATAGAGCGTGGTTGGCGGGAGAGTAACGCCAACAAGCCTGCTTTCTCGAGTGTATAAAGCATGCGTAGCCCTCCCTCACGATTGGTTTCTACCGCAGCGAATAATTCGGTCATATTGGGCGTCAAAGGCACTGCCTCAGCAAGAACCATGAGTAGCCGCTTCGTCTTCTGGATAGTTGCATAATTGACTTCCTCTATAGCAGGCCAGTCACGCTCAAGAACAGTCCATATTGTCTCTTGCAGGCGCTGTTCAAAGCCATCACCTTCTTCTTTGTAGAACGGATAGCAACCACGATTGAGGTAACTTTCAAAAAGCGGCTGGATGGTCAATTGTTCCGATATGTCAGAAGCAATATTGATAGAATTGGAGAGTACCTGCTCTAAAGTATAGGTAGGTAGAACAAGTCCATTCTCAATAGCGATGTACTCACGCAAGGACATGACTTGGAGGGTGTACAAGCGCACGCGGCGGGAGAGGTCAGCGGCTTTCGCGTTGATTTGTAACATGCTACTGCCAGTAAAAACGATATGCATTTGTGGGAAATCATCATAGATGTTTTTTATCTCAGTCTGCCAATTTAGATAATGATGTATCTCGTCTAAAAACAAATGTGTACCACCATGCTGTTGATGATATTCTGCCAAATCATATAGAGAATGTGTTTGAAACCAACCATGGTCGGCACTGGCATACAAGACCGTTTGTCGATTCGGGAAATGCTCTTTGATATGCTGTAAGACCAAAGTGGTCTTGCCGACTCCTCGGTACCCCCGAATGCCAATAAGACGATTATCCCAATTTATTTGACCATACAAATACCGATGAAAGATAGTTGTGGTCATTAGCAAACGACTTGCCATTGCTTGCCGCAAAACAGAAATGTCTTCTACCATGTTTTCCTAAATTATTAAAAATCGCTGCAAAGATACTGCTTTTTTTTGATATATGCAAGTGTTTCATGCAAAAATCGCCGCTCCAACGGCGTTTTTTATTTATTTTTTCGCCTCTACAGCGTCTATTCTTATTCTTGGGGGTTCTATTTCAATCCGTTTTTCGGCAAAGACAATAAAAAAATCCGCCTGCGGGGCAAGCGGAAGAATAGGAAGAAGATCGTTTTATTGGTCTTTCCTTATTGGGATTTGAGCAAGCGGAAAATTCTGTCATCACTCATCATTCCGCCACATTGCATGGGCTCTTAAGTCTGCAAATTTGAGCGAAGAGATCTGTTGGGCAAAAAAAATCCGCTTGCCGTGATAAGCAAGCGGATAGAAAGAAAAAATTGTCTGTTTCAACTACTCACATACCGATTTGACGGGGATAATATAAGATTGTATTTCAGACCACTTGTAGTGTTGCCCGGCGTATTCGGACAAAAGGTACATTTGCCGAACTGTTCTGTACAAATGTATGTCCTCCGAAGTGATATATCCACCTTTTTGCAATAGTTCCAAACCAATAGTCTCTGTCTCGTAGTGGGAACGTGTCTCTCTGTTTAACACAGACAACATTGCTTTTACACTTCTGAACAACCGGTCAAAAAGCCAATATAGAGTTGCAGAGGCGTCCTTTGTCTGAATAGCCAGATTCAAATAATCCTTATCTTTCATTATCCCTGAAAATAATCAAACCGAGAACTAATACTACGTTTTATTTCAATTTCATATTTTTCCACATTGAGGCGGCTTTCGGAGAAGTGGCCACTACCGGCGTCTGCGGCTTTTCGTTCAACAAGAAAGCATCTTTCTTTACATTCTTGCTGATGTAAGTAGCCAAATCCTCGTAAGTTACATTACCTTCTGTTTCCTGCAATTTCTTGAGCAAATAATAAGTAAACAATCCGTGCTGCTTCTCTTCGTACGTCATAGCTGTTTCGTCACCACTGGAAGCAGAGAATACAACCGCTTTTCCTTCGATTGTCTCTTTCTTTGCCTCACGTGCGACACCACGCGCAGCTATCAACATGCTACCCTCTTTGTTTGCGCCCGTAAAGCAAGCATCCATAAAATAGGTGATACTTGCTGCCTTCGTGTCTGCTAACGTTTTATATAAACGATTCAAACTATAGCAAGTAGCGGTGTTAGTACCTTTGCCATCTACAGGAATAATATACGCTTCATTTGTTTTCTCGTCAGGAATACCATGACCGCAATAATATACAATGGCACGACTTCCTTCGAAATTATTTAGCGCATAACTCAACCAATCTACACCTCCGGATAAAACGCCGTATGTAGCATTTGGACAATAACGGATTTGACGCTCGGGAATACCTAATGTTTTAAGACAATACTCCTTGAATGTTTCACCATCATACGAAGCAAAGTTTACATTGTCAAGGAATTGGTATTCCTCATTAGCAACGATAAGAACATATGTGTCATCTGCTGCTTTTTTAGTTGTCGGGATATTTTGATCTACATCAGAAAGCACACGTTCTTTTTTAGGAGCGGCTGATTGCGATCCTCCTTGTGCAAGTTGAGTTTGACCATCTTCTATGATTTTCCCAGTTTTTTCATCAATAAGCTTTCCATCTTCTGTATAGAATTTCTCGTCTTTAAAAGCAACAAAACCAGCATACTGAATCGGGTTAGATCCTTGTTGCTCTTTCTGATATTTCTTCTGGTCTATCTGCGCAATTTTGAATTTCTTTTCATCAATCCGCAAATAATAGTTTTCGCCAGCAGCCGCATTTACCGTAATTGAATAATCCGGTTGTTTTACTTTTACATCTTCATATGGTGCATTTCCTACATAGCCAGTAATAGTATGACTTCCAGGCTGGACTTCAATCTTAAAATATTGCAATGTAGCCACTATTCCGAATTTGTGACCATCAATATCAACCCAATGTTGCATCTGATAGTACTTTTTACCACCATAGACCGCAGCCATTGCTGCTCCGAAATCGAATGGGCGTAACAAATAAATGTGCGCAGTCTCTTCTGCAAACACTTGCCCAATGGTTAATAGGGCAATTAAAAGAGCTGATAATTTCTTTTTCATAATAAATCATTTTTTAATTGTTAATACTATTTCTTCTACTTGCGCTGTGGTGTCATACACCCGCAAGCCATGAAGCCATTTCTGAAATTTAGCGTTCTCCACTTCGGGCACAAACTCACCTTTGTTGCTCAATGAAATATGAAACTTCTTTTGTGAGAATACTACAATAAGTGTATTGTTTTCAACGCTTTTTGACGTTGTCAAAATCGTTTCTTCATCGTACGGATATTCAGGATCTTTCGTACAAAGAAAAAGATACTCTTTATTGCTTTTCACTTCGCGTGCGTTTCCATCACCATTATCGTAAGGCATCATCACATTGACGATTTCGTTATCATCGTCACGAATAAAGACAGCCACATAGCCACTCGCAGCCGATTTAAATGACAACGAGAAACGGTCGTTATTCTTGAATAATGTGCTCTCAACACCTTTGTTCAATGGTGTAACCTGCAACTCAACAGTACTTTGTTTCTGTTCACGCACTTTACCACACACTTCTGCATGAATAACCATCATATCGTTGCGATAGTTGACAATAACTTCCGGCTCTTTAGTATCGCTAATCCAAATACCACGCACTTCGTTTTCGCTATACGAGTTGAAACTGCTATTTGTCTTGCCGTCTTTTGTGTGCATGGCCGTAGTATTAGTCTGCGAAACGGTAGTGCCAAACTCATCCGCGATAGCTTTTAATCGAGCTTGAGTGATAGCAGTTTGTTTCGCCTCTGACAGTGTTTGTGTTTCAGGCACAACGTAATCCACCTCGCCACAGGCATTCACAATTCGTTGGGCATAAACAGCAATCCCCAAAGACATTAAAGCAAATATAACGAATCCTCGTTTCACTAGAAGCCTAATGCCTTGTCTAATTGTTCATGCAAATTAGTACCTTTCTTCTCCAAATCCTCACGAATAGCCTTCTTTGCAGCTGCCTTTGCCATCTCTGCATTGTAAGCAATACGGACAAGCACTTCGTTGTTTTTGTTTTTAACGATACGGAAGCATTCCATAACAGGCATCGTACGTCCAATGGATTGAGAGATAAGGTTTTTACTTGCCATTACAGACTCTGTGATAGAGGCCGCTTCTTCGGGAGAAAGTTGCTTGTTGGCGACTGTGTTTTCAATCAACGCACTCACCTCCGTTTGAATTTGTCCGGCAAGATTCGTAATGGCCAACGAAGTAGCGGCAGTTTTTGCAGCATCATAATTCTCGCCTATAGATGAGGCTTCTCCCATAATATATTTCGGGAAATTGTATTCATCATACTCATATTGCATTTCAAAGGAACGTTGTAATTGTTTCTCTAACGGAAGTGCCCCTGGTTTTACCTGCCAACCTTCTTTTGCAAGACGTTTGGCCTCCTTTTTCGTGTTTTTGTCCACTTTGGCTTTCAGTTCTGATTTCGCCATTTTGCGAGTTGCCTCACGCTCTTTTCGAAGTTGTTTGGCATCCTGTGCCATTGTAACACTACATGCAACGATTAAGGCCATTGCTACCATCAATAATTTTTTCATGTTGTTTGATGTTTTGATTAGTAATGTTTTTTTAATTTGTATTGATATTTTGTGTTGTACACATGTATACATATATAATAAAAAACGCGAATAACTGTATGTTATCCGTGCTAGTGGTCGTAGGAAATACCTTGCTGTCAGGTAATATATAGTTACTCGCGCCGTGTATATATCCACCAGCACACTAAAGGACATAACCATCCTATAGTGTGGGCGAGTTGTACACTCGTGAGCATCTACATTAACTTGTTTCTGAACAGCTTATGAAAGTTCCTACGTTTCTAGCATCAGATTACAAGCGTGTAAACGCTTTTTCAATATGTCTGCGCAACGCTTTGCGACTTTTCTCCTATTTTAACGTCTTGGGTTGACGAGATTTTTTTCATTTCCGCTGCAAAGGTAGTGCTTTTTTTTGAACTGACCAAATATTTTTGGAATAAAAAAGCGAAGAAGGTGTATTTCTCCGCTTTTTTGATATATTCCTGCTGCTCAAGGTCAGGAAGAGATGGGAAGAGATAGTTGTTATCTTACTTCTGCGCCGTGGGCGGTGTAGGATTTGCAGTGGCGGCTTTAGCGGCCTTTATTCTATCAAAGATAGTGCTTTTTTTTGAGATGTGCAAATAAATCTGTCATTTTATTTGCATTTGTCGTAATTTCGGCCCTCCCTTCTGCCTTACAGCGCAGGGGCCCGCCGAAAGAACGTTCGCGTCCTGCCGGACATACACAGGTCGTTTCGAAATGATTTTTTGTCAGTGCGAAGCACTTTGTTTTTAGCCGTTACTCCCATCACTTTATGCGAGCATAATTGCCGGAAGTAACGACTAAAAACATCAAACTATGTTTGATTTAACAAAAAATCATTCCAAAATTTGCGTATGTGCAATTTTTGTTGTACTTTTGCAGCGGATTTGGATTAGCAAACCCATCTCCCAAATCAGGCTTTTCTCTGCTTGTCGTTGGCTTAATAACCTACTAATAACCCAATAATCACCCAATAATAGCCTAATAATAACCTAATAATTATAGCATACGAACCTATGAATATCATGAAATCCACTGTTATTTTTGCCGCAGGCGCTCTGGTGGGTGCAGCGGCCGTACTGCTGCTTACCACCCCGGCAGGCAAACAACTCCGCGAACAAATCAAAGATATGGTAACGGAAGAAACACCGTCCGAAAGCAACGAACCCACCAAAGAGGAGTAAAACGATGGAAACAACATTTTACGAAAGCATTAAAAATGAGGCCGTTACCTACGGCAAATCTATCGGTCGCGTAGGGCAACTGCGCCTGATAGGCATTATCAGCCGCGTATTGGGTCTGTTCCTGCTGATATTCAACATCGTGCTCTGCGTTTTTGCCCTTTTCGCGTTCGGTGCAGTAGCTGCCATTGACGCCCTTTCCCACTATATGCCCGTATGGGCAGCCGCGCTGATTGCCAGTGCCGTATGCCTGCTGCTGATTGCCATCGTAGTGGCTGCACGCAAGCCCCTATTTGTTCATCCGTTCATTGCACTGATGTCCAAACAACTGATTGATACAGAAGAACATCTGGAGGTGGAGACCATCAAAGCCGAGCATGAAATGGAGTTACAAACGCTCCGCATCGGGACTAAGATAGAGAATGCAACCCATGACGTGAGTTTCGTTGTGGGTCTCGGAATGCGTATATGGAAACGATTGTTCGGAAAGAAAGGATAAGGCGCCATGTTTAGTCGTTTATACGGTGTATTACTGCCTTTCTTTGTCAGTTTTCTGCTGGCCTATATACTGGATCCTCTGGTATGCTTTTTTCAGAACAAATGCCGTGTGCGCAACCGCGTTCTGGCCGTGTTTCTGACACTGGCGCTGGTGGTTGGTATTGTCACGGGCGGTATCGCAGCCCTGCGCAAACCGGTGACCCAACAAGTGAATGCCGCCTGGATAGGGTTTCAGAACTATATCGCCAGTTTCGACATCAATGACTATGTCTCCGCCAAAACACAAGAGAAACTGCTGACATGGAAAGAAGAATGGAGTTGGGAATCCGTGTTGGCCAATCCCGAACTGAGTTCATCCGTCAAAGACCTGCTGCCGAAAATAGGGAAATGGATTAGCGGCGGCCTGAGTTGGCTGGGCGGATTGATGGTTCTGTTTATGGGATTTCTCTATCTGGTTTTTCTAATGATAGACTTCCCCAATATACGCGCCAAGTGGCCGAAGTTCATACCACGCAAGATTCGTCCGCAGGTGGTGACAGTGATGGGTGATATAGACCGAAACATGAATGCCTATTTCCGCGGTCAGGCGATGGTGGCCTCCTGCGTTGGCGTCCTGTTCGCTATCGGTTTCAGCATTATCGGTCTGCCGATGGGTATAGCGATGGGTATTATTATCGGCATTCTTAACATGGTGCCGTATATGCAGGCGTTGGGCATTCCCCCGTGCATCATCCTTTGCCTTATCCAGTCGGCACAGACAGGGCAACCTGTATGGCTCACCATTCTGATGATGGCCATTGTGTTTGTTGTGGTGCAGACCATTCAAGACATGGTTCTTACGCCGAAGATTATGGGCAATGTGACCGGTTTGAGTCCTGCAGCTATCTTGCTGAGCCTCAGTATATGGGGTGCGCTGTTGGGCGTTATCGGCATGATTATCGCCTTGCCTCTTACCACCCTTATCCTTGCTTATTACGACCGCTATGTTGCCAACCGCCGCGTCAGCAGCCGTGCCCGCCAAGCCGACTATCGCGGCAGATTGCGCAGAGTACATACAGAGAACGCGACAAATTAACCATACAACAATGAAAACATACCCAACTATTAGTATTCTTGCCCTGATACTCGGGCTTTCCACCGCTTGTTCACGCGAACAGCAATCAACGATGACCTATCCGCAATCCGAATGGGCGGAAGCAGGTGCCATCCTAATGCATACACCCGGACAAGAACTGTTCAACGGTGTTATTCATCCGTCGGCGGGTCTGTTCGAGGACTATTTTGATGTTGACCTTGCCGCAGCGGAACACCGCAACTATATCCATCAGTTGGAGAAGAACGGTATCCATGTATATACCGTGGAGAACATTCTTCAGGAAATAGGCATAGATACATTGCGTATGCTTGCTTCCCGCGTGCTGGTGTATGATACCCGCGCCATCCCCGGTGAAGATGCTGAGGCAACCGAGCAATACCGTCAGGATGTACTTAATAAGATGAGCCGCGCCGACCTGGTGCGTTGCATCTTGCTACAGCCGACAGTGAAACTGACACGGACGGACAACAATACGGGATATGAGGCACAGTATATCCAAAATCCTCTGATGAACCTCTATTTCACGCGCGACCAGAGTATCACTACCCCTCGCGGGCATATCATTTGCCGCATGAACTCATTGCAACGTGCGCCGGAGACCGACATCATCGAGATGTGCTATCACCATCTTGGTTTGCATCCTGTTCTGCGCGTTGAGGGCGAAGGGCGGTTGGAAGGCGGCGACTATTTCCCTGTCGGCACCGCTTCGTTCATCGGCTGCGGTATGCGTACCAATATAGAGGGAATACGCCAACTGATGGAGGCAGACGCGTTCGGGCATGATACAGTGATTGTGGTTCGCGACCATAAGTTCTGGCAGATGCAGATGCACCTTGACACCTACTTCAATATCATTGACCGCGACCTATGCACCATGGTTCGCAGCCGTTTGGAAGCCATGGAGGGTCAACCGGAATATGTGACCTGCGACCTGTATGCCCGCCGCCCCGACAGCAAGAACTATGTGCTTTGGCAGCAAGATATTCCCTTTGTAGAGTATCTTCGCAACCGCGGCATGCAAATTATTCCGATTGACGAGGAAGATGAGATGCACTATGCGAACAACTTCCTTACCATTGCTCCTCGTCATATCATGGCCGTGGGCGGTCAAAGTGAAGCGTTGCAGCAACGGCTGAAGGATGCCGGTGTGACAGTGGAATGGATTCCTCTGGAGAGCCTCATTGACGGCTACGGTGCCGCCCATTGCATGACACAAGTATTGCAGCGCTCGTCCTATTGATGGGGATGATTGTATCTATTCATTCTCCGAAAATAGGCACAAAAAAACGACCTGAACAGTCGTTTTTTTGTGTGGTGCCAACGGGAATCGAACCAGTGACACAAGGATTTTCAGTCCTTTGCTCTACCAACTGAGCTATGGCACCTCGCGTTCAACAACAAGGTCGTGATGTCGAAAGCGGGTGCAAAAGTACTGCTTTTTTTTGATATGACCAAATTTTTTTGCGATTTTCTTGCAAAAACTTGCAAATTTAGCTATTTTTCTGTATCTTTGTCGGCGGAAAACAGGCAATATACCCACTTTTTATGGATATCCAAGTGATAGCATACGCCCATAACGGACATACGGATAAGTTCGGCATCCCCCGACAATCACGCGACAAAAGCAACATCGAAACACGCATACGTTTCGTGAAACCGTACTCAGACAGCAACTGCTTCCGCGGCTTGGAGCAGTACAGCCACATTTGGCTCATCTGGGGTTTTTCCGAGACCCACACTTGGGCTCCAACCGTCCGTCCTCCAAGGCTCGGAGGGAACACGCGTGTCGGCGTTTTTGCCACACGGTCGCCTTTTCGTCCCAATCATCTCGGACTGAGTTCTGTTCGGCTTATCCGCATCGAACCTATTGTCGTTGATAATGAAAGCACCGTTGAACTGGTGGTCAGCGGTGCCGATTTGCTGGACGGAACGCCTATCTATGACATCAAACCCTATCTGACCTATTCCGATTCGCATCCTGATGCCCAGTGCAGTTTTGCCGGACAAGCACAGGACTATCGTCTTGAGGTCGTTTGGCAAACATCTGCGCCGGAAACGGAACGAAAAGCATTGGAAGAGATTCTGTCACAGGACCCGCGCCCGGCCTATCAGGACGACCCTGAACGAATTTATACACTGGATTATGCGGGAGCGAAAGTCCGTTTTCGCGTCTGTGACACCCATATTTATGTTCTGTCAGTGGAGCAGTGATGCACCTACCCCAACGGGATTTACGCGTAACGGTGTGGAGATAGCGGGATTCGAACCCGCGTCCAAACAAGGAATCAATGCGCTTTCTACATACTTATCTTGGCCTTCGTTTTCGACCGGCGGCAAGACCCAAGCCACCAACCACCGGCTTATCTGCTAAATCTCACCCTTGCGTCGCAGCCCGCAAGCGCCAGCCCTGATATTTCTGCACCGCTATACCCATTCAGCCTCATGGCATTGGCTTGGAGCGATGTCTCGTTTCCCCACCTTGTAGGGAAAATAAGCGATCCTACTATGCTTCAGATCAAGCAGCGAGAGCTACAGTGTTGTTGCCAGTTAATGGTCTCGGACCCGATTAACGAGCGGAATCCATACTCGGTATGCTTACACACCTATTCTACCTGCTGTCTAAACCAGTTATCCCCAAAATCGGGTGCAAAGGTACTACATATTTTGCAGATGTGCAAATTTTTCTTGCAATTCTTTATATTTTTTATGAAAACGCAGGTGGAAAAGCACCGCGGCAAGTGCCAATCCGAAGATAAATCCCACCCACATACCAGTAGCTCCCATCCGAAGCGGGAAGGTGCAGAACAAGCCTATCGGGAAAGCGACAAGGATGTAGGCGATAAAGGTATGAGTCATCGGGCGTTTGACATCGGTTATTCCACGCAACATAGCGGCTCCCACACACTGCATTCCATCGGCGTATTGCAGCAAACCGGCAAACAGGATAAGAGTGGATGCCAATTCCGCTACAGCAGGATCGTTGGTGAAGAGGTAAGGTATCAAGTGGCGACAACTGATCATAAGCATTGCACCGATGGTGTTCATCAAAAGCACCAGATGCACGCTGGCACGTGCAGCCATACCGAGGGCATAAATATCCCCCTTCCCCAACTGGATAGAGACGCGGATGGTGGTGGCGGATCCAATGCCTAATGCCAACATAAAGGTAAGGTCGGCAATCTGATTGGCAATCTGCTGCGCCGCCAATGCCTCTTTGGAAAGCCAGCCAATGATAATAAACGAGAGGGTGAACGTAATAGTCTCCAGAAAAGTCTGTAGTCCGATAGGCCAACCGATAGTGAAGAGTTGCTTCAGTTCGGTCAGACTATTTTGTTTGAAAGAGAAAAGGGAAAGATAGCGCCTCCACTCCTTTTTCAAGAGAATGACGAGCGTGAAACAGACAGGAAGCAACAACCGCGAAATAAGTGTGGCAATGCCCGCTCCAGTAGCCCCCATGGCGGGAAAACCGCAATGCCCAAAAACAAGTACCCAATTAAGCAAAATGTTCAGTCCGTTAACGAGAATGGTAAGCACCATCGCGACAGTCGTGTTGCCAAGCCCCTCTAAAAACTGTTTCTGGAGGGTGAAGAACAAAAACGGTATCAAAGAGAGAACAATAAGTATATAATACGGACGCGCTTCTTTGACAACCGACGGATCCTGTCCGAATGATTCCAGGAAAGGGATACACCCACCCAACATCACTCCCATAACAAGACAAAGCAGCAAGGTAAGCCACATTCCGTTTTGCAGGAGCGAAGATATTCGTTGTTCGCAGTGAAGCCCATTAGCCATCTTCCCAACCTCAATGCCCACCAACGGAGTAATCCCCATCAGGATACCCATGGCAAAGACCATAACGGTGAAGAAGATGGCGTTAGAGAAACTGACGGCAGCGAGCGCCGTAGTGGAATAGTGCCCGACCATAACAGAGTCGAACAAACCAACTAACGCAGCTCCAAGCTGCGTTAGCATAACCGGCATCGCCAGTTTCAGATTTCGGCGATAATACGGAATAAACTCTCTCAATCGGTCAATCATCAACTCCGAATATCTGTTTGGGGGTATATTTGCCTTATAATGATTCCAACGTATGGCAGAGCCACTTCCAACAACGACCGGTGGAACTAATGCTAAGGCGCTCCTGCGGAGAGTGCACGCCAACCATCTGCGGTCCTACGCTGACCATATCCAAATAGGGATACTTCTCCAAGAAGAGTCCACATTCCAATCCGGCATGGATAGCCAGTACTTTGGGTTCTTCGTGGAAAAGGTCGATATACGCGCGCTTGGTAACTTCCAGCAAGGGTGAATTGATATTGGGTTTCCATCCCGGATAGCCGTCACCGTGCGTAACCTCGTCACAAGCAAGCGCAAGTGCACATTCCACCATGTTCTTAATATGATGCTTCTGGCTTTCCACCGAGGAGCGTTGGCTGGTGTTAATCTCAATATATCCGTCACGCATCTTGACAGAAGCAAGATTGGTGGATGTCTCAACGAGTCCAGGCATATCCTTGGACATTGCCACAATTCCGTGCGGGCATGCATAAAGCGAACGCAACAGACGGATGGCTTGGGCATCGGGAATAATCTGCGTAGGCATATCAGTGGAAGAAAGGTCAAGCACCATATCTTTCTCCACATCACCCAGTTCGCTCTCAAGGGTTGCAACATACTGATTGAAACGGACACGCAGATTTTCCTTCTCGCTCATAGCCACAGTGAAGACGGCTTCCGCTTCTCGTGCGATAGCATTGCGGAGGTTACCCCCTTCGATGCGTGCCAAATGGAAGCCGGCGGTCTGCATTTCACCGAAAAGGAAACGCACCAACAATTTATTGGCATTGCCGCGGCCCTTATTGATGTCGTCACCGGAATGACCGCCCATCAATCCACCGACCTTGACATGTGCGGCAAACAATTGCCCATCGTTCTGCAATACAGCAGGTGTATAGTGCATCTTAGCCAATGTGTCGATACCTCCTGCACAACCGATGAAGATTTCTCCATCGTCCTCGGAGTCCAGATTGATGAGTTGACGCCCCGTAAGACAACCGTCCTTGAGTTTGAAAGCACCGGTAAGGCCGGTCTCTTCATCCACGGTAAAGAGACACTCCAACGCCGGATGGCGCAGCGTTTGGGACGTGGCGGCCGCCAAAGCCATTGCCATGCCGATGCCGTCATCACCGCCTAGTGTAGTGCCACGCGCTTTGAGCCAATCCCCATCCACATAAGTCTGGATAGGGTCGTTCATAAAATCATGTTGCGTATCCTTGTTCTTCTCGCATACCATATCCATGTGTGCCTGAAGAATAACTCCCGGTTTATTTTCATAGCCAGGCGTAGCCGGCACGCGCATAATGACATTCATTGCTTCGTCCACCATACAATCGATGTTATGCTCTTTGGCAAAATTAACGAGCCATGCCGAGATGCGCTCTTCATGCTTGCTGGGACGCGGAACTTGCGTAATGCTGTGGAAGATAGAAAAAACTTCCTTCGGTTCTAAATTAGTCATACAAATGTATAATTAAAAGGGTTAGACTTATTCATGCCAGATGCCGGGACTGATGAGACGGAGCCATTCTTCCGGATAAGCGGGACGGTTCGGCGAGGTGGGTTCTCCCCATTCGTTGCGCAGGAATTGCCCATTCTCCTCTTTTCGAATCTGCCCATCAAGATATTTGACCATGAGATAGTTGAACAACTCATTCCATGCGGCTGTAGCTTCATTGGCCTGCGTGCAGGAATAGCGGGTAAGGAAAGCCCTTGCCTCTGCATCATTGAGGTTAGCAACCTGACTATCAATAAGAGCAATCTGGCTATCAAACTTATCTTCCCAAGCCGTTTGTAACTTGGCGATGTCTTGACGCATATAGGAATACTTTGTATATGCCCAATTGGCTACGCGATTCCATGCCCACCAAGCCGATGTGGGAGAATAGGTATAGAGGTCGCCGTTTCCTTCACGCATGCATTCAGGTGCTTCGTTGATGGTACAATACATGGGTATATAAAGCGTCGTGGCAGCATCGTCCACTCCAAACCAGAAGATACCGCGCGCACGGTCGTTGGCATAACCACGCATCTGCGCAATGAACGACCATGCAGTCTGCTGGGTAGCGACGGGACGTTCGTACCAATATTGCACACTATCCAATTTGAACCCCAGACTTCCGTGACGAAGCTTACTGTGCCAAGGACCTGCATCAATCCCTTCTGTAATGGCAATATCTGTACCTTCATATTGATCGCGCATACATGCACGCACATCCGCCAAAGTCACTTTGTGATCAGGACGGATATATAACGGCATGGGGTCGCCTGTCTCTTTGCCTCCCGTGGCAAGGAAGGTCTTACCTGTGGCATAATCTTTGTAAATGTCCAAGTTCTTGTCAAACTTGCGCATCATCGCCCAAACGCGTGCTTCACAAATATAAAGGCCGCCAAAATCGAACGGATTATATGCCTGATTGAATTGGAATTCAGCATCTTTTCCTGAAAAATACCCTTTATCGCGCGCCAGTTGGATAACATCTTTGTGCCACATCCAATTACCGTCTTTCGTCACAATGGCATTGCCGCTCTTTTTTGTCTTTTCTTTTACCGGCAAGAATGTGATGCGCGATTGGTTGGCATGTGCGGAGATACAATCATCCGGTATACGAACGGCCACCCATACGGCACCCGTATTGTCGGCACCATTACCAATCATGTCCATCAGCCATACTTCATTCGGGTCGGCAATAGAGAAACTCTCTCCACCACTGCAATAGCCGTACTGTGCCACAAGGTCAGTCATGCATTGAATAGCTTCACGTGCCGTCTTACAACGCTCAAGAGCGATGTAGATAAGGCTTCCATAGTCAATACCCGTCTTGTTGGCCAACTCCTGACCACCCCATGTGGTTTCACCGATGGTGAGTTGATGCTGATTCATGTTTCCAACAACGGTGTAAGTGTGAGGTGCTTGCGGAATCTCCATAAGAGGTTTCCCATCGTCCCAACATACCACCTTGCGCATCTCCCCAGGCTGATGGTCCTCTTCCGAACGATAACGAAGGAAACCATAGAACGAATAACTATCCGCCGCGTACGAAATAATGGTGCTACCATCAGCAGTGGCATTTTTCCCTACTAAGAAATTGGTGCAAGCATGAGCTTGATACACATTTGCTGCAAAGCAGAGTGCAAGAAGTAATAAAGTCTTTTTCATATATTTATTATTTGTTTCGTTTGCTCATGTGTTCCAAAGCTATTTGATAAGCTTTGCGGTAGAAAGGATAGAAATGTTTCCAATCCGCTTTGGCCGCTAGAGCGGCTGCAGCTTTACGGAACAGACCTTGTTCTTTCGTTGTCATCTCAAGATATGTAACAACAGATGTTACTATTTCGGAGACGACATCCCAGTAGTTGCTATCTGTACGATGAATGATATGTACAGGTTTGTGCGTCATTTTTGCTTGTGCCCCCTCCGCCCAGAGTCCGAATCCCGCCAAAGAAGTGGTGATAGTGGGCACATGAAAAGCGACTGACTCCAAGGGAGTATATCCCCACGGCTCATAGTAACTTGGGAAAACAGAAAGGTCCATACCAATCAATAGATCGTAATATGAAAAGCCTTTGATAGCGGGTTCGTCATTGGTGGGCAAATAATGAGGAATGAAAATAACTTTCACATTTCCTAAATCTCGCATAGGCTGCGAAAGATAGGGAATCAAGACCCATGCGATAACGGTGTGCGAAGTGCCTTGCAGTTGTTCCGCAAGGCGTTGCATACTATCCAGAAAAATATCTATCCCTTTGTTTTTCCACTCTTGTCTGCCGGCAATGCAGAGCATCAGTGGAGAGGTTTGAAACGTATTACCTGTCTTCTCTTCGGCGAGGCGCAACAATGCTACTGAGGCTTTTTTTCGCTTATCAGGAAATATAGTCTTACTCGGCACAAAGCCAGACTCAAAACCATTGGGGGTAACAATGTCAGGTTGTTTATCCAACAATTGGAGACACTCGTGCGCAGTGAGGTCACTGACGGTAGTGAAACAATCGGCATGCCACGCAGCCTGCTTTTCCACGGAATGTTTGCTCACCAAGCCAAGTTCTTCCGCCATTTGGTCACCATGATATCCGGTGAAATAATCATATAGGGGTTTCCCATTCCCGGCTATGGAGCGTCCAATTCCTGTTGCATGTGTGGTGAAAAGTGTTGCGATTTGGGGACAATGTGCCTGCAAATAGAACAAGGTGAAAGCGGTTTGCCATTCATTAGTATGTGCACACGTGACAGGTTCGCCTAATGCGCGATAGAGTTCCTCCATTTTTTGCCCTGCAGCGTACGCAAACAGACAACTATCATCATAATCACCGTTGGCGGCATGACTTTGCACTCCGAAATGTTCCCATGCCCAAGCATAGATGGCATTTTTCTGTTCCTGCAATTGTTGCCATGGCAAGAGGACAGCAATCGGTTGACCCGGCACTTGCCATCGTCCAATGCGGCAATGACTCAGCTTACCCTTGAGTAATTTCTTATCCTCCCGAAAAAACTTGTCGGAGGAATTGCCTAAATCGGGACCGAAGAAAATCACTTTATCCGGATGTTCCTCCTGCATAGACGCCGCGCGTGTGCTGAGAACGGCATAAATACCGCCCACACGGTTGCAAACCTCCCAACTGGTCTCAAAAATATATTCAGGCTGTATGGTTTTCATCGTTCCGTTTCGTCTATAATCATTTTAGTCGCTTTCAGCATTGAGATTTTCACGGGAACATCAGTGTACCGATTGTTTTCGGTGTGAATCAGCGGCAACATAAACACACCTTCCTCTGTAGAGAAAAACAAACAATTCATGGTGAGGCTGATTGCCACGGTTCCCACTTGTTCGGACGCTAGCAGAACGATATGAGTCTCATTGCTGTTTTTGACATACAGTCCGCTTTCAGTGATATAATATATCTTGTTCTCTATAGGATCGCATACTTCTGTATTGGTAGTCGCGGTGGCAAGAAGGTCTTGCCCCTCTGTATAATTCAACGCACAAGGCGCTTCCCAATAAATACCTTTGTAGATATGCTGACTATACTGCCGATTCTCCGTATCCTCAATCAATAATGTAGGAGTCGGTGTATTGTGAACGGTGATGTTTTTTTCAACATCGGTGGTTACACCGTCTTTGGTTATATGCAAGCGCACCACTTCTTCAACGGCTCGTGTACAATAAACGGTGATTTGCTCGCTATTTGTCGCACTTTCGTCCAAAAGTCGGATATTGTCACTTATAATCCATTCATATTGCACGGCATGATTGTACGGATTCCAGACACAGGCACTTAATAGAACAGGTTGGAATGTGCAAATACTATCCGTGGAGAAGGAAAAATCAGGCACGGAATCCCGCACAGTGATGGTATGCTGAATCGAACGCTTTGTTTTACTCTCCCGCAGCGTGACAATGTATGTACCGCTTTGTTTGAATACATGTGATGGATTTTTATCACTGGAAGAGGCGTTATCTCCAAACAGCCAAGAATAATCCTCACCTCCGGAACTGAGGTTGGTAAAACTTACCGATTCTCCTGCCACAGGTTGAGAGGGAGAAAACGTAAAGTCCACAGATACTTTTTTGCATGCACAGACCAGTGTAGCAAGCAGACAAATGAATATGTACGAGCAATGCTTCATTTATAGGAATGTTTCAATTTGTTCAACAATTGTTTCTATCGGTTGATTCATCTGAATCCAATGTATGTCATTTCGTTTACGGAACCATGTCATCTGACGCTTGGCATAATGCCTACTATTTTGTTGAATCATGCGAACAACCTCCTCGCGGCTCCAATCGCCACGTATAAAGTGTACCATTTCGCGGTATCCAACTGTATTCAATGCATTGGGTAACACGGAAGGATTCCCCAATTGCTCATAAGCTTCCCTTGCTTCCGTTTCCAGCCCTTGTGCCATCATTCGGTTTACGCGTTGATTGATGCGCTTGTATAATTCTTCCCGTTCACGCATTAATCCTATGTATATTGTTTCCCATGGCCGGTTTTCCCGTTTACGCGTGCGAAAGGATGAATACGGTTTGCCGGCGGACAACGTAACCTCCAAGCAATGTAACAACCGTTGAGGGTTCCGGCAATCGGCCTCTGTATAATAGTCCGGATCTGCCTTTTTCACCTGTTCCTGCAGCCATTGAATACCATATTGCTGATACTGGTGCTGTAGCTGTTCCCGAACATAGGAATCAGTAGAAGGAATATCATCCAATCCGTAGCAAACGGCATCCAGATAAAGCATACTTCCGCCCGACAAAATGGCAAAAGGACGATTTTCTGTGGCTTGGGAAGAAAGAGAGGCAAGCAACGCCACTGCTTCACGAGCATACTGACCGGCATTGTAACTTTCATGCAGACTATGGGTTCCGACAAAATAATGTTTCACCCGCTTGCATTCCTCTTCTGTCGGAGCAGCCGTCCCGATGGGTAGTTCCTTATAGATTTGTCTTGAGTCGCAGTTCACAATAGGACACTTCCAGCGTTCTGCCAAACGGAGGCTTAATTCCGTTTTGCCCACTCCTGTCGGACCTATTATGACTACCAACTTACCCAATGTTAAAACATTGATCCGTCCTCAAAACTCAAATCCTGAAAGCCCTCCATATCCAAATCGCCCTCATCAAACTCACTATCCCCATAGAAATCTTCATCCAATCCGAGATCTCCCTTGCCACTCTTCGTGGAGATTCCCGCAGACAGAGGGTCTAATTCCTTGAGCTGCTTTGGAGCTTTCCCCTTACTTTCCACACACTGAACTCCTTCTATTTGACCGGACGTGATTTCCACCACGCGGCCAAAGAAATGACGCTCAAACATGGGGTCGAACACATAAATCAGACGTTGACCGTCTTCCTCAATGATGTCACGAAGGGCTGTTTGCTCCATCACCATATTGTCATACTCAAAGTTGCTGTCCATTTCCACCAGAGTGATTTCTTGTTCTTTTTCCCAACGGTCGTTGCAAAGGAAGAAACTTGTCATCTGGTTGTCAGGATAGCCAACTGATTCCAAAATGGCTTTATGCAAATCCAGAAACGTCGCATCACCATCGGCCTCAAATACACGGCGAAATCCGTCAGCCTCTTCACTCGAAAATTTTATCTTGTATATCATATCAGAATATTGATTTATTACCCTATCCAACGAACATAGCAGAAATCCATACGATGAGGCAGAAGGTCGTTCTTCGGGAACATTCTTAGACAGAATTTCATGCCACCGGCATAATCGTAACGGTAGTTGGTTTCAAAGGTCAGTTTTGAACCTTGTGCTTTGATGAGTTCCAACGGAGTCACTTCGTATAGTTTGTCATTGTTGTGCAAAGATGTTCGAATGGCCACCAATTCCACACCAAGACCTTTGTCATTCAAGCTATGGGTGTCCAATGTAACAGAAATCTTGTTTTGCATGCCGACAGATGCTGTGGGATGTAACAAGTTTCCGTAATCTACATTGCAAACTTCTATTTCATCCCAGTGTTCAGCCATATTTTCTTTCCATGCCGCAATTTCTTTGGCTACTTTATAGTCGTTCTTCACCATAAGTGCATGGCGTTTGGCCAATTTATTGTAGAAACGGTCGAAATAATCGTCCATCATACGCTTGGTGGTAAAATGCGGAGTGATTTTCGTCACCGAATTCTTAATCGTCTGAATCCATTCCGGCGAATAACCTTTGGAGTTCTTTGCATAATACATCGGAATTATTTCCGTTTCCAACAATTGGTATATCGTGGCCGCATCCAACTGGTCTTGGTGAGCCTGGTTTTCGTAAGTCCGCTTGTCGGTTAATGCCCAACCTGCGCCTTTTACGTATCCTTCAAGCCACCAACCGTCCAGTACCGAGAAGTTGAGAACACCGTTCATTTGCGCCTTTTCTCCGGAGGTTCCGGAAGCCTCCAAAGGACGAGTCGGGGTATTAAGCCAAATATCCACACCGCTTACAAGACGTTTCGCAAGACGCATATCATAGTTCTCAAGGAATATAATCTTCCCGAGGAATTGCGGCATCCGGCTAATCTCAATAATACGTTTGATCAGTCCCTGACCACCTCCGTCTGCGGGGTGTGCTTTTCCCGCGAACAGGAATTGAACAGGATAGTTGGGATTGTTAACCAACTTATCCAGACGATCCAAATCCGTAAAGAGAAGATGGGCACGTTTGTAAGTGGCAAAACGGCGACCGAAACCGATAATGAGATTGTTCGGATTCATTTCATTGAGTGCGCGTACGATGCGTGCGGGGTCACCCTGTGTTTTCATCCAATCTTCACGGAATTTCTCTTTGATATAATCAATCAATTTCTTTTTCAGTTTCATGCGTATCGTCCATATTTTGTCGTCGGGTATGTCGTTGTACGCCTTCCACACTTGTGGATTACTTTGGTCTTGTCTCCAATTCTTGGGGAAGAATTGATTATACACATTTTTCCATTCGCTGGCAGCCCAGGTGTCCATATGTACACCATTTGTCACATAGCTTACGTGCAGTTCTTCCGGGTAGTATCCTTGCCAGATGGGTGCGAACATTTTTTTGGAGACCTCACCGTGTAGTTTACTTACTCCGTTAGCTTCTTGACACGTATTGAGCGCGAACACGGACATGGAGAATTTTTCGTTGTCATCTTCGGGGTTTTGTCTTCCCATTCCGATTAGTTGTTTCCAATCTATTCCGAGCCTTGGTGCGTATGTGCTCATATATTTGTAGAACAGTCCTTCCTCGAAGTAGTCGTGTCCTGCCGGTACGGGCGTATGGCAGGTATATAATCCGCTTGCTCTGACCACTTCCAGTGCTTGGTGGAAACTAAGGTGTTGGTTTTCCACGAGTTCAACGAGTCTTTGTAGTCCCATCAGTGCGGCATGTCCTTCATTGCAGTGATAGACATCTTTTTTGATGCCGAGTTTGTTAAGTGTCAGAATGCCTCCAATTCCGAGTAGTATTTCTTGTTTTATTCTGTTTTCCCAGTCTCCACCGTATAGTTGGTGTGTTATTTGTCTATCCCATTCGGAGTTTAGTTCATTGTCTGTGTCGAGTAGGTATAGTCTTATTCTTCCGACGGCGACTTTCCAGACGTATGCATGTACCATTCTTTCGGGATACGGCACATCGACGATCATAGGTTGTCCGTCTTTTTCTTTTACTTGTTCGATGGGTAGATTGGCGAAGTTTTGTGCCTCGTAATTCGCGATTTGTTGTCCTTCTGGTGAGAGTGTTTGTGTGAAATATCCGTATCGGTATAGGAATCCTATTGCAGTCATGTCAATATTGCAGTCACTGGCTTCTTTGAGGTAATCGCCTGCGAGTATCCCGAGTCCGCCGGAATATATTTTGAGAATATGGCTCAATCCATATTCCATGGAGAAATATGCGATGGATGGTTTTGTTTTGTCTTTTGGTGTATCGATATATTGTCTGAAGGCTTGATAGGTGTTATCAAGTTGTGTCATGAAATCTTTGTCTTGACATAGCTGCAACATTTTGTCATAGCTGATGGTGTTGAGTAACATGATAGGGTTTGATTGTGCTTTATGCCAAGCATTGATATCAATGTATCGGAAAATGTTTTTTGCTTCGGAGTTCCATGTCCAAGCGAGGTTGTATGCAATTTCTCGTAGTTTGGTCAGTTCCTCCGGCAGGTTGGCCTGCACTGTAATCTCTTTCCATGTAGGTTGATTAACGTTACTTACTTTGATTTTAGTCATAATTTTATAGTATTTTTAGTGTTTTCAAACAAAAAAGCGTGCAAAGGTACTGAAAAATTTGCGTATTTCCAAATTTTTCAGTACTTTTGCAGCAAATTTATGATAAATGAGGTAGAAATAATGCGCAGAAGGGACCTTAGAGACGTCCTTACATTTACAATAGACCCGATAGATGCCAAAGATTTTGATGATGCCATCTCGTTTGTGAAGAATGAAGACGGAACCTATCAAATAGGTGTGCATATAGCGGACGTAACGCATTATGTCCTGCCCGGTGACGATGTGGATAAAGATGCGTACGAAAAAGCCACCAGTGTTTATCTGGTGGACAAAGTTCTTCCTATGTTGCCGGAGAATTTGTGCAACGACCTTTGTTCACTTCGTCCGCACGAAGAGAAATTGTGTATGTCGGTCGTCTTCACGATGACGGATGATGCTTGTGTGAAAAAGGCAAAAATATGCCGCACCGTCATTCGTTCGGACCACAGACTTTCCTACGAACAGGCGCAACAGATTTTGGAAAGTCCTTCCAATGGCATGCCGCTTTCGGAGTCACTATTGAAACTCAACCGAATCGCGCATGCCCTCAGGCAACGGCGCATGGCGGAAGGAGCACTTGATATTGAGCAAGATGAAGTCCGTTTTACCTTGGATGAGCACAAACATCCCACAGACATCTATTTTGTTCCATCTTCCGATGCCAACCATTTGATAGAGGAATTTATGCTATTGGCGAATCGGACGGTAGCAGAGCAGATGGCAAAAACAGGCAAAACGATGGTGTATCGGGTGCATGACAAGCCTGACTATGAAAAATTGGAGTCCGTAAATATGTTCCGCAAGAAAATGGGCGACAAAGTGCCGCAGCGCATGATAGACCTTCTTACCGTACGCGCCATGGCAAAAGCCGTCTATTCCACGCATAATATCGGGCATTACGGATTGGCATTTGACTATTACACGCATTTCACATCTCCTATCCGCCGTTATCCGGATATGATGGTGCATCGAATTGTGGCAAAATATATCTTAGGAGAACGCACGCCGGCACTGAACATTGACCTCCAGGAGGCTTGTGACCATTGCTCTGACATGGAACAGATGGCGCAGATGGCAGAACGCGATTCTGTCAAAGAAATGCAAGCCATCTGGATTCACGACCATTTGGGAGAAGAATACGACGGATATATATCCAATGTAATGGAATTCGGGCTGTTTGTCACGCTCAATAATTCGCATTGTGACGGCTTGGTACATATCCGATCCATTCATCAGGGGAAATGGTTGGATTTTGATGAGAAAAACTGCTGCCTGACCATGGGCGGAAAACCCGTTTATACCTTGGGGGAGAGCGTACGCGTACGCGTCCTTCGCGCGGATGCGGAAAAACGACAGATAGATTTTGAATTGGTAGAAGATACAGAGGCGGAACAAGAATGACCCAGAGGCTGAAAACCATAGTATGTGTATTGATTTTGCTGGCAGGCATGTCGGCAAAAGCGGATGTTATCACCTTGCGTTCGGGACAAAGAGTGGAGGGTTCTATTCTTGTGCAAAACGCAGATATACTGATTGTAAAGACCTCATCCGGTGCTCGGTTTCAATATCCGATTGCGGAAGTGGTGAAGATTGACACATCCGTTGTCAAACAAGATACGGTTGTCATATCCCCGACGGAACGAAAGGTCAAACCTGTCGCAATACGCTTGTCCGTGGATGGCGGTGGTGCTTTTGTGCCCAACCATGAAACAGGCGGCGGATTGGCAGTAGATGCCGCAATAGGTACGCGTGATTTGGCGGGGAAAGGCATCTTCCTGGGGGGCAGCGTCGGTTATTTCGGAGCATATACAGAATCCGGGCATCATTTCATTCCTCTGCAAGCCGTTGTTGGTATCTCATTGGGTGCGCGCGTGGAAGTGCCGGAGTTGATGATAGGTTTAGGATATGGCTTCGGAACGGGCAAATCGCAGGGAGGGGTCGCGGCCACTCTCAGGCTTATCTGGAGCCTCTATTCCAATGCCTCCACCAAGTTGCTTTTAGGTGCCTCTTTGCGTTTCCAGCAAGGCGATAGAAACCAGGTGGAAACCATCGACGGAGTAGCGTATAGCCGAAACGCAGGTGCCGTATATCTGCTGACAGGCGTTTCAATGGCTCTGCAATTCTAAAAGGAAATAATAACGAACATGGAAGAAAATAAAGATATACAACAGACTTCCCAACCATCGTTGGAGTACAACGAAGACAACATCATCCATTTGGATGATATGGAGCATATCCGCCGCCGTCCGGGTATGTATATTGGCAAATTGGGCGATGGAAGTCACACGGATGACGGTATCTATGTACTCATCAAGGAAAGTATCGACAATTCCATTGATGAATATCGCATGGGCGAAGGCAAAGTCATTGAAGTCACCGTGCAGGATGGACGGGTCAAAGTGCGTGACTACGGACGCGGTATCCCGTTGGGCAAACTGGTGGACGTGGTGTCAATCCTGAATACCGGTGGTAAATACGACAGCAAAGCCTTCAAGAAATCTGTCGGTTTGAATGGCGTAGGTACGAAAGCGGTCAATGCCCTTAGTGAAGAATTTATTGTCCAATCTTTCCGCGAAGGCAAGACACGTCGGGTGCTGTTCCGGCGCGGCAAACTGATTGAGGACAGCGGTATCCTCCTGGATAAGGATTCCAAACGCGGCACATGCATCGAATTCAAACCGGATAATAGCAAGGGACTGTTTGAAAATTACAAGTTTCAAGATGAAACCATCGAAGCCCTATTGCGCAATTATGCTTACCTGAACACAGGGCTTACGCTGGTGTACAACGGCAAACGTTTCTCGTCAAAGAATGGCCTCTTGGATCTGCTTTCGGAGAATATGACCCAGGAGCCCCTTTATCCGATTATTCACCTCAAAGGCGAAGATATAGAAATAGCCCTTACGCATACCAACCAGAACAACGATGAATACTATTCCTTTGTCAACGGTCAGCATACCATTCAGGGGGGCACCCATCAAATGGCATACCGCGAAGCAATAGGACGGACCATCAAGGAGTTCTTTAACAAGAACCAAGAACTGGCGGATATCCGCAATGGTGTGGTCGGGGCAATTGCCATCAATGTGGAAGAACCTGTTTTTGAGAGTCAGACGAAAGTCAAATTGGGCTCCAAAGATATGGCTCCTTCGGGCGGTGTCAGTGTGAATAAGTTCGTGAACGATTTTGTCAAGCAGCATCTGGATAACTACCTGCACAAAAATCCCGAAACGGTGGAAATTATGTTGCAGAAGATTCAGGAGTCGGAAAAGGAACGCAAGGCCATTGCGGGTGTCACCAAAGCCGCCCGTGAACGCGCTAAAAAGAATCTGGTCAACAACCCCAAGTTGCGCGATTGCCAGATTCATTACAACGACCCCAAACCCACCCGCTCGTCCAAAGATGCAGATGACGATTTACGGCAAGAGAGTTGTATTTTCATCACCGAGGGTTTGTCTGCTTCCGGAAGTATCACCAAGTCGCGGGATGTCCGCACGCAGGCCGTTTTTTCGCTGCGCGGTAAACCCTTGAATTCCTACGGACTTACCAAACAGGTGGTGTATGAAAACGAGGAATTTAACTGCTTGCAGTCGGCCCTTAATATCGAAGACGGACTGGATGACTTGCGTTACAACAAGGTGATTATCGCTACCGATGCCGATGTGGACGGTATGCATATCCGCCTTTTGATGCTGACGTTCTTTCTGCAGTTCTTCCCTGATCTGGTGAAAAAGGGGCATGTCTATATTTTGCAGACACCGCTTTTCCGCGTGAAAAACAAACAGGAGATTCGTTACTGCTACAGCGAAGAGGAACGCTTGCAGGCATTGAACGAAGTGAAAAACCCTGAAATAACGCGATTCAAAGGACTCGGAGAAATCTCACCCGATGAGTTCAAAGGCTTTATCGGCTCCGGCATACGCCTTGACCAGGTACATCTGCGCAAAGAGGATTCAGTCAGCGAATTGATGAATTTCTATATGGGCAAAAACACCACCGAACGCCAGAATTTTATCATCGAAAATCTGGTGGTCGAAGAAGATAAAGTAGACGAAGATTTAGCATAATTACAGCATATATACAATATGAAAAAGAAAGCATTATTAATGATTTTGGATGGTTGGGGCATCGGACAACAAACGGCCGCTAATGCCATCTATTCCACCTCCACACCTCACTGGACAGAAATACTGAACCGCTATCCGCATAGCCAACTGCAGGCAAGCGGAGAAAATGTCGGCCTGCCCGCCGGACAAATGGGCAACTCGGAAGTCGGTCACCTCAATATAGGTGCCGGACGCGTGGTTTATCAGGACCTCGTGAAAATCAACCGAGCCTGCAAAGACGGTTCCATCCGTCAAAATCCGGAAATCGTTTCCGCCTTCTCCCGTGCGCAGGAGCAGGGACGCAGGTTGCATATCATGGGTCTCGTCTCGGATGGAGGGGTGCATAGTTCGCTGGAACATCTTTTCTACCTGCTCGATATAGCCAAAGAGTACGGACTGGAGGGCAAAACGTTTGTGCACTGTTTCATGGATGGACGTGACACAGACCCCCGTTCAGGTATCGGCTTTATCGACCAACTGGAAAGCAAGATGCAAACCTCTTGCGGGGAGATTGCCTCCATACAGGGACGTTTTTATGCCATGGACCGTGACAAACGCTGGGAGCGCGTGAAAATAGCCTACGACTGCCTGGTGAATGGTATTGGCGCCGCATCGGAAAATATGCATCAGGCCATGGAAGCTTCCTATGCCGCCGATGTGACGGACGAATTTATCAAACCTATTGTGCATGTCCGCAACGGACAACCCCTTGCCACTATTCAGGACGGCGATGTGGTCATTTTCTTCAACTACCGCAACGACCGTGCACGTGAGATAACCATCGTCCTGACACAAGAAAATCACGAGGCGGAGGGAATGCACACCTTGAACGACTTGCACTACTATTGCATGACACCCTATGAAAGTACCTTCAAAGGACTCCATATCCTTTTCCCGAAAGAGAATGTGCAGAACACCATGGGCGAAATCGTTTCCAAAGCCGGACTCCGTCAATTGCGTATTGCGGAAACCGAGAAGTTTGCACACGTCACTTTCTTCTTCTCCGGCGGACGGGATGCCGAGTTTGAGGGAGAGGAGCGCATCCTGATTCCGTCACCCAAGGTGGCAACCTATGACTTGCAGCCCGAAATGTCGGCACCGGAAGTGGCAGCCGCACTTTCGGATGCGCTGGATACACAACGTTACGACTTTATCGCCCTCAATTTTGCCAACGGCGATATGGTCGGGCATACCGGTGTCTATGAATCCATCCGCCAGGCGGTGGTGACCATTGATATCTGTGTGGACCGTGTCCTCAAGGCTGCCGTGCGTAACGGATATGACACCATCATTATTGCCGACCACGGAAATGCTGATAATGCCGTCAATCCGGATGGTACACCCAACACCGCCCATTCGCTGAATCCGGTGCCGTTTGTGTATGTTCCTTCCGACCCCAAAGCAGACTTGACGGCCATCCGTTGCGAGGACGGCATATTGGCGGATGTCGCACCTTCGCTCTGCCATATCATGGGTATTGAGACACCTCAGGAAATGACAGGACATAATCTGATTCACGGCTAAATGAAAGGGCGTTACGAAAATAGTTCGGTTTTTGTCAAACTGTTACAGTGGTTTGGGACAATGGCTCTCCTGACCGCTGTAGCGCTTGTGATATACCGTTTTCTGCCCAACCCGCAATCAGTAACCTCGCTCAAAATCCTGCAATTGCTGCAGACCTTTTCCATCTTTCTCCTTCCACCGCTTATCGTGGCATGGCTGTGGAGCCGGCAACCGATGGAATGGCTCTACCTTAACCGCGCTGTTTCATGGAAAACGGGCGCACTGGCCGTACTGCTGATGGTCACGGCCTTGCCTGCCATCAATCTCATCGCCTATTGGAATCAGCAAATGGTTTTTCCCGAAGCCTTGGCACCGCTGGAACAGTTCCTCAAACGGATGGAAGAAACGGCCGCACAACTCATTGAGCAGTTTATGCAGGGGAAGTCGCTATGGGGTTTCTTGGGTAATCTCGTCCTGATGGCGTTGCTGCCCGCTTTATCCGAAGAACTCACCTTCCGCGGTGTCCTGCAAAATCTGTTGGCCAAGCGGGGTACGGCTGTCGCTGTGTGGGTGACTGCCTTTATCTTCAGTGCTATTCATCTGCAATTCTACGGCTTCCTGCCGCGATTGCTGATGGGTGCCCTCTTTGGGTACGCACTTTTTTGGAGCAAGTCGCTATGGTTGCCCGTGCTGATGCATTTCACCAACAATGCCATGGTCACCTGCGCGTATTGTGTTGCCAACCGGTATGGACTGGACATCAAAACGGTGGACAACTTGGGTACGGGCGCTACGCTGTGGCTCGGCATCCTTTCCCTGTTGCTGACCATCGTATGGATATACCTTCTGTTTCATCACCTCCGTCGAACAACGGACAACCCCACCTGCAAAGAATGACTATTTTAGACGGTAAATATTGTTCCGCACATCTGAAAGAGGAACTCAGACTGCTAATCGAAACCAACCGGCAACAGGGCATCCGGCCGCCATGTCTGGGTATCATTCAGGTCGGAGAACTCAACGCCAGCACCACTTATGTGGATAACAAACGCCATGCCTGCGAACAGGTGGGGATGGAGGTCCGTTGCTTGCGGCTGCCTGCCACCATCTCCCAAGCGGAGTTGATAAGGCACCTACAGAACTGGAACGAAGATACCCTGATTGACGGATATATCGTACAACTTCCGCTGCCCGAACATATCAACGAACAGGATATTCTTTCGGCCATCGCACCGGAAAAAGATGTCGACGGCTTCTCGCCCACCAATATGGGCAAACTCCTGATGGGTTGGAAAGGACTGCCGCCGGCCATGCCACGCGGTATCTATTCCTTGTTGCAGGAATATGACATCCCGCTGCGCGGAAAGGATGTCGTCATCATCGGCGACAACCATCTCCTGGTGAGACCCTTGGCCAACCTGCTGAGTGAAAAAGGCGTGGACTGCACCATCACTATCTGCCATCCGCATACGCGTGACACAAGGGAGCATTGCCTGCATGCCGATATGATTATCTCGGCGATGGACACGCCTTGTTCACTGACGGCCGATATGGTGCGCGAGGGGGCTATTGTCGTAGATGCCGGAAACACCTACCTCCCTGCAGATAATGCACTGGGGCACAAAGCGGTGGGAGATGTCGATTTCCAAGCCGTAGCACCCAAATGCTCTTTCATCACCCCCGTGCCCGGAGGTGTAGGACCTATGATTATCGTCTCACTCTTGCAAAACACCTACCAGGCCGCCCAAAACAGAATGTAGTTAATCGAACCAACTCTTCCCGACTATGCTTACCCTTCTTCAAACCCCACCCCAACTGCCGACTGTCCTTCCGCCGGACTCGGTCCGTGAAGTCACGCGCAACCTCATCACACGTATTCAATCCGACCCCGATACTTTCTGGCAGGATATGCTCAACCAGGGCATACATTTCGGCATGAAAGTGCTGGCGGCACTACTCATTTACATGGTGGGCATCTGGCTCATCGGACGACTGAAGAAAATCCTGAAACGCGTCTTCGAGCGCCGCAAGACGGAACGCACACTCGCATCCTTCATCACATCGTTTATCGGCATCTCTCTCACTGTCGTGCTGGTCATTGTCACCATCGGAACGCTGGGAGTGAACACCACCTCCTTGGCGGCCTTGCTGGCGGCAGGGGGTATGGCTATCGGTATGGCTTTGTCCGGAACGGTGCAGAACTTTGCAGGAGGTATCATGCTCCTCGCCTTCAAACCCTTTAAGGCCGGAGATTTCATCGCCGCACAGGGATTTAGCGGAACCGTCGTTGAGGTCAATATCACCTCCACCAAACTCCTGACCATTGACAATCGCGTAGTGATTCTTCCCAATGGAGCCTTGAGCAACGGAACCATCGACAACTACTCTGCCCGTCCGCTCCGGCGTGTCGATTGGGAAGTCAGTGTTGCCTATGGCAGCGATGCCGAGGCGTTCCAAAAAACAGTACGCACGATGCTGGATAGCGACCCGAGGGTCTTGCAGGCGGACACCGATATGGATGCCTTGTACAAGGAAATGAATATCTCTGCTTTCCAGCTCTCCACCGTTGGATACAGGATGGCGGCTGTGCCCGCACCGTTCGTGGCATTGAAATCCCTGAATGCGAGTGATATCACCTTTGTCGTTCGGGCGTGGGCACGGGCAACGGACTATTGGGATTTGTATTTCGCCATGCAGCAGCGTTTTTACACCGAACTGCCTGCCGCTGGGTTCCAATTCGCTTATCCGCATTTGGACGTCACGATGCAACAACCCTAAAAAAGCTCCCATGGCAGTCGCCATGGGAGTCCCAATGAAATACCCTTTGATTTGATAAACGCTTATTCGAAGCGGATATTCGCGCGACGGTTGAGTGCGCGGTTAGCGCGTGAGTCGTTCGGAGCGACAGGCTCGGTCTGTCACTTTCTCTAACTTCCACTCCCCTAATTTTATCGGGTAATTTTGCGTCAATTATTAGGCTATTATTGGGTGATTATTGCGTGATTATTGCGTTATTAGTAGGTTATTAAGCCAACGAAAAGCAGACACAAGCGACTACCTACTCTGACTAAGGAGTTCTATGTTTGACGATAGGAGTTGAGGGTGTTAGGTGTACGGGATATGGACAAATTGGCAGAGGGTGGACAATTTGGCACGAAAGATGGACATATTGGCAGGGATTTTAGGGTTGGCACATAATTTGCCTTTGTTAGGGTGAAAACGCAATTACGCATATTACGCCAACAACGTAAACTACGCAAGTTACGTTAAACAATGTTTAACTAAATTTGGAGGACAAAATTATGAAACCTGCAATCTATCGTAGAAACAGTTGGCTGCCGACAAACGGATGGTTCCCCACCGTATTCGACGAGTTTTTGAACAATGACATGCTGAACACCGCCAGCAATGTGGCACCTTCAGTAAACGTCAAAGAGACCGCTAACGGTTACACCGTTGAGTTAGCTGCTCCGGGTGTTAAGAAAGAGTACTGCCGAGTACATGTCGATGAAGACCACAATCTGTGTGTTGCCATCGAGAACAAGTTCGAGCACAAGGAAGAAGACAAACAAGCGCACTATCTGAGACGCGAGTTTGCTTACACGAACTTCGAACAGAAGTACACCTTGCCGGACAATGTGGACGAGGCAAAGATCGCCGCTAAGGTCGAAGATGGTATCTTAACGATTGAGTTGCCGAAGATCAAACGCGAAGAAGGTAAGACCGGTAGGCAAATAGCCATCTCATAACAAAGCATGTATCCATGCAGAGCACTCCTAAGCGAGTGCTTTTTTTATGTAACAATACAAGTACAATACAAGCCGTGAGGGTTACCGAAATCATCGTTCGAGGTGCAAACCGAGATAAGAACTCCTTATTGAGAGAGACCATAGGGCGCGCGAGTGTAACGGTTAATGGTGAGGGGTTAGCGATTAGAAGTTAGCACTCTTTGTTATGACAGATAGCATCGGGCGTTTCAGGTTCGAGCGTAACGTGCGAGATGCCGTGTTCGGCGAGTTCATGCTTGATATGTTCGGAAACCTGCGGCCAAGAAGTCAGGTCTTTAAGCACGACATGTGCCGTGAGTGCCGTTTCGGTTGTACTAATCGCCCAGATATGGATATGGTGTGCTTCTTGTACCAGTTCGTCTTCCGTTAACAGACTTTCTATTTCGTGGCGGTCGATACCTTCGGGGATACCATCTACGGCAAGCCGCAGACTATCGGCTAATAGTTCCCATGTGGAGATGAGAATGACAGCAGCTATGACAAGTGACACTATCGGGTCCACGATGTTCCAGCCCGTGTAATAGATGACAATACCGCTTATCACTACACCTATCGAGACGAGCGTGTCTGCCAGCATGTGCAGGAAAGCGCCGCGGACGTTGAGGTCGCTTTTCTGACCGTGCATCAGCAGCATAGCGGTTAAACCGTTGATGAGTATTCCTACTCCCGCTGTCCATGAGACGGCGATGCCGTTCACTTGTGCCGGTTCACTGAATTTATGGATACTCTCAATGACAATTGCGCCGACCGCTACCAATAGGATGACGGCATTGAGGAGCGAGATGAGTACCGTGGATTTGCGATAACCGTAGGTAAAATGCTCGTTGCTGTGCACTTTTGCCAGACGGAAAGCAACTAATACCAGTAACAGACTGAACACATCGCTCAAATTATGCCCGGCATCGCTGAGTAGCGAGAGGCTGTCCTGCCAAAAACCGACACCTGCTTCGATGAGCACGAAGAGGACATTCAGTACGATAGAGAAGATAAAAATGCCGTTCAACGATTGCGTTGGGGCGGTATGATGATGGTGATGTTCGTGACTCATAATTCTGTTTAATACCTCCTTTAAAATTTGTAATCTAATTTGAGTGCAAAAGTACTGCTTTTACGCGATATGTGCAATACCTACTAATGGCTATTTTGTTTCCGCACCGCAGGTATATGCTTACGCGCGCGGGCGGGCGTATTATATTATAATGTGTAGGGTTGTTCCCTTTGGATACGAAATGAGCAAAAAAGGAACAAGCTAAAAAAAGATACAAGTACAATACATGTTATATATATACAGCCCTGAGGGAACCGAAGACCTTATTGAGAGAGACCATAGATTTTTGTGGGTTAGGGGGTTGGTAGATAGAGTTGGTTGGGGATAGTAGAAAGCGTTGATAAGGGTTGGTTTGTAAGGGGTTGGTAGCGTGGGAAATAAACCTCATCGGTGTGGCGCAGGAGAGAGAGCGGGCAGAGGCGGGAGACAGCGGAGAGCAGCGGAGCGGAGAGGGGCAAGTGACTAAAACTGAAAAAGGTTGACTCGATAACTGAGATGCTATCTTAAAAATCGTAAACTTTTGACTCGATACCTAAAAAGGTTGACCGGAGTACGGAAGCAAAAAGTAAAAAAAAGAAGATTTTGGTATATCCTTTTGCCTATATTAGATATTTTTTGTACCTTTGCACGCAGTTTACGTGCAGAAAGGAAATAGATCAATATGGCAGCAATAAATGATTTAGTGGCGCAGATAAAAGATGAGGCTCTCCGTCGGCAAATAGAGGCAGAGTTGAAGCGCGTGATGAAGCACAAGAAATTTGGTCTTGTGTTCGAAGACCATTTGCCGGAAGGACTGAATGATGGTCCTATTTATCCTGGCTTGGAAGTGGTGGATTCCGTTCGCCATGCCAAGGACGATCAACTATGGCACGCACTCATTCAGGCAGACAACTACTATGCTCTGCAATTGCTTGCATATCTCTATCCCGCATCGGTGGACTGCATCTATATTGACCCACCGTACAACTCTGGGGCAAAAGACTGGAAGTACAACAATGACTATGTGGATACCGCAGACACATATCGTCATAGTAAATGGTTATCCATGATGAAGCGTCGTTTGCTGCTGGCAAAACGACTGCTCAATCCGAAAGACTCAGTGCTGATTGTTACTATTGATGAAAAAGAATACCTTCATCTTGGTTGCTTGCTTGAAGAATTATTCCCTGAAGCAAGAATGCAAATGGTAAGTAGTGTCATTAATCCAAAAGGTGTTACACGAAATGGTTTCCGTAGAGGTGATGAATACATCTATTTTATTATGTTTGGAGAAGCGACTCCACAGAGGTTGTTTCTAGGTGATGAATGGTCATTGAGTACAAACGTAAAAGAAAAGAAGAAAGAAAGTAATATTACACCGGATTGGACTTCGATGATGAGACGAGGAAGTCACTCAAGCCGAAGAGAACGTCCAGGATTGTACTATGCTATTTATGCTGACCCTCTTTCCAAAACAATCAAAAAAATAGGAGAACCCTTACCCCTAGAAATTGACAAAGATCAAGATATTGATGGACTTGTGCAAATTCTGCCTTTGCGATCTAATGGTTCACAAGGGCGTTGGCAAGTTGGACCAATAGAATTAAAGCAACGTATAAATCAAGGTAGAATCCGATTAGGAAAACCTACTTCATATGGTTTCGTCGTTAATTATCTTCCTGATGGCGCATATGCTGAGGTTATATCTGAAAATTTCTGCATTGAAGGCAGAGCCGATGATGGATCTTTAATAGCTTATAAAGTCACTGACGAAGATAGCAGAATAGCTCCAACACAATGGAAGATAGCCTCACATAACGCTTCAGAACAAGGTTCAACTCTATTGGGAAAGATTATAGGTAAACGCTTTGATTTTCCAAAATCACTCTATGCAGTTCATGACACTATCCGTTTCTTCGTGACCAACAAACCCAACGCGATTATCGTAGATTTCTTTGCTGGTAGTGGAACTACACTTCACGCAGTGAATCTATTGAATGCGGAAGATGGTGGTCATCGCCGTTGTATCATGGTAACGAACAACGAAGTATCGGCAGAAGAAACAACGTCGCTGACCAAACAAGGATACAAACCGGGTGATGAGGAATGGGAAAAATTGGGTATCGCGCGTTATGTTAACTGGCCGCGAACTGTTTGTTCTATCGAAGGACATGATGTGAACGGGCAACCGCTGAAAGGTGAATACATTGGCACAAACCACCGGCAAATGAGTGAAGGCTTTGATGCCAACTGTATATTCTTCCGCTTGAATTTCCTTGACAAAGATAACGTGGCGCTTGGCAAGCAGTTCCGTGAGTTGCTGCCGCTGCTGTGGATGAAATCCGGTGCAATAGGCACGTGTCCTTCTTTAGCAGGTAAATCAGTTCCGGATATGTTGATACTACCCGAAAATGATTTTGCGGTACTCAACGAAGCAAAAGCCTTTGCCGAGTTTATGCAGCAAGTACAGGAGAATGAAAGTCTTCGCGACATCTATTTGATAGTGGATAGTGCATCCATGTATCGCGAGATGTCAAAAGCTCTTACAACTGCCATGCCGTCGCGACATTTGCACACTTGCCAACTCTATCGTGACTATTTAGATAATTTCAGAATAAATATACCTCGATGATATGAAAGACGAATTGATGACATTCCAAAAGCGCGCTGTAGAGCATCTGCGCAAAAATTGTGCAAATGCGCAGAATTTCTATAAACAGACGCATCAAAACCAAGTAATATCGTTTACGGCGCCCACAGGTGCCGGTAAAACGATTATCATGTCTGCACTCATTGAGGAGATTTACTTCGGCAATGAGACTTACGTAGAGCAGCCCGAAGCAATCTTTGTATGGCTCAGTGACTCGCCGGAACTGAATTTGCAATCAAAAGAGAAGATAGACAATCGTGCAGATAAAGTTCGTTTGGATCAATGTGTCGTTATTGAAGATGATTCTTTTGACCGTGAAACGCTGGAAGAAGGACATATATATTTCCTCAATACCCAAAAACTGAGCACCTCGTCCAATTTAACAAAGCATTCCGACAATCGGCAATACACGATATACGAAACGCTGTCCAACACGATAGCAGAAAAAGCCGACCATCTCTATTTCATCATAGACGAGGCACACCGAGGTATGCGAGGACAGGAGGCTGGACGTGCAACGACTATCATGCAGAAATTTATATTGGGTAGTGAGAAGGATGATTTGAAACCGGTGCCTGTAGTTATTGGTATGTCTGCGACTATCCAACGTTTCAATATGCTTGTGCAAAATTCTTCCGCCACCATTCAGCAAGTGCGTGTATCAACGGAAGAAGTGCGTGCATCTGGTTTGCTTAAAGACCGCGTAATCATTTACTATCCAAAGGATGCAAGTGAACAGAAGGACATGGCTATCTTGCAAGCTGCTACCGAGGAATGGGTATCTAAGTGCAAACACTGGGAAACTTTCTGCCGTGAACAACATCATTGGATGGTTAGACCAATCTTTGTGGTACAAGTACTTAATGGCGCTAATGACAATATCACCGAGACCGACTTGGATGAATGTTTGCGAAATATAGAGCAGAAAGCCGGTATCCAATTTTCCACCGGTGAGGTTGTTCATGCCTTTGGAGACACTAAAGGAGCAATATCTGTCAATGGTTTGGATGTCCCCTATGAAGAACCGTCTAAGATACAGGATAACCGTTTGGCGCGTGTCGTATTCTTCAAAGAGACACTTTCTACAGGATGGGACTGCCCGCGTGCAGAAACGATGATGTCATTCCGGCGTTATACGGACGCTACTGCTATAGCTCAATTACTTGGGCGCATGGTACGTACTCCGATACAACAACGTATTTTGGTAGATGATATGCTTAACGATGTGCAGTTATTCTTACCGCACTTCGATGCTGACAAAGTGCAACAAGTGGTGGACGAGTTGCAAAATTCCGAAGGTGGCGACCTGCCAACGGATGTATATGGTGACGAAATTGAGCATGGCGCATATACGGTATTAACAACGCGTCCTGTTAGTAAACGCACGCCGAAAACACCGGTGGACGACTATCCGTCATTGTTTGATGAGGCTAATAGTGGAACCACAACAATTCCCGCTTCCTCCTCACAGCTTGATATTCCGCAGATACAAGCGAAACCGGCTCCGATATTTACGCCTCAAACAAATACAGGTATCGAGGAACCGGATGATAACCCTATAGAATTTGAGTATGAACTTGACCGTTCCGGCATAGTCAAGTTTATCAACTCTTTGGCACTACGCTCATATCAAGTACGTAATTTCCAAATGAGTGACTATCTCAAATCGCTCTTTGAGTTTTCCAATTTCTTGCTTATATCCGGGCTGGATGTGATGGCACGTGATAAGGTGGTGGATAATATCGTTGAGCGCATACACAATTATATTCAGCAACTCAAGAACTCCGGCAAATATGCTGCCGCCAAGGAACAAGTGATGAACTTTGAAATGTTGGCGAATGTTTATGATGCATTTGGAGAGCCAATTAAATCGGCAGTAACGGGTAATCTGTTCTCGGAATCATCCGTCGATTTGGACCGTCAAGTGCGTATCGCTGACAAACAACTCCGCGACGAAGAAGTGTCCAAAGCCTACGCCTCAAAATACGGAGATGAGAATAACCATATTATTGAAAAAGTGGATGTGATTCTCTTTGTATGTGATGAAAACCGAATGACAGAGTTGGTTCAGTGGGCGGAAAAAGAGTTTAACAGACTGAATGACACATATCGTCAAAAGACAACAAAACTATCCGAGGCATTAAAAACGCAATACCGCAACATTGTGCGCAACAGTGCAGAGGTATCCAATATTCCGTTCAATTTGGGTGAAAATATTTTCTTCCATAATGACGAAGGAGGCAAGGAATATGATGACCATTTGTTTGTCGATGAGATAACCGGCACTGTCCGTATCAAACTGAATGGATGGGAAGAACGTGTCATTGCTGAAGAACAAAAACGCGAGGATTTCCGCTGCTGGTATCGTAACCCGTCCAAAGGCAAAGATGCGCTAACTCTCTATCACGAATATAAAGGAACTCCCAAGCCGTTTTATCCGGATTTCTTGATTATCAGACGAGAGAATGGCGGTGATTATATTTTGGATATTTTAGAGCCGCATGACCCGACACGAGATGACAATGTAAGCAAGGCAAAAGCATTAGCCAAGTATGCAGCAGATCATCCCGCTATTGGTCGCGCACAACTTATCCGTGTACAAAAGTCATCTATTGGCGAAACACTCAAACGGTTAGACTTTGCTGCCCATAGCGAACTCCGCACAAAAGTCATGTCTATTAATCTCCCCGATGAACTAGACAACCTCTTCACCCAATATGGAGAATAGATACAATAGATAATATTTTATAATACCATGATAAAGAAAATTCATACAATAAAGCATTTAGGTGTTTTTGAGAATTATCGGGCAGATAGTACATTGCCGGATTTCGCAGAACGCAATATTATCTACGGATGGAATTACTCTGGAAAAACAACTCTTTCCAGACTTATTTCCTATTTGGATAAAGAGATTGATATTGATTCGGATTATGGCAACCTTGAATTTGACGTGGAATTAGACAATGGCACTCATATTACCCATACAAATCGTGCTACTTCTCCTTGTAAGGTAAAAGTTTTTAATAGTGATTTTATAAGGAATAATTTACATTTTGATTCCGACGATAAAATAGAAGGAATTAAATTTGCAGTGGGAGAGGTTGGTGAAATCCATACACAGATTAAAGCAATTGAAAAGTATATAGAAAAAGCGAGACGAATAAGAGAGAATAATCAAAGATTTATACAAGAATATGGACAAATAACAGCAGGATATACTGCCGTTGCTAGACAGTTGACGGAGTTGCTAAATCTTGGGCGTAGTTTTAATAGAGCGAATGTGTTAGCCTGCGTAGAGGAAATGAGGAACACATCATTACAGGATTCTGTTATACCGGAAAGCAAAGTGGAGGAAGTAAAAACTACGGCCATTTCTCAAAAATCAGGCAGCCCTGTTCAAATATCACCAGAACCGACTACAAAGTATATTGCTCTATTAAACAATGTGAAAACTATTCTGGGTTCTGTACCTGCTCCTTTCAATGATGATATATTATTATCGTCAGATAAAGAATTATACGACTGGGGAAAAACTGGATGGAAGTTATATTTACAAAGGCCTCAGTTAACAAAATGTGCATTTTGTGGAGGGGAGATTACGCAAGAGGGACGAATAAAAGAACTGAATGCATACTATACAAATGAGGCTGCTAAATTAAAATCAAGAATTGAAGAACTTAAAGAATACATAAATAATGAAAAACAATTATTTGGTTCTTTGGCATGGGCAAATAGAAGCGATAACGATTTAGACACAGCGTGCCGTCCTCGCTATACTGCATTAAAGCAAAAATATCAACAAGTATTGACAAACTACCTGGAGTTATTGACGAAACTAATTGAAGAATTAGATACTAAATATAATTCCTCGTTATTTATAGAAAAAAAGATTGGTGCTATTGATGATAATGCCAATTCTGAGATGCTTGCATGGATTGAAGAAGTGAAGCAGGTATTTGAAGAAAGCAATACTGCAATTGAGCATTTTAACGAACGTCAAATTAAAGCCAAAGAGTCGTATAAAAAACATTACATTGCCAGATATCTTATTGATAGCAACTACGAAGATATAGAATTCAAAAAGAACATAGAAGAGTATTGGGGTAAAATATTAGATGAAACAATTAAAAATAAAGAAGATGAATTAAAGTCTTTGCAAGATAAACTGAATTCTATTGATAAAGGAAGAGATGAAATTAATGCATTCATTCAGAAGTTTTTGAATCGGGAAGACTTGACAATAGAGGTTACAACGGATAACTATTTTCAATTAAAAAGGGACGGAAGAGTAGCTAAACATTTAAGCGATGGAGAGAAAACAGCTATCGCATTCTCTCATTTTATGGTTATGCTAAAGAGTCTTAAAGATGACAATAAATTAAAAGATTATATAGTATTTATTGACGACCCTATTTCCAGTTTAGATGCAAACCATATAGCTCAAGTATATTCTCTTATAACCTCATTCTTTTTTAAGAAAGGATTAGATGCTAGTAATCCTAAGAGAATGTGTATATTTTCTCAACAACTCTTCATCGCCACACATAATTTTGAGTTTTTCTCATTTATTAATAAAGCGAGTGTCTTCAACGGTGATAAATTAAATCACAGATATAATATCACTCGAATTGGAAAGAATGCATCTGCTATAAAAAATATGCCGAAATGTTATTCTGATTATAATTCAGAATATGTATATTTGTTTTATGAGATTAATAAAGCCAAGGAAATTAGAGATAGTTTGGCAGAAGGAGAAATCTTTCCGGAAGAGAATTTTTACACGTTACCTAATATTATAAGAAGATTCTTAGAGATATATACATTAATCAAATTGCCAGGAAGTAAAGGGGAAATAGACGCGCGAATCAAGATATTAATGGGTGAAACAAATGATTTGAAAATTCTACACAATTTTTCACACTTTACAAGTTTTGAGAGAGTTACAAAGCATAATGAATTGCTATCAAGGCTTCCTGATATTTTAGATGACATATACACACTATTGAATAAAGACCCTGAACATTTGAAGTCTTTATTGGATGGTATTAAAGATTAGTATGTAATCATAAAATATCTATTTTTAATATATGGTATTTAAATAATTATTACTATGAACATGAAAGATTTCAAGGAGACTGTTATAAAAATACTGGTCTCTCCAACAGGTATAAATTCACAAAACAAACAAAAGAGCCCATATCAAAGGCAAAGCAAGATCCTTAAGAAGATATGGAATGGTTCACATAATGATTTTGGACTGGAACGGATCATGAGATTCATATGCTGTTTGTTTCAATTCATTTCTTTATCTACTTTCATTCGTTATGTTGCCGGAAAAGGAGGCTTCGTTTGTAAGAAAGTGGCTATAGATTTTTATGTGGTACTGTTAACATTATTTCCTCTTTTTGTTTTATACACAGGAATACATCACCATACGGTTGTCATTTTTTTATTGATATATTTTATTGTTGATACTATTATATATAATCTGAACTATATTTTCTTATCTGACCTCATTCCGTCCACCGCATCTTTCGCACGTAATTTAATCGGTGTTTTTTGTAATTATGCATTTATTCTTTTGGCATTTGCTGTATTTTATATGAACATTAATTGTTCGATTAATTGTACTGAAAGCATAATGTCACCTATGCAAGCTATTTATTATAGTACTACTATTCAATCAACACTAGGATTTGGAGATATTCACCCTAATTCTGATATGGGATACATTGTGGTTATCGCACAGACACTAATAGCACTCATGTTTGTGTGTGTCTTTTTCGCTATTACTATCTCAAGATTAAAAGAAGAAACTTTTCTTAATAAAGGGACAAAAAACAAGGAGCAACATAAATGACAAAACTGAGATAATGATTAATAGCATATCAGATATCATACCATGAATAATTACAATTTTGAGACACGGCAGTTATTTCCATTCTGCGACAAATGGGAGAATGGAATGCAAGGTGAGTTATGGTATGTATGGGAGGAGGATGCAATTTGTATTGTTAATGGAGACGAAAGACAACCTATAGCCAAAGGCTATGGAGCTGCGTTATTAGCCAACAAGAACGTATTGTATTCATGGGGCTTCAATCCAATCGACTTCTACAAAGCATATAACTACGAATTGGAAAAAGCCAATTTCCCTGGCAGATACCCATTCCAAGAAACAAGACGTATTCTTTACGATTGGTTCTTTACTCTACAACAGTTAGAGCCAATAAAAAACGATTTTAGCGACTATCTTGATTATGCCCAACGGATACAAGTAGGCATCATTATGCGCGATTATTATAATCCATATAAGATTGTTGATATCAAGGACAAACTAAAATGGAGGAGTCATCTGATATGTGACATAGCCGGTCATAAAGAATTAGAGTTAATCTTTGCAACCCAACCTGAATTAGAAGACCTAAGTGCTACGCCAACCATTTGGACAAAAGCCATGGATGCAAAATACAACACCTCTAAAGCACAGGTGTATGGATTTATGGCCGCACTTATAAACTATGCCATTTATAGCTATTGGGTGGAGCATTGGCAAACATATAATTTTGCGAATCCTGCATTTTTGGAACTTTTCATTGAATCATGGGAACACAGAGAACCCATTAAAGAAAAGGCCAACTTGGCAGAACTGCAATTTCTGACCGATGTTTCTATATTGGATTTCTGCCAAGCGTATATGGATACGTTTGCAGCAATCACACGTCAAGTATGGGAACGCACTCCGACTATACCAATAGAATGCTGGGACGGAGATAATTTCTATTCCTATATGTACGCGTGTGAATGTGAATCGCGAACGGAATTTCTAAAATCAGAGTTATACCAGAACCTCACACCGGCCCAACAAAAGATGATATACGGTTATAGTCTGCGTTTTACGGAATTCCTTACTAAAAGATACCCTGTCTCTGCACACGCTGCACGTCTCCGTTTGCGCACGCACTCATGAGGCAAAGAGCCATCGCTCCTATCGTCCATATGATGAACTTGCTTTTCATCTGTTTGCTCGAAATTTTCTGCAAAGATACTACTTTTTTACGAATTATGCAAAGCAAAACGCCCGCATATAAACTTTTCCCGAGCAAATATGCTATATTTCAATGGTTTACGAGTAGCGAATATAAATCAGTTATATCCTGATATATAAAGAACGAGGAAGATGTCGCATGAGCCAATGAATAATTTTCCATCGTTTTGTTACGATAGCGACATTTTTCTTCTTGGCTATGGCATTTATAATTTGTTTTGCTACTTTTTCAGTTGGCATGACCCAGAACAAGCCACCACCTTTAGCCATCCTTGTATTAACCAATCCTGGTCTAATATCGCTTATGTGAATCGGTAATTTGCTTTTGTGTGCTTTTTTGAATAACGCTTCCACATAATTAATTTGATACGCTTTAGAAGCAGAATATGAAGGCGCCAAAGGTTCACCTCGGAGCCCCCCACAAGAACTGAGTATTACCAAATGTCCACTTGACTGCTCTTCAAACTTCTTGTATATTGTATCAACACAAAACGTCCAGCCAACAATATTTATATCAATGGTTTGTTTCTCTATTGCGAAATCAAGTCCCGAATTAAAATCTCCTATTCCTGAACATATAATAGCTACATGAATGTTTTCCTTAAAAATCGTCGATAAAAGTGTATTTGTTTCTTCAATGTTCGATATATCACATTGTGCTATTTGTATGTTTGATGAATATTTAGTAAGTTCACAAAGTAATTGTTTGCGACGTGCGACCGCAATTACCTCATTACCTTTAGTTGCATATTGTATGGCTAGTTCTCTGCCGATGCCGGAACTGGCTCCAATAATTAGTATTCTCATATTTCGTAGTACCTTTATTACAATGTAACCATCCGGTAAAGTACATATTTTAGGGATTAGAAAAAAGCTGTAATTTTGCAGTCGAATTCTAATCTCTAATTTTTTGTGTATATGGACAAGGAG
>CACZFM010000004.1 GCA_902780495.1 uncultured Bacteroidales bacterium
TTCCGTACTCCGGTCAACCTTTTTAGGTATCGAGTCAAAAGTTTACGATTTTTAAGATAGCATCTCAGTTATCGAGTCAACCTTTTTCAGTTTTAGTCATAAATCGCAAGTAAAATATCCTTCGGTATTTTATCGGGGCTTTTTCGGTCCAATCTCGGTCCATTTTCGGTATCAAAATTTTTTTAATTTGAAAATTTGCCATCCGCCGAGGCGATTCCTTTCGTGGCCATCACGGGACCATCTTACGAGAACTGCCTAAAATTGCTACATGATAAATAAAAATTTTAATCCTAAAAAGAATGCCTCGCCACGCCCTGCCTTTTAGAGCTTTCGTTGTTTTGCCACGGTGCTTATATATAGGCAAGGCATGGCAAGGCTTTTTTCTTTAGTTAATTTTCTTTGGTACTTTCTTTTATCAACCTTTCTTTTTTTCGTGCCGAGGGCACTTCAAACGATCTGCTGCGCTGTATGCTTTTGAGGGAAATTTCATTTTTTCTGAATAAATTTCGCCTCAATATTTGCATATATCAAAAAAAAGCAGTACCTTTGCAGCCGAATTGTAAGTCAAAACGACAAGTTTTTATGGAAACGAAAGAAAAACAAGAAAGAGTAAATCCAACTTGGGCTGCAGCAATGAAAACCCAAGGTAGTATTGTCATTAATGACCCTGCTTGGAGAATATGAGATACATGTTAGACACGAATATCTTCATTTACCTCGCGACAGATATTGATTCGTTGAGTCGGGATGTTCGTGCCATATTGCAGGATTATGGTAATACCTTTTGCGTAAGTGCAGAGACTACCCGAGAACTGATAGTCGGTTTCAGAAAACACAGTTTTTCCCGTAAAGATTGGAAAACGAGTGAGGAGTTGCTATCTTCATTGGAGAAAGAGTATTTCATCGAGATACTCCCGATTGATAAGTATGTCGCTCAGACACATGCCAAGTTGCGATTGAATGAAGTAGAGGGACATAATGATCCGTCCGATCATATAATCATTTCTCACGCCATCACAGCAAGGTTACCGCTTATCTCCAGTGATACCCGTTTCCCTTTTTATCGCGCTCAAGGTTTAGATTTGATATTTAACACAAAATAATTTGTTCATGCGGAAAATTTGCGTGAACCATAATACATCAAAAAGATTATGCCTATGATAAAAACCGATTAAAGGGCAATAGACATAAAACATAGCGTTTTTGCGTAATACTTGCTATCTCAAAAATAACTGGACACTATTTTATAGATAAAAACCGCAAGGTATAACGACAAGAATGCTCGTGCGTTGGCACGGGCTTCTGTCGTGGATATTCAGCGGTTGGGGTAAGTCCAGTGAAAATACCTGAGATAGCGGATATTCGAACGAAGAAGTCCGCGCTTTTAATTCGCCAAAATTTAATCTATTACTGAAATAAAAAACATCAAAATGAAACAGACATTATCAAAAGTTATCGTTGTTATTACATTAATTGTTTGTGCATTTCCTCCCATTTTCGCACAAGATATTATTATCACTAATCAGGCAAAAAAAATTGATGCAAACATTCTGGAAATTTCTGCATCAAGTATTAAGTATAAAGAGTTCGACAATCTCAATGGTCCAACTTTTGTTCTTAATGTGGATGAAATCAATTCAATCATTTATTCCAATGGTAGAGTGGTTTTGTATAATCAAAGAACAAATGCATCAACAGAAGATGATGGAATAACGAGTGTTGATAAAAAGGAATCTTTATCCGAAAATGTAGATAATTCTTTACAAGGAGGAAACATATGGAACTTAAACGGCCGTCGGCTGAAAGGTTCACTTCCTCGTCCGTCACAAAATTTTGCCCAAGAAGGTCTCGTGGTGGTGAATATCATTGTTGATGCCAATGGTAAGGTTGTTAGTGCTAAAGTGGGGGCAGGAACTACAATTACTGACGAAACGACCCGCCAATTGGCTTTGCGTGCGGCAAAGAAAGCTGAATTTGATAAAGTTGATCGACCGAATCAGCAATTTGGAACCATCACTTATAAGTTTAAATTTAATTAATGAAAGTTTTATGAAACAAATTTTCGTTATATTATTGATGTTGCCCTCGCTATTATGTGCGAAACCGATTGATCCGAATATGGCTCAACAGATTGCACAGAATTTTATCAATTCCGTAGCAGAGACTCCTAATGTCCAACTTAATATGCCATCTAAACAAAGGCGTATGATTCGACAAAACGGATCACAAGACATTCCTAAATATTACATATTCAATAGTGAAAATGAAGATGGATTTGTAATTGTTTCAGCTGATGACTGTGCGACTCCCATCTTGGGATATTCAACGGAAGGCAGTATAGATCTCCAGAATTTACCAATCCAATTAGCAGATTTACTCCAAAATTATGCAGAAGAAATTCAATACGCAGTTGAAAATAATCTTCAAGCAACCGATAGCGTGAAAAAAATGTGGGAAGCATACAGAAATGCCCCAAAAGTCAACAACACAACAGCTGTGGTTAATGCGCTAATATCAACTTCGTGGGATCAATATCCGCGCTATAATGATAAATGTCCTTCTGACCCGTCCTTATCATCATATGGCGGACATCCCACTACAGGTTGCGTTGCAACTGCAATGGCTCAGATAATGAAATATTGGGAACATCCAAAAATCGGTAAAGGTAATAAAAGTTACAATTCACAAAGATATGGAACTTTGTCTGCCAATTTTGCAAATACGACTTACGATTGGCCTAATATGCCAATAAAACTGTCCTCTACGACATCTTCTACTCAAAATAATGCTGTTGCAACCTTGATGTATCATTGCGGTGTGGCGGTAGAGATGGGTTATAATTATAGTGGTAATGGTAGTAGTGGCGCTTTTTTATATGATATTGGGGATGGAAGTGCTAGCGCAGAACAGGCTCTTAAAACCTATTTTGGCTATGCATCTAATATTACGGGAAAAGAATGGGGGAAATCAATTTCAGCTACTACATGGACGAACTTACTTAAAATAGAGTTGAATAATGAAAGACCTATTCTTTATGCTGGATATGCACCCGATAATGGATCTGGCGGGCACGCTTTCATATGTGATGGTTACGACAATAGTGATAAATTTCACTTCAATTGGGGATGGGGAGGGCAAGCAAATGGATTTTTTTCATTAACAGCACTAACTCCGATCAGTAATAATTTTTCAGAAAGACAACATGCTATTATTGGTATAAAGCCTGCCGATGGATCAGGACCCGCAAAGAATTATGATTTATACATGAATACCGATTTAGATGCAATCAAAACAAATGGTGGTACGAGCGAATATTCTTTTGGAAACACGATATCTTTTATGTCCAAAGTAGAAAACAATGGTACAGGCATTTTTAATGGTTTCTTCAAAGTTGCAATATTTACCTACGATGGCAAATTGATAGCATGGTCCAACGAATCATATCATTTTTCACTAGGGGTGGGAAAAGTTACTGAGAATATGACATATACTTTCGATGGGGGAATACCATTTATACCCGGCAAATACCGTGCTTATATGTATTACCAAGATGATGACGAAGATGATTGCAAATTAGTAAAAACGGATGTTGGTGTATTTTTAACGGAATACAATAATACAATATTTACGATTACATCCTCAAGTGATTTACAGCCTCAATCTTCTTTTGATATACGACTAGGGGGGTGCATTACGGGAAGTAACATAACGATTGATGTAGATGTAAAAAATACTGCACTGCTTACAACATTCTACGGTCAAATAAGATTATGCCTATATGATTCAAATGGAGCAATGGCTCAAGTAATAAGTGAGGTGGATTGTTCAGGTGGGTTTTCGGCACGGGAAACTAAAAGACTTACTTTTTGGGGATTTATTGATGTTGATCCCGGAACGTATTATTTAGCACTTACATACAAAAAAAATAGTCAAACTTCTTGGTATTACATGGGATGTACAGCCTCCAATCCGAATCCTATAAATGTTATTGTTACAGCACCTATATTAACGGCAGATTATTGTGAACCAAATAATACCCAATCTACAGCAACAACACTAGATTGGAAATGTAATCCAGAATGGGAAGATTTTGGTACGCCAGTTCAGGTGTCACTTCATGAAGAATCGGATGTTGATTTTTATAAAGTGATCTTCCCTAACTCGAATAAATATAAAATAGATGTACAACTATGTGACAAACACAATCAATGTGGTTGGCATCAAACAGCAGATGTCCAATTCGCATACTCTGTAGGAGGCAATGTGTATACTGATTTTTATAAAGGTGGTAAGACAATTATTTTTGACGGGCCAACGACGTTGTATTTTAGGGTGAAACAATACGGTATGAAAGGCTTGGGGTATTATCAACTATTAGGAGAAATTGAGGAAACAAGCATTACTTCTATTGATAATGTTGAATCCCCCCAATCTCATTATATTAAACTGATACAAAATGGGCAATTTCTTATTCTTCATGACGGCAAACTCTTCAACGCCCAAGGTGCGGAAGTAAAGTAACAAGTAGGCTGGGATTTGGTGCAAAAGGCATCGGAGTGACATTTGTGAGGGCACTTGTTTGGTGCTCTCACATTTTTTCACTACTTTTGCAGCGGGTTTTCACTTTCCGGATTGTGAAAAAATAATTTGGAAAAATGGTTGGGCATAATAAGGTGTTTTGAGGGTGCCTACCTTATCACTCCGTTAGCACTCTTTACCGTCACAGGACTATATCTATCGTCCCGTATCTGTCCCGTAGGTCGCTCGCAGTAGCGAACGGTTTATTGCGCAGAGCGCGATGTATTTATGCCGTCAGCTGTTGCGCCTTATGCGAGCATAGCCAACGACAGACAGTCTAAAAAACTTGGAAATATCCGATTGAACAAAAAAATCACCAAAATATTTGCGTATGTGCAATTTTTGTTGTACCTTTGCGCGATATTTGAATAATAACGCAAAAATTCGGCAAAAATATGTATCTATACTTTTTTCTGGTACGTTTGGCAGCCTTGCTGGGCAATAAAAAAGCCCGCCTGCTGATACAAGGACAGAAAGACTGCCTGGCGGAACTGCAACAGGCAAACGATAAAGGCCTGATTGCACATAGCGAAAAAGAACAACTCATCTGGTTTCATGCCGCTTCGGTAGGCGAATTCGAACAGGCACGCCCTATCATCGAACGCCTGCGTAGCGAACACAAACCCTGCAAGATTCTGCTGACATTCTTCTCGCCCTCCGGCTATGAGATGCGCAAGAACTATGACAAAGTCAACCGCGTACTCTATCTGCCTTTTGCCACCCGACGTAACGCCAAACTGTTCCTGGATGCCGTGCGACCCGATATGGCCATCTTTTCCAAATACGAGTTCTGGCCCGCCTACCTGAAAGAACTGAAACGCCGTTCCATCCCCACATATAGCATCTGCGCCATTTTCCGCAAATCGCAGTTGTTCTTCATGCCTTGGGGACGACCCTATCTGAATCTGCTCAAATGCTTCACACATATCTTCGTGCAAGACCGTGACTCTCTCAATCTGCTGCAGCGACACGGCATCACGGAATGTTCCGTGGCAGGTGACACGCGTTTTGACCGCGTACATGCCATCAAAGAGCAAGGAAAGAACATCCCTCTCCTGAAAGAGTTCTGCGGCGCCGGTCCTGTGATTGTTGCCGGCAGTTCATGGCCTGCTGATGAGGCGTTGCTTGCCCGTTATATAGAAGAACACGAAGAAGTTCGCTTGGTGCTGGTGCCCCACGAAATAAACGAGGAACATCTGCACACTATCTTCCAGACTTTCCTCGGCCGCTATGTGCGTTACACGGAAGCAACCAAAGAAAGTATCACCCAATGCCGCATACTGGTGGTAGATACGATGGGTATGCTGTCCAGCCTGTACCGCTATGCCACCGTGGCATATATAGGTGGCGGATTCGGAGTCGGCATACACAACACACTGGAAGCAGCCGTGTACGGTATTCCCGTACTGTTTGGTCCCAACTACAAGAAGTTCCGCGAAGCCAAAGGACTGATTGCCGCCGGTGCATCCACTTCGGTGAAAAACTACCGGCAACTGGCTGCGGCTCTGGATGAAGCACTGATGCTGCATAAAGAAAAAGGTGAGATGGCAACACAATACGTGGAAAGCGAACTGGGTGCCACCGAACGCATTTATCAGGCACTCGGCTTGGAAAAATAACAAATAACAGAAACGAAAAGAACAACATATATGGCACAAAAACCAACCATACCCAAAGGAACAAGAGATTTCGGACCACAGGAAATGGCCCGCAGAAACTATATTTTCGACACCATCCGCAGCGTATTCCGCCTGTACGGTTTCCGCCAGATAGAGACACCTGCCATGGAGCAGATGAGTTCGCTGATGGGCAAATACGGCGAAGAAGGTGATAAACTGCTTTTCCGTATTCAGAACTCCGGCGAGAAAGCCGCAGAAGCCCCCGAAAAAGGTTTGCGCTACGACTTGACGGTTCCGTTTGCCCGCTATGTGGTGCAACATCGCGAAGAACTGTCATTCCCATTCCGCCGCTACCAGATACAGCCTGTTTGGCGCGCCGATCGTCCGCAGAAAGGGCGTTACCGCGAGTTTTATCAGTGCGATGTGGATGTGGTAGGAACCGATTCGCTGGTCAGCGAACTGGAACTGATTGAGATTGTCCGCGAAGTGTATCGCCGTTTCGGCATCCGTGTGAGTCTGCACATCAACAATCGCAAGATACTTGCCGGCATCGCAGAAGTGATTGGCGAACCCGACAAACTGATTGATGTGACGGTGGCCATTGACAAACTGGACAAGATAGGTCTTGAAAACGTTAATAAAGAACTCTTGGAACGCGGTCTGAGCCAAACGGCAGTGGACAAACTGCAACCCATTCTGGCCTTGTCCGGCACCAACGAAGAGAAATTGTCGGTTATTCGCAACCTGCTTTCGCAGAGTACTATCGGCACACAGGGCGTAGAAGAGATGGAAACTGTTTTCGCACTTGCCAAAGATGCCATTCCTGCGGATAGCGACACCTTCCGCATCGAACTGGATTTGACACTTGCACGCGGACTGAACTATTACACCGGTGCCATCTTTGAGGTGAAAGCATTGGATGTGGCAATGGGAAGCATCACCGGAGGCGGGCGATATGATAATCTTACAGGTATTTTCGGGCTTCCGGGCGTGAGTGGGGTAGGTATATCCTTTGGCGCTGACCGCATCTACGATGTGCTGACCGAACTGAATCTCTATCCCGAAACGATGACGGAACAGACACAAGTGCTGTTTGCCACCTTTGGTGACGCAGAACTGCGATATGCTCTCGGTTGGGCGGCGACATTGCGTCAGGCCGGCATCAATACCGAAGTATATCCTGAACCTGCCAAAATGAAAAAACAGATGGGCTATGCCGACAGCAACCGCATCCCGTTTGTGGCCATCGTGGGAGGTAATGAGATGGAAAGCCAAACCGTAATGCTGAAAGACATGCAAAGCGGCGAACAGAAAGCCGTTACAAAAGATGAACTCATAGCAGAACTGACAAAATAATATGACAACAGCAGAAGAATTTGATAAAGTCACGGCAGAATGCCGACGCATCTATGCCCTGAAGATGAAAGATTACGGTCCCAGTTGGCGCATTATGCGTCCGCAGACCGTGAACGACCAGTTGTTCATCAAAGGCAAACGAATCCGTGAAATAGAGATGACAGGCGTTAACCTTGTGGGTGAAAGCGTGGAAGGCGAATTGATGGCGATTGTCAACTATTCCATCATCGGACTTATCCAGCTTCATAACGGTTTTTCCGACCATGCGGATATGTCCCAAAAGCGTGCCATGGAACTATACGACCAATACATGCAAGAGGCAAAAGACCTTATGCTGCGTAAAAATCACGACTACGGAGAAGCCTGGCGGGATATGTTGCCCGAATCGCTGACAGATATCATTCTGACCAAGATTAATCGCAATAAATCCATCACCAGCCACGATAACCAGACGCTGATTTCCGAGGGCTGTGACGGTAACTATTTCGACATGCTCAATTATGCCGTATTCTACCTCATCAAACTCATGAACTATGAAACCAAATAAAGTGTTGCATATCGTCGGATCAATCAGCCGTACGCTGCTGGCATTGACATTCCTGTTCTCAGGCCTCGTCAAAGCTATTGACCCGCTGGGGACAGTCTATAAGATTGAAGACTACCTGAAAGCTTTTGGCGGATTCTTCACCGACCTCATGCCCTTGGCAGCCACGGCGGCCGTTTGTCTCATCCTCTTTGAGTGTGTAATGGGTATCTGCCTGCTATGCAACATCAAAACGCAATGGACGGCATGGCTTTCGCTGGTCTTTTACGCCGTCATGCTGCCACTGACGCTGTACATTGCACTGACCAATCCGGTATCGGACTGCGGTTGCTTTGGGGATGCGCTGGTGCTGACCAATTGGCAGACATTCTGGAAAAACGTAGTGCTTATGGCACTCGTGATTATTCTGCTGGTTTGCCGCCGTCATATTCCCTCTACCTTCAGCTGGTGGGCGGAACTGACCCTCTGCCTGCTATCTGCAGCAGCGGCACTGGGGCTGATGGCATACACCTACTACCATCTGCCTCTCATGGATTTCCGTCCGTACAAAATCGGAAACCATATCCCGACTTTGATGGAATATCCTGAAGATGCACCACAAGATGTGTATGAGATAAGTTTCGTCTATGCAAAAGACGGCGAAGAACATACGTTCACGCTGGAAGATTACCCGAAAGACGACCCGGCCTGGACATTTGTCCGCCAGAACAGCCGCCTTGTTAGCAAGGGCTATGAACCGCCCGTACACGATTTTGAAATCCTGAATGCTGATTACGAAGATATCACCTACGACCTCTTGGAATCGGATGAAAAAGTGATATTGGTGGTGATGTATGACATGCAAAAGAGTGACCTTAGTCAGTTACCCAAGATTCTGTCACTCAAACGCAATGCAGAACAACGTGACGAGACCTTCTGCCTTGTTACGGGCAGTGGCACCGAGGCCATAGAAACTTTCCTCGCCTGCGATGGAGCAGAAGAACTGCGCGAAGCCGTTTGCACGTGCGATCCTGTGACGCTGAAAACCATCGTGCGCGCCAATCCGGGCGTGGTGGAAATGAAAAACGGAACAATTATCAACAAATATAACCTACGAAACAAATGAGAACAAAAATGGTAGCAGGTAACTGGAAAATGAACAAGAACCTGCAAGAAGGCGTAGCACTGGCTACCGAACTGAAAAATATGGTAACAAATCCCGCATGCAAAGTGGTAATCGGAACACCTTTTATTCACCTTGCTACGGTTGCGGAATTGCTCAAAGGCACTCCCATTGAAGTGGCTGCAGAGAACTGTGCAGACAAAGAAAAAGGCGCTTTCACCGGTGAAGTAAGTGCGGAAATGGTTCGTTCCACAGGTGCAACCTATTGCATTCTGGGGCACTCGGAACGCCGTGCATATTACCATGAGACAGCCGCCATCCTGAAAGACAAAGTGGAACTGGCGCTGCAAAACGGCCTCAAGCCCATTTTCTGTATTGGTGAAGTGAAAGAAGAACGCGAAGCCAATCGTCAGAACGAAGTGGTGAAAGCACAATTGGAGGGTTCGCTTTTCCACCTTTCGGCAGAAGATTTTGGCAAGATTACTTTGGCATACGAACCCGTATGGGCTATCGGCACCGGATTGACCGCCACTCCCCAACAGGCAGAAGAGATGCACGCCTATATCCGCAGCCTTGTGGCAGAACGCTATGGCAAACAGGTGGCAGATGACACCACTATTCTGTATGGCGGAAGTTGCAACGAGAAGAATGCGGCCGAACTCTTCGCCAACGAAGATGTGGATGGTGGCCTGATTGGCGGTGCCAGTCTGATAGCCGAGAAATTCTGTGCCATCATTGCTGCTCGTTAAACAAAGAAAACACAAACTCGTTATGGCTCTTATCAAAACCATTAACCGAAACGGAGAGATACTCACGCCGAAGATTGCAGACGATGTCTTTATGGCAGAAAATGCGACCGTGGTAGGCGAAGTCACCGTTGGAGAAGGAACAAGCCTCTGGTTCAATGCCGTTCTCCGTGGCGATGTTAATACCATCACTATCGGCAAACATTGTAACATTCAAGACGGCAGTGTTCTCCATACCTTGTACCAGAAATCCACGATTACGCTGGGTGACTATGTATCTGTAGGACACAACGTTACCATCCATGGTGCCGATGTGGACAGTTATGCTCTGATTGGTATGGGGGCGACCTTGTTGGACGGTGTGCATGTGGGCGAAGGTGCCATTGTTGCAGCCGGAGCATTGGTGCTGAAAGGTACGCAAATAGGCCCGTATGAAGTGTGGGGAGGAGTACCCGCTAAATTCATCAAGAAAGCAGACCCTGCCCAAACAGAGGAAATCAACAAAAAGATTGCCCACAACTATGCCATGTATGCTTCTTGGTACAAGGAATAAACGTGCAGACATAATAACGACCACAAAAACTGACTATATGTATAAACGAATCTTGTTAAAATTATCCGGTGAAAGCCTGATGGGCGAACAAGGCTATGGCATTGATTCCAGCCGCCTGAACGCTTATGCCCGCCAGATTCAAGAGATTGCCCGGATGGGTGTGGAGATTGGCATCGTCATCGGAGGAGGAAACATCTTCCGTGGCTTAAGCGGCGCGCAGAAGGGATTTGACCGCGTAAAAGGTGATCAGATGGGTATGCTTGCCACGGTCATCAATTCACTTGCCCTGTCTTCCGCATTGGAAGCTCTGGGGCAGAAAGTACGCGTTCTGACCTCTATCCGCATGGAACCCGTAGGCGACTACTTCAACAAAGCCAAGGCACTCCGTCTGTTTGAAAAAGGCAATGTGGTTATCATCGCCGGAGGAACAGGCAACCCTTACTTCACAACCGACACGGCGTCCGCACTACGCGCTATCGAGATTGAGGCGGACATCATGTTCAAAGGTACTCGCGTGGACGGTATCTATACCGCTGATCCGGAAAAAGACCCCACTGCCACCAAGTTCGAGGAGATTACCTATGATGAAGTGTTGAAGCGTAATCTTCGCATTATGGACCTGACGGCTATCACCATGTGCCGCGAAAACAAAATGCCCATCTATGTCTTCGATATGGATACGGAAGGTAATCTTGCCCGCGTTATCCGTGGCGAGAAAATAGGAACACTTGTTAAACCCTAAAAATACACTAACACTATGATTGAACCCAAACAAATTCAAGCCGATGCCAACGAACAAATGGAAGCGGCAGTCATGTATCTGGAAGATGCATTGGCACACATTCGTGCCGGCAAAGCCAGCGCACGCATATTGGATCCCATCCGTGTAGATTATTACGGTTCACCCTCATCGCTTGCCAACGTAAGCACTATCACCACGCCTGATGCACGTACCATACAGATTCAGCCGTGGGAAAAGAATATGCTTTCCGTGATTGAGCGCGCACTCATCAACTCGAATATCGGATTGGCTCCTAACAACAACGGAGAATGCATCCGTCTTATTCTGCCTCCGTTGACCGAGGAACGCCGCCGCGAACTGGCAAAACAGTGCAAACAGGAAGCCGAGAATGCCAAAGTCAGCGTACGTAATGCTCGTCGTGATGCCATCGAACTGCTCAAAAAGCAAGTGAAAGAAGGACTGCCTGAAGATGCAGAGAAAGATGCTGAAGAAGAAGTTCAAAAGCTGCACGACAAGTTCATCAAGGCAATTGATGAGAATTACGCTCACAAGGAAAAAGAGATAATGACCGTTTGATGCCCTTTCGCACAACAAGCAGATGGTGTTGGTTGCTGGCAGTGGCGGCAAGTTTCGTTATCTGGACGGAAGCCTTTGCCGCTACGCCTAAGTCAACCAATGATGGCGGCAATAAGCCTAAAAGCACGTGGGAAAACTGCATGAACTGGCCTGTGCTGGCAGTGCCTGTGGTGAACCATTCTCCTGAAACGGATTGGGTGTTTGGTGCTGCCATGCAGGGATATTTTCGCCTGCCTGACCAGGAGCGAACATCCATCGTACAACTGGACGGTGCTTGGTCTCTTTCCCGCCAATGGTATCTCAATGCATCGGGTACGCTGTATGTGGGCAAACGCAGCCATTGGATATTGGCATACAATGTCGGGTGGCGCAATTATCCGGACACCTTTTACGAATTGGGCAATACTTTCCGCCATAAGCCCGACACCACCTATACTTCCCGCCGTTTGCGGGCCACCTTGCAACCGCTGTATGTGCTGCCGCGCAACTGGGCCATCGGACCCGATCTGCAATACCTGTACGAAGAAACGGGGCTATGTCCCACCATTTCAATGATTGGTGCGGGTGTGGCATTGCAGTTTGATGACCGCGATGTGGTGTATTATCCTCATTCGGGTTTGTTCTTCAAGGTAGTTGCCACACACTTCGAATCCCTCAACAGCAACTGGCAACGCATGGAACGAGTCCAAACGGACTTGCGGCACTATATCCCGCTGTACAAAGAGTTGATATTTGCTTGGCAAGTCCGGACAGAATGGGCACTGGGCAAGAAAACACCTTTCCCAATGCTTCCCACTTTGGGTGGACAAGACCTTGTGCGGGGCGTACGCGCCAATATGTTCCGTGACGATGCTTTGCTGGCATTGCAAACCGAACTGCGCATACCTATTTATCGCATGTTACGAGCCACCGTGTTTGCAGGAGTGGGGGATGTCTATAATTTGGACCACTGGCGTTGGGCAACACCTAAAGTGGGCTACGGAATGGGATTGAGGCTCACCATCAACAAAGCCAAAGTAAATATCCGTGCAGACATTGCCCGTAACAATACAGACAAGGCTTGGAACAAGTGGGAGAGTTATTCGTTTTACCTCACTGCCACCGAAGCCTTCTAAACACACCGACACGTATGATTGGACTGATTATCAAATCCACAGGCAGTTCCTACTGGGTGCATACCGATGAAGGAAAGGATATTGAATGTCATGTGAAAGGAAACATGCGTATCCGTGGCATCCGAACCACCTCACCGGTGGCTGTGGGGGATTATGTGTCGGTGGAGCAACAAGCCGATGGGACATCATGGATTACGGATATTGAGCCACGCAAGAACTATATCATACGCCGTTCTACCAATCTGAGCAAGGAATCCCATATCCTGGCATGTAATTTGGATCAAGTGGCACTGATTGTCACTATCCGTCATCCGGAAACATCCACTACCTTTATTGACCGTTTCTTGGCTACTGCCGAGGCCTACCGTGTACCGGCTATGCTTATTTTCAACAAAGTGGATTTGCTGACCGAGGAAGAGCAGAACACATTGTCCGAACTCCGCTCCCTGTATGAGGCACTCGGTTACCCGACTTTGGCAATCTGTGCCTGCCAATTGCGCGATGCGAAGGGAAGTGAATCCCCTGCCTATCATATTCTGTCAGAAGCCTTGGCGGATAAAGTGACATTGCTCGCCGGTAATTCGGGCGTGGGAAAATCCACATTGCTTAACGCCATCTTTGGCGAGGAGAAAACGCGCACAGGCGCCATTTCTTCCGCGCACGACAAGGGTATGCATACCACCACTTTCAGTGAGATGTATCCGCTGCCCGATTCCTCCGGCTGGCTCATTGATACACCGGGCATCAAGGGTTTCGGAGCTGTCAAAATGGAGAAAGAAGAGGTCGGGCATTATTTCCGCGAGATATTCCAATCCGCACGCAACTGCCGATACGGAAATTGTCTACATACCGGCGAACCCGGGTGTGCTGTTGAACAAGACGTGGTGAACGGCAAAATAGCCGCCTCACGCTTTGAGAGTTATCTCTCCTTGCTTGGTGATTGCGAGGAAAGCAAATACAGATAGTTTCCCTTGTTCCGGTTTATTTTGGTTTAGCCATACGTTTGGCCAGCCCTATTGCACCTGTCGGACACACGAGCCGGCACAAATGACAACCCACACATTTCGTACCGATGATGTGCGGTTTGCGTGTTTCATCAAATTGGATAGCCTGATGCCCGCCATCCATGCAGGAGATATAGCAACGACCACAACCGATACACTTGTCACGGTTAATAAGCGGGAACACCATTGTATCACGGTCCAAGTCTGACGGCAAAACAATATTCCTCAGTTCCTCGCCTACCAATTTCTTTAATTCGGTGATTCCACGCTCCCGCATATAATGCTGCAGACCGAGAATGAGGTCATCAATGATACGATAGCCATATTGCATGACAGCCGTGCAGACTTGCACATTACGGCATCCGAGTTGGATGAAGTCGAGTGCATCGCGCCATGTCTCAATACCGCCTATACCGCTGATATCCATGTGTTTCTCTATGCCGGCTTTTTGCAGTATCGGGTTACCCGTCATCTCATAAACCATCCGCAGAGCAATAGGTTTGACCGCTTTTCCTGAATAGCCGCTGACCGTCTTTTTGCCGTTTACTTCGGCATCACGGCTCATCGTAATCGATTTGATGGTATTGATGGCACTGATACCATGTGCTCCACCGTAGAAAGAGGCCAATGCGGGACGCATCATGCTCATCACGTTCGGAGTCATCTTCGGGATAACCGGAATGGATACGGCGTTACATACGTAGGAGGTATAGAACAATATCAATTCAGGATTCTGACCGATATCGCTTCCCAATCCTGTCAGACGCATCTGCGGGCAGGAGAAATTGAGTTCTACGGCATCGCAGCCTGCCTGTTCGGCCATCTTTGCCAACTCAATCCACTCTTCTTCGCTCTGTCCCATGATGGAGGCGATAATACGCTTGGTGGGATAATTCTGTTTAAGGCGTCTCAAAATGTCAAAATCCACCTCATGCGGGTTTTCCGATAGTTGTTCCATGTTACGGAATCCGATAAACGGTGTGCCGTCTCCTTGCACGGTATCAAAGCGTGGAGACACTTCGCGGATATCCTGTTTGCAGATGGTTTTATAGAACACTCCTGCCCATCCGGCTTCCAAAGCACGCGCCACCATCTCATAGTTCGTACAGATGGCGGACGAAGCGAGGAAGAACGGGTTTTCGCACACCATATCGCAGAAATTGATTTCCAGCGAGGGCAATTCTTTCTCTTGGGCATTGCAGGAACACTCCGTGCCTTCCTTTTGCAGGGCTTTTTTCAGTTCTGCTATACGGATGGGCCGGTCGTAATGGATACAGGCTTTCTCTGCTGCTGCCACTTCCTCATCGGAAAGACCCGCAAAGAGTTCTTCTGCCGTCAGTCTGTTGTCAAAGCGCAGTGCCCGTATGGCTCGTGCCACCTGTTTGCCGCACGGCGCGTCGGCACAAAGCAGGCAACGTACGGATTCGTCATCAAGATGTAACATGTTTATAACCTTTTTTTATGTTTGACCCGCTGCCGCTTCGCCAATCACAATGCTTAGCAGCACGATGAGTACGAAAGTGAATGCACATATCGTCACAATAGTCAGCCTCCACAATGTGCCCCACAGACCATAACCGAACAACTGCCGATAGGTCTCTATGCCATAGAAAGCACTGATTATCATGGATATCCTGTCGGTGAACAGCAGGGAAAGAACCCCGATTACACTCAAGAACACCTGAATGAAAAAGCCTTCCGGCAAGGTGTGTGCCGGATAAGCCGGTGCTTTCCGGAACATCACCCATGTGGGGAAAACAAACATCAGCGACCAAAGCAGCATGTTCCATTCTATATGGTCATGCATCCACAGAAAGACGCGGTCAAGCAGTTCCACGCCGAAGGTGGTGGGTTCCATTTCTTGTGCCACGAAAGGAAAGGCCCAACGGATAAGATTGACCACCACCCCCATGATAACGAGCAAACTGACGGGCGGATAACTCACCTGCCTATGCCCACTGATATACTCGCGGATGAAATAACCCGGACGGCCAAATAATTGAACCAAGGAATAAGGCAATGAGCGTGATTCCATGCCCCAAAGCACCATAATTCCCTGCCACATACTGGTCCAGGTGATACGTCCTACACCTGCCTTTTGGGAGCAATAGGGGCAGTAGTTACCGGTAAAGTCGTGTCCGCAGTTGGCACAATGGTGCTTTTCTTGGTTTTGCAAAGAATACTGCATTGGTGTCTGCTGCCATGTCCGGAAGCGGGCACACCAATCTTTGATGCGCATCCGGCAAGTCTGCATGTTGGCTTTGAATGCTTGTCGGCGGGAATGAGATTGTTGTGTTGCCATCTGTCAGGAATCTACTGTTCTGTTCCAAAATTTGCTGCAAAGGTAGTATATTTTTTCGACACATGCAAGTTTTTTTGCAAAATCTCGATTTTTATTACCCTTTCTTTTTTCAATACGTCAAAGATCACATTCCAAAGTTTATCTTGAGTCTTTCTCAAGCCACTTCGGAGGATGGGGAAGATACACCATCCCGAAATCCGCTGCAAAGATACAACATTTTGAAATGGCATTGTCAGAATTTGTCAGAATTCGTCGGAGTTTGTCGCAATTATGCTTAATTTGTCGCGATTAGTCGCTTTTAGGATGGATGCGCTTATATGCATTTTACTGAATGTCTTTTATTCTGTTGGGGGATACAAAGTTTTGAGCATTTCCATCCGCACCGCTGAACTATCTGCACCTATTTTTAAATAGCAATACTGCATCCTATTTAAAATATCGATATGCAGATCAAAGGCATTACGTTCAACAAATTCGTTGTATCTTACGAAATCCCAATTAACCAAATCCATAAGATACGTATCGCCCCATTGTAATGCATCCTCATATTTCTCCATTTGCATGTAACAAAGCATTCCTAAGTGCGTGGTTGTAAAATACGAATAGAACGGTGTAGGAGGGTTATGCAACAAGGATGCACCGCGAGCCGTGTAATGTATCAAATCCAACTTGTCCAATACTGCTTCGAAGAAAGCGGCCGTATCTTTTTCGACTGTTGCGTGCAATGCCCAATAGTACGGAGCATAAGCTGTCATTAACAAATCAAAGCTTTTGTGACTAAATGCCATAGGACCATATAAGGTAAAGGTGTCCCAATTATCTTCCATCAGCGCCAAGTAGTCTGTACCCCTGCCTTTTTGCAAATAATCAATCGCTTGCGTTAAGACAGAATCTAATAATGGAACTAAAGCAGCTACGCTGATTTGGGTCGTATCATGCTCCGTTACGTTGAAACAGGAGTCAGTACGCTTCATTGCATCTGCCCATCCTTGAATGTCATTGATGTGTTGCTCAAGGGAAACAAGGGCTTCCGCCATAGAATCCGAAGTCAGTTCTTGTCGGTTGGTCTCCAAATACGCAATAATATCATTTGTCGTCAAGCCCATGATATTATCATCACTAATGGTGAGTTGGTGCTCTGTGCAAGTGCAGGCGAGTAGCAGGGCGATTGCCGGTAAGATAAAAAATGTTTTTTTCATGGTTGGTTAAATTTAGTTATTCTGGTCTTCAAAATGTCTAATGAGTGTGGCGACAAATAAACTATATTCCTTATCTTCCATATGTGAGAGGAAGGGTTCAATAGGTACATTCGCGTTAAATGTGGCAACAACTGCTTTTATGGATTCATGAGTGCAGTTCAAATTTTCCGAACATGAATACATCATCTGTTGTATGGCATGAACAAATGGAATATATCTTGGTTCTGACTTTATAGCCTCAATCATAATTTGTGCACTTGGCTTTCCTAATTTATAATCAGTCATAGCTGTCTGATAATAGTATCGAGTATCCAAAACATCCACATCGTTTTTCCAACTTTCGTTTACTATTGCTGCTTCAGCATATTTTTCCTGTGCATATAAAACTAAACTCTTTAAATAATACCATCTTGCAGAATTGCCGAACAACAACAAAACTTGATCTATAAAATGAATGGATCTTGCATAGTCTCCGTTCTCAAAACAAATTATGGCATTCAAGAAATGATCTTCCTCACTATTTCCGACTATTGTGTTGACAGGTTCGGTAGTTGTCATTACTTCCTGTGCATTGTATGTGACAGCAAGCATTCTATCCGCTGCGTAATACGCTTTTTCCTCTAACTTACTATTCGCGCGAGTTGCTTTTTTCCTTTCATCAATTGGCAATGTAGATATGTCTTTCCTTAAAGCTAATGTACTCAGCATTATACGGTTACATTCTTGCGCCGCTTTATCATAGTCTTTGTCTTGTAATGCCTGATAATATTGGGCATATTCTTTTATGTCTTTGGATATAATTCCTATATCATTATACTCACCGAGGAACTTGTCTATTTCCGGTTTGGACATAATATAATGCAGGCGAATCGGGTATGTCAAATATAATCCTTCCAATGAGCAAACACGGCTAAGTGCGACATAAAGCTGTCCGGGCATAAATACACCCGTACTCAAATCAAGTTTCAGTTTGTCAAAGGTCATTCCCTGACTTTTGTGGATAGTTATTGCCCATGCTAATTTGAGGGGATATTGTTTGAAAGTTCCAATAACCTCATGCTCCAACTTGCGAGTATTCCGATTATATTTGTATCTAATATTTTCCCATTCCACAAGATTAACCGACACCTCAGCATTATTATCCAATAAAACTGAAATAGATTGTGGTGTTAACTTGCTTATAGTGCCTACTGTGCCGTTAACCCACTTATGTGTAGTATCATTATGGGTAAACATGACACGTGTACCTACTTTTAGAATAAGTTCTTCCGGAGCCGGAAAACTATTTTTCTGGAAGATGCCTTCAATGATTCCTCTATAAGTAAAAACAGGGGCCTGAATTGCCTCTAAATGAGACTGATTGATGTGTTCTGCGGTATCATTGCGTGATGTCAAAATGAGTTGCTCTTTAGTCTCACATTCATTATTCTTTAAACCTATTTCATTTATCTTCAAGATTTCTTCACTATAGATACGTCCATGTCTGATATTATTCAGCATGTTTTGAAATTCTATATCGTTTTGACGGTAAATCTTAGTAAATTCAATTTTGGGAAGTTTAATTCTTTGGAAAACATGCGCATGATAGAAGTAAGGTGTAATTGTTCCGTATTCAGATTGAAAGAAGTCAATCAATTCTGTTTCATTTCGTTCAACGACAGGCTCTAATTGATATAGGTCGCCAGAAAAAATCATCTGTTTGCCGCCGAAAGGCTGATCATTCCTCATCGCCGTTCTCAACACCGTGTCAATGCCGTCGATTATATCACATCTTACCATAGAGATTTCATCTATGATAATTGTATCCACTCGTTTGAGAACCTGCCATTTCCCTTCGTTTATTTGAAATTGTGTATCCTTGGTAATCGGCGTCAAGGGCATTCCGAACATCGAATGAATGGTAACACCTCCAGCTACGATAGCAGCGATGCCTGTTGGCGCCACAACGATAAACTGTTTATCTACATTTTCTTTGATGTAGTGAAGAAACGTAGTTTTACCTGTACCGGCTCTACCCGTTAAGAAGAAACTGGCATTAGTGTCACGAACAATCTCCAACGCCTGCATCTGCGCCGGATTGTGCTTGTCTATCAATATGTGATGATCGGTTTCTGCCATGTTTAAGTCTTATAGTGATGACGCCAGATAAGCAGCGTCATCACTATAAGATAATATCTATAATTCATCAGGATTTAACCATGCATCATCAGGTTTTGCTATTAATCTGGCATTTTGATATGCAGCGTCTAGAGGAAGAATAGTTTCAGGTACATACACTTTGTGTAGACTATCTGGAGTTAATATCAAAGCAAAGTCAGGTCTTTTACTATATGTTCCCCTGAGGTATATTGGCATAAGCAATTGAATTTTGTCTTCTTGTGGCCTATACATTGGAACAATAAATTTGTAATTTCTTTGTGCCATCGCTACTGCATATTTAATCGCATCATCTAAATTCCTTGCTAACGATTCTGGGTCTTCTTTGTTATAATCATCAGGGAAACGATTCTGACGTTCTTCAATAATATGCGTGTATGTATCAAAATCTTGATCTATTTTCCAATTTGTTCTAAAAATGACATCATTTACATCATCGAAAAACCGAGGAGGCTCAGGTTTATTTCCTGAGAATCCCATCTCTCTTAATTTTTGAGATTGAGTGGAACGAAATGGATTTTTTATTTGCAAACTGCTATTTTCATATTCCGCTTTTCCTACTATAAATACATCGTGGAAAAATTTATCTAGAAGATTAAGGTTGAACATTACATATTGGCTATCTTCTGAAAAAACAAGTTTATTTTTATTCCCTGAATCATACTCGTTTAGGAGTCGTATCAATATATTTTCGATATACGATTTTAATATCGGGTGATTAATCTGTGACGGATGATTCTTGTATTTCCAAGATTCCTCAATCGTATTTTTGGCTATGTCTTCTAAGAAATTAAGACCTTCTTGATAATCCTCAAAATAAATATTTTTTCCTATTGTGAAGTATTTACTTCGTTGAACCATTTCAGTAAATTGATTCAATGTCCCCCATTGAACACCAACGAAAGTTGGTTTATTATTTGGGTGACTAAACCAACCATACAAAACATGACCATCAGAAGTTTTAATCTCCAATGAAAAGCGGATATATTTTGCTTTCTCTTTTGTGACAGGCGTTCCATCTGGGAATTGAGCATAACCAGCGGCATTGAGGAACTCCTTTGTAGAATTCTCAACCATGTCATTTAGTTGACGCCATGTCATTGATTTTTGATCTTCACTTACAAGATCTTTTAATTCGTCCAGACATGTTTGGAGGTTGCTAATGAGACCTAGCGCATAAAGGCCTGTTTTAACAGAAGATGTTTCCATATTATTTTACATTTTAAAGTTATTAATTCACTTCACGAAGAAGAAACTCAGTCTATATTCCAATAGGCATCTGGTTCTCCATCGAAAATATCCCAAATATCTTCATCTGAATAGCCGGCCTCATCATGGGCATAAGTTCCTGCGAATTCATCATTGCACCAATCGTTGTAGTAACTCATAATTTTGTCCTCCATTTTGTTTGATGGTGCAAAAGTACTGCGTTATTGTGCAACCTATTTGCACTACGAATATAAATCGTGCAAAAAAGTGAAACGCGTCTCACATATCAGGAGTTTTCTTGAGAAAGGATACGTTTCAGTTCTTCCATGTCAGGCAATGCCTTGCGGAGTTCTTCCGGCATATCTCCTGCCGTAGTATAAGTAGCTACTCCCATCGGTTTTTGATAATCCTGAATGACGTATTCAACAAACTTTTTATTGGCGTTCTTGCAAAGCACAATACCAATAGACGGGTTTTCATGGGGCTTGCGAACTTTATCATCCAATATACGTAGATATGTTGTAAGTGTCCCTAAATAAGAAGGTTTGAAATCTCCGACCTTCAGTTCTACAACTACGAGGGCATTCAGTTCACGGTTAAAGAAAATCAAATCCGGAAAGAAATCTTCAGAGTATATCTCCAAATGATATTGATTGCCGACAAAAGCAAAATCATTACCAAACGTCATGATAAAGTTCTTGATATTCTGAATAATTTGCTTTTCAACCACCTTTTCATCTATATCTTGCTTGTCGCGTTCTCCGATTTCTTCGGTATTGATGAAGTCCAACTGGTACGAATCTTTGAACATCATCACGGCTTTGCGTGCGAGGGAGGAGTTAGAGAGCGTGTTCTGGAAATTATTCGGCATCAACTCGCGATGTTCATAGGCCTGCTGCTTGATGAGTTTTTCAAGTGCATCTACTGTAAGTTTCTCTTCCGCAACTCTATGGATATAATAATACCGAGCGTCAATATCTTTGCTTTTCTCAATAATTGAAATATGGTGTGTGAAGGGAACAGAAAAGAAGTCCTCTATTGGGAATTCCGTTATATTCGGCACATAAATGGAATGATATATATCTATCTGATTTTTAGAGTTTTGTAAATCGGCAGTTACGACTGCCGATTTTGCCGACGAACATTCGGCAGTTGCGACTGCCGATTCTTTAGACGAACTTTCGGCAATCGTAATTGTCGATTGTGATTCGTCAGTTACGGCTGATGAATCTGCATCCAAAATTTGCCAATTATCATAGAACTTACGCATGTTCTTCAAACTCGTTTCCGAGTAGCCTCTCAAACCGGGCATTTCACGAAGCAGTTGGTCGCTAATGGCTTTAATTGCCCCTGAACCGTATTCCAAATTACGTGTGTTCTTGGATAAGTATTTACCGATAGCAAAATATACCGCTAATTGGATGCGGTTGACATCTTTGTTCGCTTCATACTGACCTTGCAGAATAGCGGTTTTGATTGTTTCCACCGCCTGTGAGAGCGGAATGAGGCTCTTATTGTTATCTACATCTGCCATATATAACGGATATTTGAAGGTACTTTATTTGTATAAATCGTGCATTTTTGCGATTTTTTCGGCTATTTGCTGGCGAAGTGTTTCCGGTTGCAGCACTTCGACATCATCTCCGAACCAAAGGAGTTGCGCTTCCAATTCGCGGTTTGGAATGACGGTTATCTCAATAATGCCTTGCTCCTTGTCTTTGATCTTCTGCGAGTGATGCAAAGGCTTTGAGAGCACATATGGCAGACGATGAGGCGAGAAACGCAGCAATATATGTTCCGGTTCTGCATCCTGCGGAATAGTCACGCCTATTACATCATCGAAATACTCTGCGAAATCTATCTCTGCGGGCACATACGCGATAGTAGAAAGGTGCAAGCCTTGTATGCGGTCTAACGCCAGAAGCATAATCTTCTGCGTTTGGTTGTTCATGGCAAGCAAGAACCACCGCGAGTTGTGCTGCTTGATATAATACGGATGAATCGTGCAAACGAAAGCAGGTTTGTCGTACGGATGATAAGTAATATCTATTGTCTGCTGATTACTGATATAGTCAAATAGCGGTTCGAGATGTTCCAAGCCTTGCAGATACTCGTTCGCTTCAAAACCAATAACCGATTCGGTATGCGCATCGAGATTGAGTTTGGCTTCAATCTTAGTGACCAGCTCGGTCATCCACTCAAATTGCGGAAGACCCTCGAAGCGACTAAGCATCAGAAGCGTATCTTTCAATTTAGCCACCTCATCATCTGATAAAACCGATTGTTGCAAACTGAATTTCGGATCTTCATAGCGGTAGTAGATACGACCGTGACTATCTGGAATGTGCGCAATAATTGTGTTATAAAGAGTTTCAAACTCATTTATGTCATTTTTGATTGTCCGCAAACTAATAGGCTGACAATCTTTGGCTTCCAGTGCTTTGTTGCATTCTGCCAACAAATCCTCAATATAGTACCGCCGTGTCTGATTTCTCAAACATCGGTCCATGGTGTAGTGTCGTATGAGTTTTTGTTTCGTTACCGGCATAGCGCATTTATCAATGCGCTTGCAAAGGTACTGCTTTTTTTTGACATAACCAAATAAATCTGCAGTTTTCGTGCAGATTTATTTGGGCTAAGGGTATGGTGAGGGTATGCTAAGGGTATGCTAAGGGTATGGTAAGGGTATGGTATGGGTATGCTTACTTCAGCAGGCTGACGCTGCGGTTGACAAACCGAGACAAGGCTTCACCTTTAAGCTGTCCGGATGCCAAAAGGGCAATGTCCACCAACTGATGCAGGCGCTCATCTTCACCCGACAAGGTCCAAACGGTTTTCTTCACCGTTTCTTTCACCGTATTCTCTTGCTTGTCACCCTCTTTTGCCTCGTCTTTCTTTTCTACCACTTCCTCCACTTCTTCGGAGGTCATTTTCTCCATCAAGTCCTTAACAAGCGGATGTGCGGTATTGACAACGACATTATATTGGTCAGGCATCTGTCCGTAGAAGGACATACCCTGCTGATGAGCCGACATCTCTTTCATGCGGCGCATAAACTCGTTCTGCGTGAGGAAGACAGGCAGCGCATCCTCAGATACGGCCTCAAACTGCACGTAATAGTTGAGTTTGTCCTGCTTGGGCAGCATGGCATCGAATGCCTTGCGCAGTCCCTCTTTCTGCTCCTGTGTATAGGTGTCTTTGGCAGCATCCTCCTTGCGGATGATGTTCTCAATGATATCGCTATCCACGCGTACGAAGCGCAGTCCGCCTTTCTCTTTCGAGCCGTCGCCCATGAACTTCTGCTCCCATTGTGACATCTGGTGTACATCCAGTTCGCCATCCATCAGCAGCACGTCATAACCTTTCTGTTTGGCACGTTCGATATAGGCGTAGTTCTCGTCCGCATTCTGCGTGTAAAGCATAATCAGGTCACCGTTCTTATCGGTCTGGCTGTCCTTCACTTTGGCTTTGTACTCGTCCAGCGTGAAATACTCGCCGGCTATGTTCTTCACCTGTGCAAAACCGATGGCACGCTCGTAGAACTTCTCGTCGGTGAGCATACCGAACTGGATGAACATCTTGATATCGTCCCACTTTTTCAGGAAGTCCTCTTTGTCTGCTTTGTAAAGTTCTGCCAATTTGTCAGCCACTTTTTTGGTGATATGGCCGGAAATCTTCTTCACGTTGTTATCGGACTGCAGGTAACTGCGGCTGACGTTCAGCGGGATATCCGGACTGTCAATCACGCCATGGAGCAGGGTAAGATATTCAGGCACAATGTTTTCCACCTCGTCGGTGACAAACACTTGGTTGCAATACAGCTGAATCTTGTTGCGCTTGACATCGAGATTGTTCTTTATTTTCGGGAAATAGAGAATACCCGTGAGGTGGAACGGATAATCCACATTGAGGTGGATATGGAACAAAGGTTCGTCCATCTGCATGGGGTAGAGTTCGTGGTAGAACTGCTTGTAGTCCTCATCTTTCAGGTCTGCGGGCTTGCGTGTCCAGGCAGGATTGATGTTGTTGATGATGTTTTCCTCGTCCAGTTCAACCTCTTTGCCGTCTTTCCACTCTTTCTTCTTGCCGAAAGCAATCTCCACGGGCAGGAATTTGCAGTATTTCTTCAGCAAACCTTCGATGGTTGCATCTTCCAGATACTGCTCAAACTCGCTGTTGATATGCAGGACGATATCTGTTCCACGGTCCGCTTTGATGGTGTCCTCCATCGTATATTCGGGGTCACCGGCGCATGACCAATGGACGGCTTTGGCATCCGGCTGATAACTTTGACTGAAGATTTCCACCTTGTCGGATACCATAAAGGCACTATAGAATCCCAGTCCGAAATGACCGATAATAGCTTCTGCCTTGTCCTTGTATTTGTTGACAAACTCCTCGGCACCGGAGAAAGCGATTTGGTTGATATACTTATCCACCTCTTCAGCTGTCATGCCGACACCGTGGTCCTGCACGGTAAGGGTCTTTTTGTTCTTGTCGATAATGACACGCACACGCAAGTCACCCAAATCGCCTTTCACTTCGCCTACGGAAGCAAGCGTTTTGAGTTTCTGGGTTGCGTCAACGGCATTACTAATCAACTCACGGAGGAAAATCTCGTGGTCACTGTACAAAAACTTCTTGATAACGGGGAAAATGTTGTTTGATGTTACCCCAATGTTTCCTTTGCTCATATTATATGTGTTTAGTTATTTCGTTTACCCTATTTGTACACAATCCGTGCCAAAAGGAAAAGTCTGCCAAGTTGGCAGACTTCTTCTTATATATTGAGGGAAATGGTTAGTCCTGTTTTACGCGGAAAGCAAAAGCCTTGTGCAGGCAACGTACCGTACAACCGCCGGTGCAGTGCCCCAGAATGCCATCTGCCTCGTAGAGTAGGTGGTCCTTGGTCTCAATATCCACCGTGTGCGCTGTGAAACTACGGACAAAGGGCAGTTCTGTCAGTCTGCCGTTGAAGAGTTTAGGAAGCGCCATCAACACTTGCTTCCATGTAGGCGGGCACACCAGCATGGCATGAAAAACGCCATCCCGCGGGTCAGCGTCAGGGTTCTGCCGGATGCCTCCGCCCGAATACGGTCCGTTGCCGATATTCATTGTGAAGACGCGTCCGTTGACCACCGTTTGACCGTCCGCGCGTACGTGCATTCTGGTACTCTTGTGCGTCAGTAGTGCGAAGAAGAGTCCGAACACATAATTGACGGAATGGCTGCCGATATACGGCTTCATTTTCTCTGCTTTGGCGCAAGTGGCGGCATCAATGCCATAGCCCACGGAGTTGATGAAATAGTGCCGATGCTCTTCGCCGTTGCGTAGGCTGGTGATGCATCCGGCATCCACGGGCACCGGTTCCCCTTCAAAAAAGCGGGCAAGTGACTGCTTATGGTTGCGGTTCAGTCCCCAATAGCGCCCCCAGTCATTGCCGGTTCCGCGTGGCATCAGGCCTATTTGTACAGCGCTACGTTGCTCATCGGTGACGGAGGCTTTCATAACGCCGTTCACGGTTTCCGACAATGTGCCGTCTCCTCCCAGCACGAGGATGGTGCGGAAACCGTCTTCCACCAGTTTGCGCGCTATCTCTTTGGCGTGATTGGGGTAGCGCGTAACATGGTATTCAAACGTCAGCTGCCGATTACGCAACAACCGAAACAGATAGATTCGCTGCGCACGGAAAGCGCGTTTGCCGGACTTGGGGTTGATGATGATGCCTAACATGGTTGGTGGTAGTAACTGAAGATGCACACGGTGTGCGTGTGCATCTTCTTGTGTCCATTCGGAAAAGCGTGTTTTCCGCTTATTTGAAGAAGGCCATAGCCTGCTCGTTTTCAACAATCTCCTCTTGGAAGAAATATGCTCCCGTCTCAGGGCTCTTTACCATCTTGATGCATTTCGTGTGGTTACGTCCTGCAGATGTACCTTGGTGAAGGGTAGCGACCGCTTTCTTTGCCATAGTTTACGTTGTTTTTATGCTTTGAAATTCGGTAGGAATATTCAAATGCGGTTAATTACTTGATCTCCTTATGAATAGTATAACGCTTGAGGATAGGGTTGTATTTCTTCAGCTCAAGACGGTCAGGAGTGTTCTTGCGGTTCTTTGTGGTGATGTAACGCGACATACCGGGCATACCGCTGGCCTTTTGTTCGGTGCACTCAAGAATGACTTGTACACGTGCCTCTTTAGTTTTCTTTGCCATTGTGTTTCCTCCTGTTTATTCGTAAAGATACCCTTTTTCGGCGGCCTGCTTCAAAGCAGCGTCCAAACCGATTTTGTTAATAGTACGCAGACCCGCTGCACTCACGTTCAGCGAAATCCAGCAATCCTGTTCTACCCAGTAGAACTTCTTGTGGAACAAGTTCACATCGAAAGTGCGCTTTGTGTGGCGCTTCGAGTGAGATACATTGCATCCACCCATGGCTTTCTTGCCGGTGATTTGACAAATTTTTGACATTTTAGTATAGAATTTATATTATCTTCTCATTATCAGTAGTTTTCACACTACAAGAAGGCTGCTTAATGCCTACTTTATGCGAAAAATCGTGCAAAGGTACGATATTTTTTTGATATGACCAAATATTTCGTGCTTTTTTTTACGAAAAAAGTGTTTTTTGCCTCTTTTTGGCTATTTTTCTCATATATCGGCATTGTTTTGGGATTATTTTCATCCCAAACAAACAGATTCCCTCGAAAGGAGGGAACCTGTCCGTTGATATGGTTGTTGCGGGGTTATTCCGCAGCGTTTTCTCCCTGTACTTCAATCATTCTGTTCGGGTCAAACACAACCTCCATTTCGTCAGCAGCGACATCCAGCACCGATGTGCTTTGAACGGGGGCTACCACAGGGGCAATTTCTTCTGCCGGTGCAGCCTTGGGACGCTCAATGGAGCGAACGCCATTGATGAACATGAACAGAATAATGATGGGGCATACATAGCGTGCCAGCCAGAAGAAGAAACCTGACACTTTGGCACTGAACTGCCCGTCGGAGGTCAATTCGTTGAATACCACATTCCTTTCCATCAACCAACCCACCAATACGCAGGCTGCGATACCGCCGAGCGGCAGAATGAAGTTGGAGGTGAACATATCGGTGAAGTCAAATACCGACCAGCCGAGGATTGTCAGCGTCGAACCGCTTACTTGTGACATTGCGCAGATGACTGACAAAGCACCTACGGTGAAGAACAAAATCACCAGTGCCCATACGCGTGTAACAGGCTTGCCTGCCACTTTCCATTCTTCGGAGATATAGGCGGCACCTGCTTCCAGCAATGAGAAAGAAGAGGTGATGGCTGCAAAGAAGAGAAGGATGAAGAACAGTACCGATACGATACGTCCGCCGGGCAGGGTGGCAAACAACGGCGGCAGAGTCTTGAAGACAAGGTTAGGACCGCTGGTTACTTCCACACCATAAGTGAATACGCTCGGGAAGATGGCAAGTCCTGCCAGAACGGCCATCAAGACTGTAGCACCCGTTACAATCATGGATACGGAAACAAGGCTCTGGTCTTTCTGGATATACGAACCATATGTGGTCATTGCCGACATACCGAGCGACAGCGAGAAGAACGATTGCCCCAGTGCCATGATAATGGTTTGTCCCGTAACGGCTTTCCAGTTGGGTTTGAGCAGGAAAGCAGCACCTTCTTTCCATCCGTCTTGCCAGCAACTGACGATAGCCAGCAATAGAAGGATGCAGAACAGGGCAGGAATCATGAATTTCGAGCAGCGTTCAATACCTTTTGATACGCCGAAGGCCAGAATGACGCAGTTCATAGCCAGGAAGATGAGTGTCCAAAGCACAGGGCGGTTGCCGTTGACAAAGTCGTCAAATGTGACGGACATCTGTTCGTAGGTCATGCCGCCAAATCCATGTCCGATGGATTGGATGATATATTCCAGCGACCAGCCTGCAACAACGCAGTAGAAGGCCAAAATGACCATACCTGCAAAGATTTCGATTGCACCGACTGTGCCCCAGGCTTTCTTTCCGCTGGAGTTGATAAACGAGCGGTAGGTGTTACCTTGGCCGCGACGACCGATTACGAACTCGGAAAGCATTACCGGTACCGAGATAAGAAGCGAGATAACGATGTAGATAATCAGGAAGGCGGCACCGCCGTTCTGACCTGCTACGTAGGGAAACTTCCAGATGTTACCCAAACCTACGGCGGAGCCGGCTATGGCTGCCATGGTTCCAAACTTGGAGGCAAATTGATTACGTGCCATAATTGTTTTCGTTTTTGTTTTATGGATATTAATGAATTATTCCGTTGATGAACATGAACAAGATGACTACAGGGCAGACAAACCGCATCATAAACAATACGAATTTGAACACCCATAGCGGATAACGACCAGAAGAAGTCAGCTCGTGTTCCACCACTGTCTTAGGAACGAACCAGCCAACCAGTATCACGCAACCCAAACCGGCAATCGGCAGGATGTAATTGCTTGAGAACGAGTCAGTCCAGTCGAATAGGCTGAGATTGCCAATCATGACGGGGCTATCCGGCATTTGGCTCAAAGCGCAGAAAGTGGAGCAAATCAGAATCAGCCCGAATCCTATCATTAGCGCGTATGCGCGGGCGATGCGAAGTTCTTCCGTGAAGAAGGCCACCAGCGATTCCATGATACTGAGCGATGTGGTCAGTGCGGCAAAGAACAGCAGAACGAAGAACAGGATGGATATCACATATCCTCCGGGCAGTTCGGCAAACAAAGGCGGAAGTGTCTTGAACACCAAATCCGGTCCTGAAGTGACGGGCACATGATAGGTGAATACACTCGGGAAGATGGCAAGTCCTGCCAATACGGCCATCAGAACAGTGGCAAGCGAAACAATCACGCTCACCGAAACAAGGCTTTCCTGACGTTGGATATACGAACCGTAGGTAATCATAGCCGCCATACCGATGGACAGTGAGAAGAAACTTTGTCCCAGGGCTTTGATGATGGTCTGACCGGTCACTGCACTCCAATCAGGCTCAAGGATAAAGGCTGCACCTTCTGCAAATCCGGGTTGCCATAGGTTCACGCCGGCAAGCATCACCAGAATGCTGAACAAGGCGGGAATCATAAACTTTGAGCAACGCTCAATGCCCTTAGATACGCCTAAACACAGCACGCCTGCATTCAGTATCAGGAAGATAATCATCCAAAGGATAGGCCGCCAGCCGGATGCTACAAAGTCGTTAAACTGGCTGTCCATCTGTGCCTGCGTCATGTGGGCGAAACCGCCTTCTGCCGATTGCCAGATGTATTCCAGTGACCAGCCTGCAATCACACAGTAGAATGACAGAATGAACATCGCTCCAAGCAGTTCGAGTATGCCGATAGCCGCCCAACCCTTATGGGGAGCAACATTGACGAACGAACGGAAGGCGTTCGATTGGCCGCGTCGACCGATGGTGAATTCCGCCAACAGCACGGGGATGGAAATCAGCAATGTGATAACCGTGTAAATGATTAAAAACGCTGCGCCGCCGTTTTCACCGGCAACGTATGGAAATTTCCAGATATTGCCCAAACCTACGGCAGAGCCTGCGATGGCTGTGATGGCACCGAACTTACTGCCGAAAGTGCTTCTGTTTCCCATAAATATATAAAGTGGTTTTTAGAGTTGTATTTTTAGTTTGTTTTTTAGGTATTTTGTCCTTCCTGAACAAAAAAGCGCGCAAAGGTAATACTTTTTTTTGGTTGCAGCAAATTTTCTGCATTTTTTTTGTCTATTATTTTATTATATGAAAAAAAACGCGTATCTTTGCAGCGTTTTGAAACTAAAATACAATAAACAACCTATGCACAATTTCAAGAAAAGCTTACTTGTTCTGGTGGGCGCATTTGTGGCAATCTCGGCATTGCAGGCCGAGGAAGTGAAAAAACAGAAAGAATCGCTGTTGCCTGATTACAGCCAAAAGATTGGCTTTACCTACGGAGTAGGAGCGGACATTGTCAGCAACTATATTTGGCGTGGCTTGTATGTCGGCGGTCTGAGCGTTCAGGCGGATGCCAATGTCGGCTACGGCGGTTTGTTCCTGGATATGTGGTGGAACATCGGCGCGGTGGATTATACGTTCAAAAATTCGTATAGCAACGGACGTGTTAAAGCATTCAATCCGGAGGTGGATATGACCATCGGTTTCAGCCGTTGGGGACTGACTGTCATGTTTATGCACATGTACTATTTCGACCGTTATAAGAATTTTGACGGCACGTTGGGAGGCAACAGCCGTTATTTCGATTTCAGCAATGCTGCGCCCGGTGGTGGTATCACTCAGGAATGGCGTCTCAAATACCGTGTCAGTGACAAATTGCCGCTCTCCATTCTCCTTTGCACGCGCACGTGGGGGCGCGATGGATATATGGTGGACGGAAACGGAAACCAGATTTCCATTGACGATTACAATGCCATGTCTGCGACTGCTCAAGATAGTTGCGGTGTAAAGCGCGCCTATTCGTCATATATCGAACTGGGTTATGACATCTATATGCCGCGCAACCTGTGTCTGGAAGCGCGTGTGGGTATGACGCCTTGGAAAAGTATGTACACCGGTATGCAGGGGGATTTCGCCATCTGTAATGTCAGTGCAAAACTCAACTGGAGTCGTTCTATCTCCGAACATTGTCTGATGACCGCTTTCGCCAATCTCATGATCAATCCGTATGATATGGCGACTAACTTTAGTGTTAACGGTTCAGGCAATCCTTTCATGTGGAACATCGGTTGTGGCTTCTATCTGAAGTAAATGTCACTGCCAAAAATAAACAGAAGAACTGCCACTCTGGCAGTTCTTTTCTCTTTTCTTGTTTTGGCACAAAGTTTGTACATAAGATTAGCGGAGGTCGGGCGGTTCTCGAGCGGTGTTGATAGAACCGATTTTGAACCACCTTCGAAAATAGGAAAATAGTAACCAAATAAAATAAAACAACTATGACAAAGATTCAACCATTGGCAGACCGCGTGCTGATTCGCCCCGTGGCTGCAGAGACAACAACCAAATCCGGTATCATCATCCCCGATAACGCCAAGGAGAAACCCTTGCGCGGTGAAGTGATTGCCGTCGGATGCGGAACCAAGGACGAACAGATGGTCCTCAAAGAAGGAAACAATGTCCTCTATGGAAAGTATGCCGGCACAGAACTCGAAATTGACGGCGAGAAACTGCTGATTATGAAGCAGGCCGACGTATTGGCTGTTATTCAATAAGAACCCTTAAACATAATACCATTATGGCAAAAGAAATAACCTATAACGTTGAGGCACGTGAAGCCCTCAAACGTGGCGTTGACAAACTGGCTGACGCAGTTAAAGTTACCCTTGGTCCCAAGGGACGTAATGTAATCATTGACAAAAAGTTCGGTGCTCCTCATATCACCAAGGACGGTGTTACCGTTGCCAAAGAAGTGGAACTGAAAGATGCTTCCGAGAATCTCGGCGCACAACTGGTGAAGGAAGTCGCTTCCAAGACCGGTGACCAGGCAGGTGACGGAACAACCACCGCTACCGTATTGGCACAAGCCATCGTAGGCGTTGGTCTGAAGAATGTAACGGCAGGTGCCAATCCGATGGACCTCAAACGCGGTATTGACAAGGCCGTGGCTGCTGTGGTTAAACATATTAAGGAGCAAAGCGAAGTGGTAGGAAACGATTTTGACAAGATTGAGCAGGTGGCTACTATCTCTGCCAACAACGATGCCGAAATCGGACGCCTAATCGCTGATGCTATGCGCAAGGTAAGCAAGGACGGTGTTATCACCATCGGTGAAGCAAAGGGTATGGATACTACGATTGATGTGGTACAAGGTATGCAATTCGACCGTGGCTATATCAGCCCTTATTTCGTAACGAACACCGAGGCCATGGAAGTAGAAATGGATAAGCCTTATATCCTTATCCACGACAAAAAAATATCCAATCTCAAGGAACTGCTTCCTGTCCTCGAGCCTGCCGTACAATCCGGTCGTCCGTTGCTCATCATTGCTGAAGATGTGGATAATGAGGCACTGACTACCTTGGTTGTCAACCGTCTGCGTGCACAACTCAAGATTTGTGCTGTTAAGGCTCCGGGCTTTGGCGATCGCCGCAAAGAGATGTTGGAAGATATTGCTATCCTCACCGGTGGTACCGTTATCTCCGAAGAAAGAGGTATCAAACTGGAAAGTGCAACCATTGACATGCTTGGCACGGCTGAGAGCGTAACCGTATCGAAAGACAATACTACTATTGTGAACGGTGCCGGTGACAAAGAGGCTATCGCAGCACGCGTGGCACAAATCAAGTCGCAGATTACGGCTACCAAGTCACAATATGACAAAGAGAAACTCCAGGAGCGTCTTGCCAAATTGGCAGGCGGCGTAGCCCAACTCAATGTGGGTGCAGCCAGTGAAGTGGAGATGAAAGAGAAGAAAGACCGCGTAGATGATGCACTCAGCGCAACGCGTGCCGCTATTGAAGAGGGTATCGTTCCCGGCGGCGGTGTAGCATACATCCGTGCCCAGGAAGCCTTGGATAGTCTGAAGGGCGAGAATGAAGACGAGCAGACGGGTATTGAAATCGTACGCCGTGCCATCGAAGAGCCGCTCCGTCAGATTGTTATCAATGCCGGCAAGGAAGGTGCTGTTGTAGTGGACAAGGTCCGTACCGGCAAAGCTGACTTTGGTTACAATGCACGCAAGGATGCCTATGAGAACTTGCTTGCTGCCGGTGTGGTAGATCCCGCCAAGGTAACGCGTGTGGCTTTGGAGAACGCTGCCAGCATCGCAGGTATGTTCCTTACCACAGAATGTGTCATCACCGATATTAAGGAAGAGACTCCTGCTCCTGCAATGCCCGCAGGCGGTATGGGCGGCATGATGTAATCATTCCATCCATCAAAGGCATAACAAAAGAGAAACACCCTCGTAGGAGGGTGTTTCTTGATTTAAATGATGGTGGATTAGAAACGATAACGGAGAGATGTTCCCAGTGCCCAGTCAAAGAAAGCTGCGCTCTGTACATGGAGACAATCTTTACCATTGTGGCTCATCTTAACTTTTGAGAATGAGATGAATTCACCCCAACCCGGACGGAAATCTACGCTCAAAGCCAGAGGAGCACCCTTGAAGCAGAACTCAACGCCACCGATAGCATTCAGACCCAATTTCATGCCGATAGGATTCTCTGCATATTTCTTTTGATCAGAATCCAGTTTGTTATAGTTGTCGCGTGCATCAGCCATGTCTTTCCAAGCCATTCCCAAAGTAACGGTCTCGACGCTGACTCCACCATAGGAAGGTGCATAATCTTTTCTGCCTGCAACTTCCCAGTCACCTAAATCACCCCAGTCACCGCCATCGGTTTTTGGTCTCTTGTAACCATAGGTGGCATATTGACCGCAACCAAGGCTGATACCGGCACCTGCAAACCAATGGATGGATGCAAAACCTGCATTAGCAATCAGACCCTGATAAGCAATGTTCGGGTTAGCCTCAAAGGTCCAATACGCGAATTTATCAGTTTCGGAACCGGACATTTTCACGTTTGCATCTTTCATTTGCTTTTGATAATCTTTGTCAGACCAAGATTGACTCCAAGCATATCCCTTCGAAGCACCGAGTTTCACATTCAAATCAGCAATTACCACAAGGTTTTCAGATACATAACCTTTGTAAGAGACACCGTAGATGTTACCTACGTTTACACCGATACTGTGGGTGTATGGGCGAGCACTGATGGTCAGTGCGCATAGCAGCATTGCTGCTACAAGTAAATTCTTTTTCATAACAGATGAATGAATTTAAGTTAATAATTAAGTTGTTTATAATTAACAGCCGTATAGCTGTTATTGTCCAATCAGGAAACGGAGCGACATACTTGCTGACCAATCGAAATGGGTCATGGAGTAGATGCGGGTTGCATCTTCAGATGTTTTCTCCTTGCCACCTTCTACAAAAGGAATTTCTTTGGTTACGGTGAAGTCAAGCAGTTCGGTGCATCCGGGGCGTACATCAATGCCGAGTGCAACAGGTGCATTCTTGAAGCATACTTCGAAACCTGTGAGCAGGTTGATACCGGCTTTGAATACATACGGACGATGGTATTCCTCTATATCTTTTCCGCCTTTTAAGTTCAAACCTCCTACGCCGGCATAGATATGGTCGTCATGCTCATTATCTTTAAGAATGTCGTGGTATGCTTTGCGGGCATCTTTCATGGATTTCCATGCGTCTTTCTGCGTTACCCCGTCACCATAGCTGGCTATTTGTGCCATACCGACGCTGATACCACCGCCGATGAACCATTGCATGGTAGCACCACCGAAATCGGCAATCTCTCTCTGGTAACCCAGATTAGGGTTGAATTCGCATGTCCAATAGACGTATTTACCTTTTTTGTCGCTGTGACGGAAATACTCTGAATCTTTGCCATATTCCGCTTCATAATACTTCTGCAACGAATTGCTGGGGTATTGATTGTAGAAATAAGCGCCTTTCGTTACACCGACTTTGCAGTTCAAGTCCAACACAGTGATAAAATGTTCTGAATCGCCGATATATCCCTTGTAGGAAATACCACTTGCACTACCCATGTTCAAACCGACAGAATGTTTGTAGGGACGGGCACTAACTGTTAGTGCGCAAAGCAGCAACGCGGCTGCAAATAATGTCTTTTTCATAATAAGAAATTAGAGTCTGTTAATATTATGGTTGTTTGTTAATGATTGTTGCTAATCCGTTTTGTTTAGAACTGTACTTCGGGAGCTTTGTTCGCTCCGGCTTCCGCTTCAAAGTAGGCCTTTTTCTCAAATCCGCACATATCCGCTATGATGTTGCTTGGGAAACGGCGGATACGCACATTGAATTGTTTGGCTGCTTCGTTGAACGCATTGCGTGCAACAGCGATACGGTTCTCTGTGCCTTCCAGTTGTGATTGCAACTCCAAGAAGTTTTGGCTTGCTTTCAGGTCGGGGTAACTCTCCGACAATGCCAGCAATCGGCCGAGTGCCTGACTCAGTTCACCTTGTGCGGCTTGGTAGGCTTGCAATTGTTCCGGCGTGGCTTTTGACGGGTCAATTGTCATTTGTGTGGCTTTTGAACGGGCGTTTACCACATTCTCCAGTACAGTGGCTTCGTGGGAAGCATAACCTTTTACAGTGGCTACCAAATTAGGAACAAGGTCGCTTCTGCGTTGGTATTGGTTTTCTACCTGCGCCCACGATGTTTCCACATTCTCTTCCGCTGTTACCAAGGCATTGTAGATGCCGACTCCCCAGAATACAACAGCAGCCAATGCTGCTACAATAATAAGGATAATGGTTGTTTTTTTCATGGTATTTGTTGTTTATAATTGTTTGTTCTTGTTTTAGAATTTTCCGCCTGCTCCTCCTCCGAAGGTCATACCACCTCCGAATCCTCCGCCGGAGAAACCGCCACGACTGCTTCCGCCCCATCCGCCGGTGGAGGAACTAGCCTGTATCAACCGTGCGATGGTGTAGGGTACAGCCCATGTGTATCCACAGCACTCGCAAGTATAGTTGTGTACTCCTCGTCCGCTGGCAGTATATGTCGGGCGGCTAATTAGCGTGTCTTTCCGTTTGGTTAAGCGTTTGCCGCATTGAGGGCATCGGGTTTTACTATAGAACGAGAATATGAGGAATGCAATAAACAGCAGGCAGGCGATACTCAATCCCGACCATGGCATTGTTGTCACTTCCTTGGGCTTGTAACCCAACAGCAGTTCCGCTTTGGCGGCATCTGTCGTTACGTGTTTGGCAATCGCGCGGTTGCCGGCCAGAAGCCCTTCTCCGTATGCATTTTCCCGCAGCAGAGGAATCATATCTTCTTGGCGTATTTGTTCGCATACGGCATCCGGCAGCAAGCCTTCCACACCACCACCTGTGCGGATTTGTATATCCCTGCTATCCTGCACGAGCAAGATAAGTGTTCCTTGGTTCTGTTCGTTTCCTATGCCCCATAAGTTGAACAACTTCACCGAGAAATCGAACGCATCGGCATTGTCTATGCTCTGCAACGCCACCGTTGCCATTTCCACACCCGTTTCGCGCCAAACCTGTTCGGAAAGAGAAACCAATGCGCGTTCTTCTTCTACGGACAGCAGTCCGTCAGGGTTGGTTACAAAGCGGCTCTTGCCCTCCATCCACCGGCGTGGGACGGATTGGGGCGTATAACCTGCGTAACAGGCTATCCATCCCAGTACAAGTGTTCCTATGAGCAAACAGCGTTTCATGTGTTCTTTTGTTACAGCAGACTGAAGGCTACGTCCATCATCTGTGTAAAGGTGTTCTGCCGTTGTTCGGATGTAGTGGTTTCACCTGTCAGGATGTGGTCGCTGACGGTGCAAATCACCAGTGCCTTCTTGCCGGCACGAGCAGCGTTCATATAGAGTGCGGCTGCTTCCATTTCATCAGCCAATACGCCCATCTTGGTCCAGTTGGTCTTACGCGGATCTTCGCAATAGAATGAGTCGGTGGCAAATGTGTTACCGACATGGTATTTGTATCCCAGCCGGTCGCAGGCATCCGCTGCGGCGCGGAGCAGACCGAAGTCAGCGATAGGCGCAAAAGTGCCGGACAGGTTGTATTGGTCAGCATAATGGCTGTCGGTGCAACTACCCATGGCAAGCACCAGTTCGCCGATGCGTACATCCATCTGGCGGCTTCCGCAACTGCCTACGCGGATGATGGTTTCTACATCGTAGAAGTTATACAATTCATAGGTATAGATGGCGATGGAGGGAATACCCATACCATGTCCCATCACCGTAACGCGTTTGCCGTTGTGCATACCGGTATAGGCATACATGCCACGTACTTCGTTCACTGTTTTGACGTCTGTCAAATAACGTTCTGCCATCATTTTGGCGCGTAACGGGTCGCCTGCCATAATCACGGTCTTGGCAATCTCGTTGTATTGTGCCCCGATGTGGGGGGTGGGAGTTTGATGTTCCATATTGTTTCGATATAAAGATTATTCTTGTCTTGTTTGTACAGTTTTTTCCTGTTTGCTTGCTATGCGCTGCCACACAGCAAATACGCCTGTCAGGCAGAACCCAATGAAGCCGAGCAGATTGGTGCCTATCACCAGTCCGAAACCTACGCACCATCCCATCAGCGGACCGGCCAATGCTTCGGTGGCATCCATGGCAAAGGCAAAGCCGGAGTTCGTGTCACGCACATCCAGACCTTTCTTTTTGCCTTCGTCGGCAATGAATACGTTGGCTTCACTGCGAGGGATGGTAACCATCACGCAACATGCCATCAGCACTAATGTCGCCCAATAGATATTGCCTGCTACGGAGAATGCCATTTCCAATATAGCCATAATCATGACCACATTCACCAATACCCACAAGCCATTCTGCCGGTTCTTCCAACGTACAAGCCGTTCTCCGAAGATGAAAGCCAGGGCATAGCCGAATACAATCATATTGGCCAATCCCGATACGCTGATTCCCGCATTCTCGGCATAAATGGGGTAGAGGTAATAGCAATAGGCATTCATGGCTCCGAAGGGCAATAGTATACCTAAATAGTAAGCTATCATTCTGCCCGAAAGCAGGAACTGTAATGTCTTTTTCAGGGTGCCTTCCTGTTTTGTCACCACGGATGTGGTTTCTTCGCTCACGTTCTCATTTTTCCGTTTCGGGAAGACGATGGCGGCAACGGCAATGACTACTACCGACAACAACGCATTGACGACATAGACGGCCGTGTATCCCAGATACTGACCGATGTATCCGCCCAGTGAGATGAAGAGGATATTTGCCGCCAGACATGACAGCGTGATGGAGGCAAGTCCTTCGTTGCGCAGCGAATGTTCTTTCGCTATCAGCGGCAGGGCATACATAGAGTTAAAAACGATACCTAACACGGGACCGCTTAAGGCTTTACCCACGCAGTAGATGGCAAAGTTCTTTTCATACACACCCAAAGCGATGAAACAGAACACTGCCACTGCCAGTACGCCGGCACCCATGTTGACATTTCTGTCACCCCACCATTTGCGCAGGGCCGGCTGGATGATGTATGCCACCATACCAAAGCCCATGTACAGCATCATCGGCAGAGAAGCACGGAGAGCCATTTCGGCGGGTGTACATCCTTCGCTCATCTGGTAAACCAAATAGACCATTACACCTTGGTCAATGGCAGAGATGGCATAGAACAGGAACGATACTACGCCGGACAGCCACACGCCGGCATCGGCCTGTTGCTGCTGACGGGCGGCACGGAAGGATTTCCAGTGCAGGGGAAGGCGTTGCAGCAGGTTATAGATAGTGTACAGGATGAGGAAGGCAATCAGCAGTGTGAAGAATATCTCCAGAACCTCCATCATGGAGCTGTGCTTTACATCGTTTTCTTTGAATCCGGCTTCAATGAAGAAGTGCGTACCGTCTATCTCCACTTGTGAGATGGATGTCCAGTAGGAACCTGCAATGTCCCAAATCTTGTAGGGAATATGCGAAGCGGGATTGCTCATTATGTGCTGCATCTCCTCGGCTGTGGACATTTCTTCGCCGAACAGGTATTGGTTGTTGGCATCTGCCACATGCAGACCCCGTCCGTCTTCGCTGAGGCGGAAGATGTCAGAATAAAGGTCCTGATTCAGGCTGGGCGTATGTGTCATTTCCGCCATCATCCGATTGAGGGCCTGCAAGCGTGAGAGATGTGCAGAGTCGTCAATATAGGTTTGTCCTTCCGCAGCAATGCCTTCCAGCACATCTCGATAGTCGTTCAGTACCAGGAAATCCAACTGCTGGCGCAACGCACATACCTGCCGGTTGTAAGCATCCTGATAGCCCTTGTACAGATGGTGGGTGTAGAAACCTGCAATCAACAAGGCGGTGACGGCAAGCATAACGGCATTACGTACATGGTGCGTGGAGTCGGGTGTGCTTTGCTGCGGCTGCCTATTGCGGAAAAGGCGGAACAGCCCCATGATAATCAGCAGCAGTATATACGCTACGGCGATGATGAAAAGCAGATTGTGTACGATCAGCCCGGTACTGAGAGGCAACTGCCCGTCTTGAGGCAGTGTTTCCGAATAATCGGTGCGGCTGTACTTGCCCAACAGCGTAAAACTTCCGTCCGTATTGCGGATGGCTTTCAGTATGGGTTCGTGAACGGGATAGACAGCCACGGTGTCCGGCGTCAGCAGTTCATCGGTTGTGGCGGCGTTCGTTCCCAACGAATAAAGGATGCATTTATCTCCCTCGCAGGTCAGATAGCGTAAGTCGCCTTCTTCTTCCCACAAATTGAGTATCTGACCTTTGGCAACGAAATCGGAATCGCTGTACTGGTGGATAAAGATGCTTTGAGGCAGGTCGCCCAAGGTGCGGAAACGCAGTATCTGTTCGTTCTGTGCAAAGATTCCTCCCTTGCGGTTCTTGATACCGACAGCGTACAGTGCCTCATCGGTGGCACAGAGTCTCTGGATGCGGTTCACGGCACCGCGCACGTTGTCAAATGTCACCAGGGCATCCACTTTGCCTTTTTCATCCGCCCGAATGATGCGGTGGTAGGCATTGTCCAAGATGAACAGGCCATGCGATGAACGAACCTCTTGCAGCGGCCGGTTGACGGTGACGGATGTGGTCCATGGGGCGAGATGTTCGCCTGTGACCCAGCGTATCACCATCGCGATACTCAGTATGAGTGCGATGCCTGCAAGGGCGGTCCGTATGTGGTTTCTGTTCTTCATCTTTATGGTCGGCGTGCATTATTGCCGCTGTTGGAGGTATGCAATGGCTTGTGCCAGGTCATCGGGCGTATCTATGCCCATCGAGTAAGTGTTGCAGACTGCCACGCGGATAGGATAGCCGTGTTCCAACCATCGCAACTGTTCCAGACTTTCGGCTTTCTCCAACGGTGTCTGGGGCAGACGGGTGATTTGGCGTAGCGTTTGTGCTTTGTAGGCATACATGCCGATGTGGCGATAGTGCAATCCTTGTTTCAGCCAGTCCTGTTTATCAATGCCGCGCAGGTAAGGGATAACGCTGCGCGAGAAAAGCAACGCGGTGCCTGTTTGGCGTTGATCGTCATCGAAAGCGATTGCCACTTTCGGTGTATTGGGATTCTCCAAATCGGCAAGGCTGTCCTCTTCCGTATAGGGCTTGACCAGAGTGGCTATTTGAGTGGATTCGTCAGCAAAGCACCGTTTGATGGCATCTATCTGTTCGGGTTGGATGAACGGTTCATCGCCTTGGATGTTGATAACCACCGCATCTGTTGCCTCCCCGATGGTCTTTTCCATGGCTTCCAGACAACGGTCTGTGCCGCACTTGTGGTCCGCGCGGGTCATTACCGCTTCGCCTCCAAAAGAGCGAACGGTATCAAAGATACGTTCATCGTCAGTGGCTACCACCACACGCTCCAAACTCTTCTTTGCCTGCTCGTACACACGCTGAATCATCGGCTTTCCATCGATGTCCACCAACGGTTTCCCGGGGAAACGGGTAGAGGCGTAACGGGCAGGTATGATTCCTATATATTGCATGTCAATTCCAATTTCGCGGCAAAGGTACTGCTTTTTTTTGACATATGCAAGAAAAATCAAAGATTTTTGGTTGAAAGTTTAAAGTTTAAGGTTGAAGGATGCAAAAGAAGGCGAAATAGGTGTGGGTTACACACATAATTCCTCGATTATCTCTTCATCTGCTGGGAGCCACTTAACGGATTGTAATTCATTCGGTTTGAGCCATCTGGAGGCTTCGTGCTCCAAGAGTGTGAGATGGCTGTCTGTCAGTTTGCATTTGAAACAATGCAAGGTCAAATGAAAGGTCGGATAATCATAATTTATCGTCCGCAATAGTTCGCCGACTTCTATGCTCGTATCCAACTCTTCGTGAATTTCGCGCTGCAATGCTTGTTGGGGCGTCTCACCGGGTTCGATCTTCCCGCCAGGGAACTCCCACCAATCCTTCCATTCGCCATATCCGCGTTGCGTAGCAAAGATTCGTCCCTGCTCGTCAAAGATTACAGCGGCAACTACTGAAATGGATTTCATTGTTAGAATTTTAATATTATTCCACGTCTTCGGATTTGTCCTCAAAGGGCAGTTTCTGGACAGAGCCTTCTTCTATCGGATGAATGTGATCGGAAGCTTTCTCAGAAGAAATGACCGAGCGGCCTAAGCGGCTTTCGATATCAACTCGTGCGCTACGGGCCACATCTCCTCCCTCCTTTGCTGTTTGAGCGCTCTGCGCCATGCCCTTTGGATTGCGCTGACGCGATAACTCTGTTGCTGTTACTTCCGCTAAAGTGTTCAGCGCCAGTTCTACGTTGGTCATATTGTCGCGTAAGTTCTCTTTTGTAAGTCCCTTGAAACGCTTGTACTCGCCTGTGGTCATACCGCTCCAGGCCTGCGTAAGCACATTCGTCAAGATGGCGAAGTCCTTGTGTTCCGTTATTCCTGCACGTTGCCATTCATCGGTTAACTCCTTGCGCATCTCGATGGAGCGCATACGCTCATTAATCCACTTGTCCGAATAACCCTGACGACGGTAGTCCTCAATCGCCATTTGGAACGTCAATTCCGGATCTATCATCTGGTCAATGCGTTGCTCACCTAACTTCGCCAACCATTGTTTCACAGGCTCTGCTTTCTTGGACGGGATAGATTGAATAATGCGGAAAATACCCTGTAAATCAGCGGCTAAAGTCATTCTTTTCTTACCGGTAAAGGTTAACATTTCTACCTGGGGACAATTTGTCCCTAGGAACGTTCCTAATTCAGGATCACGTTTTCTCACTTTCTTGAGATAATCAGTAGGATTTATGCTATCCGTTAACACTTGTACTATATCTACAACCGAGAAATAGTACTTTTCCTGCTCCTCATCCCAAACGATACGAACCTTTTTTCCTTCGAAAAGTTGTATAGCGAAATTGTCTTCCATGTGTAATCAAATTTGCGACTGCAAAGGTAGTGCTTTTTTTTGAGATAACCAAATAAATCTGCAATTTTGTGCAGATTTATTGTTGAACTAGTAAGACTAGTGTTCTGGTCGAACTAGTTGGACTAGTGGGACTATGGGGTTTCCTGCCATTGGCAGGCTTTCCTCTGCTTTTCGTTGGCTTAATAACCTACTAATAACCTAATAATAACTCAATAATCACCCAATAATAACCCAATACTTATTCGAGAATTATTCGAGAATGACCTAAGAGTTATCCGAGATTGGTGGCGAGGGAGATAACCTCCTGTGCGATGCGCTGCGCAGAATCGGTCTGTGCAAGCGTACGGACATTGCGACTGAGAACCTCTAACCGTTCGGTATCACGAATCAGTTGCAACGCCGTTCCTACCAACTGTTTCGGCGCGTCGGCATCGGTGACCAGCACCGCCGCATCTTTACGGACTAACGCCATGGCATTATGCGTCTGGTGGTCCTCCGCTACATTGGGCGATGGAACAAGGATAGCTGCCTTGCCCAACAGACATATTTCCGAGATAGACGATGCCCCTGCACGCGAGATAACCAAATCGGCAATGGCATACGCATCGGGCATGTTGCCAAGGAAAGCGGTGCAGACAATAGAACTGTCGGCATAAGGCACCATCGCCTGCCGGCATTCGTCAATATATCCCTTTCCGGTTTGCCAGATGACCTGTATGCCGGATGCTGCCAATTCAGGCAATGCAGCGATGATACTGCGGTTGATAGTGCGTGCGCCCAGGCTTCCGCCGATAATAAGCAGGGTGGGGATATCTGCACGGAACGAGACACCGAACTCGCGATTAAAGAACTCCACCGCCCGTTCGGCACTGCCTTCAGTCAGGTTCTGACGGACAGGATTGCCTGTGAGAATGATTTTATCCTTCGGGAAGAAACGCTCCATGCCTTCGTATGCCACACAAATCTTACGGGCATCGTTTTTAAGGAGTTTGTTGGTGACTCCTGCAAATCCATTCTGCTCTTGCAGAAGAACAGGAATGCCCATTCGTGCCGCTACTTTCATGGCGGCTCCGGAGGCATATCCCCCAACTCCCACCGCCACATCGGGACGGAAGTCACGGATGATGCGTTTCGCCTGCCTCATCGCCCGCATGAGGTCGATGAGTACACTGATATTCTTCCACGGCTGCGCACGATTGAATCCGCGTACGGGCAGGCCGATGATACGATAACCGGCCTCCGGCACCCGCTCCATCTCCATGCGTCCGAGCGCACCGATGAAGAGAATATCGGCATCTTTATCCAATTGGCGCAATGCGTTAGCAATACTGACTGCGGGGAAAATATGTCCGCCTGTTCCACCGCCCGAAATGAGGTATTTCATGGTATAAAAAGGGTTACATTGTTTGGTTATTCGATTTCCAGTTCCGGCACCTGTTCGATGCTTGTCTGCAGGGATTGTTGTTCTCGTTCACGGAGTTCATTCTGTTCGCGTGCGACACACATCATGACTCCGAAATAGAGGCTGGTGATGATAGCGCCCGTACCACCCTTTGAGATGAGCGGCAAAGGTTGGCCTGTGACGGCTCCTATTCCGCACGCCACTGCCATGCTGACTAAGGCCTGACAGGTGAGCATAAGTGCCAGCCCCATGACCATAAGCATGGCGGAATAATCGGCATATCTGCTGCTGGCATAACATGCGCGGAAAAGGATAGCCAGATAGAGGAAACAGAGCGCGATGGCACCGATGATACCCGTCTCTTCAACGATGATGGCAAAGATATAATCCGCGTATGCCAAGGGCAGAAAATCGCGCTCCTGACTATTGCCCGGCAGCACACCGAAAGGCGATTTTCCCCCTCGCGCTATTGCCACTTTGGCAATAGAACTCTGGTAGTTGGCATCGGTGAGCCGAAACTCCTCGTCGGACTGCTTTATTTCTGCTATTTTGCTATCAATACGGCTGACCCAAGTGATGGCACGCTGGAAAGGTCCTGTCAGTTGGCGATGCGGCCGAACATAGGCATACTCGACGATGCTATAACTCAGGCCCGCAACAGCGGCGGCGATGACAAAGGTGGATGCCAGATACTTCCAATTGATTCTTGCTAAGAACCAAAGCAGGAATACAATGCCTGAAAGCAGTATAGCCGTGGAGAGGTTGCCGATGAGAATGGGGAACACCGTGACAGCCGTGATACCCAGTGTGATGAAGAAATAACGGCGGTTATCCTCCGGCCGTTTGATCCGCGCCAACAAATCCGCGACAACGATGATAAGGCTGAGCTTCGCCAGTTCAGAGGGTTGGAACGAAAACGCACCAAACTTGAACCATCGGCTGGCATCGTTGATGTTGGCTGCGAAGGGACTGCCAGGGATGATGATTAGATACAAGCAGAGGATGGAGAAAGCCAATAGTACATATCCCCCCATTCGGACGAGCCAAGTGGGTAGAAACTGAATACCAAAGGCACAAGCTGCTCCAAAGAGGATGAAGATCACTTGCTTGAGCACAGGTCCGAAGGCGCTGCCTTCTTCATAGGCCAAAGTACTGCTGGCCGAGAATAGCGCGATGACGGCTACTACGATTAGTATAGCGAAGAGTAGCCAAAAAGGACGGTCGATATGTTTTAAGTCAAGGTTTTTCATAGTTGGCGTACGGCTTGCATGAAGAGGTCTCCGCGTTCCTCATAATTGTGGAACAAATCGAAACTGGCGCAGCAAGGGGACAAGAGCACATTATCTCCAGGCTTCGCTGCATTGTAGCAGGCGGCAACGGCATCCGAGAGATTGTTGGTGGAGATAAGGCGGAGTTCGGGCTTTCGTGCCGCCTTCAAGGCGCCGAAATGCTCCTGCAACTTCTCGTTGTGCAGTCCCATGAAGACCAAGGTATGGCATTTCTCTAGCACCAGGTCGTCAATCTCACTGTAATCGTTACCTTTGTCTTTTCCACCGAGGATGAGCACCGTGGGACGTGTCATGGACTCCAGCGCATACCAACAAGAGTTGACATTGGTGGCTTTGGAGTCGTTGATATAACGCACATCCTTGATGGTGGCAACATATTGGAGGCGGTGCGGCACTCCGGCAAACTGCATGAGCGATTCGCGGATGGTTTCGTTCTTGATATGTAATATCTGTGCAGTAAGGGAGGCAGCCATGGAGTTCTGCTGGTTGTGCAAACCCTTGAGGCTGAGGTCGCTGAGCCGGATAGAGAATGGTTCGGCGGCATCGGGTGCGGCAACAATCATGTTTTCGCCGTCCGTGTATGCGGCATTCTGTTTCTTGCTGCCGAAGGGATACAGGGTTGCTTTGGGACGGATACGCTGGATTTCGCGGTCAATGACAGGGTCTTCCGACCAATAGATGAACGCTTCTTCGGGTGTCTGATTCTGCGTGATGCGGAACTTGGCATTGACATAGTTCTGGAACTCAAAGTCATAGCGATCCAAGTGGTCGGGGGTGATGTTGAGCAAGATAGCAATGTTGGCGCGGAAGTTGTACATATTGTCCAGCTGGAACGAACTGAGTTCGATGACATAATAGTCGCGATCCTGTTGCGCCACCTGCAGCGCCAGGCTGTTGCCGATATTTCCCGCCAACCCCACATTGAGCCCTGCCCGACAAAGCATGTCGTAGATGAGCGAGGTGGTAGTGGTTTTGCCGTTACTACCCGTGATGCAAATCATTTTGGCATGGGTGTAACGGGCGGCAAACTCTATTTCCGAAATGACGGGAATATGCTTCTCCATCAAACGCAGGATGAGCGGAGAATCATTCGGTATGCCGGGCGACTTGATGACTTCTGTGGCAGCGAGAATCTTCTCCTCCGTATGTTGTCCTTCTTCCCAAGGGATATGATGCTGGTCCAGCAGTGCACGATACATGGGCTTGATTTGTCCCATATCGCTCACAAAAACCTCATACCCTTTTTCTTGGGCAAGAATGGCGGCACCGGTTCCACTTTCGCCTGCGCCTAAGATGACAATGTTGTTTTTCATAGTTTATCGGATTTTGAGGGTTAGAATGGCAACGGCGGCAAGAATAAGCGTGACGATGCAGAACCGGAGCACGATCTTGGTTTCATGGTGCAAGTTCTTGCTGCCTTTGAAGAAGATAGTGCAAGTGGGGTCGTTCTTCAGCACTTGTTCTACTGAGGTGCGGAAATGGTCGTGCAACGGCGTGCGTTTCCATACACGCACATGTTTGCCACGGCGTTTGTTGAACTTATAGATTTGCGTTTGCAGGATGACACTGATACTTTCCATCAAGAATACTCCGCAAAGAACAGGTACCATCAGTTCTTTGTGAATCACCATTGCGCATACACCGATGATGCCTCCGACAGTCAGGCTGCCCGTATCACCGAGGAAGACCTGTGCCGGAAAACCATTCCACCAAAGGTAACCTACCAGTGCACCGACAAACGAAGCAAGGAATACCACCAGTTCTTCGCTGCCAGGTATGTACATCACATCGAAATACTCCGCCCAGACGACGCTACCGCTCGTGTAGGCGAGAATAAGCAAGGCGATACCTATAATGGCCGAATTGCCGGCACACATGCCATCCATGCCGTCGTTCAGGTTCGCACCGTTGCTTACCGCTGCAACCACAAACACCGTCAGCAGTACGAAGAATATCCATCCTGCACGGTATTTATTCTCTTCGCCAAGCCACGAGAACAAGTCGGCGTAGTTGAAATTATGATGCTTGACAAAAGGAATAGTGGTCTGTGTAGATTTGATTTCCGGTGTCTTTTCCACCACGACAACGTTATTCTCAATGTGGCTGCTTACTACTTCGTTCATCGATACCGCAGGCGCAAAACGGAGCGTAAGGCCGACAATCAGTCCCAGAGATACCTGTCCGGCAATCTTTACCCATCCGTTCAGGCCGTCTTTGTTCTTGCGGAAAGTTTTGATGTAGTCGTCCGCAAAACCCAATGCCCCCATCAGCAGTGTGGTGATGAGCATGAGAATCATATAGATATTCGTTAGTTTACCGAGCAATAGACAAGGTAACAGGATGGCGGCAATGACAATCAGTCCGCCCATTGTCGGTACACCTTTCTTCCCGACATTGAAGGGGTCGGTCTTTTCGTCACGTTGGGTCTCACTGATGTTGTGACGCTTCATGGTATTGATGAACCAATTGCCGAACCATACGCTCACGCAGAGGGCTATAATCCCCGCTGTGATGGCACGGAAAGAGATGTAAGTGAACAGACGCGCACCTGCCAAATGTCCGTACGCAGTAGTCAAATAATCGAAAAGATGGTAGAACATAATAAAAGCCTGATTAACAATATTTCTTTACTTCTTCATGGTCATCAAAATGGTGCTTGATGCCTTTAATAATCTGATAGTCCTCGTGCCCCTTTCCGGCAATGAGGATGACATCGTCTTTCTGCGCCAGTGTACAAGCGGTCTGGATGGCAGTAGCGCGGTCTTCGATAACGAGTGTGCTACGCAACTCCTCTTCCGTCAGTCCGTCAGTCATATCTTTCAAAATATCTTTCGGTTCCTCGTCGCGCGGATTGTCACTGGTCAAAATGAGTTGCTCGCTACCTTGTTTGGCTATTTTCGCCATCATCGGCCGTTTGCCTTTGTCACGGTTTCCGCCACAGCCTACAACGGTAATCAGACGGCCTTTGCGAATTTCGTTGATGGTTTTTATTACATTGTCCACGGCATCGGGTGTGTGGGCGTAGTCAATGATTGCCGTCCAACCTTTGGGGCTATGAATGGCCTCAAACCGGCCGTTTACTGCGGTGAGGGTGGAGAGAATTCGCAGCACTTCTTGAGGCTCAAATCCGAGACAAACAGCAGCACCGTAGATACACAAAAGATTTTGCAGATTGAAGCGTCCAACAAGGGGAACGAATACTTCTTTCTGGTTGATAGTGAGCAACATACCATCAAAACCTTCTTCCAAAATCATACCGCGATAGTCCGCCATGGAACGGGTGGAGTAGGTGTGAAGATGGGCTTTGCAGTTCTGCAACATCACCATGCCGTTTTTATCGTCCTTGTTGGTGATCGCAAAAGCATCTTTCTTGAGCGTATCAAACAGACGTTTCTTGGTGTCACGGTAGTTGTCAAAAGTCTTGTGATAATCAATATGATCGCGTGTGAGATTCGTGAAAAGTGCACCGTCAAAATCCAGTCCTGCAATTCGTTCTTGGGCGATGGAGTGACTGCTGACCTCCATAAATGCATATTCGCATCCTGCTGCCACCATGTCCGCCAACAGACCATTCAATTGAAGTGCATCGGGGGTCGTGTGTGTGGATGGAACAGCTTGTTCGTCCACATAATTCACGACGGTGGATAGCAACCCGGCTTTGTGTCCGAGGGCACGAACCAGTTTGTAGAGCAGTGTAGCAATGGTGGTTTTTCCGTTGGTGCCAGTTACGCCTACCAACTTGAGTTTCCGGCTTGGATTGTCGAACCAAGCGGCAGCTATACGCCCAAGAGCCTCATCGCTGTTTTTGACCCGGATAATGGTGGCATTGTTTGTGTTGTCAATGCCGTCCGTGTTTTCACAAACAACAGCAGCCGCGCCGGAAGAGATACAGGAATTGATGAATTGGTGTCCATCAACGGCAGTCCCTTTCTGGGCAACAAAAAGGTTGCCTGTTGTCACTTTTCGGGAATCGAATTGTATGCCCGTAATCTCAACATCCTTGTTCCCGATTACTTCTATCGGGCGGATAGCTTGCAATAATGTTTCCAGTTTCATGGCGGTATATGTGTTGTTTGTTTATTTTACTTTTTTCCAAGTGTATTCACCGTTGTTCCACTCCCAGACACCGGTATAGGCAATGGTTTTTTCTGCTATCGTGCGAACCACGCTTCCACAATCTCCTCCGGCATCATAGTAAGGGTGGTTACGCGGGTGGTTAATCATGCAAATGCAGGTGTATTGCGGATTTTCTTCAGGGAAATACCCGACAAAAGTGATTCGGTGTTGCTGTCCCTGATAGCGTCCTTTGACCAATAGTTGGGCGGTTCCTGTTTTGCCTGCAATATGCACTCGGTCACTTTGGGCTTTGCGGCGGACAATATGGCCTTGCCATTTGAGTACGGAGGCTGTTCCGAGATCATTGTCCCAAACCACATCATGTAGTGCCTCTCGGACCTGGTGGAGTGTGGACGATTTGCAGAGCGATGATTTCAGTGTCTCAGTACCATATTTTTCAATTGTTTCTCCTTCGCGCTCCACGCGTTCCACAAGGTAGGGACGAATCATCTTTCCGTCGTTGGCGATACCATTGTAGAAAGCGAGAATTTGCATAGGACTGAGTTCTACGGAATATCCGTACGCCATCTTTGAGAGCGTTACACGGTCTTTGGGAATATCAATACGCGGCTTTTCTGTTCCCGGAATTTCGGTGTCAAAACCGGCTGTTAGCCCCATTTTTTCCAGTTTGCTGACAAACTTTTCTGCTTTTTTCTCATAACTGGATGTTACCATTTTTGCGAAGGCGATATTACTGCTGACAGCCAGTGCACTGCGGAGATTGTAAGTTGTGTCTTTCGGGTGTGAATCCGTATGGTTGCTGTCAAAATATTTCCAACCGTTGCGATAGACGCGAATTGTATCGTCAATCTCCATTTTCCCATCGTCCAAGACTGCCATCAGTGAGATGGTCTTGAAAGTGGAGCCCGGCTCTACGCGTTTCACAGCGTGGTTCTCTTTTTCATAATAATTACCGTCAGGATCACTGTCAAGGTTGCTGATGGCTTTTATTTTTCCGGTTTTCGTTTCCATCAGAATACAGCATCCCCAATCGGCCTGTGTGGCTATAAGCCGTTCGCGGAGAGATGACTCTACGATATCCATCAGATTGGCGTCAAGCGTAGTGACGATGTCGCATCCGTTCACGGCATTTTTGGTCGGAATTTGTGTCCAGCGTCCTGCCACTTTTTTACGGACGGCACGTCCTTCTTTGCCGTGCAGAAACTCCTCAAAGCGTTTTTCCAGTCCGGAATTTCCTGTCCCGTCTGCTGCATAAATGCTACCTACGGTACGACTTCCGAGCGTGCCGTATGGTTTGGTGCGAATGTTGATGGGTTCGAAGTGAACGCCGCTCTTGTAGATACCTCTGCATATCAACGGAAGTTGTTGTATCTGCTTCTTTTGCAGATAATTGATGCGTGTTTTGGTGATGCGGAAATCGCGTTTTGCCCGTTTGGCTTGCACAATGCGCGAACGGTATTCCTCGGTACTATAGTCACCGATAATATCGCTCAACCCTTCGCTGATGGCACCAATATACCGGTTAAACAACGTATCTCCTCCTAAATGAAGGGCTTCTACGCGGGTATCCATCCAAATGTAGTATTGTGGCGTGCTACTTGCCAACAGACGGCCATCATTGTCGTAGATATTGCCGCGTATTGGTTGGATGGCGCAAACGCGTTTTACTTGCTTTTGCGCGATAGCATCCCATTTCTCTTGTTCTGCCACCTGAATATATAGGATTTTAGCTATGACACCAACAAATCCTGCGGTAATGGCAAAGAACACGAATGCAAACCGGATGATAGTATTTTTCAGTTGTTCAGACATGGCTTATCGGATACGTATAACAGGTTCTTCGTTTTCTCGTAGTTGGCTGCCGCGTTTGTTCAGTTCGTCGGACAGGGATGATTGGCGGGTGAGTTTAATCAGTTCCGCGCGTTTGGTGGAAAGCGTATATTGTTCGTCCACCAACTCTTTTTTCAAATCGTCAATATGCCGTTGTTGGCTTTGTGCGGCATAGGCGCTATAGACATACAATACCACCAAAAAGAAGACCAACAAGGCCACCCATTTCTGGTCGGTAAACCATTTTCGGGTCAGGATGTCACCATTTAGGATTTCTTGGGCTGTTACGTTTTTCATAGTTTTTCGGCTATTCTTAGTTTGGCGCTTCGGGCGCGTGGATTACGGATTATTTCTTCTTCATCGGCACTGAGTCCTTTCTCAATTACGCGGAAGGGTGTCAATATGTTGCCGTAGAAGTCTTTTTCGATATTGCCTTCAATGTTGCCGCTACGCAGAAAGTTTTTGACGATTCGATCTTCCAGCGAATGGTATGTCAGTACCGATATACGGCCGCCTTTCCGCAGAAGTGTTTTTGCTGTGAGCAGCATTTCGCGCAATGCACCCAATTCATCGTTCACTTCTATGCGAAGGGCTTGGAATACAAGTGTCAGTATCTTTTTGTCATCACCCAATATGGCTACCAATTCTTCTGTCCTGAAGATGGAGGCTTTTTGCCGTGCGGTGATGATTTTGCGTGCCAGCATTCGGGATTGTTTCAGTTCCCCGTATATATATAGAACGCGCGCGAGGTTCTCTTCATCATAAGTGTTCAGTATGTCTGCCGCTGTCCGTCCGCCGTTTTGGTTCATGCGCATATCCAGCGGAGCGGGAAAACGGAAACTGAAACCGCGTTCCGGACTGTCGAAGTGATGAAAACTGACACCCAGGTCTGCCAACAGTCCGTCTATTTGTTGAACGCCATAGTAGTCCATAAAGTTGCCCAGATAACGGAAATTGCCGTGTACGAATTGCCAGCGGCTATCGTCTGCCAACTGTCTGTGTGCCTGCGTACACTCGTTATGATAGGCGTCTATATCTTGATCCATGGAAAACAACCGCCCGTCCGTTCCGAGGCGTTCCAGAATGGCGCGGCTGTGTCCACCACCGCCGAAAGTCACATCCACATACGTTCCGTTGGGCTGGATATTCAGTCCGTTCACTGTCTGTTGGAGCATTGCCGGTATGTGATAAACTTCGTTCATGGTTTTAGGCTTTTGGGGTGAGGGATTGCATTTTCTCGCGTATCTTGTTCGCCAACTCTTTTTGACTGATTCGCTTTTCGGCGAATGTGGTGCTATCCCACAGTGCGAAACGATCCAGCATACCGACAAACACCAGCGTCTTGTCTGCGCCGATGCTTTCCAGCGTCTTGCGTTGCAGCAGGATACGCCCTTGCGTGTCGGTTTCAAAGGTCTCGGCTTCCGCCATAAACTGCATCAGCAGCATTTGGTCATCGGGATTCCATTCGTCCAAAGCGGCTTTCAGTGACTCCACTTTCTGATTCCACACTTGTTCGGGGTAGAAAATCAGGCAGGCGTTGTCGGTGTCGCGACGCATAATAATACGGCGGGACAGCATATCGCTCAAAATCTTTCGATAGGAGGAGGGGATAAAGATACGTCCTTTCTCATCCGTTTTGGCTTCGATATTACCTATAAATGTACCCATCTTGTTTGTGTTTTTTCTGAAATTCGCTGCAAAGGTACAAAAAATATTTCATATTTCCCCACTTTTCCCCACAAAAAAATTTTCAACGGAGTTGTAAACGCATTTTTCAACAGGTTATTGAGAGTGTAAGTAACAAAAAACCACTTTGTTATATGAGTTATTAACAAAGTGGTGAATTGTGGGTTATTTTTGCTCTTTTAGTAGAGGAATTTTGCCCAAATCTGTTTGCGGGTCAGTTTTTCCGATGTTACCAGTTTCACGGCATAAATCTGTCCTTTGGCCAAACCTTGGGTAGGAATAGATACGGAAACGGCCATTTCCGGCACCTCTACCTTTTCCACCAGTTGTCCGGCTGTGCTGTACACCAGCAGAAGGCGTTTGCTGCTGGTCGCTTGGGGCAGATAGGCGGTCACTTGTCCGTTTTGGTTCAGGCAGGTGAACTGTTTGCCGGTGTTGCTTGTGCCGGGAAGGGTACGGACTTTGGTGAGCGGACCGCGTGTGGTGCTACGGAGTTGGCAGCCTTTTTCTTCCTGGCAGGTCACGTAGTAATAGTATTCGGCCGAAGGAGTAAGTCCTGTTATCTCAAGTTCTGTCTGGTCATTGGGCAATTCGTTCGTATTGCGGTATTGGGCAGTATAGTGACTGGTGATATTCACGCTATTGATGGTCGCTGCCGGTTTTCCTTTGGTCACAAAGAAACGGATGCGGTATTGGCTGTAGCCCTGTTCTTCCGTGAACGTGTAGGTTTTCTTGTTCGTTTTGGTCACGTTACGGATATTCAGGCTGTCGATGTTCACCCATTTTTGGTCGCTTTTGGCATCAATAGCCATCACGCCTGCCGCATCGGCATTGTTCCAGTGTTGCGTGTAGTTTAGTTCCAGCGTACGAATTGTCAGTGGGAAGAAGTCTTGGTGATAGGTCTCACCGTGTTCGCTGAGTTTGCGACCCACTTTTGTGTTTTGGGTGCTGGTGTTTTGTTGGATGGAGAACACATGCAACGCATATTCTTCGGCATCTTCTTCTTCCTCCCAATGTGCCGTGAACGAGTAGGGCGTCACGTCCGTTGCATCCAGGGTCTGCACTTCGCCTATCAGTTGGGCGCGTTCAGAGTGCCCGTACAAGGGATATTGGGTGCTCAGTTTCTCATTCTGTTGGATTACTTGCAGAATATCGCTTTCGGTCCGGCATTGTTGGGTTGTTTGGTAGCGGGCATAGATTTGGCGTTGGTAGGTGCCTTCTGCGCTGATAGTGTCTGTCAGTGTGTCGGTTGTCCATTTCACGCTGTCAAAACTCAGGGCTATCTTATGTCGTTGCGAATAGATGTGTACCACTCTGTCTGTCAGTTGTTTGCCGCTTATTTCAAGGCTTGTCACAGAGTAGTACACCGCTTGTTTCTTGTCATTTACTTCGGTTTGCAGAGTATCTTTCCCGTTATTGGTAACATTGAAACCTGCGCCCATCGGACCATGCCGGAATATGATATTTGTCGTACCGTTTTCCGTGCGTATTTGTTGCAGGATATTATTAGTCAGCTTGTTACCCTTGTTATCTTGCGGAGTGAAGGTGGTGATACGCCCTGTGCCGGGGTAGAGGTCGGCAGCGGAACTGTAATTATTGCCGTTGCCGGAGGCTTCCACGATGTCATAGCCCAACGGTGTGCTGTTGTTCGGCGTGTTGTTTTCCCATTTCTTGGCATCGAATGTGATATGGCTTATCAGCAGGCCTGTGCCGGGTAGGCAGTAGTTCGGTTGGTCCCATCCTACGCGTTGGCGGTTTTCTATGAGCCAGTATTCTTTCGGATTGGGGTTCTGCGCATTCATGTTATGGGTCGTGGAGGCGATGAGGTACGCACGAGGACGATTGTCTGTCTCGGACGGAACATCGGTTATCGCGGGCAGTGTGTAATCGGCTATCTCCGTTAGTTGTGTAGGTGTCAGCCAGCCTACCATGAAACGCTCAAACGCCGAGTAACTGGGCGGAGTGCGGCCGCTGTTGTTGTAACTGCCTTGGCACATGATGTCCCATTCGCCCACTGTATACGCCTCATCGTTTTTGGTGTCGTATAGGTCATCCAGACCGAGAACGTGGCTGAACTCGTGGCAGAATGTACCGATACCGCACATGTTCTTGCCGCTATGCCCGCGCAACTCTGATGTGCAGGCGTAGTCCCACAGCCAGCGTCTTTTGCCCGACTTGCCGTTGTAGTAGTATTTGATATAACTCCCGTCTTTCTCGCTGAATACGTACGACCGGTGCGGCCAGATGGAGGTGGAAGGACCGCCTTCCGCTTCATTGAAGCCTGCGTAATAGATAAATATGTTATCTACATCGCCATCGTCGTTCGCATCGTATTTGTCCCAGTCTATCACATGTTCCAGCGAATCGCATGCGTCTATCACCATCTGACGGACGTTCGCATCGTAGTAGGCACAGGTGTTACCGAGGTTCACGGGACCATATACATCGAAGAACGGCTCGAACTGACCGTATGAACTGGCAACGAAGTAGTCGTGAGCCGAACCGGTTCCGTAGTTTTCGCTATAGCCGGGTTCGTTCAGCATTTTCGTGAAGGCCTCATTGGGGTTGGGTGTCACGAATTTGAGGTCGGAGAAGTTGACCAGGATAACGAGGCTGTGTACTTGTCCTGTGGAAGGGAAGGTGTTATCTAGTTGGACGGCGGGACGTCGCGGCGTATCGCGTTGTATGGTGGAGGCTGCGGCAGTTATTTGTCCTTTTTCGTCAAGACGGTAGTGGTAGTATTCGTCTCCATACACGCCGCTACCGGGTTTAGCGATTACGGCATGGGCGGCAGTTACGGCCAGAAGGAGTGTGTAGGTTAGTATTTTGCGCATCTTTAATAGATTATTGTTTATTTTGTTTTTCCGCGGACAATTTATGCGGGCAATCCGCTCTCAGCGCGAAAAAACATGCAAAAGTACAACAAATGTTGCACATATGCAAATTTTGGGACGATTTTTTGTCATATCGGACGTAGTTTGATGTTTTTAGTCGGTATTTCCGACCACTTATGCTTGTATAAGGTGCCGGAAATACCGGCTAAAAACGACGTGCTTTGCACGGACAAAAAATCGTTCCAATCGCTCCTGCATATGCTCCGCAGGGTGCGACCGTACTTTCGGCGGGAACCCGCTTGCGGGAGGGCCGAAGTTACTACAAAATTGCGTCCGAAAGTACTACAAATATTTGCTTTATTATCCACCGCTCTGCTATAAACCGCGCAGCGATATTAGGTTGTTATTGGGTTATTATTGGGTGATTATTTGGTTATTATTAGGTTATTAAGCCAACGAAAAGCAGAAGAAAGCCTGCCAAAAGGAAGAAACACTGGTCCGACTAGTCTAACCAGAACACTACTCTCACTGGTTCAACAATAAAATCCAACCAAAAAATTAATTTTTTTTGCCCCCAACATTTGGTTATGTCAAAAAAATGTTGTACCTTTGCAGCGGATTTCGGAAAAGAGGGAACAATTATGACCGCTTTTTCTAAATCCTTAAATCACAGATGAATAGCAAAACACGGACATATCTGTTGGCATTGGGATGTTTAGTGCTGGGGGCTATGCTCTATGTTTGCTGCCGGATAAACATATTGTTCGTGGATTGGCTTCATTTGAACAATGCGTTGCATGTCCGCTTGGATGACGGAAATCCGTTCGTATATTGGGTGGTATATTGTTTGCCGGATGCGCTTTGGTATATGGCATTATTGCTTGTGCAGCATCAAATACTGTTGAGAGATTCGTTGGTCAGTCGTTTGTGCGTATGGGTTGCCGTACTTCTTCCTTTCGGGATAGAGGGATTGCAGGCCTGTCACTGGATTGGTGGAACTTTCGATTGGTATGATATATTAACTTATTTATTAACCCTAATTCTATTTTGCTTATGTGTAAGAAAAAGTTTTTCCTCATTGGCCTTCAAGTAGCCGTGCTGGCGGGATTTGTAATGATGGCTCTTGGTAGCGGCTCTAATGCTGCTGTGGTGAAAAGTACGAACCCCAAACGTATGGATCGTGGCGCGTGCGGACATGCCGATTATGTGCTCATGGGGCAGCATCCTTCGAAAGACGCTTGTTCTCAGGCTTGCCGAAATGCCGGCTTTGCCGATTTCTGTATGACCGGTGACAATTGCTTCTGCAAATAAACTCGTATGACGCGCCTGCAGAAAATAGCGGTTTATCTTGCGGGAATAGTGTTCCTGCTGTCTGGTATCGGAAAGGCGATGAATGTGATGTTGTTCCAGACATTGATTCATGGCTACGGTTTCCCGTATCTGGATTTACTGGCTCCGGTCATCGTATGGGCGGAACTGGTACTTGCTTTCCTGCTTCTTGTGCAAGAGCGCGTTAAGACGGTTTCCTTGTTCTGCATAGGTTTGCTGTTGCTGTTTACGGCTGTTTATACGTTCGGCTATACCCGTCAGGGTATTACGGATTGCGGCTGCTTTGGCGTAATCCGCCTTCCGGATATTGCGCCGGTGTATGTGTATATCCGTAATATCGTCCTGCTGGTGCTGCTGAATTTCATTTGGCTCACGGCAGAAGACAACAAATCAACATGGACTCGTCGCCGATGGCTGGTGTTCGGATGTTATATGGGGATTGCTCTCTTCCTGACAGGAATGACCTATCGCCCCAAAGCGTATCTGCCGGAGAAAGAACATCCGTTGGTAGGGCAGGTGCTCGCCAACACGCCTTTGGCGGATTATGTGCCTAACGAAGGTACGGCTTGTGTCCTGTGCTATTCTTACCGATGCAACCATTGCATGAATACGATGGAAAATTTCTTTGCCATGCAACGCTATGGAAGAGTGGATACCATCGTGGCGGTGGCTGTTGTGCCGGACAATGATGAACAATTGGATTCCGTACGTACTGCCTTCCGGCAGTTCTACCCGCAAATAGGCGGACTGGAAATCGGGGCGGCAACGCTGCCCGACATTACGGCATTTCCCACTTCCTTGCTCGTCGAGAATGATACGATTAAGCAAGTGATGGTCGGGGAATTGCCAAACCCTTATTTTATTGAAACAAACAAAACTAAAATCACACACTAATGAAAACATTCAATTATGCCCTTGTGGCAAGTGCTCTTGTATGCCTGATGAGCGTATTTTCGTCTTGTAAATCGACAGCCATCTATTATCAGATTTCGCAAACCAAACCGGTGGATGAAACAATCATGAAGAGCGATAACAACGATCGTGGTTATTACTATGAGGATGAGAATTGCCGTATCTCTTACAATTTCTGGAGTGAGAACGGTGATGCAAGTTTTCAGGTAACCAATCTTACGGACGAAGTGCTGTATATCGTAAAAGACAAATGCTTCTTCATCAAGAATGGCGTATCGAACGATTATTTCCAGAATCGTGAATGGGTTGACCCTGTAAAGCCGGGACTTACCACCACACATACCAAGGAAAAGAACCTGATAGGCATTGCTCCTCACGCATCCAAGAATATCGGAGAGTATGTCATTTATACGAAAGTGTTGGTGGATTGCGATTTGAATAGACAGCCCAAGAAGAATGAGCCGCAAACCATCGCATTCACGCTTGCCAATACGCCCGTTCAGTTCGGCAACTTTATTACCTACAAAGTGGGAGATAACGGTGCAGAAAAAGCAGTCAGCAATCTGTTCTATACCAGTCGTGTGACGAACTATAGAAAGGACGATATCTTTACAACGGAGCGTCATGACAATTGCCCCAATGTATCAGATATAAAGACGGTAGAAGAACAGGTTTTGCGCTTCGCTCCTGCCACCGGCTATTACGTGACCTATGTGAAATAACGAATCATCTTTATAGTAGGAATATCATATCGTATCTATGGTATGTGAAATACGTATTATCCTATGAAAGAACGCAAGAGGGCCCTGCAAGGCTCTCTTGCCGTGTAAAAAAGCAAAAATATTCTCCCACCGCAAAAAAATCACTAAATTATTTGGTCAGTTCACAAAAAAGCACTACCTTTGCACCCGAATTTTGATTGTTTCGTATGGAAAAGTCAAAGAAGTCACTATAAATACACACATAAAAGCAAAAATTCATGAAACGTAGGATGATGGAGGAATTGTGCCGATGGCGCATGAAAGCAGGGCGAATGCCGCTTGTCTTGAATGGGGCACGTCAAGTCGGGAAAACCTATATATTAGAGGAATTTGGCCGACAATATTATGCTAACACCGTGCGTTTTAACTTGGAGGCAGATGTGCGGGCGAGAATGGCTTTTGAAGAAGATTTAAATCCTCAAAACATTATTTTACAACTGGAAACCATTTCATCCCAACGCATTCTTCCGCAGCAAACCTTGTTGATTTTGGATGAGATTCAAGCCTCGGAACGTGCCTTGACTGCTTTGAAATCCTTTTGTGAACAGGCGCCGGATTATCATGTGTGTGCAGCAGGCAGTATGTTGGGGGTCGCAATTCATCGGGAGGAGTATTCATATCCCGTCGGAAAAGTAGATGAGTTGCAGCTCTTTCCGTTAGACTTTGAGGAATTCTTATGGGCGATGTCGAAACAAACGTTGGCAGAACAAATACGTTCACATGCTGATTCGAACGCCAAGATGCCACCGGCGTTGCATGAAGATGCTCTTGCGCTTTGGCGGCAATATCTGGTAGTCGGAGGTATGCCGGCAGTGGTTGAGGAATACGCCAAGACAAACAGCACCGTACATATAGCGGATATTCAACAGCGCATCCTAAACGAGTATGTCGCAGATATGGCAAAATACGCTTCACCTGCTACATCTGTTAAAATTCGTGCCTGTTATAACTCAATACCTGCACAATTGGCGAAAGAAAACCATAAATTCCAGTATAAAGTGGTACAACGGGGAGGCAGTGCCACAATCTTCGGTGAATCCATCGAATGGCTTAACTATGCCGGCATTGTTCTTAAATGTCAGGAAGTGGAAAATGCGATTATACCCATCGCTGCTTATGTGGGACTCGGAGATTTCAAGTTGTATATGAGTGATGTCGGATTGTTAACTATAAAATCCGGTATGCCTCCATCGTTACTCCTTTCACCGACTCCGATTGACAATACTTTTATGGGGGCCATTGCAGAGAATTATGTGGCGCAAGCTTTGATGGCCAAACATATACCATTGCATTATTGGCGGAATAGTAATACGGCAGAATTGGATTTCCTGTGGCAGAAAGAAACGGAGATAATACCCATTGAAGTCAAAAAGGGTTTACATACTCGGGCAAAAAGCCTGAATCAGTTTCGGCAGACCTATCATCCGAAAGTGGCAGTTCGAATATCGCAAAAGAATTTTGGATTGGACGAGGGAATACGTTCTATACCCTTCTACGCAGTATTCTGTATGTGATTAACGGGACTTTCTTAAGCCCCTCAAACGCTACTTTTTCTTTCTGAATGTGCTAATTGAATCTACACGGCGCAAAAAACAGAAAAAGATTTGCATATATCAAAAAAAAACACTACCTTTGCAGCGAATTTGAAACCTCTCGTCCCTCTCTCATGGACGTTAAACATGAGGGCCCTGCAAGGCTCTCTTGCCATGTAAAAAAGCAAAAATATTCTCCCACCGCAAAAAAAATCACTAAATTATTTGGTCAGTTCAAAAAAAAGTAGTACTTTTGCGGTCGGAAATGAGTTTTGTGGGCAACGTGTATGCCGGAAAGCATGCTCTTTCCATGGAATCTATCTGCGCCGAAATAGTCTCTTGCTCCGGCAATAGGCTATGGGTTAGAGGGATTCAGTACATATTGAATAAAGGCGTTTCTTGACGCTTTGTATTTGACGCGCAAAAAGCTTAGCACACTTTTTACCCAATTTCCAGTCAGAAACAAAGTATGCAATCGAACGCCTACGGGTATGACTTTTATACTCGCCCTGCCGTTTTAGGCAGGCGGGTTGTCATATCGGCGTAGGTTTCATTGTTGTTTATTTGACTGGAAGGGCAAGTGCTAAGGTCCTAGCGCGTAGATGAGCAATAGCGAAGTCTGCGCTTTTTGTACGTGTACATGTGCGCACATACGTGCAAACAAAATAATGTAGATGAAACGATTATAAACGTAGTGTGCCGAAATCCGACAAAGAGTAGGTAAATTATAAAATCTAATTATATGAAGAAATTTCTCATTATCGCTTTGGCGATTGTATGTGGAGTCGCTGTTTCAGAGAGTTTTGCCCAAAAACCAAAGAAAGAGAAAATGACAGAAGCAAAAATAGATAGTCTGCGCGCTGCACATGAACGCATTATGAATCAGATGGAAAATGATGGACCCCTACGCACAGGGCCTGCGCGGGATTTCGAACGAATTTCAAAGAAAGAGCTGCTGGAACTGTATTCTAAAATAATTCAATTAGAAAAACGGATTGACAAACTGGAGGCGTTGGCATCCCCCCCAAAATCCCCAACTATACCTTGCTTGGAAGAATCGGTTGATTCAGATCAATCTTATCATGGTTTTGGTGTTGGAAAAGGATATGATCAAAATATAGCTTCAACAAATGCCGTAACTATAGCCATAGAAGAATTGACAAAGCGAATATTTCCATTATGTACGAATGAGAAAATGCAATTAGTAAGTAAAAATTGCCAAATAATTTGCCGTCAAATAGAAATACAAGATACAGGTTTTTATCAATGTTACGTTGTAATTTCCGTAAACAAGAATGACATACAATAATCGAAGCAATATTAACGGAAAAAGCCGAAACGCCGTCAAAATAGGTAGTAGGCAAAAACAATTATTAAAAACCGATGCCCGACGGGATATAAGGGGCGAAAACAGCATGAAAAAAATCACATTGGTAGCAATGGCTCTCCTTTGCAGTGTAGCATTCACGGATTGTGCAGCTAAAAAGCCAGTTAAACAAACTCCCAAAACAGATCCTCAGCAGGCTATGATAGACAGTTTGCGCAAGGAGGCTGAAATTCGTCGTTTAAAAGCAGAAATTGAAGCTCAAGAAGAAGATGCAAAATTAGAGCGTGATGCTAAACGAGCAGAAAAGGTAGCTGATATGGAAATAGCAAAACTAAGAGCTGCTAATGCCAAAAAAGCAATCTCAAAACGGATGGGTCAGGACCTGTTTACTCCGTGTATTGAAGATAGTTACGATAAGCCGGGTGAGTATATGGCAGGTCTTGGAATTGTTGAGAATGAAGATGAACGTGGATTAGCAGCAGTAAAAGCCAATCATAATGCTATTGAGAATATCGCGTCGCGGTACATAGGCGCAATTAAAAATGGAATGTCTTTGTATTATAAAGATGTAACTCCACGTTCCCGTGATAAAGCCAAAGAAAATGAGAACGAAGGCAATGTGGAAGCTGTGGGAATGAAAGTAATTGAGAAATATGCAAATACTGTATGTGGTCCTATTTTTGAGCAAGACGATATGGGTGGATATACATGCTATGTTGCTATTCATGTTCCTTTAAAGAATGTAGTTAATGAGACTATTGATGAATTGGGCATTATCCAAACGGATGCAGATCGTCAACGTTTTCGTGATTATATGAACCAAGAACTGGAAAAACAAGCACAAGCTGCCTCCGCAGAAAAAGCAGAATTGGAAAAGATGCGTGAAGAGCTAAAATAACAACTGCGTAACAATGCGAAAATTAATTATATTTATTGGTTTATTCCTAATGCCCGCTTTCGGGTGGGCATTAGGAATGCCCAAATGGATAAAGCACTTACCCAAAGCTGGTAATGATACCTATTACTATCGTGTGACAAAAGCCGAAGGATCAACTTATGGTGATGCTTACGTAAAGGCCTTCTCAATGGCTATATTAGAAAGTCAGTGGAAATTAGGTGTAAAGGTTACTAAAACGGATGATACCCATACTATAGAGCAATCCCTACAAAAAGACCTCACCCTAAAATCCAGTAATATGAATCTGCCAATGAATAAGGTATGTGAGTATGAACAAGCGAGTCCTAATGGCGGAATTATTCTTTACTGCTTATGGCAAGTGGCTTGTTATGGCAATGTTAAAGCTGAATTTGAAAACTATTTAGATTGTGAATAGAGTATGAAAAAGTTATTACTTTTAGTGGTTTTCGGTAGCCTTGTAGTATCTGCTTCTGCAAAACTTACAAGAAAACCTACTTTTCGTCCAGATTGGACTTTCGAAGCTCCTGAATCTCATGAGACATCTTTTCTTTATGTTGTTGAACATGGAGAAGGAAGTACACAAAGAGAAGCACTTAATCAAGCAATTGGAAGAGTGTTTCAGAGTACAGCCAATCGTATAGGCCAGTTCGTTTCGACAGATGAGATAAATCGCGCAGTGCAAGCAGGGACTGATTATGAGGTTGTTTCTCGCAAGATGAAAGTACCAATAAATAAGGTATGTGAGTTCCCTGTGAAAAATCCTAATGGGAATTGGACGATGTATATTCTTTGTCAAGTTGCGGTTGCTGGCAATGTTGTGCCGGAATTTAAACCATACAATGGATGTACGAATCATGAAAGATTTGACGAATTAGAGGCTATTTGGAACAAGCAGGTTCAAGATTCTATTAATGCAGTAAACAAAGTTAACAAAAAATCAAACGCTCGCTCACTTGTCGCATCTACATTTATTCCCGGTATGGGCCAGATGTTAAAAAAACAAGGTGGAAGTGGCGCTGCATTTTTGCTTAGTGAAGTGGCGCTTTTTGGAGGTGGTACAGTTTGCTATTTTTTAGGTCAAGAGCAACTCAAGAAAATGAAGGCGGTTGGTACATCTTATGAGGATTATAAAACCGCAAAAAATATGAAAAATACATTAGATATTGCTATGTATGCAGCATTCGGTGCCGGTGTAGCTGTTCATGTTGGAAATATGGTTCACGCATGGGTGGTAGAGGATAAAAATCTTAAACAAAATTTCTCTTTCGTACCGGCGATTATTCCATCGAATGAATATTCAATACCCTCTTACGCTTATGGTGCAGGAATTCAATTTAAATTCTAAATTACAATGAAATCAAGATTTATTTTGCTTGGCGTATTCGCTTCTATTCTCATAGGCATGACTGCTTTGTTTGTTAGTTGTAAAAATGAGGTAAATGTCATTGTTCAATATGTTGGTAAGGTGGTGTATAAAGGAACAACTACGCCATTCCCCAATCTCGAAGTTAAGATTACTAATGGAGGAAAGATTCATGCCGTTAGCCATACAGACGACTACGGAAGTTTTACGCTTAGTGCGATAATAGATGAAATTGATGGTTCATACTATGTATTAATTGGCGATTCTTCTTGTGTAACGAGACGAATTGAACTGAGTGGTTATGGTCAAGCAAAAATTGATCTAGGTACAATAGAGATAGAGGGCCCTGCATTGCCAACTGTAACAACGAAGCAGGTGAGTGATGTTTCAGATACAAAAGCAACCTGTGGGGGGAATGTTACTGCCGATGGCCGTTCTTCGATCACAGCACGTGGTGTGTGCTGGTCTAAGGCAGAATACCCGACTGTTGATAATGACCATACTACTAATGGTTCTGGATTGGGGGAGTTCAAAAGTCAAATAACAGGAATAGAGGCTGGCGCAACGTATTATGTGCGCGCATATGCCACAAATAAACAAGGAACTGCATATGGCAATCAAGTTACATTCTCTACTTCGACCGGTCTACCACTGGTAACTACCGATGACGTAAGTAATATCTCTGCAAATACAGCTACATGTGGCGGAAATGTAGCAGCAAATTCGGGTTACATTATTACAGCTCGTGGAATATGTTGGAGTGATAAGACCGCGACACCAACAATCAACAATGATCACACTGAAGAAGTCGCTAATACGGGGCATTTTTCCAGTATAATGCTAGGTTTAGCACCTAATGTGACTTATTATGTGCGCGCTTACGCAGAAAATGAAAAAGGTATAAATTATGGTGAAACAAAGACATTTAAAACTTTTAATGGATTACCTTCTATAAGCACCATTTTCATTGGGGAAAACGTAACAGAAACGACTGCTATTTCAGGAGGACAAATAAGTGATGACAGTGGATATCCTGTGATAGAACGTGGTGTGTGTTGGAATACTATGCCTTCTCCAAATATCAACAATAATAAGACAATAGATGGCAGCGGTATTGGCAATTATTATAGTGAGATAACGGGGATTGATCTTACTGGGGCGAACACATATTATGTTCGTGCATATGCGACAAATGAGAACGGCACTGCTTATGGTAATGAAGTCGTTCTTAATAAACAAAATCTAGAATATAAAAATTTGCCAAGAATTGAAGTGGATGGATATATATATGTACTGTTTCATGATATAGGTGAAATGTTTTATTACGAAGCTGTACAAGAGGTGGAATCCATGACTTTCGCTGGTTATAACGATTGGATGTTAGTTCCCAGTTCTGACCAAATGCGATACATCATGGTAACACTGCTTGATGGATGGAAAGATTCATGGGGAAATCCTGTTATTGTTTATACAAAAGAAAATCCATCTCCTACGTCTGACTTTCCTTGTGCAGGATATTATTGGATAAGTGATTCCGGATGCATAGATGGTTATCAAATGACTGTATATTGCGAACCTGCAGAAATGTACGATTGGACAACTTATACTGCCTATAACGCAACATCATCAGTTCCCTATTGTTCTCATGTCTCATCGAACCGCAATCGGGTTCGTCCAATGAGACGCTATAGGAAATATTGATGTATAAATCAAGGGATATTACTAGCTCTCGCCTGCGGCGCAGGAGTGCAAATCAAAATCTAATAATCAACAATGAAAACAAGATTCACATGGATCGGCATCATAGCCACACTGTTAGTAACTGTTAGTACAATCTTTGTCGCATGTAACAAGGATGACCCGTCAGAAAATGTTCGTTACACGGGGCGTGTGGTATATCTCAACACCACCACTCCTTTTCCGGAGTGTCTTGTACAGGTGACAGATGGCTCCAATATCCATTGTCAAGCCTATACAGATGCCGATGGGAGTTTCTCCTTGACGGTTCGTGTCGGTGAAATAAACGGAAACTACTATCTCTTAGCGGGAGACGAGACATGTGTCCCAAAGAAAGTATCTTTGGGCGGCTATGGTCGAGCCGAAGTGGATCTTGGAGTCATTGAAGTGGAAGGTCCTTCTATTCCAGTAGTCGTGACAGAAGAAGTTTCTTCTATGTCGGGCACATGTGCTATAGCAAGAGGAGAGGTAATTTCCGATGGGCGTCTATCGTTATCTGCCCGTGGAGTATGCTATGGTACTAAGCCTTATCCTACTATAAATGACACCTATACGTTTGAGGGAACTACAACAGGACAATTTACAACTAAATTAGAGAACTTGGAAACTAAAACAATATATTATCTGCGCGCATACGCAACCAATCGGTTAGGAACTGCCTACGGTGATCAAATGGTGTTCGTAACCACGGAAGGATATCCCGTAGTACAGACTAACCCTGCGGCAGATATAACGTTTAATAGCGCTCTCATTAGCGGTGAAATTATTGATGATGGTGGTAGTCCACTTGAGGATTATGGAATATGTTGGAGTGATAATGTGACTCCTACTATTACTGATTCCTACCATTCATGCAAGAATCAAGTAGATTTTGCTCATAAAATTGAAAATCTAGAACGGAATACGGCTTACTACGCTCGCGCGTATGCTCGTAATTCTGCTGGATTGAGTTATGGAAACGAAGTTAGTTTTATTACGATCAATGGTCTGCCAACTATATCTACAAACAGTATAATAAATATTCATTCTACGTATGCTACTTGCGGAGGACAAGTGTTATCGGATGGAGGATATCCTATTACTGCTCGCGGAGTATGTTGGAGTTCTATCTTCGCAGCTCCTACTATAGAGAATAACCATACGGTTGATGGTAAGGGATTAGGGACATTTATCAGCCAATTAACAGGTTTGTCTCCGGAAACCGAATATTATGTTAGAGCATATGCAACCAATTCTGCGGGTACAGTATATGGGGAGCAAGTGCGTTTTGTAACCATAGATGGCCTTCCACAGGTCAAAACAAGTAGAGTTACTAACATACAAGGCGCAAGTGCAACCTGCGGAGGGACAATCACGTCAGATGGGGGAAGTTCTATTACTGCTCGCGGAGTATGTTGGAGCGCAGTTACTGCTTCCCCGACGATTGACGACTCGCACACCACAGATGGTGTGGGAAATGGTACATTTGTCAGCCACTTGACTAATCTAAATGAAGCTACTTCGTACTATGTTAGAGCATATGCCACTAATTCATCAGGCACGAGTTATGGCGAACAAGTTTATTTTACCACCTCCATTGATGAAAAAGCAGCTGCTGTTACGACTCTTCCGGTGACAAATATCACTTCATCCTGTGCAACATTAAACGGAAATATAACAGAGGTCGGGTATCCTGCATATACGGAGAGAGGGTTCTGTTATAATACAAGTGGATCGCCTACTATATATGACGTAAAATTGAAAATAAACGGGGCGGGGAAAGGTGCGTATGCGGCAAATATCACTTTTCAAACCAGCGGAACGGAGGATTATTATGTGCGTGCATATATAATACAAAACAATCAAGTAATATATGGTAATCAGGTCACGTTCGGACCTGAAGTTGTAGGCCCGTCTATTTTTATAGGGAACGTGGAAAATGTTGGCCCCAGTTATGCAACTATGAATGCTTCAATTTCTAATGCTGGTGAACCTGTTTACTCTAAACGAGGATTCTGCTATGGGCAATATACAGATCCCAAAATCGAATATGGAAATTGTCAATATACAGAAGAAAGTGCGTCAAGAGCCGAAGTGTATAGTACTACTTTAACTAATTTACATCCTAACACAACTTACTATGTGGCGGCATACGTAGAGTGGTTGGGACATAGAGTCTATTCAAGTGTTCGCTCGTTCCAAACACAGCAAGAAGTCACCGTTTTAATGGAAAGTGATTTATTAAATGCACAATGCGTGGTAAATAATTCTACAATTACTTGGTCAGGAACTCTTTTAGGCGGAACTTACACCTCAATATCCTATGTGTCATTAGGTTTTGTGTATGATAAAAATCCTAATCCGACTGTTGGTAATGGAACTGCAACTCAGGTCGCGTACAACAATACTCAAACTAATAACGGAATATTAGGTTTTTATTCCAATGTTTCTGGTTGGGAAAATGCTACTACATATTATGTGCGAGCTTATGTGCAAATGTCATACGGTTATGTGTATTCTGACCAAATCACCATACAAATGTCTCCCATTGCGCCGAATATTCAGACTTATGCTGTAGCTGAATTACAAGCACAGAACGAAGGAACTTCTTCTGAATATTGGCAAGCTCAGTTTCAAGGAATAGCCTACTCGGGCGGAACGCCACCTATGCAGGACTGGGGATTTGTGTATGGGACAAATAGTAATCCTCAAGTAAATGATGGATTATCAATACAAGTATCCCGCCAAAAACATGTAGCAGTCCCTAATACAAGTTATTATGCTTTTGCAACGATGGTAACGGGTTTACAACCGAACAAGATATATTACGTAAGAACCTTTGCAAGAACAGCTGCTGGTTATACGTATGGAGGGGTGCTATCCTTCAGTACGTATTAATTTTCTAACCTCATTATTGTCCACTAAAAATGGACGATAAATATTAGAAGTTAAACAATAACGGTTTCCTTAAATCGGAATGATCTTTGTGCATATAGAGAAATGTACTCAAAAAATGGGATGACTGGGATATTGCAATAATCCCTCAAACACCCATCTGTAACGTCCGTAATGCGTCCGTGATGCGAATGAAAATGAGTAGTAAATAAACTGAAATACAGCGCAGCAGTCTCAACAACTGCTCGCAACAACGATCTTTGAAATATTGTCGAATCAATGTCCGTTAAAAATATTCACGAACGGCAAATTCATATTGGTTGATAAATATTTGTTTCAAGGCAGATAAGTTGTTCTGCTCATAGAAAAGCAACATAGCTTTCTTATAATCAATCGAATCAACTGTTCTAAACGATAACGGACAATAACCATAGGCAATCAATAGTGCATTACTTGTGATGCGAGCAGTACGCTTATTACCATCCATAAATGGTTGGATATAACTAAGTAATACAAGTGCAAGCAGAGCTTTCTCGAATACATACTGCTTGCTATTGATCAGCGTACAGGTGTCATGCATTGCTTCGCGAATTTGGAATTCATTGTCTAACGGACGGTATTGAGTACCGGTAATACCCACCCGCCTGTGCCGTAAACCTTTGTCAACCGAGAGCTCTTTGGTAAGCAATGTGTGAATATCCTCAATATGACTAATGGTCAGTTCTTTGAGGTAATCGGGATTATCCAAGACAAAGCGCAATGCATCTTTGTGATTTAATAGCATCACCGCTTCCTCTTTGGTCTTGCCATCAGCCGTCTTGCTCTCGCGCAACAATCGCTCGGTCTCCAACAATGAGTAGGTGTTGCCTTCTATTTGGGAGGATTTCCAACTGAGGTCTATACCTAAACGTTCCATCTCTCGGCGGTACTCTCTTTCACTCATTTCTGACAAATGCGACAGAAATTCCTCCTGCAAGGCGTTAAGATGAGCTAATTCCTCTTCAGAGAACAATGTTACTTGAGGTAGTTGCTCATTGATAAGAGCAAAGTTAAACCCCGTCTGTACTTGTCGCTCATCTACACCTTGTGCAAAATATGTGTCCAGCGAAATAGGCATCAGTATGTGCGCTTTCGGGGTCAATGAGTACTTGGTCGCTTTTCCGGCTCCGGAGGGACTAATGTCTTTGTTAAGAACAGCGGTAGCCAATAGACGTTTCATAGTTGCATCACTACCGAAAAAACCGATTCCGGAAGCTATGTCATGGCGCGACCGTAAAGGGTTGAAATGCAAAAATTGCAATATGTCTCTATAAGCATCCATTATTCGATTCGGCTCATTTTTGTATTAAAAATAGAACAAATGTGGTGCGGTTTGAGCCGCAAAGTGTTGTATTTGAATCTCTTTTGAGCTGCAAAAGTACTGCTTTTTTTTGAAACACACAAATATTTTTGCAAGAAAATAGAAATCCCCCGCTATTTTTTGATTCGACAATATCAGATAGATGCAAATAGATTACACTGAAATACCTATAAACGAACATATATATGCGAAAGTTATTTTTGTTGGTTCTTCTCCTCTCTGCGCTACCGCTTGCTGCGCAGCAGGATGCGTTTGACAAGTTCAAACAGCAGCAGAACGACAAGTTCAATCAGTTCAAAACCGACAAGCAGGCGGAGTATGACGCGTTCCGCAAAAAGATGAACGATGACTACGCGGAGTTCATGCGGAAAACATGGGAGGCTTTCCCCGTACACGAGGCGGACAAACCGATAAAGGAGAAAGAGGTGCCGCCTGTGGTCTATGAGGAACCCAAGCCGTCTCCTGCTCCGCAGCCCACTATTCCGCAAGAGGATGAAAAGCCCGCACCCAAGCCGCAGGAGGATACCGAGCCTGTGGAGATTCCTGTCAAACCGACCGTGGTGGTGGTACCGGCGCCACAACCCGCACCGGAACCCATTGCGCCCGTCAAACCGAAAGAGGAACCCTATAAGAAAGTATCCGTCGGCTATTTCGGCACCATGGTCACTATCGGTTTTCCGACTAATGACAACCTCAAACTGCAGGCTTTGGAGGAGAATGCCATTGCGGACGCGTGGAAACAGCTGTCCGACAGCCGCTACGACATCACCGTCAGTACGGCACTCAATGCACGTACGGCCAACAGCCTTTGCGACTGGGCGTATATGAAAATGCTGCAGGCCGTAACGGAGAAACAGTACGGCAAGACCAACGAGGCGGTGCTGATGCAGGCCTACCTGATGGCGCAGTCCGGCTACCGCATACGGCTTGGCATGGGCGAAAACAAACTGTATATGCTCGTGGCGAGTCTGTACGACATATTCAGTATATCCTACTATGTCCTTGACGGGACGAAGTTTTACAACGTCAGCGGAGACAAGAATGTAAAAATGCAGATTACCAAAGCCGGTTTCGGGAAAGAGAAATCGCTGTCGCTGCAGATGACCAAACTGCCGCAACTGAACAGCGACCCGACACCCAAACGTACGTTCACTTCGCGCAAAGGGGTGACGGCTTCCGCCAGTGTCAACAAGAACATGATTGACTTCTTCAACACTTATCCGCAGGCCTGCTTCAACGGTAACCAGTCCACCCGCTGGGCCGCCTATGCCAACACGCCTCTTGAGAAGTCCGTCAGGGATATGCTCTATCCGCCCTTGAAAAGGACTGTCGCTGGCATGAAAGAGCGCGAGGCGGTAGGCATCCTTCTCAACTGGGTGCAGACGGCGTTCCAGTACGGCTACGATGACAAGATTTGGGGCTGCGACCGTGCTTTCTTTGCGCAGGAAACGCTCTATTACCCCTATTGCGACTGCGAAGACCGTGCCATCCTTTTCTCACGGCTGGTGCGTGACTTGGTAGGCTTGGATGTCGTGCTGCTCTACTATCCCGGACATCTGGCGGCTGCGGTCGCGTTCAATGACAATGTCAGCGGGGATTATCTGACCTATAAAAATAAGAAGTACGTAGTCTGCGACCCCACCTATATCAATGCCGGTGTGGGACGAACAATGCCTGGTATGAACAATCAGGAAGCGCAAATTATCGCGCTCAAATAGGATGAGACGCTACAAGTATGTAATAATAGCCTTATGTTGCACCGCTGCGGCTGCGGCGGCACTGTGGTACGGCATATCGTGCCGGCAGGTGCGTGAAAGGGAGAACGAAATGCTCTCCACCGATTGTGAGGGTTCTGCGGAAGAGGATATCATCCATGCCTACCCGATGATGGTCGGCAAATGGCGGAACACGGAAAATCCTCATTGGTACAAGGTCTATTACGATGACTGCGAAGAGGATGAGGGGTTGTTCTGGGGCAAGGAATGGGATGAAAGCGAGGAGGTTTTTGAAGAGGATTTGAATTACCACGGCAATGGTTGGTTCCTGTGGGGGAAAAACGGCAGTTTGCTCCGTGAATATGCCACGATGGACATGCGCAACATACCGATTGCCAAGCACTACAGGGTGCTGCGTGTCACCGCCGACTCGCTCGTCTATTGCGAACAGAACAACAAAAAGGTTTGTTCCCGTTTCGCACGTGTCGAATAATGCGACCATTGCAGAAATTTCCTGCCTTAATGGCTGACTGATTATCTGTACGTTATAAAGAAAATGCGCTTTTTTGAAAAAAAAGTTGCTTTTCAGGTGATAGATTTTGCCTCTTTTTTGCCTTATATATGGAGGGGGTATATGTAAAATATGCCCCAATGAAAAAATCGAGATACCGAGAATGGACCGATAATGGCCCGAGTGTCATCCTATTTCGCCTTCTTTTGTGTCGTTCAACCTTAAACTTTAAACTTTCAACCTTAAACTTTAAACTTTCAACCAAAAATCTCTGATTTTTCTTGCACAGTCCAAATATTTGTTGTACCTTTGCGGCGCATTTGGAAATATGATAGTGTGTGTTATGTGTAGAAATGGTGAATAATAAATAAAATAATATCTATAATAATGTATGAGTTAAAACAAATATCTTCGGCAGAATTGATGCAGCAATTGGCGCAAAGATTGCAAAAGAGACGCTTGGAAAAAGGACTTTCAAGGCAGGCTTTGTCGGACTTGTCGGGGGTTCCTGCACCGACTATTGCGCGTTTTGAACAGCATTATGCCATTTCGATGCGTCAGTATCTGGATTTGGCTATCACAATGGGGTATGCGGACGAACTGAAACATTTAATGGACGAGCCCAAGTATAAGACTATGGATGAATTGGAAACGATTCGCAATAACCAAAACAGAAAACGCGGAAGAAATAATAGTGACAGATGAAAAGACTGAGGGACATAGACAAACTGTTGGTGAAATACCACGGACGGTTGGTCGGAACGCTGATGATGAGCCCGGATAGCGAGTCCGCAGTGTTTCAGTATGCGGATGAATGGCTGGCGAATGGCTTTTCCATTGCCCCGATAGAGCTGCCGTTGAATAATACATTGTTCATCGCACCGCGTATGCCTTTTTATGGTAATTTCGGTATTTTCGAAGATAGTCTGCCGGATGGCTACGGACGATATTTGTTAAACCGGCTGCTGAAAGAGCAGGGTCTGGATGATTTTGCGCTGTCGCCCTTGCAACGTCTGGCGATTGTGGGGAGTGCGGGGATGGGTGCATTGTGCTATGAACCGGCGTATAGCCCGACCGCGGAGACCCTGCTTCCCGAATTAGATACGTTGCAACAGTTGGCATTGGATGTGCTGTCCGAGAAAACAACGGAAGGGGCGGATGTGTTGTATTTCAATAGTGGGAATTCCGGCGGTTGCAGACCGAAGTGTTTATTGAAGCAAGATGGCAAAGAATGGCTCGTCAAGTTCCGCCATACGTATGATCCTATGGATATAGGTGTGCAGGAATATCGATACATGCAATTGGCAGCGCAATGCGGGATAGACATCCCTGAATGTCGGCTTATAGACGGTAAATATTTCGCATCGCAACGCTTTGACCATACGGAGTCCGGCGAACGCCTCCATGTCGCTACTGCAGCGGCACTCCTTTGCGAAAGCATCAATCCGCCAAAGACGGACTATAAGACATTGCTTAGTCTGACGGGCTGGCTCACACAGTCACCGCAACAAGTGGAACAGATGTTCCGTCGAATGGTCTTTAATGTGCTTATACAGAATAAAGACGACCATGCCAAGAACTTCAGTTTTATCTGGCGGGATAGTCAATGGCATCTTGCTCCGGCGTATGACTTGCTGCCTAATATAGAAGGCTATCACGGGCAGCATGCGACTTCGGTTATGGGCAATGGCAATCCGACGGAAGCGGATATGATTGCCGCTGGGGAAACAATTCGCATTAATGCCCGTCGGGGAAAGCAGATTATCGAGGAGTTGCAACAATCGGTAAACCAAATGAAAAAAATATGATACCGAAAACGGACCGAAGATGGACCGAGATTGGACCGATGATGAACCGATGATGAACCGAAGGTGAAAAAAGAACACAAGGAAACTATTTGTGTGAAAAAAGTTTCCAAAAAATTTGGTGGAATGAAAAAAAAGCAGTACCTTTGCGCCGTTTTTCGTGAAAAGCAGTAAAAATGGCGGAAAAGCAACAGGATAAAAACGCAGAGCAAAGGGAACGGCTCATCGAAATCGCAACGGAGAAAATGCGCCGATATGGCATCAAATCCATCTCCGTGGATGATTTGTGCCACGAGTTGGGAATGTCCAAGAAGACATTCTATGTCTATTTCGCCAACAAAGACGAATTGATACGCGATTTGCTGCGTCGCCATGAATGTTACCTGGAAAGGCGTGCAGAGGAGCAAACCAGAGGAAAATCGGTGATGACACTCCTCATCAACTTTATGTCGCTGGCCATGAAGACAAAAGATGTTCGCACCAATCCGCCCCTGTTCTACGACTTGAGGAAATATTATCCGCAGTTGTTTGACGAACATCTGGAGCATGTGCGCGAAATGACGAAACGGCTGCTATGCTCCTATTTGCAGCGTGGCGTGGATGAGGGCGTTTTTCGTGCAGAGTTGGATGTGACGCGTACCGCAGCCATCATGGCGTATCTTCATCATGAGATGCTCAATCTCTCACCGCAGATAACGGAGAACTACTACGACCAAGTGGTATCCCACATCCGTTATGCCGTGGATATTTTCATGCGCGGCATTATTTCGGATGAGGGTAGGGCGCGCATAGAAGAACAATTGCGCAAACGCAACAGAAAATGAATAAACAATGATATATATTTAAGGTATGAAAAAAACAATTTTGTTAGTCTTGTTGGCGGTAGTGCCGCTATGGTTGTCGGCTGACGACCATGTGATGCGTGCCACCCGTCCGGCAAAAACGGAACGTCGGCAGACGGCAGACACGTTGCGGCTCTCGCTGCAGGAGGCTCAGACCTACGCCGTTTCCCAAAACCGTAGCCTGCAGAACGCGTCTAAAGCGGTGCAGGAAGCGTATGCACAGCGCTGGCAGACCATAGCGGCCATGTTGCCGAGTGTGGATGCCGGATATAGTTACAGCGATTACTGCAACTATAGTGCCACCCTCTCTATGGGAGGACAGTCCATCCCGGTGTCAATGCCGAATGTGGGGGCCTTTAATGTGACGGCCGCCGTAGGGCTGAACGGGCAGGGAATAGCCGGCGCACTGTTGCAGAATATCGCCATCGATATGAAAAAGATTGCTCTCGAACAGTCGGAAACAGAGTTGCGCGGCAATGTGTTGAGCAGTTATGTCAGTGTACTGGCGCTGCAAAGTATCAGTACCTTGCTGGATTCCACGCTGCAGAATATCGAGCGTCTGCATACCATGACGCAAAGTGCCGTGGATGCCGGTGCCGCCGAACAGACAACAGCCGACCAGATAGCAGTGCGGAAAAATGCCATCAAGAACAGTATCAATTCCCAGAAACGCAATACCGAACTAGCCATCAGTTCACTCAAAGTGCAATTGGATGTGCCTGCAGAAAAAGAACTGGTGCTGACCGACGGAATAGATGCGTTGCTCTCCAGTGAACGTGTCCTTTCCTTGCTTGGCGAGAACTTTAATCTGCACAATAATCTCAACTATCGTTTGCTGGAAAAGAATGTGGAACTTGCCAAACGGAATGTGCACATGGCGGGTTGGGCATACGGACCGACCGTCAGTTTGGCGTATAATTATACCAAACAGCAGTATTACGGTGAAGGCGGTATGCGTATGACACCGCCCAATCTGGTGCAAGTGAGCGTCAAGATGCCTCTTTGGTCCAGCGGAAAACGGGCTGCCGGTGTGGTGGAGAAGAAGATTGCCTTGGAAGAGGCAAAAAACACCTTGTCGGAAACGAGCGACCAACTCGGCATTCAGTACAGGCAGTTGCGCTTCAACCTCACAAATGCGTATGAGACCTATATCAACGAACGCGAAAACATAGCGGTTACGCAGCGTGTCTTCAATTCGGCAACAGAGAAGTTCCGTTACGGTACAAGTAGCAACCTCGAATTGACGAACGCAAGCAACGACCTCATTTCTGCGCAGTCAACCTACGTGCAGGCAATGCTGGCCTTGGTGAATGCACAGGTGGAATTAGAGAAATTTTTGAACAATTAACGATATGAAAAAGATTAGTATCTACATGCTGGCAGCCCTCGCATTGGCAGGCTGCGGCAAGAAAGCGGCGGACAACGCCTCGGAAGAACGCACAGAACAGGTGCGTACTATTATCCTTCAGCCACGTGAGATAGAACGCGAGATTTCGCTCTCCACCAATCTGCAAGGCTACCTGACTCAGAATGTGGCACCCTCGCTGACAGGGCGGATTGAGCATATCTACCGCGAAGTGGGTGACCAAGTGCAGAAAGGGGATGACCTCGTGCGTATGGACCAGACGCAGTATAAAACCACCAAACTGACACTGGGCAACCTTGGCGTTGAGAAAAACCGTGTGGAGCAACTGCTGAAATCCGGCTCTGCCACGCAGCAGCAGTTGGACCAACTCACCACGCAGTACAATCAGACCAAGGAACAGTTGGACTTCATTGAGATGAACACCTACGTGCGTGCACCGTTTGCCGGCGTCATCTCTGCCAAGACCTATGAAGACGGCGAATTGTATGCCGGTCAGCCGATCCTCGTGCTGACACAGGTGGACAAACTCAAAGCCCTGGTGGCTGTGCCGGAGAACTATTTCCCGCGTTTCCGCGAAGGCATGAAACTGACACTGGCTTCGGAAATCTATCCCGACCGCGTCTTCCCTGCCACTGTGGAGGTAATCTATCCGACCATTGACCCGTCTTCGCATACGTTCCAAGTGAAAATAGTAATCCCCAACGGCCAGCGTTTGCTCCGTCCGGGTATGTATGTAACCACTTCCATCGGACTGGGTAAGGCCAATGCCATTGTGGTGCCGTATCAATCGGTGGAGAAACTGGTAGGCGCGAACGACCGCTATGTCTTTATTGTCGAGAACGGCCGCGCCAAACGCGTGGATGTGACCCTCGGACAGCGTTTTGACCAGGATGTGGAAATCATTGCTCCCGAAATTCACGAAGGAGTGGAATATGTCACTACCGGTCAGCATAAACTGGTGGATGGTGTAAAGATAAACGTAGTAAAGGACTGAAGTTATGAGTATTTACAAATCAGCCATTGAAAAGCCGGTAACCACCGCATTGCTCTTTATTGCGGTTATCATTATCGGTGTATATAGTTTCCTGAAGCTGCCGATTGATCAGTTCCCGGAGATGGACCCGCCGTATATCACGGTCATGACCACCTATCCGGGTGCATCGGCTTCCGAGATGGAGACCAACGTGACGAAGATCATGGAGAACGCCCTGACCTCCGTCGATCACCTCAAGCATATCACTTCCCAATCGAAGGATAACATGTCTATGGTGACCCTCGAGTTGGAGTGGGGTGCAAATATGGACGAGGCGGTCAATGACGTCCGCTCCTTCGTCGATATGGCGGCGAATAACCTGCCGGATAACTGCGCCAAGCCGGTGATCTTCAAATTCTCTACCTCTTCCATGCCTATCTGCCAGTACTCCATTACGGCGGATGAGACCTACGCGGGTCTGGATAAGATCCTCAACGACGAGGTGGTGCCCCAGCTCAACCACATTGACGGTATCGGAAATATCTCCCTTTCGGGTGCGCCGGACCGCTATGTATATGTCAATATCGACCAGCAGAAACTCGATGCCTATGGCATCACTTTGGAGCAGGTAGGTCAGGTCGTGCAGGCGAATAACCTCAACCTCTCTTCGGGTACCATCAAGATGCCGGAGGAGCAGTACCAGATGCAGGTGCGTTCCGAGTATATCGAATCGTCCGAGATCGCGGACCTCATGATCGCTATGTCCCCTACCGGACAGCAGGTCTTCATCCGCGATGTGGCGACCATCAAAGATACGATCAAGGACCTCTCGCTTGACGAGAAGACCAACGGTCGTGAGGCGGTGCGTCTGGTGATCGCCAAGCAGACGGGTGCAAACACCGTGGAGGTCTGCCGCGACGTACGTGAGGAACTCGCCAAACTGCAGAAACAACTTCCGTCCGATGTTAAGATTGAGAAGATTTACGACTCCTCGGAGAACATCCAGAACTCGATCAACTCCCTCGAGGAGTCCGTCCTGTACGCGTTGCTCTTCGTCGTGCTCGTCGTGCTGTTCTTTCTAGGCAAATGGAGAGCTACGCTCATCATCGGTATCACCATTCCTATCGCCCTCATCGTGGCGTTTATCTACCTCGGTGTAGCGGACTCGTCCCTTAATATTATCTCGCTCTGTTCGCTGACCATCGCCATCGGTATGGTGGTCGATGATGCGATCGTGGTCTTGGAGAATATCACCCGTCACGTAGAGCGTGGCGAAGACCCGCACGAGGCATCTATCTATGCCACCAACGAGGTCTGGGTGTCCGTCATCGCGACAACACTCGTGCTGGTGGCTGTATTCGTGCCGCTGACGATGCTCTCCGGCATGGCAGGTATCATGTTCCACGAGTTAGGATGGATCGTCACGGTCGTTTGCTGTACCTCAACCGTTGTCGCTATCTCGCTGACCCCGATGCTCTGCTCGAAGTTGCTGAAGGCGAAGCAAGTGCATGTGGATGAGAACGGAAACCTCGTTGATGACGAGGCAGGCAAGAAAGGCTGGTACGAGCGTACCGTGGTGCGTGCACTCGACGTCATCGATGACTACTACGCCAAATCCTTGGGATGGTGTCTCAACCATAAGGCAATCACCTTCCTCATTCTCATCGCTTTCTTCGTGGCTTCGCTGCTCCCTGTCTTTGCCGGTAAGATTGGTACGGACTTCATGCAGGAACAGGATAACGGTCGTCTCTCCGTCACGATCAAACTGCAACGCGGTACACGTATCGAAGAGACCCTGAAGACCGCGCGTGCGCTCGAAGCACGATTTGTTGAACTCGTACCGGAGATTCAGTTGATCAATACTTCTGCCGGTTCGAACGACGATGCTACTATCGCCGCTCTCTTCTCGTCTACGATGAACAACAAGATCCAGATGACCGTCCGTTTACCCAAGAAATGGGAGCGTGACCGCGATATATGGACCATCGCCGAGATCATGCGTAAAGAGATGGCTTCGCATCCCGAGATCAATGAGTTCCAGTGTCAGCCCGCTTCCGGTATGGGAGGTGGCGAAGTCATAACCGTCGATCTGGAGATCTACGGTTATGACTTCGATAAGACCTCTCAACTCGCTGATCGGGCTCGTTACCTCATTTCGCAATTACCGGGTTCGCGTGACGTCAATATATCCCGCGAGGACGATCGTCCGGATATCAAGATTACGGTTGATAAGGAAAAAGCATCGCGTCTGGGACTCTCGTCTGCTACCATCTCCACCTATCTCCGTAACCGCGTAGCAGGTATGAGCTGCGGTTACCTGAAGGATGATGGCTCGGAGTACGATATCGTAGTACGTCTCGAAGAGGAAGACCGCAACTCGATCTCCGATGTCCTCAACCTCACTATCCCGACGCCAACCGGCAAACAAGTCAAGCTGTCCGAGGTGGCTTCCGTGGGTGAGTACTGGGCACCGCCTACCATTGAGCGCAAGGCACGTCAGCGTATCGTCACGATCAAGGCGACGCCTTATGAAGTATCCCTTGGTGAACTGGCGCAAGCTATTGAAACACAGGTTATTCCGCAGCTCGACCTGCCTGTAGGATACTCGACGCATATCGGCGGTGACTACGAGACGCAACAGGATACTTTCCGCGATATGGGACTCCTCATGGCGCTTATCGTGCTGCTTGTCTATATCGTTATGGCGTCGCAGTTTGAGTCGCTTCGAATGCCGGCGATCATTATGTTCACCGTGCCGTTTGCCCTCTCAGGCGTCATCATCGCCCTCTGGATCACCGGCCGCTCGCTGGATATGATCGGTGCGCTGGGTCTCGTCCTGCTTGTCGGTATCGTCGTCAAGAATGGTATCGTGCTGGTGGACTATATCAACCTCATGCGTGAGCGCGGATACGAACTGAATGAAGCCATCCGGATGTCCGGCCGTTCCCGTATCCGTCCGGTCCTCATGACGGCGTTTACCACCATCCTCGGTATGATCCCGATGGCTGTTTCTTCGGGTGAAGGCGCCGAGATGTGGCAACCGCTGGGTATCGTCGTGATCGGCGGTTTGACCGTTTCGACCTTCCTCACGCTGTACCTCGTGCCCGTGCTCTACGGCTCGATGACCAAGCACGGTGACCGCGACAAACAGGAAGCCCTCCGCAAGAAATTCATCTTCATGGATATCAAAGTCAAAAAAACTGAAAACTGAAATCTGAAAACTGAATACTTATGAAGAGTGTAATGATCGTTTTTAACCAGGCGAATACCGGCCGTGTTGAATATATGTTGGATGTCCTGGGCATCAAGGGCTTCACCTTCTTTGAGCATGTGCAAGGGCGTGGCACCAATGGCGGAGAGCCCCGTCGTGGTACGCACGCTTGGCCTGAAATGAATTCGGCTGTTATCACAGTGGTTGAGGACGACAAAGTTCCTCAACTGCTGGAAGCAGTCCGCAAACTGGATGCCCGTAATCCCGAAGTGGGGGTGAAAGCCTTTACGTGGCAGATTGACCAGATGGTGTGATTTACCAGTCTATGGAATTGAGGCGGCCTTTATAAATATCGCTCATACACTTGGTTTGTGTATGTCCGCCGAATAGATACAGGTCGTTTCGGTTTTTCAGCAAGGACACGCGTCTCCGTGCTCCGAACGAATCAGGAAGCAGAACCCAAGAGGTGTCTGCTTCCTCCCATGTGAGGCCTTCGTTATCTGAGTACATACCTGTTTCTGTCAGGGTTCCGTCAGCCAGGATACCGCCTATGCGCAGCAGACGGCCGCCGTATTGTGTCACGGCTGCATCGGCAAAGGCTGCGTTTGTGCCGGAGACGTTGGTGATACGGTAGTTGCCTTCTTGCTCTTCAATCGACCAAACGGAACTCAGTATCTGTCCTTGTTCGTTGTAACCGCCTGCAATCATGCCATGGTGCAAACCGCTTTTGCTGACAAACGTGGCAGTGGCAAAGCCGGAAACGGGGAAAGTCGCATCGGTCATACGCCAGGGGTGCAACGGAGTCATCTCACCATCCAGGCTGCCGTAGGCAATGGCTTGTTTCTGACTGTTTTGTTCTTGCAGCAGTGCCCATATCCGGTTGTCGAACGACAGCAACAGTGTGACCATCGTATAGTCTTCCGGTATTTGCGCAGAGTGGGAGGCGGCAAACTCTTGTCCGTCGCGTGAGGTATAGATGCCTGTCGGGTCGGCGTAGCAGAACAGGCCGGACAGCGAATCCAGCACCATGCGTCTGGGGTGGCAGTCTGCGGGCAGGCCTGTAGGCGTTGCCTCTGTCCATGCCGCACCGTCGGCGGAGGTGTAGAGTTTGGGTTGCGTACCGTCATTTCTGTAAACGAACAACGAGTCTGTGCGGCAGAAAGCCTGTTGTTCGGCACTCGATTCGTCTGCCACAATACTTGCTGTCAGTTTCTGCCAGTGGTAGAGGTCGGGATTAACGGAGTGCTCGTATGCTTCCAAACGATACCATTTCTCGTGCGTGCGGTCAGCGGCAAACACACGTATATACACCGGTCTGCGGGTACAATCCAACGTGTCGCGACCCGTCATAATAAACGACGTGTCTCCCATATAATAGATCACGGCAGAAGGAACGCCGTTATAGGACGTGCGTGGACGAACTTTGGTGATGTCTGCCCCAAAAGCAACGGAGTCTTTCTCTGCCATGTGGATTAAACCTGTGTCTATACGGTCTTCCACGATAAAAACGGCTTTTTGGAGACTGGGTCTATCTTCCTCATTGGCAAAGGCAAAGGTGGCGATAGTGGCATCGGTCACGTCGTAGGTAACACTTCGCCCTGTGGATTTTTGGCAGGAGACCATGTGTATTCCCAGAACGACACAAATTGTCAGTATGGGCAGTGAGATTAGGTTCTTTTTCATTCGTTTCGTTTCAAATTTGGCTGCAAAATTACTACAAAAATTGCACATACGCAAATTTTGGAATGATTTTTTGTTCAATCAAATGCAATTTGATGTTTTTAGTTGGTACTCTCGGCACTTGTGCTCGCATAAAGTGATGGGAGTATCGGCTAAAAACAAAGTGCTTCGCACTGACAAAAAATCATTCCAAAACAACCTGTGTATGTCCGGCAGGACGCGAACGTATGTTCGGGGGAATGCGCGAAGCGCAGGCGGCGTCCGAAATACTACAAAAATATCCCTGCATATCCCCCGCAGACTGCGACCGTACTTTCGGCGGGCCCCTATCACAAGTAGGGTGAAGCGATTAAGCCGCACCGAAGAATGTCCGGTGAACATTTTGAGGAGTAAGTGCGGCGCGCGAGTGCGAGACTTCGATGTCGAGCACATAGAACTCCTTATTGCGCAATAAACCAGATAAACCGCTCGCATCCGCGAGCAATAAACCATATAAACGGCGCCTTGCGCCTATAAACCGCGCAGCGATATTGGGTTATTATTAGGTTATTATTGGGTGATTATTGGGTTATTATTAGGTTATTAAGCCAACGAAAAGCAGAGGAAAGCCTGCCAAAGGACAGAAACAATTGTCCAACTAGTCTAACTAGAACACTAGTCTTGCTAGTCTAACAATAAATCTCCACAAAAAATCAGATTTTTTCGTAAAACATTTGTATATTCGAAAAAAAAGCAGTACCTTTGCGCGCTAAATTGGTTTATTGCGCATGACAACTTTATCACATAGTGAGAAAAAAGCGATAATGGCGGACATGAAGTCATTCGATGAACCCATGCCTGCGGTGGGTATCTTCTGGTATGATCCCGCCGAGCATGATTTCTTTGGCGTGTACAAAAAAGAACTGACGCCGAAGATGGTAGAAGCTGCTGCTGAGAAAGGGTTGCCGTACATCAATTACCAGACGCTTCACCGCACAATTTGGCAAAAGCAGTATTTCCGTGCGGTAGCCCGACATGAACCAACGAAGTTCTCCGGTGATTACACGCAAGTCCCGCGTGGACGTGTGGCTTGGGCAGTGGATCATTTTGTGGTCTTTGTCGGCCAATGGGCAAAGGATATAGAGGACGAACTGACGGCTTTGCTCGAACGATATTTCGCCCTGCCGTACTTTGAGTTCCTATATGATGAGCATTGGGACTTGGGGCACGGTTGGTCAGGTGACTTGTAAAAAATCAAACAACAAAATAATTAACTAACATGCAAACAATCAAACTGAAACGTGGATTGGACATTCCTTTTGAGGGAGCTGCGGCCGCGACGCTGGGTAGCGTATGCCGACCGGAGATCTTTCATATCGTGCCCGACCACTTCGCCGGTATCACCCCGAAGATGATGGTGAAAGAAGGCGAAAGCGTGAAAGCGGGGACGCCGCTCTTTCACGACAAAGCGTTTGAGCAGATGCTGTTCACATCACCCGTGTCGGGTACGGTCAAGGCTATTGTCCGTGGCGAACGGCGCAAAGTGATGTCCATCGACATCGAAGCAGACGCTACCATTCAGTACGAGAAATTTGTGGTAACGGGTGACGGAATGACAGCGGAAGGCGTCAAGGACCTTCTTCTCCGTTCGGGTCTCTGGGCATTGATGAAACAGCGTCCTTACGACTGTATCGCTATGCCGAACAAGACTCCTCGTGCCATTTTTATCTCAAGTTTTGACAGTGCGCCCTGTGCCCCTGACTATGAGTGGGTGCTGGCAGGCCAGTTGCCTACGTTGCAGGCAGCCGTTACGGCGCTAGGGAAAATCGCTCCCGTCTTCGTGGGCATCAAATCCGGTGCTCGTGCTACCGAGTTCAGGGAGTTGAAGGATTGCACCTTGTACGAGGTGGCAGGCCCGCATCCTGCAGGTAATGTAGGCGTGCAGCTGAACAACCTTGCTCCGCTGGCGAAAGGCGAAACGGTGTTCACAATCAACATCCAGGACCTCGCTCTCATCGGACGTTTGTTCCAGAAGGGTATTGTGGACATGCAGAAAAAGGTGGCATTGACCGGCCCGTTGGCATACGGACGCCAGTATTACAATGTGCTGCCCGGTATGCCCGTGGAGGCTATCCTCAAAAGCAATGTGCACACAGGTTGCCCGTGCCGCTATGTGGCAGGAAACGTGTTGAGCGGTCATCAAATCGGTCTGGATGAGATGATTTCCGTCTATGACAACCAGTTCACCGTCCTGGACGAAGGCACAGAGAACCACGAGTTCATGGGCTGGCTGCTTCCGCGCTTTGATGCGTTCAATGCCGGCATGACCGACCCTGCAAAACTGTTGGACAACTGCATCACACGCTCGCTGTTCGGCAAGAAACAGTATCAGTGGGACGCACGTCTCAAAGGTGGTCGCCGTGCCATTATCGTCAGTGGCGAATATGACAAGGTGTTCCCCATGGACATCTACCCTGAGTATTTGATTAAGGCTATGATTGCGGGCAATATCGACCGCATGGAGGCGCTCGGAGCATACGAAGTGGCTCCTGAAGATTTTGCACTGTGCGAGTTCGTCTGCACCAGCAAAATGCCCCTGCAAGCCATCGTACGCCAGGCTTTGGATAACTTGAAAAAGGAGATTGAGTGATGGAAAAGTTTTATAATCTCTGGAAAAAGTTCGGTCAGAACTTCGAGAAAGGCGGCAAGCTTGAGAAACTCTCCAGTTTCTATGACGCTTTCGACACCTTCCTCTTTACGCCCTCTACGACGGCTAAACGTCTGGGCGCGCAGATTCACGACGGCAGCGACTCCAAGCGCACAATGATTCTTGTTGTGCTGGCACTGGTGCCTGCACTGCTGTTCGGTATGTTCAATGTCGGCTATCAGCACCTCTTGGCCACCGGCCAGATTCCTTGCTGCGGCCTGACTTGTGCATTGTTCTGGAAAGCCTTTGGCTTCGGTTTCCTGGCTGTGGTGCCCTTTATCATCGTGGCATATGCAGTAGGTCTGGGAATAGAGTTTATCGTGGCACAAATCAAGCATGAAGAGGTGGCAGAGGGATTCCTCGTTACCGGTTTCATCATTCCGCTGATAGTGCCTGTTAATACGCCGTTGTGGCAAGTGGCTGTCGCTGTTGCTTTCGCGGTTATCTTCGCGAAAGAAGTGTTTGGTGGCACAGGCTACAACATCTTCAACGTAGCGCTCATCACGCGTGCGTTCTTGTTCTTCGCTTATCCGAGTCACATGACGGGTGACGAACCCTTTATCCGCACGGGTGCTACATGGGGATGGGACGGCGGTCACGCACTGGTGGACGGCTTCTCAGGGGCTACTCCGCTGACGCAGATGGCTACCGGCACACCGGTGGCACAGAGCTTCTGGGATATGGTGAACGGACTTGTTCCCGGCTCCGTGGGTGAGACCTGTATCTGGGCTATCCTGCTGGGTGCTATCCTGCTCATCGCAACGGGTGTGGCAAGTTGGAAAACCATGCTGGCTGTATTCGTAGGCGGTGGTCTGACTGCTTGGCTCTTTAACATCGCAGGCAATGAGACGAACCTTGCGGCACAATATCCTTGGTACATGCACCTCGTAAGCGGTGGCTTTGCCTTTGGTGCCGTGTTCATGGCTACTGACCCTGTCACTTCTGCCCGTACCGAGTGCGGTAAGTGGATTTACGGTCTGCTCATCGGTTTTGTAGCAGTGCTGGTACGCGTTCTCAATCCGGGTTATCCGGAGGGCATGATGCTGGCTATCCTGCTGATGAACGCTTTTGCTCCGCTCATCGACTGGTGCGTAGTACAGGCTAATATTAACCGTCGCGCAAAACGCGTCATTAAGTAAGGAGGACACGCTATGAAACTGAACACAAATAGTAATATCTACACCTTCGTTTATATGACGATTGTTGTAGTTGTCGTGGCAGTGTTGCTGGCACTTGCCAATCAGTCTTTGCGTCCCCGTCAGGAAGCGAATATCCTGTTGGACAAGCAGAAACAGATTCTGGGTGCACTCAAGGTGGATTTCTCGCAGGCTAATCCCGCAGAAGTGTATTACACGCTTGTGCAGGACACGCTCAAATACGGCGAAGCCGAAGTGTATGTGGCCAACTTGGATGGCGCTACCAAGTATGTCCTGCCGCTTAGCGGTAAGGGCCTTTGGGGCGGTATCGGTGGTTATCTTGCACTGGATGAGGACAAGAACACCATCTATGGCGTAAACTTCAACCACGAGTCCGAGACACCGGGTCTGGGAGCAAAGATAGTGGATATGCCTTTCCGCGCTCAGTTCGAGGGCAAGCATATCCGCAACGCCGAAGGTCAGGTCGTTTCCGTGGCGGTCCTCAAGGCCGGTACGCGTGCCGAAGGTCAGGAGCAAGTAGATGCCATCTCCGGCGCTACCATCACCTCGACCGGCGTCAGCACCATGCTGGAGACTAACCTCAGCGAGTATGCAGCGTTCCTGAACGAACTGCCTGTGGTAGAGGAAGAAATTGTTGAACCTGTAAAAGAAGAGGAGGAATAAACCATGTTAAGTCAAAAGACAAAGGACACTTTGCTTGGTCCTCTTAATGTGAATAACCCTGTCGTTGTGCAGATTCTCGGTATCTGTTCGGCACTTGCCGTAACGGTGCAACTGAAACCTGCCCTCGTGATGGGTATTGCCGTGACAATCATCGTGGCGATGGCGAATGTCATCGTGTCGCTCATTCGTAACACCATCCCGATGCGTGTGCGTATCATCGTGCAACTCGTGGTTGTGGCTGCTTTGGTGACATTGGTCAGCGAGATTCTCAAGGCCTTTGCGTATGACATTGCGATGCAGCTGAGCGTTTATCTCGGCCTCATCATTACCAACTGTATTCTGATGGGTCGCCTTGAGGCGTTCGCCATGACCAACAATGCATGGGATTCCCTGCTGGACGGTCTGGGCAACGGTTTAGGCTATGCACTCATTCTGGTTATCGTTGCTTTCGTGCGCGAGTTGTTTGGTTCGGGGCAGCTGCTTGGTTTCCAGGTGATTCCGCAGTGGTGCTACGACCATGGCTACGAGAACTGTGGTATGATGCTCATGCCGGCAATGGCACTTGTTTTGGTAGGATGTGTAATCTGGGCGCACCGCGCTTATAATGATAAGGAGGCGAAGTAATGGAACACGCTCTTAGTTTATTCGTCCGCTCTATCTTTGCGGATAACATGATTTTCGCTTACTTCCTCGGTATGTGTTCATACCTGGCAGTATCGAAGAATGTGAAGACCTCAGCCGGTCTGGGTGTAGCCGTTACGTTCGTGCTTATCGTCACTTTGCCGGTTAACTACCTGTTGCAGACGCTCGTTCTCGAACCGCTGCACCTGAGTTATCTGAGTTTCATTCTCTTCATTGCCGTCATTGCCGCTATTGTGCAACTGGTGGAGATGATTGTAGAGAAATACAGCCCGTCGCTTTATGCAAGCCTCGGTATCTTCCTGCCGCTGATTGCAGTGAACTGCGCCATCATGGGTGGTTCGCTCTTCATGCAGCAGCGTATTGGTCTGCCCGCAGTGGATGCGAAGGCCATCACCTCTCTCGGAGACGCGTTTATGTACGCTTTCGGTTCGGGTATCGGATGGTTCTTGGCTATCGTCTGCCTCGCAGGTATTCGTGAGAAAATGGAGTATAACGATGTTCCCAAACCGCTGCAGGGACTGGGTATCACGTTCATCACTGTCGGCCTGATGGCGATGGCGTTCCTTTGCTTCAGCGGACTGGAAATATAATAAGGAGGTACGATTATGAATGTAACAGCTATTATCTATGCAGTTGTAGTATTTCTGGTTGTAATACTCCTGTTAGTCGCTATTTTGCTTCTCGCAAAGCGTTTCCTCGTTTCCTCCGGCAATGTCAAAGTCACCATCAATGGCGACAAGGAATACGATGTAGCAGCTGGCGGTAGCCTCCTCAGCCAGCTCGGCGAAGCAGGTGTGCACCTGCCTTCTGCGTGCGGTGGTAAAGGTTCCTGCGGCCAGTGTAAGTGCCAAGTCCTCTCCGGCGGTGGTGAAATCCTGCCTACCGAAACCGTTCATTTCTCGCGCAAGCAGCAGAAAGAAGGCTGGCGCCTCGGATGCCAGGTTAAGGTGAAGGAAGATATTACCATGAAAGTGGATGAAGCCGTTCTCGGCGTGAAAGAGTGGGAGTGCGAAGTTATCTCCAACAAGAATGTCGCCACTTTCATCAAGGAGTTCAAGGTACAACTGCCTCCGGGCGAGCACATGAACTTCGAGCCCGGCTCGTATGCACAAATCATCATCCCTGAGTATGATATCGACTACGACCGCGATATGGACAAGTCCCTCATTGGCGACCTCTATCTGCCGGCATGGAAGAACTTCGGTTTGTTCAAACTCAAACAGAAGAACACCCAGGCCACTGTACGTGCTTACTCGATGGCTAACTATCCCGACGAGGGCGATATCATCACGCTTACCGTGCGTATCGCTACTCCGCCGTTCAAACCCAAAGACCAGTGCCCCAACGGACCTGAGTTTATGGATGTGCCTTGCGGTATCGCTTCCACGTATATCTTCTCGCTCAAACCGGGCGACAAAGTGCGCATGAGCGGTCCTTACGGCGAGTTCCGTCCTGTTTATGACAGCAAGAAGGAAATGATTTGGGTCGGCGGTGGTGCAGGTATGGCGCCTTTGCGCGCACAGATTATGCACATGCTCAAGACCCGTCAGTGCCGCGACCGCGAAATGCACTATTTCTACGGTGCACGTGCTATCGACGAAGTCTTCTTCTTGGACGATTTCCTCGCTTTGGAGAAGGAGTTCCCGAACTTCCATTTCCACCTTGCATTGGACCGTCCGGACCCGAAGGCAGACGGACTGGGCATCAAGTACACGGCAGGCTTTATTGCTCCTGTGATGGGCGATACCTATCTCAAGCAGCATGAGGCTCCGGAGGATGTGGAATACTACCTCTGCGGTCCTCCTATGATGGCCAAGACCGTCTTGGATCTGTTGCACTCCCTTGGCGTAGACGACCAAGATATCCGCTTCGATAACTTCGGTGGATAACTCGTCCCCTAGGTTCCTAGTATCCTAGTCGCCTATTATAATAAAGGACGCGCGTACACACGTGCGTTCTTTATATAATGTATCCGCTCAATCTTGGCGGATTTCTCCTGTCGGTATTCCGCGATCCCGCTATTCCGGGATACCGGTGTCCTTTGTCCATTATCCCGGCATTGAATGCCGGTCAGTTTCGTCCGTTGATTCGGAATTCCATCCCAAGCCGGATTACGTCCACGACAAGGAGCGAAAGCTCCGCTTACTATGTCTGTTTCGCCGATTAGTAATCGACATATAGAAAGGGAGCGCAACCTCCCTTCCACCTGCTTTCCACCTTGTTCCAATATATGCTGAATATATGCTCAATATATGCCGAATATATGCTTTACCCGACATCACCCTAACGTAACTATAATAAAACCTTGAGAATTAGGCGATTTCCTCGCCCCTCTTAATCATCCCGCTCACCTCATGCCGCACATAATCGCACAGCCGCCCTTGAATAGGCTTCCCGTATTTCCGTGCTTTCCGCACAGCCGCGTCATATCTGGCCTGCCATGCCGCCCTGCGCTCCGGATTATGCAATATCTCTTTACATGTCGCAATCAGCGCACCAAACTGCTTCACATGCGGCAAACTTGCTTTCTTTTTCTTGGTATTCTTGCTCAACTCCGGCTTCTGGCACACCGCCGCCCATTCTCCGTTTCCGGGGATATGCCGTGCATAGTGCCTACTGTCCACACTTCCCTGCAAATCATTCACGATACTTGTCCACTTCGCCTTCATAGTTTTGCAATTCTTTATATCTTCTTTTCAAAAAACTGTGCAAAGATAGTAAAATTTTTTGATATTTCCAAATTTTCTCCTTCCGTTTTGTCATAAAAATGATATTTCTTCGCTTTTTTCTTGCATATGTCATTTATTTTTATTACCTTTGCAGCCGAAAGTTGCAAAGATACGATATGAGCAAGTACGAAATTCCATTTTTGACGAGTGCGATACAGTTGTTTGCACAAAGGTTTGCTATGACGCGGCAAGCCGCTTTCCGCTATTTGCAGCAGTACAAAGCGCTTGCTTTCTTAATGGAGTTCTACGACGTGGAGCACCTACAATCAATGGATGATACTATTGATGACATGCTCATTATTTGTCGTCAAAACGGAGGAACATTAGCATGATACTATTCCACGGAACTAATACGGATATTGAGACGATTGATCTTTCTCGTAGCCTTAACCACAAGGACTTCGGCAAAGGCTTCTATCTCACGGATTCGCGCGAGACCGCTATCCGAATGGCAATCAAGAAAGCGCGTCTTTTCGGCGGCAAGGCGACATTAATCCTCTATGAGTTCGATGAAGCCGCTTTGCATTCCGACTTAAAGGTCAAAGTCTTTCCCGAGAAGGCAACAGTAGAATGGTTTTTGTTTGTAGATGCAAACCGTGATAGAGAAAATCAACAACCAATACACGATTACGATATTATTGTCGGACCGATTGCCGATGATGGTGTAGTAGTACAAATTACTAATTATCGTCAAAACATTTTCACAGCCGAGCAAGCGGCAATAGGGTTGCAAGATAAGTTTCTTGACCAACAATATTATTTCGGTTCGGAGAAAGCCTTGCGCTATCTTAAAAAATCAAAAGTGCAAATACTATGACACAAGCAAATCATCATCAAATAGCAACTTACTTGACCGACTACGCCTTGAGCGAGTTGGTACGCTATGTCATGGAAGATACCGGCTGTGGTCTGGAACAAGCAATGGAGAAAGTCTATAATTCATCTCTTATGCCAGCTTTACAAGACGAAGAAAACGAACTCTATGTCCAAAGCCCTGCCTACCTGTATGAGATGATGAATGCCGCAACGGCGTAATTGTATTAGTAGCTAAGAATTAATCGGGGTATTAGCTCATCTCACCTCCCTTTCGAGTCCGCTATACTCCACTAAATAATCTATCGGTCAAACTTGACCGATTAACTAAAGCGCAAAGCGTTGCGCAGATATATTAACAAGCATTACTATTATTTCGTATCTACCGAAAGCGTCGGAAACTTTTAGGAAATAAGATTATCGAAATAATACAGAGGCATCATTTGGTAATGAGTCTCTTTATATCCAATATATAGTAGTGTTCGCATTTAGATGTGAACTTTCTTATTGGATATAAAGGCTTCATTTTCCGACGCTGCCTTGGTAGATACATAAGAAGTTCACATCTTTTTATGTTCTCGGATTGATAGTATGCACAAATTGTAACTACTATCAATCATGATTCAACAAATCAAAACATTTCTCTCAAAAGACAACCATACTCAATGGTGCGTATTTTTGTTATTTGCATTGACAATATTTGTCAAATGTGTTACGTTTCATTGGATTTTTTATCATTCTTTGTTGCTATCAAGCATTTTAAACAATCCTACGAACTTCATTGATTTTTGGGGAAATAAACTAATGGTCTCGATCTTAGTGAGTTCTTTTGTTTTTTTGAGTAAACGATATTGGTGGACCATTATTGTTAATGTATTGTTAGATCTTTGGATTATAGCCAACTTGGTATATTATCAAGCCAACGAGTGTTTCTTGGATATCAATGCTATATTGATGGTCAATAACCTAAACGGATTCGAATCTTCTATTAAAACTTTTTTTAAAACCGAGTACATTATATTCCCATTATTATCTGTCATATATGCTTCTATACTATTTTATCTGAGATGTCTTACCCCTAAAATAAGAAATATAAGATACTTCGCATTATTTATAAGTTTGTGCGTGTGCTTTCATTGTTGTAGTGTTTTTCCCGAGTGGAAGAGATCCTATTGGGCAGGCAAGTACGATGCTGATTTTGATATGCAAAACGGAAGACAAATCATTGAAGATACATTTGGTTGGAACGGCTATAAAATGTATATTCCCTTTCATAATTGCAAATTGTACGCAACTCCTTCTTTTCATTATACTCCCGACTATGCAAAAGAATATATCCGTGCCACGTCAATTGTTCACTATAGTATTGCAACCGTTGTATATTACATTAACTCCGATGAGGGGTACTCAACAGAAATAGTTCCAGAACAATTAAGTAAAATTATTGTTCCTCAAAATACGGATCTTAATCATCCAAATACAAATTTAATCATGATTCTGGTTGAAAGTTTTGAGAGTTGGGCCTTGGAACAAGGACAATTATCGCAACAAGTAGCCGCAAATTTTATAGATTTTATGGAATCTGGACATATATTGTATTGCAATCATGTAACATCAGAGGCTAAACATGGCGTTTCCGGAGACGGACAAATGACATTAAACACAGGATTACTGCCAATATATGCAGGTGCAGCTTGTATGATGTATGGGGATAATGAATATCCCAATATCGCTTCCAATTATCCTCATTCTATGCTTGTTGATATTAGCGATGGGGCTTGGAATCAACGACAAATGACTACTAAATACGGGTACAAAAATGAATGTTTCAGAAAAGGAGGAATGATTGAACCGGAAATGTTCCAAACTATACTGAATACAATAGATACCATTACTGAACCTTATTGCATAATGGGAATTACGATTACAATGCACTCGCCATTCAACCGGTACAAAACAAATCATCTTACGCATTTTGAAAATGTTCCGCACTGGTTTAATGATTATATGGAATGTCTGTATTATACAGATTCGTGTTTCGGAATTTTTTGGAAAGATATTAAAAATTCGGAACTGCTGAAAAACACGACAATCGTTGTTACTGGCGATCATACAGTGTTCAAGCAAAATATGTTAAAAGATTTTTCAAAATTTGCCTCCTCAAATGGTTGGACAGTGCCGGAAGAACAATCATTTGTTCCTCTAATTATCTACTCTCCCAATATAAAAGAGAATGTCTGTATCACAGACACTTGCTATCAAATGGATATTTATCCAACAATTATGCATCTCATAGGCTGCGAAGATTATTATTGGAAAGGATTCGGTGTTAATCTGTTAGATGAAGATGCTCGTCATAATCGTCCTATTTCAGAACAAGAGGCATATAGTATTTCAGACTTGCTGATAAGAAGTGATTATTTTGCGACTCATATCGAATAACCCTGCACACTTCTGTTTACTTCTCGGTGCTGTTCACTAAATATCCCAAGCGCGGAGCACATGCCCCGCGCTTGTCCTCTTCTTCGTATTTCAGGCGATTGTTAACCGCCGCTTCCTATTCTCCCTTTCCTTTCCTATCGAACTCCTCTGCCGTAGCCGTAAAAAACACATCGCCGCTACTGTTAAGCGCCGTTTCTACAGAATCTTGGACGACACCGATGATGAAGCCGACAGCGACCGCTTGCATGGCGACATCATTGCCGATACCGAAGAACGAGCAAGCCATCGGGATAAGCAGCAACGATCCACCGGCAACACCCGAAGCACCGCAAGCACCGAAGGTAGCAATCACACCCAACAAGATCGCCGAAGCAAACGTCACTTCACCCAAATCCGCGGAAAGCGTAACCTCGAAAACTATCCGTACACCGCAAGAGAACTGGCACAACAGTTGCGGTTCAAGACCGTAGCGGCCGCTGTCCGTCAGCGTATTAACGGTCCTACGCGTGAGCAGGATTTGATAGCGTATCACGCTTCGGGTTATGCCGGCACATTCCGTCAGTGGCTGTTCCGGCAAGAGCTCGCGGCTTACGATGCCCAACAAGGGGAGTAAGCTCCGCAAAAGTGATCTTTGATGTATTGAAAAAAAGGTGGTGGGTTAGGCCTCACCACCTACCAGACGGCGAATCTCACTCAAGCGATTAAGTGCCTCCAACGGCGTCAGGCGGTTGATATCCAATGCTTTCAGTTCATCGCGAATCTGTGAAAGGACAGGGTCATCCAATTGGAAGAAACTGAGTTGCAGCCCCTCCGGTGCACTGATAGCAGCCGTTTTGCCGGTTTTTCCTATTCCCGTGGAAGCACTGCTTTTCTCCAAGTCGGCAAGGATATGATTGGCCCGTTCCACGATGGATGGCGGCATACCTGCCAACTTTGCCACATGGATACCAAAACTATGTTCCGAGCCCCCCCGCGCCAATTTGCGTAGGAAAATCACTTTGCCATTCACTTCACGAACTGAGACATTGTAATTGCGAATGCGTTCGAACGTTCGTTCCATCTCATTCATTTCGTGGTAGTGGGTGGCAAAGAGTGTCTTGGCATGGCAGTGATTGGTATGGATGTACTCCACAATAGACCAGGCGATGGAAATACCGTCGTAGGTGGACGTGCCCCTTCCCAACTCATCGAAAAGGACCAGTGAGCGTTCGCTGAGGTTGTTGAGGATACAAGCCGCTTCGTTCATTTCGACCATGAAAGTGGATTCGCCCATAGAGATATTGTCGGAAGCCCCCACACGGGTGAAAATTTTGTCCACGATACCGATTTGTGCGCTTTCGGCGGGCACGAAAGCTCCTATCTGCGCCATGAGTACGATAAGTGCTGTTTGGCGCAACAAGGCAGACTTACCCGCCATGTTCGGACCGGTGAGGATGATAATCTGCTGTTCGTTGTTATCCAACACGATGTCGTTGGGCACGTACTCTTCCCCTGCCGGCATCTGACGTTCGATGACAGGGTGTCTTCCTTGGCGTATGTTGAGGGTCAGTGAATCGTCCACGACAGGGCAGACATAGCGATATTCCGCCGCTGCAGTGGCAAAACAGAGGAGACAATCCAACTGCGCCAGCACATTGGCATTCTGCTGCAAATGCGGCACATAATCGGTGAGGAAGCGTATGAGGTCGTTGTAAAGTTGGTTCTCCAACACCCCGATACGTTCATCGGCAGAGATAATCTTCTGTTCGTATTCTTTCAGTTCGGGTGTGATATAGCGTTCGGCGTTCACGAGTGTCTGCTTGCGAATCCACTCTTGCGGAACCGCATCTTTGTAGGTGTTCCTCACCTCCAGATAATAACCGAAGACATTGTTAAAGCCAATCTTCAGGCTCTGTATGCCGGTGCGTTCGATTTCTCGTTTCTGCAAGTCCAGAAGATACTGTTTGCCGCTGGATTGCAGGTTGCGCAGTTCGTCCAGTTCGTCGGAAACACCTCCGGCAATCACCATGCCTCTTCCCACCGCCAGAGCAGGGTCGGGGACCAAGGTTGTGCGGATGCGATTTTTCACTTCGGGGCACAGGGAAAGTTGTTCGGCAAGACTGTGAATATAAGGTGTATCGGCTGCTTGGGAAAGAATAGTGCGAATAGGTTGGCAGGCTTCCAGCGCGGTAGCTAGTTGTTGCATTTCCCGCGGAGAGATACGGCCCGTGGAAATCTTGCTGACGATACGCTCCAAATCCTGCATACGCGCCAGTGCTTCACCGATGTCAGCGCGCTGTTCCGGATAACGGAAGAAGTACTCAACTACCTGTTGGCGATTGCGGATAGGGCGCACCTCTTTCAAGGGCAGCATAATCCATCGGCGCAACATTCTTCCCCCCATAGGTGTGAGCGTTTTGTCCAGCACGGAACAAAGGCTCCGGCTGTCTTGATAGGGCGTGTCGAAGAGTTCCAGATTGCGAACCGTGAAACGGTCCAGCCAGACATAGCGGTCTTGCTCGATTCGGCTGAGATGCCGGATATGCGATGTTTGTAGATGCTGGGTCATATCCAGATAGTGCAGGATAGCCCCTGCGGCAATGATGCCCATCGGCATATCGTTCAGTCCGAAGCCTTTCAGATTCTGCACCTGGAATTGCTTGGTGAGCCGGTCGTTGGCAGCAGAGTTGGTCATCATCCAGTCGTCCAGCATAAATGTGAAATACTTGGTGCCGAAACTCTCCTCGAATCGGTCTTTCATGCCGCGCATATAAAGCACCTCTTTGGGCGCAAAGGATGTGAGGAGTTTGTCCACGTATTCATCTGTTCCTTCGGCAGCCAGAAACTCACCGGTGGAGAGGTCAAGCAGTCCGAGTCCGATCGTGGCGTTTTTGCCTTTTCCGAAATGGACGGCAGCAAGGAAATTGTTTTCCCGTGCGGTGAGCGTGGTATCGGAATAACTGAGTCCGGGTGTGACCAGTTCGGTAACCCCCCGTTTGACCAGTTTCTTGGTCAGTTTAGGGTCTTCCAGTTGGTCACAGATAGCGACCCGCATACCGGCCCGTACGAGTTTAGGCAGATAGGTATCCAATGCGTGAAACGGAAATCCCGCCATCTCGGTTGCGGAAGTCTCCGCGCCTCCGTTGCTACGATGGGTGAGGGTGATGCCCAGTATTTTTGAGGCTCGAACAGCATCCTCGGAATAGGTTTCGTAGAAATCGCCGCACCGAAAGAGCAGCATCGCATCAGGATATTGCTCTTTGATTTTGCGGAATTGTTCCATCATTGGTGTTTCTTTTTTCATATCTGCTGTGATTGCGCAAAGCGCTATTGTAAATCAACACTGAGTCGAAGGTTGTACATGCGTCCTGTGAGATAGTTCGGACTTGCCCATTGGTCTCCGTTGGCTGCCGTAATCCAATAGTAACTGTTGACATTTTTCCAGCCAACGACATTGAACACTTCGAAATAGATGCTCCAAGCCGCTACGTGTCGTGCGCTGTTTTTCCGCATAAAGCGGTCGGTAGCGGCAGAGAATGTGCGGCTGGCACCGACATCCATGCGTTTATAGGACGTCATGCGTCCAAGATAGCGCATCTGTTCGCTTCGCGGGTAACCGAAAGGCAATCCTTCGCTGAAGATGAACTTGAGGTGCAAGCGGTACTGCGGCAGTTTGGGTATATAGTCTTGGAAGAAGAATGTGACCGCCCATCGTTGCTCCTGCGGATTGGGAATCCAGCCGAGTTTATACGGGTCATCGTTCATCTTTATACGGCTGCGCATCAACGACAGACTCACCCACGAATCAACGCCCGGCACCAGTTCTCCGTATAGTTTGAGGTCGGCACCGAGTGTATATCCTCGGCTGTCGTTTTTGCCGGAATAGCGTACACGGACATTGTCGACGGTGTAACTGATCATGCGGTCAATGTACTTGGCATAGAGTTCAGTGGTGAACTTGAAGGGTCTTCCCCATGCCCGGAAATAGTAGTCACATCCCAGTACGGTGTGTACCGACCGCTGGGCTTTCAGGTCTTTATTGAGAAGAATGCGGGTAACTCCGTTGTGGGAGACCGTGTCGCGGAGTTCCTTGTAGAAGGGCGCTTGATAGTAGAGGCCGGTAGCAAACCGGAAGGTGACATCCCGTTTCCAGCCGGGTAGCCATACAATGTTGGCACGTGGTGAGATGAGTACTTCGTTGGTGTAGGACCACCAGTTCATTCTTACGCCTCCGGTGAGGATGACATTGCCTTGTCGGGTGGACCATTTGTAACTGTCCTGCACATAAGCCTCTAATCGTGCACTCTGCATTTGGTTGATGCCTTTGAGGGTGTAGAAGAGTTGCATGTCGCTATTGTTGTTTGGCATACTATAGCCTGCGGAGTCGCGCCACTCCCATTCGCTGATTCGGTCGTGGATGAGTTCTCCCTGCGCCTGCAATCCCAAAGCCAAGGTATTGTTGTGCCACGTCCAATTGCCTTTATGCGCCAGCGTGAAGACCCCGGCCCGCAGCGTATTGCGTGCGTGCTCATGTCCGTTTCCCGTGCCCAGAACGCCGTAATCCGTTCTCTCGCCCGAGATGGTCTCGCCGGGTTGGGAAGGGGTGGAGGAAGAACCGTCTAACGCTTGCTCGGAAAGGATATATTCGCCTAAGATGTCGTAGTTCTCGCTCTCGTTGGTGTAAAATCCGCTCAGGGTGAAGTTCAAGTCCAGTTTGGACCGTGTTGCCAGGGCGTAGGTGCTATGCGCGCCTAAAGCAGCAAAAGCATTGATGAATCGGTCTTTTTCCTGTCCCTCGTACCAGATAGTCTTTTTCACGGCCTGATTGTATGACCCAAAGCCTTCACTCTGTTCATCGGGGCGGAAACGATAGTGGTTGAGTGAGAAGTTGCCGAGGAAATTCAAGTCCCATCGTCCGTTGTGGGCATCCGGCCGCCGGATATCCCAAGTCATTTGGGTCTGGTAGTCCACATAAGTGGGCTGATAGTTTCCGGATGTAGGCAAAGTGCCGAGCATGTATTTGGAGGTCTTGTAGCGTATCCCGTGCATCTGCGATTGCACTGAGTCCCCCCATCCGAAGTAAGCATTCGCTCCTAAGAGACTGACGCTAATGGAAGATTCAAAACGCTTGGGACGTTTGTAACGAATATCCAGAACAGAGGACATTTTATCGCCGTATTCGGCATTAAATCCTCCGGCGGAGAAATTAACCTGCTCCACCATGTCGGTGTTGACGAAACTGAGTCCCTCCTGCTGTCCGCTTCGCAAGAGCAAAGGACGGTGCACCTCTATGCCGTTGACATAGACGGAGTTTTCATCGAAACTGCCTCCTCGGACGTTGTACTGCGTACTCAGTTCGTTGTTTTGGCTTACGCCGGCAAAGGTGATGAGCAGACTTTCAATGCTTCCTCCTGTGGCGTCCGGCATCAGTCTGACCAGTTCGGCAGCCGTTGATTCCATCATGTCGGTTTGTTTGCGAATACCCCTCACTTCCACAGTTTCCAACAATTCGCTTTCTTCCGGCAGCACGACATTGATATTCAGCACATCGCGGTCGGTGTAGACCTGTTGCGTTAGGGTGGTGTACCCAAGCATGGAATAACTGATGGAAACGGTGTCATCCATCGTTACGGTCAGTGTGTAATATCCGTTGCGGTTGGTGGTGGTTCCCGTCACTCCGTCCGACAAATACACATTGGCCAGTTCGATGCCCACGTTTTGTCCGTCCAACACATAGCCATAGATGCGGGTTGTCTTTGCAAACGCCCATGTGCTTGCAAAGAAACAAAGGATGAATATGAGACGACGGAGATTCATGCGGGTTAATGGGTGAGGTTGTAATTGCGTTCGCCGAAAATGGAGGAACCTATTCGAACCAGATTGCTGCCTTCTTCTATAGCCATCGGGTAGTCTTCGGACATACCCATGGAAAGGACAGGCTCTTGAATCGGAAGAGTGTGCGCTGCGGAAGCGATGGCAGAGAAGCAACGGCGTATCTCCTGCTCATCGTCGGTAAGCGTTGCCATACCCATCAATCCGTCTATCTGCAGATGCGGGAATTGAGTGAATTCTGTGGGTAGTTCATCGGGCAAGAAACCTGTTTTGCTTTCTTCTTTGGCCACATGCAACTCCAACAGGATATGCACTATACGGTCTTGCTTGGCGGCTTCTTTTTCGATGGCTTGCATCAGGTGCAGACTGTCCACGCTGTGGATGAGATGGACGAAAGGCACAATCAGTTTGATTTTATTGGTTTGCAGATGTCCGATAAAGTGCCATCGGATATCTTTAGGCAATGCCTCGTATTTTCGGACGAGCTCTTGGGCATGACTTTCGCCGAAATCGCGTTCTCCGGACAGATAGGCCTCACGGATGGATTCTATCGGCTGAAACTTACTCACACACAGCAGATTGACATGCGGAGGAAGGGTCTTTCTTATTTCTCGGATATGTTCTTGTATCAGGCTCACGATTCTTCAGTTAAAAAGGAGGTTCGGTTGATTCTTCTGTCTGCAAACAATTTTTTCAGATAGTCGATGTATGCACCGATGTAACGCATTTGTTTGTCTTCATGAATTTCGTCCACCAGTACCATAATACCGGTTTCAAAGACATTGGCAAGTTCATCGTTCAAGGCGTTTCCGAAGAATTGCAGTGTGCTTGTAACGTTCAGGTAGGCGGAAAACATCGGAGGGATAGTGGTGCCTCGTGCACGGACTGCGCGTTGCAGCAACTGGTAGTTCAAGGTCGCATCTTCCCCCACGAAGATATCATCTGCCAGTTCTTGTCCCTCGACACCTATATCCAATGGCAGTTTGGGGCGGAAGAGACCTTTATGGTCGTGGTGATAACGGTGGAGATAGGCATAAATGAGGTCTCTGGATACAGGGTCGTATTGCGGATAGATGGTTACTTTGCCTATGAGGTAGTGGATAGTCTTGCGGTGGATGTAAAGAACGGCACCGATTCCGTCCCATATATTGTCCAGCGCGTAAAGTGCTTTTGCCCCCATATCACGATTCTGGTACATAGGTTGCACAAATGCGCGTCCGAGTTCGATAGTAGCGGGCAGGTAGTCCTGAATGAAATATTGACTGTAGTGGAACAGGTGCGATGAAGAGAGGATGGGTTGACCTTCCTCGTCAAACGTAGCTTCACTGCCCAACAGATAGCGATAGCCCCCGACAATTTCTTCATTGACAGGATCCCACACAATGAGTTGGTGATAAGGATTAGGCTCCATGGTATCGAAATTATCCATATCCAATTCGTCTCCGGGTGAGGCACCGGATGTGCGGTAACTGAGTTCCCTGAGACGGGCTACCTCTCGCATCAGGTTGGGAGCATCCTTGGCAACGAAGTCGTAAATCTCATTATTAGCCTTGTTGGTAGGCCTGAGATAATTGTTCTTGGTCAGTTCCTTTTTTAGGAGTGCTCTTTCGACTCTTGGAATGATGTCTTTCATAGCGAGTAGACGATGTTTTTAACCCACTCGGCCCATTCTTGGGGACTGCGGGATTGGTCAAACATTGTGTAGGGTATCGGCTTTCCGACACGGATCGTGAAGTGTTTGCCTTTACCTTTGTACATTTCATCAGCCAAATACAATTGCTCGATGTTGAATTTTATGCCCAATAGGGTTCTCCAAAATGCCAACCGATAGAAGAAACGCGAGTTTTTGCCTTCGAAATAGATGGGAACGATATTGCGCTTGTACTGTACGGCATGACGGATAAACGATTTGTGCCACTCCATATCCTTGATAACAAAACCTTCTCCTTTGATATGTTGCAACCGGCTGCACTTTCCGGCAGGGAAGGTGATGATATCCATATCGGATGCCCAAAGTTCCTCTTGTCGCTTGGCATATTCTCGACTTTGGCGGCCGAACTTATTCACGGGAACAAAGATGGTGGAGATTTGTTTGAGGAACATCAATATGTCGTTCACAATCAAGCGCAAGTGATACTTTCGCTTTTCGCCAAGTGCCAGCGCCAGAATGATTCCGTCCAATCCGCCTAATGGATGGTTGCTGACAAACAGCAGAGGGGCTTCGGTATCAGGGATGTTTTCTTCGCCCGACAAGGTGGCGGAACATTGCAGTTCCTCATTGAGGTAAACCCTGGCAAAATCAAAACCTTCCTCTTCGGTATGCTTGACCAAAAAACGGTTCATTTCTTCTGCATGAACGATTCGCTCCAGCCAACGCACTACGAAACGCGGGAAATGCACATTAGGCGCTTTCTCTTTCAGTACGGCAGGTATATCTATATGTTGGCGGGGTGGCTTCATACGGCTCTATACACTTCCAAGATGGGGGATCGGGTGATGGAGATGATTTCGCAGTCCAGCGAACTGACATGTTGGCGAAGTGTCTTCAATGCTCCGTCAATAGTGGTGCCTTGCACGAGGATACTGACGGCCTTGCGGGTTTCTTTCCCGTTGTCTTCTACGGTGATGAGTTCCACACGGGCTTTGAACCAGCGATCTGCACCCGGTTGGGGAATCAAGTCATAGAATTGCACTTTTTTGCAACTGGGTATTTCGAGTTCGCCCCACACCAAACTTTTGATTACTTCCATCAGGCGTTGTTCCACATCGCTGCAGGTCAGACCTTCAACAAGGTAGGTTTCTTTTACCTTACCTGGATTATCCTCGCCCGTTTGGCGTTGGTAGTTTGCTTTGATTTCGTACAATAACATAGTATTTTCTCTTTTTTAGTTTATCGATTATCAATGGTTTCCAATAGGTTCGCTACTTGTTCTGCATTTAATGTGGCTGTAGGCAGATTGTCTGTGGACGGCCAAATGAGAATGGGGGCTGCAGGGTGCAAATCCACCAACGGATCCAGCACTTGTTCTCCGTATGTTAGTTGCCACCCTTGTTGCAGTAGGAAAACGACATCGCCTGCAGCTTTTTTGCTTAACACAGGAGCCAATTGGCGGTCCAACCATGCTTCTTGCATGGGATAAGCTGTCTGGACACCTTCGAAGTCAATGAGGAAGTTGGCTACTTGCCGTTGCAGTGTTTCCAACGACATACGTTTTTGCTCTATCAAGTTGCGGTTGAGGAAGATGGATTGTCCGTATCCTCCATCTACCCAGCGTTCTTGCCCGTATAAAGCCATCAAATAGGCGGATGTCAGAGCTGCGGCACGTTCTACATTGAATTGCCGGATAGGTATTCCTATTTCTCCGAGTTGTTGCTTGGCAGTGCCCAATCGAGGTATACCGATGACGAAAAATTGCACATTGCCCTTGCCCAATCGGCGTTGCAACTGTTCCAACATCCACCCGAGAGTCTGATTAAGGCACATGTATTGGTCTTCCTGTTCGGCCGTGGCAATATGGTCGCTGGTCGCCGCCGGCGTAAGAGAGGTAAGTTGCAGCAACAGCAAATCGGAGTGCTGTTGTTTGCCAAGTTCCTCTTTTCGTTGAAGTTCCAACGCCAGTTCGGCGGTAAGCGTATTCACGGCAGGAGAGTGCAACAACACGTTGCTTTGTGTGTATTTGAACCCGTGTTTCAATTCCTGCTCGGTGGGGCAATTGTACATATTGACAGCCATCCGTGGTGTCCAACTTTGTGCACTCAGTTCGCTGATACGGCCGGAGACATTTATTTCATCTGCCACGGCAGGCAGGCCGTTGGCATAGAAGGAAGAGGTAACCCATTGCTCCGACTGCGGATTCAACCAACAGCAGGCATCGGCAGTATGACCGGCCATCAGAATAGCGGTTTCAGCATCGTGTCCGATGGCATAGATACGGGCTTTCTTCCCTTCTTTCAGGCGGAAGCGGTCGGCTATTGTCAGACTCGTCAGTGCTCTGGGGGACACTTGTTCCATGGTTCCTATTCCGGCTTCACTTTTGTCCTCCAATGCCGAATGAAGGCTGCGGTCGTTGCGGGAAAAATAGTGCCCCATTGTAATGCCGTGCACGGCGGGGATTTCACCGGTCATCAGTGTCGCTATATTTTCTGCACCTCCGTAAGAGATACCGGGGAAAAGCACGGTTCCTTGGTAAGCCTCTTCGCTCAGAGTGCGCAAACCTCCCATGGCCCAATAGGGTTGCATAAGGTTCAGACTGCTTTCTGAAAGCCCGTCAATCAGCACTACTACCGTCAGTTTGGGTGTGGCCGTAAGGCGCAACAGACTGAACAAGAGTGCTATGAGCGTAATATGTAAACGAGTCGTGTGCATAGATGAATCATCGGAATTATCAGTAACCGCCAGTCGAATCCGACCAAAGGATGTAAGGAGAAGAAACGCAGGAACACCACCAAACTCAGCAATAGTGCATAGACGATGCCTAATACAGCATCCACTCCCCAACTGAGTTTGCCTCGTTGGCGGTCATACAGGCTGAGTAGAGTCATACAGATGCCGAAAAGGGCCAAATAGGGATAGATGGTTTCCCACCAACGGGCTTTTCGGATGCTGAAGGGTGCAATATGTGCGTTCTTGACCAACGGTTGGCCGTTCTGTCGTGTGACATATTGGAGGTGGAACATCAGTTGTTCCGGCAGGAAGAGGGCGTCAACTTTGCTCATCGGCTGATTGGCGCGAGGACCGAAAATCATGTTTATCAGTCCGTTAATCACTGTGTGTGGGCGTGTATAGTGTCTCAATGCCGTGCGGAAGGATGTTCCTTCCCAGCCGGTGTATGTGGTTTGAAGGCTGTCTTGCAGCACTTCTTGCAGCAGGCGGAAAGGTCGGGTGGCGCAGTTGTCATACACGAAATTGTATAGATATTCGGCATTTTCAGGCCGGCAGTTTTCCCGTAGTGCCGTTGCCAATGCCAGTTTCTCATTCTCGGTGAGGTTGAGTTCTTGTTCGTACACCGCCCGATGGTCATAGCGATATTCCTCCATAAAAAGAGTTGTAGGGAGGTCGCTTAGCATGTAATAGGTCTCGCCTTTTACGAATTTCCAGTAGAAATGGTCGGTGTTGAACGAGAAAGTCCCATAGTTATAGCACATATCCATTCCTGTCTCCGTGTCTTGTACGCGGATTGCCGTGTGTCCGTAACGGGAGTAGAGTTCTTCTCCCGGGGCACAAGTGAGGAGCCATATCGTTATAGTGAGGAGTTTAAACATAGTGTATGCAGAAATAGGGGATTGTTGTTGTCGCCAGCCCAAGCAGATAGCCTGCCACTACCTGTTCCGGCGTGTGTGCTTTTTGTTCGATCCGTGCGACCATCAACAGCAGACTCAAACCCAGGAATGCCGCGATGAATCCGATAGGCCACGTCTGTGTGGCGTAGGCAAAACAGCATATTCCGCCGAGTAATCCACCCATAGCGGTGAGGTGCGCGGATATTTTCCAGGTGAGGTTGATAAAAGCCACGGCGACCAGTGCGGCAGTCGCACTCGCGGAAACGTATTGCAGAAACAGCGGCGCATGCATCGTGCGGATGACAAACCATGTCCAGAAACCGAAACCGAGAATGCTGTACAGATAGGGAGTGGTCCGTAGTCGTGCATCGTCGATGTAAAGGTCGGGTATTTGCTTTTTCCACCACATGAACAGGATGAGCGAGACGGGAATAAAACAAGTGAAGAACAGGGTTGCCAGACACACGGTCACGCTGTAGCGAACGGGCAGAAATTCTGCCATTATCAGGCAGTAAAGTGCCATTCCGTAGGTGGGAATCAGCAGCGGGTAAAATAGCACGCTCAGAGCTTTTGCTCCGTGATGTATCAGTCGCTTATATGTCGGTTCTCCTTGGGTCATATGTCTCGTCTCATTCGGGCGGTAGGTATGTTGAACAGGTCTCGATATTTGGCGATGGTGCGTCGTGCGATGGCGTAACCTTTCTCGCTCATTTTCTGCACCAATTGGTCATCGGTCAGCGGTTCGTGCTTATCTTCGTTCTTGATAAGTTCTAGCAGCACTTGTTTGATTTCCCGTGTGCTTACTTCTTCTCCGGACATGGTATTCATTTTTTCCGAGAAGAAATGTTTCAGCGGGAAGATACCGTACTGTGTCTGCACGTATTTCGAATTGGAGACACGCGAGATGGTGCTACTGTCATAACCTGTCAGTTTGGCAATATCTTGCAGCACGAGTGGCCTCAGGCTGCTATCTTCGCCGTCAAGGAAGAAATCCCGTTGCATCAGCACGATGGCTTTCATGGTGCGCAGCAGTGTTTCATTGCGTTGCTTGATGGCATCGATGAACCAGCGTGCAGCGTCCAGTTTCTGTTTGATGAAACGCACAGCATCTTTGTGACGGGCACTCAGGCCTGCTTTGCTGCTCTGGCTGTAGCCCTCCAGCATCTCGGAGTATTCGCGGCTTACGCGCAGTTCGGGTATATCATCCTGGTTAAGTTGTACCACCAGTTCGCCGTCAATATTATCCACGATGAAATCGGGAATGATGGTCACTTGATGGCGGTCATACACGGTGCCGGTCCATGCGCTGCCCGGTTTTGGGTTAAGGTGCGTAATCTCTTGCAGGGCATCGCGATAGTCTTCTTCGCTCATGTTCAGCTGTTGCCGCACTTTGTCCGCACGCCGGTGGCTGAAATCATCGAAACACTGTTCCAGGATGGCGATGGCATCTTCCGTCATGGGAGTATGCGGTTTCTGCCGCAGTTGGATGAGCAGGCACTCTTGTAAATCTTTGGCGCCAACGCCGGGCGGGTCGAAGGCTTGTATCTGCAGAACGATGGATGCTATCTTTTCAGGCGTCACCTCCAACCCTTCGCGGAACGCAAGATCGTCGCTCAGTTCTTCTGCCGAACGCCGCAAGTAGCCGTCTTCGTCAATGTTGCCGACAATGAATTTGGCAATATGCCGGTCGGGCTTATCCATCTTGGTCAAATAGATTTGGCTCTTCAGATATTCGCCGAAACTGGTGCCTGCGCTGATGGGTATCTCCGACAATGCCTCATCTTCCGTGCGGTTGCTGCTGCGGTAATCGGGTGTCTCATCGTCCTGTACGTAGTCATCGTAATTGAAATCATCGTTCTGAAGCGGGTTGCGATAATCTTCTTCGCTGTCGGAAGTGGCGTAATCGTCCTCACGGACCGTTTCTGTTTCGGGTATTTCTTCCAGGGCTGGATTTTCCTGCAGTTCTTCGTTCACGCGCTGACTCAGTTCGCAGCCGGGCACCTCCAACAGACGAATCACCTGTATTTGTGCAGGTGACAGTTTCTGCTGAAGTTTCATTTGCTGTTGCAGGCTGAGGCTGTTCATTGTATCAGGCGGTTACGGGGTTATTGTATCAGTTCCAGAACGCTGCGGGTGATGTATTGCAGTTGTTCTTCGTCCAGACAGGTATGCATGGGCAGACTCAGCACACAGGCGGCAAGGCGTTCTGCCACTGGGAAGTCGCCTTGTTTGTAGCGCGGGTCCTGATAGGCTTTTTGCAGATGCAGTGGGATGGGGTAGTACACCATCGCAGGGATATGCCGTTCTGCCAGTCCTTCTTTTAGGCGGTCGCGGTCTGCGCCGATGAGACGGAGTGTGTATTGGTGGAACACATGTGTGGAGGCTTTCTCACGTCCGGGCACAAGCATTTTCGGATGATTGGCAAAGGCGCGGTCGTAATAGGCGGCTGCGGCTTGCCGTGCTGCCGTGTACTCATTCAGATGCGGCAACTTGGCATCCAGTATGGCGGCCTGAATGCTGTCCAGACGGGAATTGACACCCACCAGCTCATGGTGATAGCGTACCACCATGCCATGATTGGCAATGGCTTTTATTTGCGCGGCCAGTGCATCATCGTTGGTAAACAAAGCACCTCCGTCACCATAGCAGCCCAGGTTCTTCGACGGGAAGAAACTGGTGCAGCCTATTTCGCCCATCGTACCTGCCTGTTGACGGTGGCCGTCGCTGAAGGTGTATTCTGCACCGATGGCCTGACAGGCATCTTCCACCACATACAGATGGTGCTCTTCGGCTATTTGCAGGATGGCTTCCATGTTAGCGCATTGGCCGAACAGGTGTACCGGCACGATGGCTTTTGTTTTCGGTGTGATGGCACGGCGGATGGCATCCACGGATATGTTCATGGTCTCCCAGTCCACATCCACCACCACAGGCGTTAAGCCCAATAGTGCCACCACCTCAGCGGTAGCGATAAAGGTGAAAGTGGGGGTGATGACTTCGTCACCTTCCTTTAGCCCCAATGCCATAAGGGCTATTTGCAGGGCATCGGTGCCGTTGCCGACAGGGATGACATGTTTTGCGCCGGTGTATGCCTGCAAGTGTTCGGCAAAGCGGGTCACTTGCGGACCTTTCACAAAGGCGGCACTGTCCAGTACCTCCTGTATGCCACGGTCTATATCGGTCTTGATGGCTGCATATTGTGTCTGCAGGTCCACCATTTGAATGGTTCTCATATCGTTTGGATGGTTAGTTTTCGATGATATATTCCACTTCTTCGGGTTCTGTCCTCACGGCGCGAATGCGTTCGTCCTGAATGTCCACATGCAAGGTCAGTGTCTCTTGCGAGCGGGTGGGATAGGTGCACCACACGCGAAGGTCGTTTCCTTCCACTTCAGGATAATCCTCCACACGCACGCGTAAAAAAACAACCGCTTGGGACGGGAAAACGCGTACCGTTTTGTTTTGCGGTACGTCCAGTACCTCAATGGGCACTGTCAGTTTTTTCTCCGTCAGTTGTTCACCCGGAAGCAGGTTGACTTCCTGGTCCAGCATCTCTATGGGTGAGGAGTGCTGCAATTGTTTGTCGGCAGCATTGCCCCACCACAAGAGTGTGGATAGACCGACGAATAGAAGAAAGATTAGTATCTCCTTGCTATGTCGCATAAAGTGTGTTTATTTCTTCTCCTCTTCTTTCGGAGCTTGGGCAGCGTCGTCTGCGGATGCATATACGCTGTTTTTGTCCACTTTGATGGTCACGTCTTTGGCAATTTCAATCAGGAAAGTGGTATCGCCCACTTCTTTGATGATACCGTAGATACCGCCGGCTGTCACCACTTTGTTGCCTTTCGTCATGGCTTCACGCTGTTTCTGCAGTTCTTTCTGTTTCTTGGTCTGAGGGCGGATCATAAAGAAATAGAATACCACAAAGATAAGAATCATCATTACCCAGAACGACCAACCGCCGCCTGCGCCTTGTGTCTGTGCTGCATCCAGCAAAATAAAATTAAGCATAGTTGTTTGTGTTTGTTTATTGTTTATATTTGTTGTTGTCTATGGTTGTTAGCGCACTTGTTTCACCAGTGCATCATCTTCATTCAGGCTCTTGAGAATGACGTCCAGCAGGCCGTTGATAAAGATATGGCTTTTCTCGCTGCTGTATTCTTTGGCGAGTTCCAGATATTCGTTCAGCGACACTTCCAGGGCTATTTCGGGGAAGTTGAGTATCTCTGCCAGTGCCACGTACAGGATTATTTGGTCCATGTATGCCAGTCGTTTCACATCCCAGTTGCGCAGGTGGCGGCTGATGAGTTCATCGTACTGTTGGCGTTTTTCGATGGCATGTTCCAGCAGTTGAACGCCGAAATTCAGTTCTTCTTCCGTGTCGAACATCTCCAGCAACGGCTGGTCGGGTGTGCTGTCTTCGTGGAAAGCGCGGATGGTCTTGACCACATAGCTGGATACGGTTTCCAGGTCGGTGTTCCAGTTCTGGCGGTCGGTCTGCACTTCCATCTCATCCAATGCGGACGGCAGTTCCTCGTTTGCGGGAACAAACAGTTCGAATATCTTCCGCCAGAGGCGGCGGTCGTTCGCATAACTGTCGGTCTCATCCGTCATGTATTGGCGGTAGATGGACGAGGCGGTTATCTCTTTGTACAGCGATACCACGGCATTCATGCCGTAGTCCCAGCCTAATTTTTCTTCGGTCACGTAGTGACGGAGGGTGCGGTTCTCGAACAGTTGTTTGGCGAACCGGTTATCCACAAAGCGCCGGTTGGGCGTATAGGTCCGGTGGGTCACTTTGGCGCGTTGGATGTTTTCTTCTATTTGCTGTTCGGCATAGCGGGTTATCTCGTTGATGAGTTCCAACAGTTGCATGTAGAGACTGTAGGTGTCCGCGAAGCCTTTCAACAGGTCTTTTTTGGCGGATGATGGTGTTTTTTCCGGATCCTGGCAGTAAGCAAACATGGTTTGTATTACGCGTGTCCGTACGAGAGTTCTGTTAATCATCAGTTCATTATTTCAATAATCGGGCGCAAAATTACTACTTTTTTTTCGAATATACAAATATTTTTGCTTTTTTTCTTTGCAGAACATATACCCCTCCATTATATAGTCAAAAAAATGCCGAAATCTATCACCTGCAAAGCAACTTTTTTTCAAAAAAGTGCATTTTTTCTGTAGCCACTCTCGCAATATTTTCCGGCAGAGGTTGCGCTGACCTTGCGCTGAGGTTACAATATTTTTACGCCACGTTCGGATAATTAACGCGACCATCACGGGACCATCTACCGAGAAAGGCAGAAGAATACTGTATAATAGCGCTGCACAGACCAACATCCATGCTAACAAACTCTTTCAATGCACATACCGCTTTGCTTTTCAAAAAACAAGTTCCGCGATACTCACGTACAGCGGAACCCTTGATCTGTTATAAAAAGAATTTACTGTTCGCTCATGTTTGTTTCGGGCGCACGAGCAACGCCTGCGAGGTTTTTATCCGAGATTACGAGCAATAACGCCCCCCCCAACGGATATTCTGTAATCAAAGCCTTCTTATTAATGTTTTCTTTCCGTCAGCATGTCTAGAATCTCTTTCGCCATATCTGTTTCTTGTTCAAATCCGTTTTGTTGCTTATTCTTTCCATCCAAGGAATTGCTTCCGTCCACGACTAGCAAGAAATATGTATTGATTGCTCCTTTTGTTACTTCTTGATATTCTGAATTCAACTGCCAAAAGTTATTACTTTCTTCATATTCTTGTTCTACCTTTTCTTTTACAGGAAAGTATGGGGAATTTCCTATGCGCATATCTTCTATAGTAAAATACACGTTTAGTGGGTCATTCCCTTCTGGACTTGCGTGTGCCACTAAACTTTTTCCTTGTTCAGTACAAAAACGGGATTTTAAATGATATGTAGCTTGGGGACTATCAAATTGAATATTCTTTAATACATACGAAAATCCCATTTTTTGTAAATTTCCGATTAAAGATATCTTTTGCCCATGTCGATTTTCAAAATTCATTCGAATATTTTTATTTACATAGCTTTTAGGAACACGAAATGTATAATTGGAAGATACAAATTTCTTTTTTAATTCCTCAATAATAGTCCTGAAATTATCTGCACTAATCAATTCGGGAGCTTCTCCAATAGATGAGTATCTAAAACACTTCATATCCTCTGCCGTTTTTGCTTTAAATTGCTCATCTGACATTCTATTGCGTTTTTTTGAAGCCTGCATATCTTCCCCCTCAAACATCATAGGATAGACTTCAAAAGTATTGTTGGCAAACAATCCCATGGCACTTTTTAATTTTTTCTGCAAGCGTTTTTGATATTGTTCAGGTGTTCTGCTGAATAATATTTTTTTCTCTTTTTGCGCCAATGCAGGAGATGCATTGTCAATTCCATCGGTCAACAAAAAGATATAATATTTGGTCTGTGGGTCATTTTTAGCATAATGACGACGTACATATTTTATACGCTCAGTTGCTAACTCCATAGCATAGTAAGCAGTTGTATTGTTTCCTCGAGGAATAATTGTTGTCAACTCTTGCCTCATCTTTGCCTTCTCGCTTGCATTTAATAAATCCCAAGGTCGCTCTTGAGACTTTAATTCTGAAAAGAGACCTCTGGGCGCAGCGTACGATGTTTGCACCTCATCCGCGAAACCGATTACATCTCCTTGCAAAAAACGCTGGTGAACTGTTCCACATGAAGATAACAACATTAATGTTGTCATCAAAACAAATAATTTAGATTTCATTTTGGTATTTTCATTTTTCCCCACTCTTACGGCTTCGCAGGTATTGCCCCGTTTGAAGAGTGTCGGCTCTCTATGATAAATACAATAAAAAAGCGGGACTGCACTATTGCTGTTCCGCTAGTTAAGGCTCTGGTATTGCCTGTAAATCTGAACAAACAACATTGAAGCCCACGCCGCATGTATAATGGTGCGCCAAAATACTCGCGCACGATTGATATACACACTCATGAGCATCCTTTGCTGCGTTGTTTTGGATTTACGTGAATTTACCAGATTCTAACTAGCCAAAACAAAGCGCTTAAAGACGCCTTTTCATTATGTCCTCCTGTTTAGCGTCAGGGAGGGACGGAGAGGGTTTTACACCTTTTCGGGTGCAAAAGTACTGCTTTTTTTTTGATTGACCAAATATTTTTGCAAAAAAATGCGTTTTTTTTGTAACACGGTATTTTTTTCATTTCCATTCACCAGGACTGACTATTCTAACCCTTCGGTAAGGGTATGCTATCCCTATGGTCATCTCTCGGTGTTCTCGGCGGAATAACCTAATAATAACCTAATAATAACCTAATAATAGCCTAATAATAACCTAATGACAACCCTATAATAGTCGCAGTGGATTGTGTGGAATCCTTATTTGCGGCCGAGTTCAATCACTTCCAAATCACGGATGTCCTTTCCGTCGATGACAAACCGCAACAGGGTCTGTACGGTTTGCCATCCCTGCTTGCCCGCAGCACCCGGATTCATGGTGAGAAAACCATACGTATGGTCGTACTGCACCTTTAAGATATGGCTATGCCCGCAGACAAAAAGGTCAATGGGACGCTGACCGTTCTCCGCCTCTTGCTTGCCCGCCTTCAACAAAGCACTCTCACGGAACTTGGGTAGCAGCCATGGGTTATAGCGCCCCGGATAACCGCCTATATGGGTCATCAGCACATTGACATCCTCCACGCGGAAACGGTAGAACTCGCTGAGCGAATAACGGACATCCCCGCTGTCCATATTGCCGTAAACGGCACGGGTGGGGCGGAATTCACGCAGTGTCTGCAGTACTTCCATACTGCCGATATCACCCGCATGCCATATCTCATCGCACGCGGAGAAATGCTCCAGAACGCGCTTGTCCAAATAGCCGTGTGTGTCCGAAAGAACGCCGATGGTAGTCATACGCAAAACTATTGTTTCCTGCCCAGCAGAAAAACGGTGAGCAGCACTGCCGATACGCCGATGGAACAGAAAAAGACGACATCACGCACATCCACCACTCCGCGGGAAATGCTGGCAAAATGGTCTTGCAACGTAACCCAATAGAGCACAAACGACAGAACGGCTCCTAACAGGAAACAGACAATCTGGTTGCGCCCGACAGCGGCTGTCAGCAGTCCCAAAGAGGTGAAAACACCGCTGAGCAGAACCAGTCCGGTCATGCTTCCGGCAAAAGCTCCGCCATCCACATTCCCGACAGGCTCGGCAATGGAATACACCACGAAATAATGGACTATGCAAGGCAATATCGCCAGCAAAGTAATCGTCCATGCGGCAAAGAACTTGCTCCATACAATCCGTGCCACCGACACGCGTTTGCTTAACAGGACATCCCATGTGCCCGATTGCTTTTCCTCGCAGAAAAGCCGCATCGTGAGTGCCGGACAAAGCAAAATCAGCAGCCATGGCGACATGGAGAACAGGCCTGCACAATCGGCATAACCCGATTCCAAAATATTCCACTCGCCCGGTATAACCCACAGAAAGAGACTGACAGCCAACAAGTAAAGTCCGATGACAATATAGGCTATCGGCGTGGAGAAATAGTAAGACAATTCGTGACGGAACATACAATGGCAGTGTTTTATTCTTCAACCATAAACATCGGATCCCAACTGGGCAAAAGGACAGGCTTTTGGCGCATCATCTTTTGCAAACGTTCCGGCACATACTTGCGTTCGGCAACCAGACGGAACATATATTCATGGAACCAAGCATCGGTCATAATGAGGTGTCCCTTGTAGCCGTTGTTGGCTCCCCAACTGTTTTCCACCATCCATTTGACAGGTTTGTCATCTTTCAGGTCCACGGCCACAAGTGTCATGGCATGGCTGCTGCCGCTGGCAAACGACTGAACGCGTTGCTTCTTGTCCATCGGGAAATCCACACCCAGCAAAGCGCCATAGTCGTAATTGTCAAGAGAGAGGTATCCTCGCTCGCTGTCCAGTTCCTTGCCCACATCGCAGCCGATATACATGGCAACGCTGTCTTTCAGGCTGTTAATGGCCACTTCCTGCATGTCCTGAATGGGAACATTGAGATACAACCAGTTGTGCCCTTCATACACATGGCGGTCCATATCTATCTCATACACCTTATAATAATCGCGCGAGGGATCATTCATCAGCATGATATAATCGCTCAAAGCGTGTTTGGGTGTATATTTCTCGGCAAACGTATGCGGCGTGTAGGTCTCACACGAAACCACCGAGTCCTTGCTGTTGCGTTCCTGCCAAGTGAATTGTTGCGGCGGCGTGCCGAGCGTAAGGCAAAGCAGGCGGTAAATGGTCTTCAGTTGTTCGTTTTTGCGTGCAATAACGGCACTGTTGCTTCCCTTCATCTCGCGCAACTCCAATCCGAACTCACGGAGTTTGAGAGCAAGGATACGGTGCATCTGGGCGGTATTGTTGGCATTGTACGTCTCGTGCATCACTTCACCCGGCACAAGACCATATTTGTCCACCAAATCCGCAACACCGGTAAAAGTGCCTCCGTCCGAGATAGGGTTGTGGAACAATGCTTCCACCTTGCGGTCATCCATCGGCAGTTTGCGGGTGTCAATCACCGTCTGCAGGAAAAGATTGCTCTTTTCCAGTTGGTCGTAGAAGAAAAGGTAACTCTGCGAGAACTGAAACTCTTCCAGTTCGGGGCGCATCCGCCGCATTTCCGCGCGCAGGATGTTCAGGCCTGTGAAAAGCCAGCAACGCCCTGATTGTTTCTGGTCGGTGATGCCCTTTTGGGGAACACGGTACGTGAAATCCGTATCGAAATGGCCATTCAGTCCTTCCTGGTTCTGCACCAGTGTTTTCATGTTGACGTTTCCGATGGCGTTGCGTACGGCTCGCTCTTGTGCAGTCGGTTCGTAACTGCGGCGCAGTTGTTCCATCAACGTGGAATCAATCTCCTGTGCGGAGACGGAAAGGGTGGCGGCAAAGGCCAACAGTATCGTTATCTTTTTCATTGTTTAACAGGGGTTTTAGGGAACAGGAACCAGAATGCAATGGCTGTAACAAGGGCAAAGCCGGCAAAAATATACCAACTCATTTGCCATCCGTTCCACAAAACAGTGGAGTCGGCACCTGCGGCTTCAGGCAAGAACACATAGTGATTTACCACTTCTTGCGCGGCCAGCGTACCGATAGTGGCGCCCAGTCCGTTGGTCATCATCATAAACAACCCCTGTGCGGAAGAACGTTGGGACGGGTCGGTTTCTTGGTCCACATACAACGCGCCGGATATATTGAAGAAGTCAAATGCAAAGCCGTAAACGATGCAACTCAATACGAACAGCAATACGCCGGGAAAACCGGGGTTACCTGCTCCGAAGAATGCGAAACGCATCACCCATGCAAGCATTGCCATAAACATAACATTTTTGATGCCGAAACGCTTCAAAAAGAACGGAATAGTCAGGATGCAGAGTGCTTCCGAGATTTGTGAAAGCGAAATGAGAATACCCGAATGCTGTACGCCGAACGAATCTGCCCAGTCTGCGAATGCGGCAAAACTGCCCAGGAAAGGATTGGCGTAACTGTTGGTGACTTGCAAGCACATGCCAAGGAGCATAGAGAAGACAAAGAATAAAGCCATCTTTTTCTCTTTGAATAGCGCAAAAGCCCGCAACCCCAGAGCATCCACCAGCGATTTCTTTTCTCCGTTTCCGCCAACTTCACAGGCAGGCAGAGTGAGCGAATAAGCCGCCAAAACAAGACTCAAACCTCCGCTGATAACAAACTGTCCGGGTGTGTCCATTGCTCCCAGCAGGTCAACAATCCACATGGTCACGATAAAACCGATGGTGCCGAATACGCGGATAGGCGGGAAATCCTTGACGGTGTCCATATTGGCCTTAATCAATGCGTTGAAAGCTACGGAATTGGTCAGTGCGATAGTAGGCATGAAGAATGCCACGGATATGGTGTACAGCGTGAACAAGGGGGCAAACGTCACGCCCGCTCCCGTTGTGTATGCAAACCAGCCGACTGCGCACATAAACAGACCGGCCAATGCGTGACAGAGACTTAGTAATTTCTGTGCGGGAATCCATCTGTCCGCCACAATACCCATCAGAGCCGGCATAAATAGGGATACGATACCTTGAACGGAGTAAAACCAACCAATGTTGGCACCAAATCCATTGGCGCCCAAGTAGCGCCCCATAGATGTCAAATAAGCTCCCCAGACTGCAAATTCCAGAAAGTTCATGACAATCAATCGAAGTTTTGTGTTCATAGCATATAAGAGTATAAAGATTGAAATCTAAATAGCGTGCAAAGTTAGTACTTTTTTTGAATATATACAAGAGAGTGGGGATTTTTTTGCAAGAAAAAGCGACTATTTCTGAAAATCTGAAAGAAAGATGATACTTTTTGACGAAAAGATTTGGATAATCGCGAAAAAAGTTGTATCTTTGCGGCCGTTATGACGGAAAAAGAAATTTATATACAATGGTGTAAGACCCAGGAGGACTTGCCGTTGTTTATGCAGCCATGGTGGATGGACGCTGTGTGCGCAGGAAAAGAGTGGGATGTGTTGCTGTACAAGACCGAGCGTACCCAACGTGTCTTGGCCGCAATGCCGTACCTGCTGCGCAAGCGTTTGGGGATGCGCTATATCATTATGCCGCAGATGACGCAAATCGGCGGAATCTGGCTTGACAAGTCACTTCGGAATGAAGACGGCAGTGTTTGGGACAGGGCCGAACTGAAGAATATTTGTGCATTCATGCATCAGCGTTTGGCAGAGATGAATCTTTGCTACTATTACCAGCATTATCCTGTCGGCAGCGCATGTCCGGAAGAAATGGAAGCTTTGGGTTATAAACTGAAGACCCGCCACACCTACCGGATTGACGATTTGAGCGATATGGATAAGGTGATAGACTCTTTTTCCAAAAACAAAAAACGGCAGTTGACACGCGCACTCAGCCTGCATGCCGAGCGGGATATGAATCCGGAAGCGTTCTACCGTTTCCATAGCCGCTGCATGGAAGAACACCACAAAAAGATAGTCTATTCGCGTGAGTTTCTGCTTGTTTTGGAACGCAAGACGTCCCGTTTGCAGAACGGAATGATACTTTCCATTTGTAATCCGGATGGGGAGGTGTATGCTGCCGCCTATCTGGCATGGGATAACCGGTATTTATACTATCTGATGCCCTGTTATTCGCTACAGCATAAGGATAGCGGTGCAGGTGCCATGTTGGCGTTGGAAGCGATGAAACTGGCACGCGAAAAAGGCGTGAAATTCGATTTTGAGGGTAGTATGCACAGGGGAATAGCCAACCATTACAAGCAGTTCGGTTCCCGACCTGCAGAGTACCGGAGCGTGAGAAAACTATTCAAGTGGTATTTCGCCTTTGCACTGTTCATCAACTGGATAAATCTGCTCCGATATCGCATCTAAAGAGACGGTTTTTGCACAAAAGTTGATATATTCTGAAAAAAATGAGGCCAACTCTTGCATATCTCAGAAAAAAGTACTACCTTTGCAGCCGTTTTCCCGAAAAACGAGAAAATTAATAACCGATAAAGATATAAAATACACAAAAATATGCAAATCAAAAAATCACCCAAAGCCAGTCTTGAAGACAAGAAATTGACCTATGTCCTCATCGGTCTCGTCTTCGTGCTGAGTGTTTGCTATGTTGCCCTTGAGTGGACAGAGAAAGAAGTAACCAAGTATGAAGTGGCTGATACCGATTTCCAGTTTGAAGAGGAAATAGAGATTCAGCAAACCAGTCAGGATGTTACCCCTCCCCCTCCACCACCTGCCGTGCAGGAAGTGGAAGTGCTGAATGTCGTGGAAGACGATGTTGAGACCGAAGAAATCGAAATCAATACCGAAGACCAGAAAGATGTGGAAGTCGTCATTCAGGCTCCCGTCGAAGTGGTTGAGGAAGAAGAGGAAGAAGAGGTCGTGTTCGTCATCGTAGAGGATATGCCCGAATTCCCCGGAGGACAGCAGGCTCTGTTTAAGTATCTGAGCGACAATGTCAAGTACCCTACCATCGCGCAAGAGAATGGTATCCAGGGACGTGTTATCTGTCAGTTCGTGGTGAACAAAGACGGTAACATCGTGGATGTTGAGGTGGTTCGTTCCGGTGGTGATCCTTCCTTGGATAAAGAGGCTATTCGCGTTATCAAGTCCATGCCGAAATGGAAACCCGGAAAGCAGCGTGGTAAAGCTGTTCGGGTAAAATATACGGTGCCTGTTAATTTCCGCCTGCAATAAGAATTGGATCTTTCAATTCGTGACATAACGTATTGTAAGGGTGTCGGCACACGGCGTGCCGACATCTTTCGTAAAGAGTTGAAGGTGCAAACCGCCCTCGACCTTTTGCGCTACTATCCGTATAAGTATATTGATCGTAGCCGTTTCATCAGTATCGCCGACATTGAGGATGATGAAACTTACATTCAAATCAAAGGTGAAATCACGGAGTTTCATACCATTGGCATAGGGAAAGGGCAACGCCTCTCTGCCACCTTCTCGGATGGCAGGCATACCATGGAATTGGTGTGGTTTCGGCAGATACAATATGTAAAACTGCTTCTGCATACGCCGTATCTCCTGTTCGGAAAGCCATCGCGTTTCAATCATGCCTGGAATATGGTGCATCCCGAACTGACTCCGTTGGAAAAAGTCAGACCTGAAACCACGCAAGGATTGGAAGCCTCCTATTCAATGACCGAAAAAATGAGGCAGTCGGGCCTCAATTCCAAGGCGATTCGTTCCATTCTGCTGAATATGAAGGACGACATACTGTCTGGCATACCGGAGACACTGGGCATGGATGTGGTCAATCATTTTCACTTGATGGGACTGACAGAAGCCCTGTGGAATATCCATTTCCCGAAAGATACATCTTCGATGCAGCGTGCTCGGGAACGGCTCAAATTTGAAGAGTTGTTCTACATCCAATTGCAACTGCTCCGCCAAATGCATCGCAGGGAACAGAATGCAGGCTTTCTGATGCCGAAAGTAGGGACATTCTTTCACTCATTTTACTGCGATTGCCTGCCGTTCTCACTTACCGGGGCACAGAAACGTGTTGTGCACGAAATTCAGGATGACCTGAAATCGGGACGGCAGATGAACCGTTTGCTGCAAGGCGATGTGGGGTCGGGAAAAACATTGGTGGCATTATTGTGTGCGCTCTTGGCGGCGGATAATGGATACCAGACCTGCATCATGGCACCAACGGAGATATTGGCTCAACAGCATTTGGAGACTTTGAAATCCCTCTTGAAAGATTTGCCTGTTCGAGTGGAACTATTGACGGGGTCTGTTACAAAAAAGCAAAGGGAGCCTCTTCACGAAGCATTGCGTATGGGGGATGTTCATATTTTGATTGGCACCCACGCTTTGTTGGAAGATGAGGTGGAGTTTGCTAACCTCGGTTTGTGCATTATCGACGAACAGCATCGCTTCGGAGTGGCGCAGCGTGCCAAACTCTGGGCGAAGAATATCCGGCCGCCACATATCTTGGTGATGACCGCTACACCTATCCCGCGTACATTGGCGATGACGCTGTATGGAGATTTGCGGGTTAGTGTCATTGATGAACTTCCGCCCGGGCGCAAACCCGTTCATACGCTGCACTATTCACTGGAGCGCCGCCGGTCGGTCTATCAGTTCATGCAGCAGCAGATTGATCTCGGACGGCAGATTTATGTCGTATTCCCGTTGATTAAGGAAAACGAATCGCTTGATTTGAAGGATCTGCAGAATGGCTACAACGAGTTGTGTGAAGCATTCCCCACACTGCGAATATCCATGGTGCATGGGCAGATGAAGAATCGCGACAAAGATGAACAAATGCGTCGGTTCACTTCAGGGGAAACGCAAATTCTGGTGGCGACTACAGTCATTGAGGTGGGAGTGAATGTCCCCAATGCCAGTGTGATGGTTATTATGAATGCCGAGCGTTTTGGCTTGAGCCAGTTGCACCAGTTGCGCGGACGGGTAGGACGGGGAGCCGACCAGAGTTATTGCCTCTTGCTCACGCGTGTGGAGTTGACCAAAGAAACGCGACAACGGATGGAGACGATGGTGGCGACCAACGATGGATTTCGTATCGCGGAAGCGGATTTACAATTACGTGGACCGGGCGACTTGGAGGGAACTCAGCAGTCTGGCCTTCCGTTTGAACTGAAAATAGCCTCTTTGGCAACGGATGGACAGATTTTGGAACTTGCCCGACAAGCAGCAGCGGAGATATTAGAAAAAGATCCCCTCTTGCAGGAGGAGATCAATCGTATTTACAAGCGCCGTTTGGATACCTTGCGCGAAACGGCGGTCAATTGGGCGGATATTTCTTGACTATAACCGTGACCACATCGTGACCTGTCTACAGGATGACAGGTGTTTAGGCATTCTGTTTATGGAGTGCAGCAATACTTTCTTTTAAAGTAGCAATACGGGACTCTGCATCATGCTTCTTTTTACGCTCCAGTTCCACAACTTCGGGCTTGGCGTTTTGTACAAAACGCTCATTACTCAGTTTGGCCATTACGCCGCGGAGGAAACCTTCTTGGTGGGCAAGGTCGGCTTCTAATTTCTTCAGTTCTTCTTCTACGTTGATGAAATTACCCACGGGAATACCATATTCGGTGGTTCCCACGATGAATGAAACAATGGAACTTTCTTGCGCCTTGTTTTCCTCTACAGGAACTTCTACCTCCGCATTGGCAAGTTTGTTAACCAACGTGGATAACTCTGTAGGAGCATAAAGGGTCAGCTTTTCTTTCGGAGGTATGTTCTTCGATGCACGCACATTGCGGACACCTGCCACGATTTGTTTCAACTCTTCCATCTTGGCAAGAGTCTGTTCGGCTCCTTCCATTTGCAGGAATTCTGCACTGTTCCAATCGCTTTGGTCGGCGGCCATGATGGTAGAGCCTTCCGTACGCTCCATCAGTTCGTGCCAGAGTTCTTCGGTAATAAATGGCATAAACGGATGCAGGATGCGCAGCATACGCTCGAAGAATACCAGAGTCGCTTCGTAGGTCTGGCGGGACAGCGGAGTCTGGTAGGCTGGCTTAATCATTTCCAAATACCAACCGGAGAATTCGTCAGTAAAGAGACGATAGATTGCCATCAGGGCTTCGCTCAAGCGGTACTTTGTGAACAAGTCTTCCACTTCTTGCTCGGTGCGGCTGAGCATGAGGGTGAACCATGTTACGGCCTCACGATCTGAATACGGGGCTTCGGCATCGGTGACATCCAATCCCTTAATCAAACGGAAACAGTTCCATATCTTATTGCAGAAGTTACGTCCTTGTTCGCATAGACTATCATCGTACAATATGTCGTTGCCCGCAGGTGCACTCAGCAGGATACCCATACGCACGCCATCTGCACCGAAACGCTCAATCAGGTCAAGCGGATCGGGGCTGTTACCGAGTGATTTCGACATCTTGCGACCTAATTTGTCGCGCACGATGCCGGTGAAGTAAACATGGCGGAACGGCATTTTTCCTTGCCATTCATAACCTGCCATTATCATACGTGCTACCCAGAAGAAAATGATATCCGGACCTGTCACAAGGTCGGCGGTCGGGTAGTAGTAGCGGATTTCTTCATTGTCCGGATGTTCGATGCCGTCAAACAGGCTGATCGGCCATAGCCAAGATGAGAACCATGTATCCAGTGCACCTTCGTCTTGCACATAGTTGCCTTCCGGTGCGGTGTCCGAAACGATAATCTTGTCATTCGGATAGTTTTCCAGACCCGTCTGGGCAAGCAATTCTGCATCGTAGTAGGCAGGAATGCGGTGACCCCACCAGAGTTGGCGGCTGATGCACCAGTCTTTGATGTTCTCTAACCAATTTCGGTAAGTGTTTTTGTATTTGGTCGGATAGAATTGGATTTCGTCATTCATCACGGGCGGAAGAGCAATATCGGCAAAGTGCTGCATCTTGATGAACCATTGCAGGGAAAGGCGCGGTTCGATGGGCACATTGGTGCGCTCGGAATAGCCCACTTTGTTGTCGTAGTCCTCTATCTTTTCTATCAAATCCAAACCCTTTAGGTCTTCCACAATTTGCTTACGGCAATCGAAACGGTCCATCCCATGATATTTGGCCACATTCGGGCGCAACTCTTCTTCCACGGTATCCATGTTGAGATGGGCATCCGGAGTAAAGATGTCAATAGTCTTGAGATTGTATTTCTGACCAAGGGCATAGTCGTTCACATCGTGTGCAGGAGTAACTTTCAGGCAACCTGTACCGAACCCTATTTCTACATATCGGTCTTCTATCACGGGAATTTGACGCCCAACGCCTGGAACAATCAGGTGCTTGCCTTTCAGCCATTGGTTCTTTTCTTCCTTTGGATTGATGCATACGGCAATATCGCCGAATATGGTTTCCGGTCGGGTGGTGGCAACAATGGCATAGTCGGCACCTGTTGCGGGATTGGTAACCCCGCTTTCTGCCACTTTGTAACGAAGATAGTAGAACTTGCTGTGCTCTTCATGGTAAATCACTTCCTCGTCGGAAAGGGCGGTTTGGCGTTCCGGATCCCAGTTCACCATCCGCAGACCGCGATAGATAAGTCCTTTTTTATATAGGTCGCAGAATACGTGGATCACGGCACGCGAACGTGTCTCGTCCATGGTGAACGATGTGCGGTCCCAGTCGCAAGAGCAGCCTAATTTGCGCAGTTGCTTAAGAATGATATCTCCGTGTTCTTCCGTCCAAGCCCATGCGTGTTGCAGAAATTGCTCACGGGTCAGGTCGGACTTGTTGATTCCTTGTTCTTTAAGGCGTTTGATGACTTTTGCTTCAGTTGCGATGGATGCATGGTCTGTGCCTGGTACCCAGCACACATTCTTGCCTTCCAGACGGGCATGACGAACCAAAATATCCTGAATAGTCTCATTCAGCACATGTCCCATATGCAGCACACCGGTCACATTGGGAGGCGGAATAACGATAGTATATGGCTCACGGCCGTCGGGTTCGCTATGAAAAAGTTTATTGTCAAGCCAGTATTGATACCAACGGGCTTCAATGTCTTTTGGATTGTATTTGGATTCCATGTGGGTATGTTTTGTTTTTCGTTGTTTTAGAATGTGTAAATGCGGAAAAACCACAAAAACGCGCAAAGATACTGCTTTTTTTTTATATATGCAAGAAAAAATCGCCCACATTCAAAATATTTGCAAAAATATTTGCACAATTAAAAAAAATGACGTACCTTTGCATGCTAATTGCGTAATCCGTCCATATGTGCGCACACGCAAGTGCGAAGAATGCTCGGATAAAAGTCGAACAAAACAGCGGTTCTCAAGCGGTTCTCGTGCGGTATTCAATACGACGGCGGTTACGAATGTAGAATGAAAAGTATGAAGTTGATGCAAAATATACGATTGTTGGTCTTGGTTGCGCTCTGTAGCCTGATGTCCTTGTCATCTTCTGTCTTCGCGCAGAATGGCACCGATGGCATACAGACAACGGATGCTAATGACTTCTGGGCAACCTTTATGAGCAACAATGGAGCCAATATGGATGAGGCCACGTTGAAGTGCTGCTTGTATTTTACATTGACGGAAGTGCAGAATCATGCCGTAACCATCGTTGTGGAAATTGGTGGAACGGAATATGGTAGAGTAACCATTCCAGCAGGAGAAAGTTATGCCAAAATGGAAGATATTACACCTTCTTTGGCATACATTTCCATTAACGATGATACAAGAGAGGAGCAGGAAATGGTTGTCCCCAAAGGCATCCACGCCTATTCGGTGAATCCCGATGATAAGTTCGGCTGTTATGGCTACTGCCGCGTAGGTGCGGAAGGTTCTACCATGCAGGATGCTATGTTGATTTTGCCGAAAGCAGGTTTGGGAAAAGAATATATTGTACAAACCTATTGGACCGCATCTTCACTTCGTTCTACGGAATTTGCAGTGGTTGCAACCGAAGATAACACGCAGGTGGAAATCAGGCCGAGCGTACCAACCCGATTGGGAACGGAAGGTACGATTACCATTACCTTGAATGCAGGCGAGGCGTATTTGGTGCCGAGTGCGCGTTTCGGACCGAATGTAACGGTGGATTTGAGCGGTAGTACAATCTGTGCTTCCAAACCTGTGGCGGTCTTCACAGGTAACGAGTCGGAGAAAATGCCTATATCGGATGCCTTCTCGACCAACTATTTTATAGAACAGATGTTGCCTATCTCCTACTGGGGAACGGAATTCTATTTTGCAAAGGCGGCAAAGACACTGGAGAACCGTTATAACATATCTGCTGCATTTGACGGAACGGAGGTGAAGTTGTATCGTGCTGGCGAATCAACGGCGGCTCCGACGAAAACCTGGACATTGCAACAGGGACAATCTCTTTTCCAGGTTGCGGGGGGGGATACATACTTGAAACTGCCATCAACACTAACTACTGCTTATATTGAAACGTCCAAACCGGTAATTTGTTATCATTATTTGACCAGCGGTGCTGCCAATCAGGAGAAAATAATTGATGAGGAAACTTTTGAGGAGGTCATTACGAACTGGGGTAACCCTACGAATGCCATGATTCCTTCTTGGTCGCAACGAACCAAAGAAATGCGTTTCGTTACCAAGAAACTGGAACCTAAAGCGGGGGTAACGACGCAGAAACATTATGTACAGGTTATTGCCCGTACGCTTGATGTGAATACATTTGTCTTGGATGGAGTGCCTGTGCCCTCCTCACAATTCAAATCCTATTTCGATAAAACGGAAATGTCTTATGCCAACTTGGAATTGGTTGGCGAGGATCGAAGTCACTTGTTGACAACTACAGGTGACGGATTTGTTGGATTTGTATATGGTATGACCGATGGTCAGGCCTATCAATATACATTGGGTTATACCATTGACCCGAATTTGGATTCGCTTTATATCCGGCCGGATGAGGATACAACGGCACTCATGCACAGCTATGATATGAAGATTACCGACAATGGATGGTATCAAAGGCAGTTGCGGGATTGGAAAAAGATGGAGGAGCAACGTGTGGATACGGCATGGGTCTGCGATAGCACGGAACTCACTTTCCGAACCAAATTGAAAGAAAAGGCATCGGCGGATGTAATAGAGTGGAGGGTTTATCCTTTCAAGCGTTGCTTGTCACCATCCCCATCAGGTGGTGATGATTCGGGAATGGGCGATGACTCCGGTTATGGTTCAGGCTATGGTTCAGGTTATTCAGGCTATGGCAATCGGGAAACGTTCACCTATTACAACGAGTGTTTCTACAAAGCGACAGAGCCTCTTGAAAGCAAAATCGTCGAACCCATTGTGGAACAGACATATGATTGGACATATTTCTTTGAGGTGGATCATACGATAGATCCGATTACTGACCCGTGGGAACGTCCGATGTTTGACCTTTTTAGTGTTGAGATGCTCATTACGCGCAATCCGCAAATCTGTACGGGAGATGTAGAACCGGAAATCGATACTTTGCGAAGCATTATCCGTGTCAATCGTTCGTACAATGATACCATTTTACGAAGAATGGTTTGTATCACGGATACGGTGAAATGCTTCAAGGACAAGATTATAGACGAAGATCCCGAAAACAGGGATGCACATGGCGATGGCTTGAAACAGACGCTTTTTGCAAGCAAAGAGCATAAAACAAACTGGCGGGAGACGGCAGAATATTACGTTGATTCGTTGGTGCTCGGCTACAATGTATATACGCGTCACTATCAAAGTATATTCGGTTGCGATAGTATTGCTACCTTCGAACTCTATGTCTGTGATACGGTGCGTATTGTTACCGATACGGCTATTTGTGCCAACGAGATACTGGAATTCAAAGGAAGTGAATATTTCCAAGATCAGACATTCAATACACAAGGGGTATATATTGACACCATTAAGACACGTGGTTGTAATGCAATGAAGCAACTTTACGATCCTAAGAATCTGTTCCACGGCTGTGATAGTATTTGGGAAGTCCATCTCACGACTTGTGATACCTTTAATATATACACGCGCGATACGGTTTGTCCGAACGGTCACGATATGGTGTATGAATGGTATCGGAAGGGACATTTTGGACAGGACTCTTTGGTAAAGAGGTGTGATGTCTGGGCCATAGATGAAGGCTTGCAGTATGAATTGCGCGACACGGTACATACAACCACTTGTCCCAATTGTGCAAAGGGTGGGTGTGATAGTATCTTTATTCTGCACTTGTTCCTTGCTTCTCACGTTAACGATACCATGCAATATGCTTATTGCGGGCAAACGTATGATGATGAGCAATTGAAACTTGTGGACGTGCCGTTTAATGCGAAACGTTTTTGGCCGGATTTCGCTTCCGATTCAGTTTGGGATACGAATAACCGGCGTCGTATTCCGACAGATTCTATTCAGAAAATGACACCTGGAACAACCAATATCTTTGTAGATAGCACATTGACGGAAAATGGTTGTGATATTGTTCATACTCTGATACTTACACGTAATGCCGCTTTCTTCAATTTGGATAGAAAACAGATGGCATCAAACGAAACTTATACATGGACTGGCCATTTCCATGACACAGTGATTGGACCTCTTTCGGAACGGGCAATTCCGTATGTGTATTACGACTCTGCTCAAACCATCCATGGATGTGATAGTATTTATCGTTTGGAGCTGACTATCGCTCAAACTTTTGAAGAGACGGTCCCTGCGCGTATTTGTGATAATGAGGTATATGTTTGGCAGAACCATACCAGTCAGGACAAATATCGTCCGACAACAGCAGGGCCTCGTCAATTGTGGGATAACACCAATGGACGTGTTATATATTCAAACCAGTTGTATGGTCGTGCTGCAACCAATAAGATAAATGGTTTTGAGGGGTATTCGAAAGGTGAGTATATCATCATTGACAGCCTCAAAATGGATAAAATTGTGGTTGGCAAAGAAATGAAAGTGGACTCGGTTTGGATCTTGCATTTGATTGTAGATTCTACGTATGACCACCATATTTCAGTGGCTTTGTGCGATACGGAATCCTATGTCTTTGATAATATCCGATACTATGCGCGTGATTACGCCAAACCTTATCCAGAGATAGGTACTTTTGAGAAAACTGTACATCTAGAGGCTATGGGATCAGAAAAGCATTGTGATAGTACTGTGACAATGCACATGACTGTTTATCCGCATTTCTATCAGTTTGATAGTATCCATTTATGCTCGAATAAAACATCGCAATGGCCCAATCGCTTGGACAAAATGGGTCGTCCTATCTCTGTCAATGCCACCCTTCTGCGCAATAATGGCATTGATATCAATCAGCCTGGAGTTTACACTGTTTGGGATCGCGACAAGACAGTGTATGGCTGCGATTCTGTGTATGAGTTGCGCATCTTGATCACACAGAGTTATTTGTTTGAGAAGGAGACTTCCATCTGTTATAGGGAATCTACTTTTGTATGGGATGAGCATATTTCGGAGGCTCAAGTAGTTGATTGGGTGACAGTCCGGAAATTGCCCTATGATTCCACCTATATCCTTTGGGATAGTTTGACCACCGTCACCTATGGTTGCGATTCCGTTTATCGTTTGGCATTGACGGTGCATCCTACATTTAAGCAGGTCGATCAACTCACGATGTGTGATAATGATACGATGACTTGGCAGGGACATCTCTATGTGGGTGATCAGTTTAAAGGAAATGCAGATGGATTCGCATTCAAGACTGTGCGATATGGGGAAAGTTATGATGATTCGGTGAATTATAATACTGCTTCTGTCTATCATTGTGATAGTGTTTATCTCCTGGATTTGGCTGTCTACAAATCTTTCTATAAGGAAGAGGAACCTGTGATTTTGTGCCAATTTGATGATTTTACTTGGCAGGGACATGAGGGACATGCATTAGTAGATGAAGACGGAGATCCCGTTGATATAACCCATGTAACGGATGAGTGGGGAGAATATACATTTGTGGATCATCTGTACAATAACCAGTGCCTTTCTTGTAATGGGGGAAAAGGATGTGATTCTGTATATGTGTTAAAAGTGACCGTTAATCCTGCGTATAAGCAACACAAAGTTGTAGTTCAACCGGAGGTGATTTGTCAAACAGAGGTGCCATTCGTATGGTATGGACACAGTGATCCTGCCACAGTAAGCGGCTATAAAGAATATTCTGCTTCTGTACACGTTTGGGATACATTGAAAACAATTGCTTTGGAATGTGACAGTGTTGTAGAACTTCAACTGACGGTTGTGGACAATATGCCACGGACTTTGAAGGACACTGTGTGCCAAAATGATGCACCGTTTGTGATGGGACAACAGCAATTCCTTTTCTCCCCCAAAGATAGTCTGCCTGGAGATTATACGCAGGTGGCTTTTGTTCCCATCGGAACATCTTGCTCATTTGAAGAGACTTTGATGATTCATGTCAATCCGGTCTATGATACTACATTTGTGGATACGGTTTGTCAAGTTGTTAGAGGAACTTATACATGGCAAAATCACATAGACAAAACCTATTCGATTAGTGAGGCGGGCGAGATAACGGATGTGGATTCGTTGTTTACTGTCGCACGTTGTGATAGTGTGTGGCATTTGAGATTGAAAGTCTTGCCGACTTATCGTGATAGCACATCGGAAACGATATCTGATGAGATGACAACGATATGGCAGGATACACTTTATGCCGGAAAAAAAGCAGAAATCCCGGAGGGAGTGACTAACTATGTCATCATAACGAAGGATACTACGGTTTATACGAAGCTTTCCACAGAGAAGGTTGGAACACACGTTTGTGATTCGATATTGATACATACAATTCGTATTGGTAAAGTGTTCCGTGATACGATCTATGATTATGTTTGTGACAATTGCGACTATGTATGGTCACAGCCACAACAAGATGGTACGAGTGTAAATGTTACCATTAAAGGTTCGGATTTGCCGGAAGGATACTCTCTATTCAGTACAACGCTCCGAACGGAGATGAACTTTGATAGTATCTTCAATTTGTGTCTCTATAAGGCGACAAGTTACAATGCCTTTGAGACGAATGATACAGTTTGTCAGTTAGGTGAATACCTGTGGCAAGGACATACCGGTTCAGATCACCATTTGTATTATAGAGGGCAAGAAATTGATTATGATGAAATCCCAACGGATGTTTATGGAGAAATCGTTATTCAGGATAGTCTCAAAACGAAGAGTTGGTTTATTGATCCGCATGGATTGAACAGCCGTCCGATGATGTGTGATAGTGTGTGGACATTGCATCTGAACATCACGCCAATCTATACCGAAGAAATTAACACCATCATTGATACATTGTATATTGCCAATAATGGTTTCGGTGTATGGCAAAATCGCCTTTATAAAGGGAATGCTTATCTTGGAGAGCAAGATGAAAGTATATATGATGCGGTGTATGTGGTGACAACAGATACTACGGATAGTAAAGCGTTTAAAACAGACATCGCTCGTCAATATCCGGATAAATTGGATTGTGATAGCATACGTTTCTTGCAAGTTCTTGTGAATTATCACTTCTCAATGGCGGATACCATTTGTAAAGACAGTGCATTCACTTGGACGGGACACGATTTCAGTGCAAATCATATCTATTTGAATGGGCAGCTTGTTCATGATTTAAAGATAGATCAGGCTGGGCGTTTTGAATACATAGATAGTTTGAAGACGGCTAGTCGTCAGGATTCTGTTTGGATACTGCAGTTGTTGGTAGCACCTAGTTACCGCATTCCGTCAAAAGTAACTCTCTCTAACGAGGATTCGGTTTCTTGGCAGGGCACGTTGTATGTAGGTGAAAACTTTGTTGGTTCTACGGAAGGATATACAGAAGTTGTTGTTTTGCATAATGAACGGAATCACTTTGAGAAATTATACGATGCGTATTATGATGACACACATCGTTGTGATAGTTTGTATACGCTGGATATCCGTATTGGTCAAGTTTTCCGTGATACAACGTATGATTTCGTTTGTGACAATTGTACGTATGTATGGACCGTTCCGACACAAGACAATGGTACGCGTGACATTATAATCAATGGTGCCAATTTGCAGGAGAAATATACATTCTTCTACGATAGTTTGGAAACAGAATTAGGGTTTGATAGTATCTATAATTTGAAACTTTATAGAATGCCGACATATCATCGGACGCATGTGGATACTATTTGTCAATATGAGTTATACAAATGGGAAAATCATGAACGTCCTGTTTGGAGTGAGATGCTAAATCGCGAAACGGATGAGATTATGACCGATGTTTCGGGGACATTCTTCTATCTTGATTCCCTCAAAACCCAAACAGAGTTTTTAGACCCTCATGGAATCCGTTCTCGTGTTACGGAATGCGATAGTATCTGGCGTCTGGAAATATATGTGCCCAAAGTATATAAAGAGGATTCTTTGTATGTGTTGTGCGATAATGGCACCACGCTTTGGCAACGTCGCTTGTATGTGGGCGAGAAATATGATAAAATGCGTTGGGGGGAATTGCCGTTACAAGGTGATGATTATGATACTCTGATTAACGTAAGAGGTGTGGACCGTTATTTGGACACAGTTCGCTATGTATCAGCGTTGTCTTGTGATTCTATTTTCTATTTGGAATTGGTGGTGAATCAATCGAAATATGAGAAGTTCGAAAACAATATATGCGACAATGACTCTGTATGGACGTTTGGACATGGAAAGTGGTATCACGAAGCACGTGAATTCTGGCCGAAAGAGATGCGTGATTACACAAAGGTACGTAAAGATACTACCGTCGTAATGTTAGATTCTTGCTTAGGGGTCAATGGTTGTGATAGTGTGGCTGAATTGACGCTTCATATTTATCCATCCTATCGTTTTGATACAACAATGATTATTTGTAGCAGTGAATACACCAAGTGGCGTAGTTACGATGCAATTAATCGTTGGCATACGGGTACATTCTACGACACCGTTCCCGGAGGTACGAAAGCGCATCATTGTGATTCTGTTTATGTGTTGCATCTTACGATTAAACCATCAAAGACGGTTCGTTATTATGAGCATGTTTGCATTGGCGACTCCATTTATTTTGATGGTACATGGTATGGGTACGACCCATCGCATGACAATATGCAGTCAGAGAGCGTTGTCTATTATATCAACACTTATTCTATGGCCGCCGGTTGTGATAGTACTTTGATTTGCTATCCATATTGGCATCCGAAATATTTGTTTGAAGATTCGGCAACCGTTTGTGATAATGAGACATATTTGTGGCATAATTCGCGTGGTGATACGTTACTGACACCACTACCCGGAAATGGTGAGGAAGTTTACTACGATAGTTTAAAATCTCATTTCTCTTTCATAGATCCTATTTCGGGAGATTATATCATAGGAAGAGGTTGTGATTCCGTATACAAGTTTACATTGAAACATGGTGCAAACTATCATTATGTACATAGAGATACCGTTTGTCAGACACTTCCTTATGTGTGGAGTGGTCATGAGGGACGAACTCTATATTGTCCGGATAGTGCCAAGTATTTCGAGACAATACCAACGTTGCAAGATGGAGATACCCTCACCTTGGTGGATAGTTTGCAATCCATCATAGGGTGCGATAGTATTTGGACACTCAAATTATATGTGGCATCCATCTATAATGAACAATATAATACGCAAAAGGTTACAGACTATCGTTCGTTGTGCGATAATGATACACTGGTTTGGGAGAATCGCCTTTATATGACCGAACATTTTGAAGAGTATTACCATACAACGATTGATAGGACAAAATATGATGAAGTTATTCTTGTTACGGGCGACCTCCGTGATAGAGTACATCATACCTCTGTGACGGGATGTGACTCAATACGTTTCTTGAATCTTAAACTGGGACATATTGATGTTGTGGATATCTATCCTGTTATCTGCAACGATGAAGATTACAAATTTGGCTCTGTATGGGAATGGAATCATAGCCTTGTCCTCCCGGAAGGAACTCATCGGGATGTGTTGATAGAGATAAGTGATACCTTGACAAATAGCACGGGGTGTGACTCTATTACTAATCTTCACCTTACCGTTCATCCCACATATGAACATTATGACAAAGTTTCACTTTGCACGAATGAGACCGATCGTTTCACTTGGCATGGGCGTACCTATCTCACGGATAAGGGCGGTATCATTACTGACCGTTTTGATACCATTACGGTTGATGGTTGCGATAGCGCATTCTTCCTCACATTGGATGTCCGTCAGGCCTATTATATCCATGTGGATACCGCATTGTGTGTCACCCAGGATGTTGATTTCACTTGGCATGGTGTGCGTATTGTTATTCCGTACGAGAACACCGAAGAATGGTACCGGGGAAAAGAATTCAAATATGAGAAGTTCTATCAAACCAAGCAACTATGTGATAGTAACTATTATATGACCGTTCATGTTTCTGGTATCAAGTATGAAGAGGTTTGGGATACTATCTGTACGGGTGATTATTATGATTTCCATGGTGTAAGTCTGATAGAAAGAGGACTTTATGTTGATACGATTCTGCAAGAGGAAACAGGTTGTGACCTTATTACAACGTTACATCTTGAAGAGATTCCTCCAACTAAGGTGGATATTGCGGTTAGTTATTTCTGTTTGGATGATGGTCGGATTGGACTTGGTTTCCAGTTCCAGGGTAAGCATCCTCGTGGATATACTATCACATATTCCGATGATTTCATCCGAGCTTGTGCAGAGCGGAATTTGACACCGGATATGAATTTCCCCAGACCTTTGGCACAGGATGAGAATGATATTGAGATTCTTTTGCCGGAATTGTGGGATTCCGTGCAGTATATTCGTCCGGATGATTATTCTGCCGCTATCTCTTTCCATGGCGTTTGCTTGGATGATAGGCTTACCACCACAGCGTTCCGTTTCTCATTACGCTATCCGTCTTGGCTGATGGAGCAGCATTGGAATGATGTGATTGGTGTGTTGGTGGATTCGCTGAATGGTGGTTATCATTTCACAGATTTCCAGTGGTATAAGGATGACGTGCGTATACCGGGCGAAACACATCCCTATTTGTATTGTCCACAGTATCTTGAGGAAACATCAGAATATAGCGTAGCTTTAACACGCTCTTCGGATGGTAAAACGTTTATGACTTGTCCGATGATTCCTTCATTGGCACGTCCTCAAACATTGTCGCCTCAACAGCCGTATATATCGGTTGTGCCCACATTGGTTGTGCGGGAAAATCCCGTTGTGAATATCCTTTGTGTCAACGATGGAGAGTTTGATGTATATGACTCTTATGGGCGCAAAGTGGATGCCGGGCACTTTGTTCCTGGCGTACACAATGCGTATGAGGTTCATTTGCCGTCCACTAGTGGAGTCTATGTATTCTCTTTACGTGAATCGTCGGGGTTAAGTAGGAACATAAAAGTTATTGTTGAATGAGTAGAGTAGTACGTTCTATATTGATTGTCTTGTTTCTGATAGTGGTCTTGGGACCGCTCTCTGCTCAGACGCGCATTGCTGCCCCGCCGGAAGCGAGAGGTCTGCCGGCTAAGGATCGTAAATTTACTACTCATGACCGTCAACGTGAAACCGATACAAAGGGCTTGCGTCATTCTGAATTTATGGGGGAACACCATGCTGTTGGCGGATATGTATATGGTGGATATTCTACTTCATTGGCTTCTACCGATGCGGTCGCCCATCAGCCGGGCGGAGGAGATTTCCGCATAGGTGGAGCTTATGAGTATAGACATGGATACTTTATACTACAAACAGGTTTGGGAATTTCTTATCGTACTATTCGCATCAATAGCGCCGATTATCAGTATACCAATGCTGACCTTTCTCGTTTGGGTGATGAGCGATGGAATACTGTAATAGACACATGGGGAATGCCGCTGAAATCACTAACTTATATTGTTGAAGGCCGCGTCGACCGACTACACCGACTGGCTGTTCAGTTGCCGGTCTTGGCTGGTGTTAATTTTAACGGATTATATCTATTGGCAGGTTTTAATTTCTCGTTTCCTGTGTGGCAAAAAGCCTCGGCTAAAATGGATATAACTTCCAGAGGTTCTTACGCGCGTTATTATGGATTCGAGGATGAACATTATTGGCAGGAAATGGATAACCATGGCTATCGGAAGCAGGTCCCGATGGAATATCAGTTCAAATCGTTGAAGTCTTTGATTGATATTCAATTATGCGGTGAGGTGGGGTATGATTGGTCATTCCAGAAAGATATACATTTCCGTGTCGCAGGTTTTGTCAGTTATGGTTTGCTGAATGAAGCACGTAATGCATCAGGCAAGTCTTTGGATATCCCATACGAGAGCAAATGGGACTTTGGTACGTTTGGCGCAACGCCTATTTGGTATTCTGATCGTGCTCGTGGAAAGCAAGTTCATGATTTGTCTGTGGGTATAAAAGTTACGGTTTTGTTCATGTTCCGCCAACCGGATAAGTGTGTCTTGTGCGGATTAAGAGGAAGACGATAACAATCAATCAAAATCATATAGTATTATGAAACATTTACTATTAGGAGATGAGGCTATTGCTCAAGGAGCTATTGATGCTGGTTTGAGTGGTGTATATGCCTATCCGGGGACCCCGTCCACGGAGATTACGGAATTCATTCAAATGCACGAAGCTAAACGAAAAGAAGGGGAAGCTATCTTTTGCCGTTGGGCGACCAACGAAAAAACGGCAATGGAAGCAGCGTTGGGTATGAGTTACATGGGCAAACGTGCGTTAGTTTGTATGAAACATGTGGGAATGAATGTATGTGCAGATGCTTTCATCAACTCGGCAATCACGGGTGTGAATGGAGGCTTGGTGGTTTTGGCCGCTGATGATCCTTCCATGCACTCTTCGCAAAACGAACAGGATAGCCGTTTCTATGGCAAATTTGCTATGATTCCTGTCTTTGAGCCTTCTAACCAACAGGAGGCTTACGACATGATGGCAAAGGCTTATGACCTTTCGGAACGCCTTCATACACCTGTTTTGATGCGGGTGACAACGCGTATGGCTCATTCGCGTGCCGTTGTGGAGACGACAGATGCTTGCCCGAAGCAGAACAAAATGTCGTTGCCGGAAAATGTACAACATTTTATTCTTCTCCCTGCTTTTGCAAAGAAGAATTATCAGGAATTGGTGGATGCGCAGCCTGTTTTCATGCGGGAAGCTGAGACAATGGGTTTCAATACATATACCAAGGGCGCAAATCCTAAAAAGGCAATCCTCACGTGCGGTATTGGTTACAATTACCTGATGGAGAATTATCGTCAGGAGATGGGTTGCTCACTTTTGAAGATTACGCAGTACCCTCTGCCTGTTGCTATGATTAACCGGATGGTAGAAGATGGCGCAGAGGAGATTCTTGTCGTAGAGGAAGGTCAACCTGTAGTGGAGGAACTTCTGCATGGTCTTGTGCCTTCGAATGTGGTCATTCGGGGCCGCCTTTCGGGCGCGTTGCCCCGTGTAGGCGAATTGTCTCCTGATTGTGTGCGTCTTGCGCTTGGCCTTGATGCCCTGCCTACCAACGATGTGGATAATATCGTGGTTAATCGTCCGCCTGCTTTATGCCAGGGGTGTGGTCACCGCGATATGTATGCTGCGCTTAACGAAGTCGCTCGTGAATATCCTTCTCCACGTATATTCGGAGATATAGGTTGCTATACGTTGGGGGCTCTTTCTCCGTTCCACGCTTTGCATGCAACGGTTGAAATGGGGGCTTCTGTCACAATGGCGAAGGGTGCCGCGGATGCAGGACAGCATCCTGCTATTGCCGTTATTGGTGACTCCACCTTTACTCATTCGGGTATGACAGGACTTTTGGATTGTGTCAATTCGAATGCCAATGTGGTCGTACTTATATCGGACAATCTTACCACAGGTATGACCGGTGGTCAGGATTCTGCAGGTACAGGACGCTTGGAGAAGATTTGCTATGGTCTTGGTGTGGATGAGAAGCACGTACGTGTCGTTGTGCCTCTGCCGAAAAACATGGAAGAGATTAAGCAGGTACTTCGCGAAGAAATTGATTACCCTGGAACCAGCGTCGTTATCGCACGTCGTGAGTGCATCCAAACACTGAAACGTCATCTCAAGGCGGCAAAGAAATAAGTATCAACTCTTAAATTGTATTTCAGTTATGACTAAAAATATTATTTTGGCAGGTGTCGGAGGGCAAGGTATCCTCTCTATTGCAACGGTTGTTGGCGAAGCTGCCCTTGCGGAAGGTTTATATCTGAAGCAGGCGGAGGTTCATGGTATGAGTCAGCGTGGTGGAGATGTGCAGAGTAATCTGCGTATCAGTTCCGAACCCATTATGAGTGACTTGATTGCGAAAGGGGATGCAGATATTATCATCTCTTTGGAGCCGATGGAAGCTTTGCGTTATGTGTCTTACCTCAAACCCGATGGTTGGATTGTTACCTCCTCTGTGCCTTTCGTCAATATCCCTGATTATCCTGAAATCGAGACGGTTCTGCAGCATGTGCGTTCGCATAAGAATCATGTCTTGTTGGATGTAGAAACGTTGGCTAAAGAGGCTGGAGCTCCGGCTCAGGCAGCCAATATGGTGTTATTGGGCGCTGCCATTCCTATGTTGGGTATCGACCATGATAAAATGATTGCCGGTGTACAGCGTGTCTTTGCCCGCAAGGGGGATGCTATCGTTGCATCCAACGTAGCTGCTGTTGAGGCTGGATTTGCTAATGGTATCAAACTCTAACGGGAGGTACTCATGATATTTCCGTTAGATAAGCAGTTGGTGGACCAGACTTGTATCAATTTTGGTCTGCGGAATGCCCATGAGTTGGGAAATGCTTCCATCCGTCAGTTAGTAGGCGTGGTGAAAGATATTGAGAAAGCAACAGGCCGGGAGTTTGTGCACATGGAGTTAGGGGAGCCTGGACTTCCTGCTGAGATGATTGGCATCGAGGCGGAGCATAAGGCTTTGCTGGAAGGAAAGGGTGCCAAGTATCCGGTTATTACAGGTATTCCAGAAGTCAAACATTGGGGTTCGGAGTTTGTCAAGGCTTTTGTCGGCTTGGATATTCCCGAAGATTGCATTGTTCCTACGGTTGGGTCCATGCAAGCGGCTTTTGCGCTTAATATGACGATGAACCAGCTCTCGAAGGAGAAAGATACGGTTCTTTTCATTGACCCTTGTTTCCCTGTGCAAAAGCAGCAGTGCAAGGTTATTGGCGTCAGGGTGGATGCGTTTGATGTGGCAGATTTCCGGGGTGATAAACTGGAGGCGGAATTGGAGCGTCATTTCCGTACGGGGCGCATAGCTGCGATGTTGTTCTCCAATCCGAACAACCCGTCTTGGATGTGCCTGACGGAACAGGAACTGGAGATCATTGGTCGTCTTGCCACAAAGTATGATGTGCTTGTTATTGAGGACCTTGCTTACCTTAATATGGATTTCCGTGACCATCGTGGCATACCGTATCAGGCTCCTTATCAGCCTTCTGTAGGGCGCTATACAAAAAACTGTGTGCACATGGTTTCCTGCTCCAAGATGTTCTCGTATGCAGGTCAGCGTGCCGCTATCGTGGCGATGGAGCCGGAATTGGCCCACAAGTGCTTCCCTGCACTTGCTGCACGTTATGACAATGACGGTCAGTTCTTGCGCAATTTTGTATATATCATTCTTTATTCGCTCTCTTCCGGTGTCGCGCATAGTGTCCAGTATGCAATGGCGGCCATGTTTGAGGCGGCTTGCAAGGGGCAGATTCACTTTGTGGAGAACACACGTGAATACGCACGGCGTGCAGAGCGTATTAAGGAGATTATGACCCGCAACGGCTTCCATATTGTCTATGACAAGGATGCGGACGGCCGTCCTGTCGGGAATGGTTTCTTCTTTACGTTTGGTTATAAGAATTGGACGGGTGAGCAGTTGCTCAACAAGCTCGTTTACTATGGTGTCTCTGCCATTTCGCTGCGTCCCACGGGCGCACAGCGCGAAGGTATGCGCGGGTGTGCATCGGCTATTCGTGAAGACCAGTATGAGGCACTGGACGAACGCCTGCGTAAGTTTAATGAAGATTATAAGGATGTAACCCTTTAACCCTGTTCATGTATGAATATTGTCTCTCCGGCAGAAGCCGTCAAACTCGTCAAGTCTGGTGACACGATTGTGGTCCAAGGCTCTACGTCCATTCCTATGGTGCTCTTGCGTGCTCTCACCGAGCGTGCTTCCGAACTTCGTGATGTCAAGCTCATTTCGGGCTTTGGTATTCATCCGGAGGATGCACCCTATGCCAAACGTGAACTGATGGACTCGTTCCGTGCGCTTAGTATCTTTGTGCCGAACAATCTTCGTCGTGCAATGAAAGAGGGGGTTGCGGACACCATTCCTTGTTTCTTGGGAGAGGTGCCTTCGCTTTTCCGTTCGGGGCAGGTGCCTGTAGATGTCACTTTCCTCAATGTCAGCGAACCGGATGAAAATGGCTATTGTTCCTATGGCGTGTCTGCTGATATCGCTTTTTCGGGGGCAGAATGCTCTAAAACAATCATTGCGCAGGTGAATAAGTATATGCCTCGCACTTTCGGTGACCCTGTCATTCATGTCAGTCGTATCTCGGCAATGTGTCGGGGTGATGAGCCGCTGGTGGAGGTGCCTACGCCTGTGCCAAGCGATGTGGAAACCAAAATCGGCAATTATATCGCAGCGGAGATCCCGGATGGGGCTACGTTGCAGATTGGTGTCGGAGGAATCCCGAATGCGGTCATCAATGCTTTGCGCAACCATCAGCATCTCGGCCTGCATACCGAGGCGATAACGGACGGTGTCTTGCCGCTTATTGAGAAGGGCATTATTGACAACTCGCAGAAGAAGATTCTTCCGGGCAAGTCTGTGGGTTCGCTCATCTTGGGCTCGCGTCATTTGTATGATTATGTGGATGGTAATCCGGATGTCGTCATTCGTGATGTGGCGTGGACCAATGACCCGCAGATTATTCGTCAGAATCCTCGTGCTATGTCTATCAATTCGGCGATTGAGGTGGACCTCACCGGTCAGATTTGTGCGGACTCCATTGGCGATACCATCATCTCCGGTGTGGGTGGGCAGCATGATTTCTTCTATGGTTCTGCTTTGTCGGAGGGCGGCAAGTGCTTCTTGGCGCTTACCAGTATGACGGCGAAAGGGCAGTCCAAGATTGTCTCGCACCTGGCTCCTGGGGCAGGTGTTGTCACTACGCGTTTCCAGGCGCAGTATATCGTTACGGAGCACGGCATTGTTTACTTGCGCAATCTCCCGCTGGCGGAGCGTGCAAAGGCGCTTATTTCCATTGCCGATCCCTCTGTCCGTGAGGACTTGGAGCGGGCTGCTGTGGCGAGGTTCGGACTGGGATTCTTGCGCCTGAAATAGTATAACGCCTTCGGATGCATCTTGTTGCCAACAACATACTGATACCGCAATTCGCAGCTTTGCTTCGGGAAGGCAAACGTGTGGAGTTCACCCCTACGGGGGTGAGTATGCGTCCTTTCATTGAGGGCGGGCGCGATGTGGTTGTGTTGCAGAAACGGCAGGATGTGAGGGTGGGGGATGTATGCCTTGTGCAGCTGTCGGAAACGGCTTTTGTGTTGCACCGTGTCATCGGGCTGGACGGCGATTCGGTCACCCTTATGGGCGATGGCAATTGCAGCGGTCTGGAGCATTGTTCGCGCGAGGACATTCTCGGAACGGTCGTTTCTGTGCGGTCACCGCGGGGCATCCCTAAGCCGCTTACGCGCGGGTGGTGTTGGCGTCACATCTTTCGGCCGCGGTGGTTCTGGCTTAAAGTCTATAGGCATACGCTGTTAAAACTCTATGTAAAACAATAATATACACTTCTTACCATGAAAATCAAATCCGGCTTCCGTCTCCGTCCGTTGGGCAATGAGTTCATTCTTGTCGGCGAGGGGATTGAGCAAATCAATTTCAATAAGATGATTACCATGAACGAAACGGCTGCCTACCTCTGGCGTAAGGCGGCTGAGGTATCGTTCTTTGATGAAAAGATGCTGGCCACATGGCTGACGGACGAATACGATGTCTCGTTAGACCAGGCTTTACAGGACACCGCAAACACACTTTCCTCATGGCAGAACGCAGGTATTATCGAGTAGCCGGACACGTCTTCTCGCTGGAGACGGAGTCGCATCGCTTTGCAGGGGCGGATAACTATGCGCCTTTCCGTATTGCTGATGACGCGGTCAGGGACGATGAGTTCCGCTTTGCGTTGAAGACGGAGGTCTTGCCCGAACTGGCTCTGCCTGAATTGGGTGCCCCGTTCTTTGTCGATTCGTCCGATGATGATATGCCGCGTATCGAAGTCTATCGCATGGAGAATGAATGGATTTTCCGCGTGGCGGTTTATAAGAACACACCTGTTGTCTGTGTCATGCGTATGGCGCATGATTTCCGTTCGGTCGTTTTGCAGACCACGGAGCGCCATTTCACATTTGCGCTCAATAATGCGGCAATGCTCTCTTATGCTTTTTCTACCGCACCCTATCTCACTTTGGAGATGCATGCGGCGGTTATCGTCCGTCACGGCATGGCGCAACTCTTCCTTGGCAAGTCGGGCACCGGCAAATCCACCCACGCACGCTTGTGGTTGCAGGCCTTCCCGTCGGCATGGCTGCTCAATGACGATAATCCCATCCTTCGCCTGCATCCGATTGTGTCCGACAACGGGACAACGACGCACGAACTGCGTGTCTACGGCTCGCCTTGGAGTGGCAAAACGCCCTGTTATAAGAACGCTTCTGCTCCCGTTGTGGCTATCGTCAAACTCTCGCAGGCTCCGCACAACGAGATGCGGCCTTTGCGCTTGCCGGAGGCGTATGCCTATGTCCTTTCGTCCGCCAGTGGCCTGAAAATCATTCCCGAGATGATGGACGCACTCTATACTACTATTGCCCAAACCGTACAGACGGTGCCGATGTATCAATTGGACTGCCTGCCCGATACGGCGGCGGCTCAACTTTGTCAATCCACTATTTACAATCGCTGATTTCCTGTCCTATGTTCTATAAGTCCTCTGTCCCTTCTCCGCGTGAAGAACGTCCGTTCCGCGAACGCACTGCGCATACACGCCCTGCTGCATCCCGCAAAAACTATGAGGTGCATCGCCCGAAAGAGTCTGAAATGATTTTCGGTATCCGTGCCGTGTTGGAGGCATTGGACGCGGGCAAAACGGTGGATAAGATTCTCTTGCGCCGCGATATGTCTTCGTCGTTGGGACGCGAACTCATCGACAAACTGGCTGCCCTCTCGCAGGAAGGAGTGGGGGATGGCATTATCCAGCGTGTACCGGTGGAGAAACTTAATCAGTACACCGACAAGAACCATCAGGGTGTGATTGCTTTCCTTTCGCCTGTTGAGTTTCATAGTCTGGATGAGGTGGTGCGTTCTGCTTTCGAGCGTGGAGAGACGCCCCTTTTGATGGTGTTGGATGGCATCACCGATGTGCGCAATTTCGGGGCAATAGCCCGCACTTGTTCGTGTGCAGGCGTACATGCTTTGGTCATTGGCAGCAAGGGCAGTGCCTCTGTCAATGGCGATGCGGTCAAGACCAGTGCCGGCGCACTTCATTCTTTGCCCTTGTGCAAGGTGGACAATCTGCAGAACGCGTTGCAGTATCTTCGCGACTCCGGTGTGCAGGTGGTGGCGGCAACGGAACATGCGGTGAAGAACTACACGCAGACGGATTTCTCGCAGCCTACGGCTATTGTCATGGGCAGTGAGGACAAGGGTATTTATCCGGATAATCTGCGTCTTTGTTCCGAGCAGGTGCGTATCCCTATGGCGGGTACGATTGAGAGTTTGAATGTCTCGGTGGCTGCAGGTGTGATGTTATACGAAGCCGTCCGCCAGCGCAATCTTTGACCTTCTGCTCACTTTCCGTCCCCGTATCTCCACCATACCCTTAGCATACCCTTACCATACCCTTGGCAAGAAAAAACATATCCCTACCTATCCCTACCTAGTTCGACCGGAACCGAAGTTCGACTAGTCAAACTATAACACTAGTCTCGCTATTCTAATAATAAATCTCCGCAAAAAATCTGATTTTTTGCCCCAAACATTTGGTCAGTTCAAAAAAAAGCATTATCTTTGCACCCGAATTTGTGCTCAATGCGAAAAGCACATGGGTTAATATTGTGCTCAATGCGAAAAGCACAAAACGAAGAATTATGCTCAATTGGAAAAGCAATGAAAAATTTAATTGACAAGTACGCGCGTTATTACAAACAGACGCCAATGACTATTATCCGCCAATGTGCTACTGAAATAAATTGGGATGTACCATTATTGGCGTTACGAGGTCCTAAAGGTGTGGGAAAAAGCACAATGATGTTGCAATATATTCGACAGCACTATTCTATTGCCGATAGATCCGCACTTTATTGCACGTGTGATGGTGCGTACTTTGCTTCGCATACTTTGTGGGATTTGGCAGAGCAGTTCTACAAGAATGGGGGTAAACATTTGTTTATAGACGAGATACATAAATATCCCAATTGGAGTCGTGAGATCAAAGAAATTTTTGATTGCTTTCACGACATGCGTCTTGTCATAAGCGGAAGTTCATTACTTAGTATGCAGCAGGGAGATGCTGATTTGAGTAGACGTTGCGTCAACCACGACATACAAGGTCTGAGTTTTAGGGAGTTTCTGCGCTTTTACAAGAATATTGATATTCCTAAATACACATTAGAACAAATATTGGAGAATCCGTGGGTGTTGGCAGAGCAAGTAACGAATCAATGTCGCCCGATAGCTTGTTTCAATGAGTATCTTCGGTATGGATACTATCCTTATTACATGCAATTGAAGAATCCTGTTGATTATTATTCTACAATAGAGACTTTGGTCAATCGTATTATTGATGACGAATTGCCGCGTATCTGTAAGGTTTCTGTAGAGAACACAAGGAAGATGATGGCATTGGTTAGTATATTAGCCAATTCTGTACCATATGATATTGATATCAAGCGCTTGTCTATACAAAGCGGCTTACAAAGAAACACAATTATAGAGTATCTTAATCATTTGGATAAGGCCAAGATTCTTCGGCTGGTATATTCCGATTATGTGAATGCCAAGAAAATGCAGAAACCGGACAAGGTGCTCTTGGATAACAGCAACATGCTTTATGCTTTAGCTGCACAAGAACCTAATATCGGCACTGTCCGCGAGTGTTTTGCTGCCAATCAATTATCGTTCAATCATTTGGTGGAATATGGTAAGCATCACGGGGACTTTAAGATAGATGGCAAGTACACATTGGAAGTAGGAGGTGCGGATAAGGACTACGAACAAATAGCTGATTTGCCCGATTCTTACATCCTTGCCGATGATATGGAGTTTCCGTATGGTCACAAACTGCCATTGTGGATTATCGGTTTCTTGTATTGACAACTCCAAATCTCTGATTTTTCTTATCCTACGGAACGATTATTTGAAATTTTCTTGCACGGCGCAAAAAAATCATAAAATATTTGGTCAGTTCGAAAAAAAGCATTATCTTTGCACCCGAATTCTACGCTGGAGGGAAATGTCTCTTGTGAAACAGGGTGGATTTTAGACATATTGAGTAGCGTTTATTGACGCTTTGTGTTTGGTAATCAGGAACTTCGCAACTTTCGGATTTACAGTCAAATCAAAGTAACCAATAGATGCCTATGGGTGTGACAACGCACTCGCTTTGCTGTATTTTAGCAAAGCGGTTTGTCATATCGGCGTAGGTTTCCTGTTGTTTATTGACTGTATAGGCAATGCGAAGGCCTCTGATTGCGAATAAACAATGAGAGGTCTGCGCTTTCTTTATGTGTGCGAAGCGCATTGGCTCACAAACAAAGTAAGTAATACAAATAACAAATCATAATACTATGAAACACAAATTATTATTCCTTTTCTCGCTAATAGTGCTGTTCTCTGTACTATCGTTTGCGCAAGAGGCGCCGTACCATCGTGTTGTTTATTTATGGGATGTGACATATTCTACTCATGGTGGGTATATGGGAGGCAAAACTGCTAAGCATGTAATGGTTGCTGGAGAACCTATGAAAATAGAACAATATAATTCTAAATATGATATTTATGATAAATTGGTGGATGCACTTATCGAATGTATAAAACTTCAAAATCCGGAATCTGAAATTATTGTTGTCCCCTTTAATGATAAGGTTTTAGTTGATTCTATATGGAGAGAAAGGGGAACTATAAATGGTAAACAAATTTTAGAAAAACATATTAGAGGTTTTCGCAATCAAGAACAAGTAAAGACTAATATTCATGACGCATTTGAGTATGCAAAAGAGCATTTGTTTACTCCACAAGCAAAGTATTATAGTGAACTATTTATATTTACGGACGGTGGGCATTCTGATAATTGTCCGCCGATTCCTTCGCGCGCGACATTTCACAAGATGTTGCGTAATTGGTGTTCTTTTGCCGAACCTAATAGCGTAAAAGGGTATTATTTTTTGCTAACAGATTATGTTTATAGAGAAGATCCTGAATTAGAAAATATACTGAAAACCAGTTCTTGTATAATTCCAATATTTGGTATTCCGACAGGAGGTTTTGTTCCTCCAGTAAACCAGTTTACGATTAAGGGCGATCAATTGATTAATCTTAAGGATCAGTATAATCAGCCGGTTAAACTGAGTGTTGCTCTCAATGATATTAATCGACCGATTCAAGGTACTGAGAAAGTGCATATCTATGCGACGGCGAACCCTTATTTTGATGTTGATGAGACGGTTACAATTGATGGAAAGGCGACAATAGAGGTCACGCCGAAACCCAAGTATGAACTGGGTGAGTTGCAAAAACAATTACCTGTTGATGAAAACTATGTTATAACATTGAATTTTGAGCAACTTAAAGGAGAAAGTCCGGTTAATGAACTGGTCAATAGATCTTGCGAATTGCGGTATGTCAATAAAAGGCAAAAAACACTGACAATAACTATTAAACAATGATTTCTATGAAGAAGTTTATCAATATCTGTTTTGTGGCCGCCATGGCTGTCTGCCTTTCATCTTGTGGTTCTAATGAGGGGCAAGGGTATTATATCGGAAAATCAAAAGGGTATTCGGATTTTCTGTGGAAAAAGTTTGATTGGAACAAGGTGGAGTTACCAACACAATCACTCCAATTGGATATGGGAGAGTTGCATTTCACGCAGCCGATAAAACTTCAAGTTGTATATTTGGATGAAAACGGCAATTATTTGCCGGTAAATAGTTCGAAGGGTCGGCATATTACGGTTCTTCAAAATGGCAAAGCTTTAGAAGGAAGTGATATTGTCATCCGCCCCGTAGATAAAAATCTCGATTTGCAATTCCGTTTTAATAAAGTAGCGAATCCTGGTACATATAGGTTATTTTTGAAAATCCTTGATTGTGGTGATTTGGATCAGATCAACGGAGAGGAGGCTAAGGCGGGGCATGTTATTGGTACGGGACTGGAATGGCAAGTCAAGTATGAATATGGTTTAAATCCATTGCTAATAGGATTAATATGGTTGTGTATTATTATTGTAGCCATATTAGTTCTTTGGTTTGCTCTTTTGCGTTGGATTATTTTTCCGACCTTCGCTTTTGACAATCTTCAAGTTACTTATTTTGACGGCGAGGTTCGTAAGGGGCGCGAAGATTGTACCTTGCATGGCGCGCGAAAGATTATTTGCTCAGCCTCCCCTAATTCTCAAAGCGGATTGAATAAATTGATCTGTGGTCGCATAGAGTATTTGACCAATCCGTTCTGGGCGACCACAGTAGAGATGACTCCATGCGGTTCCGACGGTATTGCTGTAAATGAAGATTTGAAAGCAGGTGAGGCTGCTACTTATCGTATGACGGCAATGATTACTGCACAAAACGGTCCAAGAAGACCATTTGTCGTAAAACGCACTAAATCTGAATGGGTGGCTAATATTTCAATAGGATAATTAATTAACTAAAAAGATATAATTACTATGGCAACAAAACTTAGACGCAGCCTTTTTATCGGCTTAGGTGGCACGGGAATGAAAACCATTCTCAAAACAAAATCGGTACTCCTTGACAATTACGGACAAGACGGAGAACTCCCCCCATTGTTTGCATTTTTAGGTATTGATACCGATAGCAATGAGTACGATCTTCCTACAAAAAGCAAAAAAAACGACCGTCTCACATTGAGCGCACGCGAGCGTTTCAGCATTAGCGTGAACAATCCGAAAGCATATTTTGAGAATAGCAAGCGGGATATGCAATGGATGCCTCACCAGAACCAGATATTCATCAACACCCTTAATCGTGGTGCTGGTCAGATTCGTTCTAATGGTCGTCTGGCATTTATGTACAATCGTGAGCGTCTGAAAGAGCGCTTGCGTACCGCTCTAACCGATGTTCGTTCGTCAGAAAGTTATTCTGCTAAATGGAAAAATTATCAGGCTCTCGAAAGCGGCGATGATGGTAATGCAAGCACCGAAGTACATATCGTATTCTCTCTTAGCGGTGGAACCGGTTGTGGTACATTCATTGATGTGGCATATCTGATGCGTGAGATCGCTCGCGAGAACAATGCGGATATCACGATTAACGGTTATGGTGTAATGCCGGGTGTATTCATGGCTGAAATTAAGGCTCCTGCTTCAAGAAGCCGCGTACAGCCTAATGCATATGGCGCACTGCGTGACCTCGATTATTTGATGAGTCTTTCTACTGATGAGAGATTGGTCAAAATCTCTTGGCAGAATCAAGAAACAGACGAAATGCCGTTCGATAGTCTTGTCCTGATTGACAACAAGAACACGGAAGGTATCTGCTACAAGAAGATCTCCGATTTGACAGAGATGATTTCTCTTGCTCTCCTTGCTACTACCGGTCAAATTGGTAGCCAAAGCAAGAGTGTCGGTGATAATGTCAAGAATGACATGATTAACAAGGCTTTCAACGTAGAAGATAAATGCGCTTGGGTTTCGGCAATTGGTACAGCCTCTATTATATACGATAGCGAACATGTTGCCAAAGTATATGAATTAAAAGCCCAAAACAAACTGATAAGTGAGTTGTTAACGCATACGCAAGACAAGAATGTCATCGCTAACAACTGGATTGACAATGTACGTATCCGTGAAAATGAAGGCAAAGACCAAGTCATTGATCGTCTTTATGACATTAGTCAAATCACAGCGCCTTCGTTGACCGAAAAAGATTTCGACAAGCGAACCGTTGAGGCCAAGATTACCAATAAAATGGATTTGTATAATCAAGGTTTCCAGCCATCACCCGAAGAATGGAATGCAAAGGTCGATGATTTCTATGCCGAAGTTGCGGCTAAACTCATTGAGAGAGAAAAAGAATTGTGTAAAACTTCTCTTGGTCTGGCCAATGATTTCTTGAATGAAGTAAAGCGTCAGATTAATGATATCTTTATCGGTATGATGCGCACTGAACTGAAAGAGCAAGAGGATGAGCGCAAAAATGCGGATACCGATTTTAAATCTCAAGTTGAGCAATTGAATAGTTATCTCAATCATGGATTATTCCACGGCAAAACCGATAATTATTTGTCATTAATTAAAACATATGCTCAGAATTATCTGACGGCAGATCTTGAGGCTAAACGTCGTTCCTATGCTATCCAATTCTATGCAAAACTGATTGAATTGGTTGACAAAGAGATAGCAAATCTCCAAGAGACAATCAAGAAATTCAATTCAATCATTGATGATAATGACATCATGATCCGCGAACTGCAAAATCATTTTAGTGATAGTAGAAACGTCATTATCAATCTGGCAGAGGATATTATCAAGAATGTTGAAATCAAGAAAGACGAAACAATTCTTGTGAGTGGTTTGATTGATAACATGCCGGGCAAGACTTTGTATGCTCCCGCAACAAAAGAGACATACAAGGCTATTTTGGACGAGTATACCGATAATCTCAAAGAATGTGAGGTGCTTCGTTCCCAGACGATTGACGATATTCTTAACAATATGAGTCAGGATGAGTTTGAGGATGTCATTCGTCGTGCTGCTAATCACTCGCTACCGTTCCTCAATATTGACGATCATGGTATTCTTCTCAAGAGCACCAACCGTACATTGGGTCAAGAAGAGCAATTCTATATCTGTGTGCCCGATGTAGCAACATGCCGTTTGACGAAGGGTGATGCTTATCGTGATATAATACGTTCAGAGATGGCCGAAACGGTTAGTACAGGTTTAACCGACCGTATTATTATCTACCGCCAGAAACGTCCTGTTCCTGCTCTTGCAATTGGTGGTTTGGATACACTCAAATTGCCTTATGACAAAGATCAAGACCGTGTTTCGTTCCATATTGACGAACTGTTGCAGAAGCGTATGGACGAGGAAGAATATTCGTTCCAACCGAAGAAGCAGAACCAAGACGAGGCTATTATGGCATGGACGATGGGTTGTATCCTTGACCTTATTAAGTTTGACCAAGGCGTTTATTGGTTTAATGATGATACGATTCCTGTAATTGCAGGTCCGGAAGACCAATGGGTCAATACACATTCTGCTTATCGTGACCGTTCGTTCGAAAAATTCTGTCAGAATGACCATGTCATCAAACAGTACTTTGCCGCATTCCGCAAACATCTTGATGAAATAGGAAAGAAAGCAGCAGTTGAGTTGGAGAAAGATGTAATGGACAACTACTTCACCAAGTATTCACACTGCCAACTTACCCTTAACACCATCAAGGCCGGGCGTGGGTATGAGGAAACGAACAAACTCCTCACGGCAGAGAATAAGTGTAGAGAACTGATATTTAAAATCTAATTATGCGCCACTCAATACATATGATGTTCGGCAAGGCTTCTTCGGGAGCCTTGCTTGAACTGCGTCGCTATATCGCAATGTATGCGGATGATGCGACCAGCCAGTATTTCACAGCCTTGCATTACGAGGAGGATTCCAACGGGCATATTTCAATCAGTAAAGCGGTAAAGAAAGAAGAGGAAAGGCTTACTTTCACATCGCATTTGAATGACCAATGGATTCCGGAGTACTGTGAGGAGTTTGATGCCGATAAGAAAACGCTGAAAGAGTCACTCAAAGGTTATATCAAAAAATTATGGCAACAGCGCATTAATACCAATTATACAGGTAATGATAACTTACATATCTGCTTGTATGTTCAGCTCTATGTGCCTTCTATATGGCAGCAAGCGGAGTTTTTTATCCTTTGCGCGAAAGAGCAATTGGGCAATAAAGTGGATATTGATGTGGTAGGATTATGCGGTGATTTAGCGGAAGTCTTTGACCCTGCAAAAACAGAATATCTGGCGCAAAAGGCGGAAGAACTGACCAGTAAGACCCGCGAAACGATTGATAAAATCGTTGCTATGCGCCATAAAAAAGATACTGTACATTATATTTCCCATTTCACACTCATTCAGAATCAAACCAATACGCGTGCATTGGAACTGACATCAGAATCCATCATAAGTATTGCCGGTGAGTTCGCGCTGATATGTATCGAGAACTACGATCATGCTTTCGGCATTAATGTCGATCCTAAAGATATTCAAGGAATTGGTATATCAATGCTGAGTTTTGATCAATACTATTTTCAGGAATACATCCTCCAAGACTCGTTTATAAAGATTCTTGAGAATGAGCGTATCCATGAAGGAGAAGTGGATATCACATGGGCTGCAAGAGAAATCGACCTGCTACTCCAACCATATCTAAAAATGATGGCTGAATTTTTCCAGCAGGAGATTGCTACCAGACATGAACGCGGTGATGCAATGACGGATATCATGCCGGCTATTCTTCCCAAACTGAAAGAGAAATTTGAAGGTCTTAATAAGGTGTTAACCGAAAAGATTCTTCAAAATGAGGCAATTTCATTACCTCAAAAGAAAGGGCTTCTCTCTATTTTGTTGGGGCAAGACGATGAACTATTCGCTCATGGCACGCTTATTAATTCAGAACAAGCAATATTGATTGACCTTGAGCGTGAGTGTGTCAATTTCTTCGTAGACGAAAACAATGCGTTGCTCGACAAGGATGAAACAAAAGACGAGATTATTTTGCCGCCATATAGTATGCTGGTAGGCGAGGATACTGTTAAGGACGAAGAAGGAAACGTAAGCAAACGAGCCAAACTGCCTGTTGATGAACTCAAGGAATTGCGTTTCCGGCAGCGTAATTACATCGCCAACATCCGCGAAATGCAGGATGAACTCGCTGAGTTGAAGAAGAACATTACGCAATTGGATGAATCCAAGAAATGTCTGATAGAAGGTGGCAAAATTATTTTCGAGAAAGAGGAATTCCAACTCTTGCATCACGATGACGACATTGTTCCTCTGGAAGATAAGTATGAGCCGCATGCTGTGTCCACAAAGAATATTGATATTTCAAATGGATTCACGGAGATAAAGAACCAAGGCCAGCAAGGAGCTTGTATGTCTTTCTCTATGGTCAGTGTGTTTGAGTATTTCTTGAAGAAAAACCATGTGCAATTCCCAGACCTGAGTGAACAATTTCTTTATTACAATGCGCGTAAGCGAACGGGAAGAGAACAATTTGATGAAGGTTCTACTTCTGTGGCATCAATCCAAACGCTTTCGGAAGAAGGTATTTGTTCAGAACAAGCATGGCCATATAAGATAGGTGGTTATAAAGAACAACCTTCATCGGAAGCATACAAAGAAGCTCAACAGCGACGTGTAAAACGCGCTGTAATGGTAGAAAAGAAAGTAGAAGACTTCAAATCTGCTTTGGATGATGGACTGCCTGTTGTATTTGCAGTTGATTTGTTTCCTTCATTTGGTAAAGGGGTGAATGGTTTCATATCCATGCCTTCAGATGACGAGGTTCAGCAATTAAAAGAATCAGGAGAGAATCATGCTCATGCAATGGTTTTATGCGGATTCAATGATGAGCAAAGAGTCTTTAAAGTACGAAACTCATGGGGTACGGACTTTGGTGATCGCGGGTATTGCTATTTGTCTTATGACTATATCATGCAATATGGTTATTGGGATTGCGTAGCCATACAAGAGATTGCGGTAGAGCAAGAGACTGACAGCAATGAAGAAGGTAAAGAAGTTGAAAAAATAGAAGATACAGTTTTTACGATTAAGCAGACGGATAGACCGCAGCTTAATTTCTCAGAAACGGATTTGGTCGTTCGATACGCGCTTCGCAAAAACTTCTTAGATAGGCTTATTTCTGAATTAAAAGATTTACAGAAATATGACACCAAACTCCAGGAGTACTATGAGGCTGTCAAACTGCCACTCCGTGATCGTAATAAACGTGATAGATTCTATCGTGCCACCAAACATCACAAGGAGCTTCAAATAGAGGATCTCGAAACGGCAAAAATCGAGAATGAAAAAGAGAAGATAGCTAAAGTGGAGGCATTTAAGAAAGCCACAATAAAGGCCTCATGGGGCTATCTGGGTACAATCGGTACATTATCTACATTCTGTGGAATATGTGATGGTGTATTGAAGGCAACGAAAGGTATTCCAAAGTGGTTGAACTTTATTCCGACAGGATGGATTGGAGACTTCTTAAAAAATAGCGACAATATCTGGCTCAAGTTATTCGGTTTCTTGTTAGGTGATGATCTAAATAAAACTTGGCAAGTGCTTCAGGCTTTGTCGCGCCTTATTTGGATCGTCGGTGTTATTGCAATTATCGCATTTGTAATATTCTATCTATGGCGTCGTATAGAGAAACGTAAAGATTTGGAACTGCATTACCAGCGCATAAATCGTCAACTGAATGCAGAGATTACAGATATAGAAGACGCCATTGAACTATTGGATTCGCGTTTCCATCTTGCGGGTGAGATGATTGCCGGTTTGTTTGCCGTCACAACGAAAATGCAACAACGTCATTCTGCGATTTCTCATTATCTTTTGAATCTACGTGAGTGGTATAGCAATACCGTAGAGAATCATGCCAAGATGCATGCTGAGGCTCGTGCGCCATTCGTGTCGCTTATTCGAAATGATATTTTAGAGGACTATTTCAAATCGAAAGAGAAATCTATTATAGAGGAGAACAACGTATGGCGGTTTATAGATAAATACGAACCCAGTGAAGATGGTATTGTTCATGTACAACAAAATATCAAGAATGATTTGTTGCAAAAAATCAATACCCATTTTGCAAAATTCAGTATTGCTGACTATCTGATTAATTTGAAGGATAAACAGTTGTACCAGTATCTTGTTCATGATTTTGACGATATTTGTACTTTGTTTAATAATCTAAGTCGCAAATCAGATATTTTCTTGCAATACAATATTGAAGATGAGGGTCGTGATGCCCGCCAAGTGATGTTCGTCCATACCAATGACGAGGAACAACATAATCGTCTTGAGAAAGAATTGCGTCATGCTGTGGATGATATATCCTTTGAGTCCATCTCGTCTCCATATAAGATCATCTTCTTTAGAAAACTGGAATTGGATAAGAACCAAATTGAATTATAAATGTTAAACACGTTAATCTTTTTACGACAATGAAAAGAACATTATTTTACTTTTGTTTCGCAGTTGTGTTGGGCTGCGTAGCAACATTAACAACTTCCTGTTCAGAGAAATCTCGTGCCCTCAGCAATCTGGAAGATCTCGCTGAAGATGTTGAAGAGAATGGTAATTCCTATGGCTTTGCAGAATGGAAAGATGTATTCCAACAGTATCAATCGATTACGGCAATTACGGACAAACATTATGGCGATTATTCCCAGAAACAGCGCAATCGTATTATGCATGCCAAATCAACTATTAAGCAAGCGGCGTGGGATAAAATCAACAATTCTTTGGATGTTTTTGGGCTTAAACAGCCGTTAATTAATTGGTATAATTCTCTTTTTGAAGATTCAACTGGAGAACAAGAGACAGAAAAGAATACGGAATCATAAATGTAATGCCTGCATAGTCATGCAGGCATTTGTATTACCCGCGCACCCAAAGAGTTCTATGAAGCAAGTGATGCTCTTTGTGGAATAGGTGCTACTGTTAATAGTTATTATGTATATATTGCTTTAATTAATTGTACAATATGGAAACGGAAAACAGAAACAATAAAAAAACATCGGACATAATACAAAAAGTCCAGAAGTCGTCATGGTGGAAGTACTCAAGGTTAGTCACAAGTTCCGCTACTTTCGCTTTGCTGCTCTCAATCGCGTTTTTTGTATACGAGACGATAGACAGTAAAATTAATAACGATCTCCTTTCTGAACGGTTGGAAAATGTCAATAACTCATTATCGACGAGGTATTTGGGTTTATTCCCGCATTATATCAAAAATACAAATCAAATGTTGCGGGACGCCCTTGAAAAGAAAGAGGACTTTACTACAGATACTATCGTTATATTAGAGGATGTCCTGTATTATGGCATTACAAGTGACCCGCAAGGATTTATTGAGGTTAATGACAAATTATTTCAATTGGCGGACAGAGGTGCGAAAGTCTTTGTCGTATATTATGATACAAAGACTGCTTTATTCGTCAAAAATTTGCGTGAACAGTTGTTTTCTCAAAAGAGTTACAAACAGTTTGTCGAAACACAAGCACTATTGAAGAAACGTGTGGCTGAATATCAAAGTCAAAGGCATAGCCTTGTCAGGACACATAGAAATTCTAATGTCGCTTTTAATTCAAGGCAAATTGAAGATTCTTTAGTAAATGTATATTTCTCTGATATCATCGATAGAGAATCTTTCAAGAAGTACTCTCATGATATGCGGGATAGAAAAATGCCGTACGATGTTGTGGCGGAAATGATTCTTAATGAAAGGTATTTTGATTCTACGCGCTGTGAGGATCCCAAAGCATTTAAAGATATGATTATCAAATACCGTACCCCCCTCATTAGTAAGAAGTCGGTATCAAATACAATCAAACGTCAGTCATATATTGAAACAATTGAGATGTGTAATAGACTGGATTCCGTGCGTGCTTTGATGATGGAACAACAGTTCGATAGTATTCAATTCGAGCATTTTATTAAGATGTTTGGAACATTTACAGAAATCATAGAAAATGAATATTTCTATCATCGCAATATAACTCTCATTCCGATAGAAGACTATCTTTCAATGAGTTGCTGGATGATTGGAAACAACGTAGAGGGGTACCACATGATTATCGCATATCCGAGTCGCTATTCTTCTTCGGAAATAGGCTTTGCTTCTCAGGATGATAATGTTGCTCGGTACATTCACACGATGTTGGAGGGAATAAGCACTAATTATCCCCCGAAAAAAAGGTAGTAGAAATAATGGCAAAACCTGCAGAGATAGATGAAAAATCAAATACAATATGTCAATTAAATAATTTAAAAGTTGTGCCCGACACAAATTAGGGTATTGTATTATGGACAAGAATTGTGATACATGTGACAAAATCAAAGAGGAAGCATTGAAAAAACTCCGAGATTGTGCGCAAGGATATATTAATGAGCGCAAGCATATTGGTTGCCCTTTTAGAGATGATTATTGCAATCCGTTCCTTGATATCTTAGATTTAGAGTCCCAAGAAAAGGAGGATGTTGAGAATATTATAACAGATTGCTATGATAGGAAATTGTTCTTTAACTTCTGTTATAACAACTCTGTTGCAATCAAAATGCCATGCCCTGATGGATGTAAAGGAAAGAAACCAGATGCGGAGTGTTTATATGATGAAAAAGTGTTAAATATTAAAAAGAAACATGTATGATTAAATCTGAACATCACCAAATCTTTTATCGAGTAGACGAAAGAAGTTTCAAAGAGGGAGATTGCATAACTCCCATCAATGCCACCCAAGAACGTGCGCAAGATGAAAGACAGGCTGTAGAGGGCTTGTTAGAAACATGTCGTCCCGAAAATCGTTTATCTAGAAAGGAAGCACTTTTTGTATTTGATAACCTAATAGATGCCATTGCCTTTTGCTCGAAATGGAATAACAACACTTTCATATACGAAGTGACGCCTGAATGGGACGATCGAATTGTTAAGGCGGACATGAACATTTTAGATATTATTCTTAAGACAAACAATGTAGAAGAAAAATTATTATGGGCACAACATTATTGGGATTTAGGTTTCCATATAGGCGATAATCCTGTCTACGAACATTTGGTGTCGTCTGCTATTGTAAAAAGAAAACTATTTTCAAAACAGGAATGTTTTCAAATTCTCAATGATATAGATAACACACAAAGAACAGTAGCAAATAGTCTAATGGCCTTTTTGCAGTAGTTAGAAAATAAGGCGTACAGGTCATTTTGCGGGTTGCAATAGGTCTGCACCCAAAATAATCATTTACTATCACACTTAAAGTATATTTAACAATGAGGCAATTATTTCTGGCATTAATCATTATCGTTCATTGTTCCTTGCTTTGGGCTCAATCAATGGAATCGGACTCGCACAAGCATAGGATGATTAAATATGTTAATAAGGCGAAATTTGAAAAGGCGACGAAGGAGTTGCCTTTCGTTGAGGATTGGACATTTGATAAGAAAGACAAAAAGGACTCTCTGAATATTGACCGTGCTTTAGATTATGGGAAATACTTATCTTCATCGCAAATAGAGAAAGCATCGCAAGATAGTTTTCTGATGTATTTGGCAAAAGAATGTGAAGCGTATGCTATAGCCGCATACTATAGAGATGATTATGCTTTATCCACGCAATATTTACAACACTCATGTGATATAAAGAAACAAGTTTTAGGCGAATACGATGCAGATTATGCGCTAATTCTTTTTAGTTTGGGTAGTGTATATTTAGATATGAGAGATTATCAAAAAGCTGAAGCTTGCTTTTTACAAAATCTAGAAATCGAAAAAGTAATATACGGCGAAAATGACTCTACGTATGCATCTGCTTTGAATGATATGGGTACATTATATTTAAAGATGAAGAATTATGCTAAAGCAGAGGAATATTATATGCGCGCCCTTACCATACGGAGAAACGTGTTAGACGAGAATCACAAACATATAATCTCTTCACTTGATCATTTGGGGTTGTTGTATTATCGCATGGGAGATTATACCAAAGCCATTTCCTATTATATACAATCAGCGGATGTTATAAAAGTTGTTTATGGAGAAAATAGCGAAGAATATGCAGATGAGTTGAATATGATAGGCGTACAATATTTCAGTAGTGAAATTTATGATGAAGCTGAACAATACTATATGCAATCCGCTGATATATATAAGCATATACGAGGGGAAAATGATGTAAATTATATATGCGCATTAGGAAATATAGCACAGGTATATAATAGGCGTGGTGAGTATGCAAAAGCGGAACAAATGTTTCTAAATACATTAGAGCATCTTACGCCTATAACGAAAGAGAATGGTCACGTATACATGAGTTGTATTAATGGTTTGGGAAACCTGTATGTGAATATAGGAGATTACAATAATGCAGAACAGTGTTTCATAAAAGCGATAGATGCGGCAAAAACAATTTTAGGCGAAAATCATCCAAATTACGTAGGCTTTACTTCAAATTTAAGTAGAGTATATCGCTTGATGGGACAGTTTTCTAAGGCTGAATCGAAAATGTTGCAAGCTTTACAGTTAGCATCTACCATATATGGAGAGAATCATTCTGACTATGCCTTATTTCTAGGAGAATATGGTCTATTGTCTCTCAATATGGGTGATTATTCTAAGGCAGAAACAAATTTCCGAAAAGCTTTGGATATTTTCCGAAATGCATTAGGTGAAAAATCTCCTTCTTATGCCCTGACATTGAATAGTTTAGGATTGGTCTTATGGAAGAAAGAAGATCCTGTTGTGGCAAGAATGTATTTTAGTCAAGCTGCAGAAATCCAAAAAGAAATCTTTGGAGAGAATAATGCCGGTTACGCAGAATATGTTAATAATATCGGTGCGATGTACGAAATGCAAGGGGACTACGAAGAGGCAAAAAAATATTATCAACAAGCGTTGAATATTAGGAAAATTGCGTTAGGGGAGGAGAATGTGGGATGTGCCTATTTATTACATAATATGGGCTCAATACACGAGCATATAGAGGATTATTCTATGGCCGAGAAGTATTACATAGATGCCATTAGACTTTGCGAAAATGCTCAAGGGTATGATTCTCAGTATACTATATATTTGGCTGATTTGTGTGGTTTATACGAAAAGCAAAGAAAATTTGACATAGCTGAGCCTTATATCATGCGGGTAGATAGTATTGATAAGAATCGCTATACGCAATCGCTGGATTTTATGACGGAAAAGCAGCGCGAACTATACTGGAATACGATCAATGATAGATTTATCAAAACATATCCGGATTACACGTATAGATATTATCTCCAACACCCATCCATTTCCTCATTTGGATACGATAATGAGTTATTTACCAAGGGACTTTTGCTAAACTCTACGAATGCTATCAATTTGTCGATACAGAGTAGTGGGGATTCCCTGTTGATTGATAACTTTAATCGCCTGAAAACGCTGAAAGCCAGAATTGTCGCTCTGCAAGAAAAAAATCCTCAATCTCCGTCTATAGCATTTTATCAGAATCAGGCAGACTCACTGGAAAAAGAAATCACGAAATCGAGTGCGGCGTATCGGGAGAATCAGGCTATGTGGCAAATCACATGGGATAGCGTACGGAATAATCTAAACAATAGTCAGGTATCCATCGAATACATGGTAGCGCCATTGAACGAAGACTCCACGATGTATTGTGCCTTGTTATTACGTGACACATGCTCGCGTCCAATAATGATTCCTTTGTTCAATGAACCCGAGGTGGCATCACTCATTAATACAAACACAGACTTCCGGACGAATTTTACCTATTCTATGAATGGACGCGGAGACGAACTCTCTCAATTAGTCTGGGGTAAGGTCCTGCCATATATCAAAAAGGGCGAGACAATCTATTTCGCTCCTTCCGGTTTATTACACCAATTGGCGATAGAGTCTATGCCATATGACAGTACCCATACGA
>CACZFM010000005.1 GCA_902780495.1 uncultured Bacteroidales bacterium
AATGGCGGTAATCATTACACTTTCATCGCAGCCGTTGTAATCCGGAACGGAGACAGTGCCATATTTTGTGTCCTTTATCGTAAGTGTATGGGGCGATGATGCAATCTTCAGTTTGTCACTGTAATCACTATTGTAACTATCATTGAACATTTGTGTGAATCTTTCCAGTTCGCCACAAGGAACAAAAATATCTTCCAGACTGCTGCAATCGTAAAAAGCATATCTTCCAATGCTTGTTACACTGTTTGGAATCGTGATTTCTCCTGTCGCGGCAGCAGAACATGCCAATAATTCCGTTTTTGTGGCATCACGATAGACCAAATATCCCTCTACATATCCATTGAGACTTCTGGCACTCCATGGCGCACCTGTCGCGGTCCCCGAATAGACGATATTAGGTACATACCCAAACGCCTGTGCTCCAATGCTCGTCACACTATTCGGAATCGTTATTGAAGTCAGACTGCTACAATTAGAGAAAGCATCTCTTCCAATGCTTGTTACACTATTCGGAATTGTGATGGAAGTCAGACTACGGCAAGAATAGAAAGCATAACTTCCAATGCTCGTCACACTGTTCGGAATCGTAATTGAGGTTAGACTGCGACAACTTTGGAAAACCCCCTCTCCAATGCTCGTTACACTATTCGGAATCGTTACTGATGTCAGACCTGTACAACCATCGAAAGCTTTTTCCCCAATGCTTGTCACACTGTTCGGAATCGTAATTTCTCCTGTCGCAGCGGCAAAACATGCCAACAATTCCGTTTTGGTGGCATCACGATAAACCAAATTTCCCTCTACATATCCATTGAGACTTCTGGCACCCCATGGCGCACCTGTCGCGGTCCCCGAATAGACGATATTAGGTACAGAAAGCCTCCTCTCCAATGCTCGTTACACTGCTCGGAATCGTTACTGAAGTCAGACTGCTGCACCAGCGGAAAACGTTCTCTCCAATGCTCGTTACACTGCTCGGAATCGTTACTGAAGTCAGACTGCTGCAAGCAGTGAAAGCATATTGCCCAATGCTTGTTACACTATTCGGAATCGTTACAGAGGTCAAACCGCTGCAATATTCGAAAGCCCTATCTCCAATGCTGGTCACACTATTGCCAATCCTGATAGAGGTCAGACTGCGGCAATAACTGAAAGCATCATTTCCAATGCTTGTTACACTGTTTGGGATCGTGAGAGAGGTCAGACTGCGACAACCAGAGAAAGCATAATTTCCAATGCTCGTCACACTGTTCGGAATCGTGATGGAGGTCAGACCACTACAACCGAAGAAAGCATGATCTCCAATGCTTGTCACACTATTCGGAATCGTGATGGATGTCAGACCCTGGCAATTATAGAAAGTATAATCTCCAATGCTCGTCACACTATTCGGAATCGTTATTGAAGTCAGACTGCGACAAACATAGAAAGCAGAACTACCTATACTTGTCACACTATTCGGAATCGTAATTTCTCCTGTCGCAGCGGCAAAACATGCCAATAATTCTGTTTTTGTAGCATCACGATAAACCAAATTTCCCTCTACATATCCATTGAGACTTCTGGCACCCCATGGCGCACCTGTCGCGGTCCCCGAATAGACGATATTAGGTACATGCTCGTCACACTATTCGGAATCGTTATTGAAGTCAGACTGCTGCAATTATAGAAAGCATATCTTCCAATGCTCGTTACACTATTGGGAATCGTTACTGAAGTCAAACCAGTGCAATCACGGAAAGCATAATCTCCAATGCTCGTCACACTGTTCGGAATCGTGATAGAGGTCAAACTACTGCAAGAATAGAAAGCACAATCTCCAATGCTCGTTACACTATTCGGAATCGTGATGGAGGTTAGACTGCGACAAACATAGAAAGCAGAACTACCTATACTTGTCACACTATTCGGAATCGTGATAGAGGTCAAACTACTGCAAGAAGAGAAAGCATATCTTCCAATGCTCGTCACACTGTTCGGAATCGTTATTGATGTCAGACTGCTGCAACCAAAGAAAACCCCCTCTCCAATGCTCGTCACACTGTTCGGAATCGTGATAGAGGTCAAACTACTGCAATAAGAGAAAGCAGACTCTCCAATGCTCGTTACACTGTTCGGAATCGTGATGGAGGTCAGACCCTGGCAATTATAGAAAGCCCTGTTCCCAATGCTCGTTACACTATTCGGAATCGTGACAGAGGTCAGACTGCTGCAATCATAGAAAGCATAATTTCCAATGCTCGTCACACTGTTCGGAATCGTGATAGAGGTCAAACTACTGCAATAAGAGAAAGCAGACTCTCCAATGCTCGTTACATCATTCGGAATCGTGATAGAGGTCAGACTGCTACAACCGAAGAAAGCATGATTTCCAATGCTTGTCACACTATTCGGAATCGTAATTTCTCCTGTCGCAGCGGCAAAACATGCCAATAATTCTGTTTTTGTGGCATCACGATAAACCAAATATCCCTCTACATATCCATTGAGACTTCTGGCACCCCATGGCGCACCTGTCGCGGTCCCCGAATAGACGATATTAGGCACATTATAGAAAGCATACTCTCCAATGCTCGTCACACTGTTCGGAATCGTTAGTGAAGTTAGATTAACGCAATCAGAGAAAGCATACTCTCCAATGCTCGTTACACCATTCGGAATCGTGATAGAGGTCAAACTGCTACAACCCCTGAAAGCATAATTTCCAATGCTCGTCACACTATTCGGAATCGTGACGGAGGTCAGACTGCTGCAATTATAGAAAGCCCCATATCCAATGCTTGTGACACTATAAGAGACTCCGTTATAAGTTACAGACGATGGAATGTTCACTATTATTATGGTGTTCATGTTAGCCCCTGCCACTTCTGCTGTTTCGGCTGTTGCATCAAGGTTGTAACACAAATCACCAATTGGAATCCTTTCATAATCCCAAGCGGAAACCATACTTGTGCTTGCCACAAGGGCAAAGAATAATGCAATTAGTTTTTGTTTCATTTTGTTGAAAAATTTAGCGTACTATCTCATGCATGTTTACTTCTCTTCCTGCGGACAAAAGAGCTTATATTTGAAACTTTTCATATCAGGACTATAGACAATGCACAAGAATTGTCCATTTACTTTTGGTTTATATTTAGCAAGAAGGGGAACTATGTATTTATCCATTTCTTCAAGTCCGTATTTGCAAGACTCTTGCAAAATCATCACTTTTAGTCCAGCATTGCAAACCACTAATTTTTGGAAGTCATATCTTACAGCTGCATACGGGACTCCTCCTATTTTGGGGTTTTCACGAAAAAAATCCCACTCTGATTCTAAAGCTAATGGAAGGGATTTTATAGAGTACTCTTTCCCCAGTTCTTCATCATCCTCAAACCAAATTAAGTCATATAACCATTCTCTTGAGGTAAAATAGTGATGCGGGGGTTCCACTATATTAAACTTAGGTTCATCTATTTGATTTGTATAACAACTATATCGAAATCTCTCCAATCCTAATTTGGCAATAGCATATTTTACCATTTTGGTATTTTCTGCTCTCTCCTCCTTATCTAAAGGCAATGCTTTCAAGGTGGCTATTATTGCTTTAACCGGATCGGCCTTTGGATCATAGTCAAACACAGCGGGTAAAGTTCGATTGGATCCTATTGCTTCTTCTATCCAACCATTATTACATTGGTTCATAATTATATTTTTTTATGTTTTATTGTAATTTCATCGCGCCATTTTTTTGTAATCCATCTTTGTGGAAATTTTGATGTGCTATTGTAGCAATAAATGGCTTCTTTGATTTTTCGTAGCATACCTTCTGCCTCATCGAATCCTTCATCTGTACAGGGATAATACAATCCTTCTGTGGTATCTTTGGGGCACACCTCGCCAGGAATAATTTCCAATTTTTTGAACAAAGCTTGATAGGGAGTGGTTATCCAATAATATTCTTTCTTGTCTGCTTTATCAGCATCCTCCGATGCCATCTTTATCAATTTTTCTGCATCCTGAATCCATTGTTCCTTTTTACACATCCACTCCTTATTATCACTATTAACTTCCGGTTGGGACAAGGCTTCTATCCATTCCTCGAAAAACGATTCCGCATTCAGAATACATTGAGGATGCCTGTAATTATACTTTAGCTTCTCATTGTAAAAGGCTAAATTAAGTAATTCTTGTAACGAGTCAAGTAACTTCTGCTCTTCTTTTAAAATAGTCATTTCGGACTCTAAATTTGGGTTTTCCATACGTTAATATATTTTTATTTTTGCCTCTACTTCATTATTCGGCAAGAGGCATTCTCCGTGATATACAACAAAAAACGCGAATAACTATTGTCATCCGTTTCTCGAGGCTGTAGGAAATGCCTTAGTTACCAGATATGCAAACAGAAACTCGCGCCGTGTATATATCCGCCAACACACCATAGGACGCACCTATAGTGTGGGCGAGTTCTACACTCGTGAGCATCTACTTACTTGTTCTCTGAATAACTAATCTCTCAACTTCCTACATTTCGAGAAATCAGATTACAAGCGGGTAAACGCTTTTCAGTATGTAACTGCTTTTTTACGTTGCCAGCCTCAACGTCTCACATTTAACGTCCGTGAGAGAGGACGAGAGGTTATGCTAACGCAATATGTCTCCTTTGTAGTGCTGTAAGCACACTTTCTGACGCTATCGGATTAAGACCACGGAATGTAGTGCGGCTCTTGAGTTCGGAAAGCGGCATTGTAAGCAGCAGTTTGGCAATACACTCATCCGCGAACGAATTACTTACTACATTCACCCCTGTGAAATCGAGCACAACACGCTCGTCTTGTTCCAACAACGGCATTAACTGCTCGCGGACGCGCTTTCCTAACGGACGCGTGCCGAGATTTTCTCCATATTCTCTAAAACTGAATGTTACCATAATGTTTCTAATTCGTTGTCGTTTAAGAATGCTTCATTATATTGCTCCGCCACATTCGTTCGGAATGCAACAACCTTTGCAGGGTCAATTTCAACATCTGTCCGAAGTTGCATATATACAATAGTTCCTTGCCAGAACTCACTTTCTTTGGTTGTGACCACGTCATTCTGCACCTGCATGGTGTGACGACCGGATCGCACCTCGTATAACAAACCTGCTTCTTGTGCTCATCGAACACGTCGATTGTAACATCTCCGTTTGACGCATTGAAATATTGCTTTATTAGTGTTGAAAGGTTCATGTTTTCGTGTCTTTGCAACTTTGGGCTGCAAAGGTACTGCTTTTTTTTCGAATATGCAAATAAATCCGAGATTTTTTTGCAGATTTATTGTTGAACTAGTGAGACTAGTGTTCTAGTTTGAATAGTCGGACTATTGTTTCCGGCCTTTGGCAGGCTTTCCTCTGCTTTTCGTTGGCTTAATAACCTACTAATAACCCAATAATCACCATAGTCATTCGAGAGTTAAGAGGTAAGAGATAAGAGGTAAGAGTGAAGAGATAAGAGTGAAGAGATAAGAGTGACATATAATACAAAGAAAGTCCGTAGCCATGGGGGTCATAGCTACGGACTTTGCTTATTGGTCGAGCAATGTACTATTGATTATTGCACAGAAACGGATGCGGAAACGGGTCTGCCGCCACCGGGGCCGCCACCGGAAGAGGTGTAACTCTGAAGCGAAACGGATGAACCGCCACTAACTACAGCATCCGTATATGCCTCTCCACCGAAAATCTCCGTGCCTGACGTGACCGTGACACCCGACTTGAGCGTCGGCGTAGAAGAAGCAGAAACCACCATCTTGCTACCGCCGTTAGCAGGCGTCTTGAAAGCAAAGGTCGTACTACCATAGGTCATGGCATACCATGTGTTTGCCGTCCAGTTCTTTGCATCCATGCCATATCCGGACGTAGGCGGTGCATAGCAACTCTGCGAAAGGCTGGCACCCGACTCCAAACCGCCTACAGCAACAATCGTTCCGCCCATGACATAAAGTTTCTTCTGCTTCTCTGAATTGGCATCAATCGCCACTTCCGGATTTGTAGCACCGATAGCATAAATCACTCCACCCTTGATATAGACATTGCCATTGGCATCTATACCATCGTTGTTGGTGGAACGGGCATAAACCAAACCGCCATTGATAGTCAGGTCGCCTGCCGCATTGATGGCATCGTCATAAGAATTCACGATAATCTCGCCGCCATTGATGGTCAATTTGTCCTTGCTCTCAATACCTTCTCCGTTATTGCCGGAAGTGGAAATGGTTATCTTACCGCCTTCGATGGTCAGTCCGCCGGCATAGGTATATACAGCATTCTGACCGCTACCGCTGACCCAAGTCTTGGTGCCTGCACGGATGGCCTTTGGCGAAGAATAATACTTGCTATCCACAGAGAACTGCATTGCGCTGAGGTCAGTGAGTGTAAAATGCACCGTTCCCTCATTGTTCGTCACATCCAACTGCGTACCGTTGATGTGCATCGTAAGGTCGTTCACCTGAAAAGCCGTCAACGCACCTTCCGTGTTGGTAAACACCAGATAGGGATAGTCATACTCTTCCGCCTGCATCCAGAGCGCGCTTGCCAACATCATCAACAAAAGGCCGATTTTGCGTTTTGCCACACGGGCATAATTCATTTCATTTTTCATTTGTTACCTCCTTTTTTAGGACTCTTTTGAAATTCGTTGCAAAGGTACTGCTTTTACGGCAAATACACGTTACCCGTTTGTGTGAATTTATTAACAAAAAGTACGATTTCTTTTCAAAACATTTGTACACATCAAAAAAAAGCAGTATCTTTGCAGCCCGAAAGTACTTAATTATGTGAATACTTATGACATCCGAACGTATTTTTGCAGAAGCCATCCGAACTATCAATAAGGATGAAATGGTCGTCTTACGCGATGTGCACCATTTCCCCGTGTACGGGCAAGATATTATATCCCCGTATATGATGGTATGTGTCTGCCATTCCGGTAGCGCGCGCGTATTATATGATACGGAAGAGGTCGTTTTTTCGCCCAACGAAGTGGCGGTGATTATGCCTAACCATATCCTGCATCCCATAGAAAGTAGCGACGATTACCACGTGACGATACTGGTTCATTCGCCGGCGCTATGCGAGGAACTGAAAACCAAGCGTTTGACACATGATTACCATAAGTTTCACCGTCGGCCATCTTGTCTGTTAACGGATGAAGAGATGGCACAATATATGCAAGCGATAGATTTGTTAGAGCATATCTGCCAATCTTCCACACAGCGTTATCCGCTTCGTCATGAGATGCTGATTGAATTGACCAATGTGATGGTAGAGATGCATAATGCCTATCGTCGCGAGATGGACGAAAAAGCCGCGAAAGACAACCGTAACTACAGCCTTTTCAATGACTTTTGCGACTTGTTGGCTACGCATTATCGGGAAGAACACGAAATGGCTTTCTATGCACGGCAGTTGCATCTCACACCCAGACATTTCTCATTGGTTATTAAAGAGGTGGTTGGTATTTCCGCAAGCGATTACATCGGAGAATACCTTGCCACACAGGCAAAAAGTATCCTCACATCACGTCCGGATATGTCCGTGCAACAGGTGAGTTATCATCTCGGTTTTGCCGAATCGCCCTCTTTCTGCCGTTTCTTCAAACGCATCACAGGGTTGACACCGAAAGCGTTCCGTGCACAACTACGCTAACTGCCAAAATGGCACCCTATATCAAACAGAAGGGTGCCTTTTTTGTGATGTGGCAGTCCATTTTGGCAGAAACAAGGCACGGATGTGGCAGAAAAACAACGTGGCACAGGAATTGTACTATAGATAGTGTCCGTGCGACAATAGTCTGCTGGAGACAAACAAAACCGAATAATAACATAAAACACATACAACTATGAGCAAGATTATTGGAATTGATTTAGGAACAACGAACTCCTGTGTAGCAGTAATGGAAGGTAACGAACCCATCGTTATTGCAAACTCTGAAGGCAAACGCACCACTCCGTCGGTTATCGGCTTCGTAGATGGTGGCGAACGCAAAGTAGGTGATCCCGCAAAGCGTCAGGCTATAACCAACCCGACCAAGACGGTTTACTCCATCAAACGTTTCATGGGTGAGACATACGACCGTCTGGGCAGCGAAATCGCACGCGTACCTTATAAAGTAACGAAAGGTGACAACAACACTCCGCGTGTGGATATTGACGGACGTCTCTACACCCCGCAGGAAATCTCCGCCATCATCCTGCAAAAGATGAAAAAGACGGCAGAGGATTACCTTGGACAAGAAGTGACGGAAGCCGTAATCACCGTACCGGCATACTTCAATGACAGCCAGCGTCAGGCAACGAAAGAAGCCGGCGAGATAGCAGGCCTCAACGTACGCCGTATTGTGAACGAGCCGACAGCAGCCGCATTGGCATACGGACTGGACAAGAGTAACAAGGATATGAAGATTGTAGTCTTCGACTGCGGTGGCGGTACACACGATGTATCCGTACTGGAGTTGGGCGACGGCGTCTTTGAAGTGAAATCCACTGCCGGTGACACCCACCTCGGAGGTGATGACTTCGACCACCGTATCATCGACTGGCTGGTTCAAGAGTTCAAGAACGACAACGGCGGTGCCGACCTGAGCAAAGACCCCATGGCTATGCAACGTCTGAAAGAGGCTGCCGAGAAAGCAAAAATCGAACTGTCGAACACCACCAGCACGGAAATCAACCTGCCGTATATCATGCCCGTAAACGGCGTTCCTGCCCACCTGGTAAAGACGCTAACACGTGCTAAATTCGAGCAACTGATTGACGACCTTATCCAAAAGACCATCGCTCCTTGCCGCACGGCACTGGAAAGCGCAGGCCTGAAGACAAGCGATATCGACGAAATCATCCTCGTGGGCGGTTCGACCCGTATTCCAGCCATTCAAGACGCTGTACAGAAATTCTTCGGAAAAGCTCCGTCAAAGGGCGTGAACCCCGATGAAGTAGTTGCCGTAGGTGCAGCCATCCAAGGCGGCGTACTGACCGGAGAAGTGAAAGACGTTCTGTTGCTGGATGTAACGCCCCTGAGCCTGGGTATCGAAACCATGGGCGGCGTAATGACCCGCATGATTGAAGCCAACACCACGATTCCTACCAAGAAGACCGAAACCTTCACGACCGCTGTGGACAATCAGCCGTCAGTAGAAATCAAAGTGCTGCAAGGCGAACGCCCGATGGCCGCACAGAACAAACAAATAGGTATCTTCCACTTGGACGGCATCATGCCTGCCCGTCGCGGAGAACCGCAAATCGAAGTGACATTTGATATTGATGCCAATGGTATTCTTAACGTAACGGCGAAAGACAAAGCTACCGGTAAAGAACAGAAAATCCGTATTGAAGCATCCAGCGGCTTGAGCGAAGACGAAATCAAGCGCATGAAAGCCGAAGCCGAAGCCAATGCCGAGGCCGACAAGAAAGAGAAAGAGCGTATTGACAAGTTGAATCGTGCAGATGCCACCATCTTCCAGACTGAAAAACAACTCAGCGAACTGGGTGACAAGATTCCTGCCGACAAGAAAGCTCCGATTGAGGCAGCCCTCAAGAACCTGAAAGAGGCCTACGAGAAAAAGGATGCAGACGAATGTGAGAAATACAATCAGGAACTGATGACCGCATTCCAGGCAGCAAGCGCAGAGATGTATGCTGCACAACAACAAGCAGGCGCACAAGGCGGAGCCCAAAACGGCGCACAAGGTCCTTTCTCCGGCCAACAGAACAATGGTCAGGACAATAACGACAAAGGTGCAGAAGACGTTGACTTCGAAGAAGTAAAGTAAACGAATCCATGCACAAACCGTGAAAAACTGCGACTTTTGAAAGAAAGTCGCGGTTTTTCTTGCTTAACTGAAAAAAAAGCAGTACCTTTGCGCGTTTTTCCGACTAGAGCAGTGAACCAAAAACCAGAAATATACAAAGACCGAGGCTCCCGATTCCTGAGTTTTGCCGAACCGATAAGCTCGGAAGACGAGGCAAAAGCGCTGATTGCAAAATACAAAAAGCAGTATCATGATGCCCGCCATGTATGCTATGCTTATCGCCTGGGCGAGAACCTATGGCGCACGAAAGATGACGGCGAACCCCATGGAACGGCCGGAATTCCCATCCTTCGCGCTATCGATGCCAAGCAACAGGATAATATATTAGTAGTGGTGGTTCGCTATTTCGGAGGTACGCTGCTGGGTACAGGCGGCCTGATGGTTGCTTACCGAGAAGCGGCAAAAATGGCATTGGACAAACAACAATGAGAACAATTGAACTATGAAGTTACCGGGTAAATACGGAAATATACGCGCCATGCGCGCCAGCCTTGCTTTAGCGATATCGGATTGGCTTATCACCTTTCCCGTGCTGTATGCCTGGTCTAAAAAGACCGCATCTTCCCTGCGTTTGGACTACACTGCCAATCAACGCAAGCAGATAGAGAAAGACATCCGTCACGGTGCCTGTTTCATCACTAATCACAGGGATATCATTATGGATGCCGCATGGTTGAGTATGCTGCTCCGCGCGCGTTACATGATTCGTCCGTATATGGGTATCGGCAACAATCTATTCGGACACTGGTGGCTGGAAGGCCTCATGCGTTTTTTGCGCTGTTTCGTAGTTATCCGCAACGGCAGTACCCGTGACCAACTGAAGAATAGTCAGGAGTTGGGTGCCTACATCCGTCATATCCGTGAGCGGCACCGCAGTATATGGATTGCCCAACGCGAAGGACGTGCCAAGGACGGCAACGATGTTACACAACCTGCCGTACTGAAGATGATGACATTGGGAGCAGATGACTTTCTGGACGGCATCGAAATGCTGAATATATGCCCCGTCTCCATCTCCTACCAATATGACCCGTGCGACTACCTGAAAGCCAGAGAGATGCAGTTGCGCCGTGACATACCGAACTGGCGCAAAACAAAACGAGATGACTTGGTAAGCATGGAGACAGGGATAAAAGGTTGGAAAGGTGATGTAGTATTCCGCATGACCCCCAGCATAAACCACTGGCTGCAAGAACATCGCGCCGAGTTGGAAAAACTGACCAGACAAGAACAGGTGCAGGCCGTGGCCGCACAGATTGACAAGCAGATACATGCCAACTACGAAATATATCCCCGCGGGGAAGAGTTCGAGAACTATCTCCGAGAGCGTATTGACAAAATAGATATCGCCGACAAAGATGAAACCTTCCTGCATGACAAGTTGGAGGAAATGTATCATAATCCCGTGCTGAACTATGAAGAAGCACAAAAACAACAATAAACAACTATGAAACGTGCAATCTTTCCCGGCAGTTTTGACCCGTTCACAATAGGACATTATGACATCGTAATGCGTGGTTTGCAGTTATTTGACGAAATTGTTATCGGTATCGGTCAGAACGGTGAGAAAAGCGATCATCAGAGTCTACAGACACGCATGGATGCCATCCGGCATACTTTTGCAGACGAGCCGCGCGTGCAAGTGAGAGCCTACTCCACTCTGACGGTGGATTTTGCACAAGAGGTAGAGGCACAATTCATCTTGCGAGGCGTACGCGACACACGCGATTTCGAATACGAACGCTCCATTGCCGAAGCCAATCGGCAAATGACAGGCATAGAGACCATTCTGCTCTACACTCGTCCCGAATACGCACATATCAGTTCAACGCTTGTACGCGACCTGATGCATTATGGGAAAGACGTAACGCCCCTGTTGGCACCCGACAAACACTAAACGAAACAAGACATATGAAACGATATATTCTGCTCCTTATTCTGCCGTTCGCATTATTGGCCACCGCCCAAGAACGGACAACCCGCATCCACAAATCAATGACTATCCTCACGGATGTTATCCGTCAATTGGATATCAACTATGTGGATACGCTGAATTATGACGCCTTGACAGAAGAGGCCATCCGCAGTATGTTGCGCAAGGTGGATCCTTACACCGTATATATATCCAAAGCCGATGATGACAATCTTCGCCTGATGACGACCGGCAAGTACGGCGGTATCGGTGCTATGATTATGCAGCGCGACAGCATTATTATGGTGCATGAACTGTATGAGCATATGCCTGCACAGGAGAACGGTTTGCTGCCCGGTGATGAGTTGTTGGAAGTAGACGGTGTCAGTTGCAAAGGCAAGACAACCAAGCAAGTGAGTGAACTATTGCGCGGGATGCCGGAAAGTGAGGTGACAGTGCTTATTCGCCGCGAAGGTGCTGATTCTATCCGGAAATCCTTTCTTCGTCGCGAAATACATCTACCCGCCATCGGTTACTATACGGGTCATCCGGAAGGTTCAAAAGGAGGAACAGGCTACATACTCTTCTCCGAATTTACGACCGGTAGCGCAATGGACCTGTTTGCCGCAGTGGATGAGATGGTCAAGAAAGATTCCATCCAACGGCTCGTTATCGACTTGCGTGGCAATGGCGGCGGTTTGATAGACGAAGCCATCCAATTGGTAGGGCTGTTTGTGGACAAAGGGACGGAAGTGGTAACCACCAAAGGCAAGACAGCAACCTCAAACCGTTCGTACACTACATCCATCTCACCTTACTTCCGCGACATGCCTTTGGTGATTCTTGTGAACGGACAGACGGCTTCGGCGGCAGAAATCGTGAGCGGTGGCCTGCAGGATCTCGGACGTGCCAAACTGATTGGCGAGCGCACATTCGGAAAAGGGCTGGTGCAGAGCGTTCGGCCTATTGCGTTTGACGGACATCTCAAAGTGACGACAGCCCATTACTATCTTCCGTCCGGACGATGCATTCAGGCGATTGACTATGCCGAACAGCAAAAAGGCAATGCCCTAAAGCGGGATAGTGCCGGAGGTATCCTGCCTGATATCGTGATGACCGATAGTCAAAAGGTGGACATCTCCTATTCGCTGTACGTGAAGCACATGTTCTTTGACTTCGCCAATCGCTATTACCGCCAGCACGAACACATCGCATCACCGGAGACCTTTGCCGTAACAGACGAAGACGTAGAAGATTTCATCCGTATGCTGGACGAAAAGAACTTTGTCTATGAAACCGAGACATCGCATTACTATAACCAAATGCTGAAAGTGGCAGAGGAGGAGGATCTTGATTCCACCACCCTGCAACAACTCCGCGATATGAAAGACAGGCTGAAACCTTCCTATCGGGAAGCCATTTACCGTCATAAGGATGAAATAAAACGATTGATGGCAGCCGATATTGTAGAACGCTACTACTACAATCGCGGTCGTATTGCTTTCTTACTGCGAGAAGACGAAGAGATGAAGCGTGCGCTGGAACTGATAGAACAAGATACCACCGATGCCGAAATAAGACCATGAAAATCACTCATCTGACAGCTATACTGGCACTGGCGGCATTTGCCTCCTCCTGTGCCAATCGGGGAATAGGTCCGCAAGGCGGTCCCGTTGACAGCATCCCCCCTCATATCGTGAAGTCTATCCCTGAGAATGGTACACTCAACTATCAGAAGAAAGAAATACAACTCCGTTTTGATGAGTACATTCAGTTAAGCAACCCTTCGGAAAACATTCTCATTTCTCCGCCCCAACAAAAACCGGCGGAAATCACTGCTGTCGGCAAACGGATCAAAGTGGCATTACAAGAAGACCTCAAAGAAAACATGACCTATACCATCGACTTCGGTGAGGCCATTCAAGACAATAACGAGAAGAATCCCCTCAAAAACTATTCGTTTTCTTTCTCCACCGGTGAGCAAATTGATTCACTCGCCATCTACGGCACCCTGATAGATGCAGAGAATCTCAATCCGTTATCCGGCATCGTAGTCGGTTTTCATTCGGATTTGGCGGACAGCAGCGTGTCAACACGACCGTTTGACCGTATCGGACGCACCAATACGGACGGCGAATTCTCTATTCTGAATATCCATCAAGGAACCTATCGTCTGTATGCGCTGGACGATGTGAGCCGTGACTATGTACGCCAACCCGGAGAAGGCTTCGCTTTCTGCGATTCGCTGATAGTGCCTACCATTGTTGTCCGCTCGGAGACTGACACTGTATGGAAAGACTCATTGCAAGGGGATAGTACCATTCACTATGCCGATAGTATTTACACTGCTGAATACTATTTCTACGAGCCGTCAGATATTCTGCTCCGTTTCTTCCATGAAGACAAACAGCATCAGTATTTTCAGCGCGTTCAACGCGCTGAAAGGCATCGTTTCACGCTATCCTTCAGTGCTCCTCTCCGGCAAATGCCAGAACTGCGTGCACTGCGCCCTGAGTCCGATTCACTCGGCAAAGACACTACATGGAGAGATTTTACGCAGCACATACTCTATCAGTATTCTCCACAAAAGGATACACTCATCTGCTGGTTGACAGACTCGACGGTACTAAATATGGACTCCCTCCGTTTTGCACTTACTTACCTCAAGACGGATTCCGCTTACGCGCTAATACCGCAAACGGACACACTCCTTGCCGTATTCCGACAGCCACAGATGCCTAAACAGAAGAAAAAGAAACAATCTACGCCGGAAAAGGAGATTCATCAGGCAGGCAAACTCGGGTGTAATGCCAAACAGGATTTCCATTTGGCAGACACATTGACCATCACTGCACCAAGTCCGCTAAGCACGTATTCCCCATCCGGCATACATTTAGCAATCAAAGCGGATACATTGTGGCAAACCCTTCCCTTCCGCCTCCATGCGACAGACTCCACTTACCGAAAGATACAGATATTGTTTGACATGCAGCCGGCAACGGAATACCGTCTTACGATAGACTCTGCGGCTCTGTACGACATCTGGAAGACGCCGTTCGACCGTCAGTCCTGGACGGTAAAGACGCGCAGTCTGGATACCTACGCTACGCTGAAAGTGCACTTGGAGCCATACGAACCAAAGGCTATGCTGCAGTTACTGGACGGCAAAGATGTTCCTGTATTGACCACCTCGGTTGCCAACGAAGGCGTTTTGCTTACCAATCTACAACCTGGCGCCTACTATATGCGTATCTTTATAGACAGCAATGGTGACGGACGATGGACCACAGGTGACTGGTTCCTCCACCGCCAACCGGAAGAGGTGTTCTATTTCCCAAAGAAACTGAATCTCCGTGCCAACTGGGACTTTGAAGAAACCTTCCGCTGGCAGGAACTACCGCTATTGGAGCAGAAGCCCCGCGCTCTCATTCCGCAGCCGAAGAAGAAATAAGACGGAACTCATAACCTGCCAATTGCAGGCGGCGTATAATAAGAGGAAGCGCCGTGATGATATTGTGATCCGATTTCAAGCTATCGTGCATCAACAGCACACTGCCCGGACGGACATAGCGCATCACTATCTTCACGATGCGTTCAGGACTGTAACGCCGATTATAGTCGTGCGACACGATATCCCACAGCACAACTTTATAACCCTGCTCTTTCAGCCATCGGTGCATACGTAGTCCGGAGCGCCCATAGGGAGGGCGAAAGAGTTTCGGCTGTACCTCCGTGATTCCTGCCAGACGGCGTACTTCTTGCATTTTCTGTTCGGTAAGCAATATTTCCGACTGATAGGCAATAGCCGGAGCCTGCCAACCGGAAATATGGTGGTAGGTGTGATTACCCGCATAATGCCCCCGTCGCAAAACCTCTGCCGCCAAATTGGGATACTTGGTCAGGTTCTCCCCGACCCAAAAGAAAGTGGCTTTCACGCCCATCTCATCAAGGATGTCCAGCACCCGAGGTGTTACCTCAGGCACCGGACCATCGTCAAAGGTGAGATAGACTACCTTTTCGCCGGTATTGCCACGCCAGAAAGCATCCTTATAGGTCAGCCGGCGCAACCAATCGGGGAATTGATAGAGAATGCGTAACATCGGTTTATTCCGCGATAGAAGCCGCTCCAAGAATGGCGGCATCCGCTTCTTTCAATCCTGAGAAGAGCACTTTCACTTTGCCACGCCAGAGAGGCATAACACTCTCGTTCATGGCTTTCACGACCGGATCCATAATCCAATGGCCCGAACGCGTAAGTCCGCCGAAGAGTATAATAGCTTCCGGAGCCGAGAAGGCAATGAAATTGGCAAGCTGTTTGCCAAGAATCGTACCCGTGTAATCAAAGATCTGTTTTGCAACTTCATCCCCTTTTTCAGCGGCATCAAAGACGTCCTTTGAGGTAATCTGTTCGGGGTCAAGTGCTGCAAGCAGGCTCTTTCCTCCACCCTTCTGCATCAGTTCCTTGGCAGTGCGTGCCATTCCGTTGGCAGAGGCATAGGTTTCCAGGCAGCCTTTCAGTCCACAGTTGCACTGACGGGCATTCTCGCTCTGGTCAGCGCATACGTGTCCGAGTTCTCCGGCGAATCCGTCATGTCCGTACAGCAGTTTGCCGTCAATGACGATACCACTTCCAACGCCTGTTCCAAGGGTTATCATAATGAAGTTGCGCATTTCTTTTGCTGCGCCATACTTCATTTCTCCCATTGCAGCGGCATTGGCATCGTTGGTGACATGACAAGGAATACCAAGCGTCTGGAGTATCATGTCCGCAAAGGGCACCTGTCCATGCCAAGGCAGATTGACTGCATTTTCGATGTTGCCGGTATAGTAGTTTCCATTAGGGACACCGGCTCCCATAGCGCGGCAAGCCTGCAGGCCACCGAAAGGCTCTGTCAGCCGCACGGCAAGGTCACGAAGAGCGGCAATATAGTCTTCAATCTTTGCATATGCCTGCGTTTTTATGCTTTCGCGGGCGATAACATTACCATTGTCGTCCACCAAACCGAGGACGGAGTTTGTGCCTCCCATATCGAGGCCAAGAAGATAGGTTTGCATAATTCTTATTCTTTTATTGTACTAACGATTTCTACTAATTCGGGTGCAAAGGTACTATTTTTTTTCGGGTTGTGCAAGTTTTTTTGTAAAAAATTCTCTTTCCAAGGGTATGCTAAGGGTATGCTAAGGGTATGGTAAGGGTATGCTCTTACACGAGAAGTTTTCGGCTAAACTCGCGGAGTTGTTCTTTATCCTGCAACATAGCACGGATTGTCTGCAACGCACGGACATTTCTCTCCGACTGCAACCACAACTTCATATAGCCATTCTCGCCATATTTTTCCACCAAATGCACATACGCCCTTTCAAAAAGCCAATCAAAATCGGCATCCGGCTTTTCTTGCAAACCAAAGAACAACGCCCGACGGATGATGGTCTCCGGTTCCAGTTGCCGGTCAGCCTCCGCCACAATCGCCCCGTAAATGGTTCGCGGCGGGCGCTTGCTGCTTGCCCGATGGTCCTCTACTGCATCCCGCATAATCAGCAATTGCTCTTCGGTGAACCACTCGCGTAAACGCCTGTCTGCCAGCAAGATCTCTCCGGAATGGATATGATGTGACTCACGGTCCACAGCAAGTCCCAAATCGTGGTAAGCAGCAATGACCAACGCCATCCGTTCGTCCGCCCCATGTTCCTTTGCCAACTTGAGGCTCTCTGCAATCACCGCATCGGCATGGTCGCGCTGATGCCCCTTATCAAAAGCGGCATAACGCGGCAAAATCTGCGAATGGATATACTCGTCAAGGGACATCGGCTCTACCGTTCGGCACGCATCGGGTTCTCCAAGAAATCCTTATAGGCAAGACGGATACCGTCCTCCAATTCGGTCTTGTAGGTCCACCCTAAACGTGTAGCTTTCGACACATCCAACAACTTACGCGGCGTACCATTGGGACGGGTAGTATCCCATTGTATCTTTCCTTTGTACCCAACAACCTTGGCAACAAGTTCCGTCAGTTCTTTGATACTCAATTCCTTTCCCGTACCGGCATTCACCGTCTCATTACCGGAATAGTTGTTCATCAGGAAGACACACAGATTCGCCAAATCATCCACATACAAGAACTCCCGCAACGGGCTTCCGTCTCCCCAACAGGTGACAGACTCCGCCCCACTCTTCTTTGCCTCATGGAAGCGACGAATCAATGCCGGCAAGACATGTGAATGCTCAGGATGGTAGTTATCATTAGGGCCGTACAGATTGGTCGGCATAACGGAAATGAAGTCCGTTCCGTACTGACGATTAAGGAACTCGCAGTATTTGAGTCCGGAAATCTTCGCCAAGGCATACGCCTCGTTGGTCTTCTCCAACTCTGAAGTCAAGAGACAATCCTCTTTCATCGGTTGGGGAGCCATACGCGGATAGATACAACTGGAACCGAGGAACTCCAACTTCTTACAGCCATTCTTCCATGCGGAATGAATGACATTCATTTCCAGAATCATGTTATCGTACATGAAGTCCGCCAAAGCATTCTGGTTCGCCACGATTCCCCCGACTTTGGCGGCTGCAAGGAAGACATATTCGGGTTTCTCTTCCGCAAAAAACGCCTCCACAGCCTCCTGACGCGTGAGGTCAAGTTCCTTATGGGTACGGAGAACAAGATTGGTATAGCCCTGCCGTTGCAATTCACGTACGATGGCACTGCCCACCATTCCACGGTGACCCGCCACATATATTTTAGCTTGCTTGTCCATCATAGCAGGATTGTTATTTGATTGATTCCAAATCGTGACGTACCATAATCTTTATCAGTTCCTCAAAGGTGGTTTTTGTCGGATTCCAGCCAAGCAGTGTCTTTGCCTTGGTAGGATCGCCACAAAGCTGCTCCACCTCGGTAGGGCGGAAGAACTTCGGATCCACCTCCACCAATATACGGCCGTTCGAATCAAGACCTTTCTCGTCAACGCCTTCTCCCTCCCAGTGCAGTTCAATACCTGCCTCACGGAACGCAAGGGTGCAGAACTCACGGACGGTGTGCATCTCACCGGTAGCAATCACGAAATCTTCAGGGGTCGGATTTTGCAAAATAAGCCACATGCACTCCACATAATCTTTCGCATATCCCCAATCACGACGGGCACTGAGGTTACCCAGATATAGTTTGTCTTGCTTCCCTTTGGCGATGGCAGCAGCCGCCAATGTAATCTTACGCGTAACAAAGTTCTCCCCACGGCGTTCGGACTCGTGATTGAAGAGAATGCCGTTAACGGCGAACATATTATAGGCTTCGCGGTAGTTTTTGGTAATCCAGAAGCCGTATTGCTTTGCTACGCCATAAGGGCTACGCGGGTAAAACGGAGTCGTCTCACGCTGCGGAACCTCCTGAACGAGGCCGAACAATTCGGACGTGGAAGCTTGATAAATTTTTGTCTGACGCTCCAAGCCCAGCATACGCACTGCCTCCAGCAACCGCAGCGTACCAATAGCATCCGCATCCGCAGTATATTCCGGCACATCAAACGACACTTTTACATGGCTCTGCGCAGCCAGATTGTAGATTTCATCAGGATGAATCTCACCGATGATGCGGATCAGCGACGAAGAATCGGTCATATCCCCATAGTGGAGATTGATGGCACGTTTCTTTTTCTGGTCACGTACCCATTCCTGCAGATACAAGTGTTCGATACGACCTGTGTTGAAGGTGGAAGAACGACGGAGAATGCCGTGCACTTCATACCCTTTTTCAAGCAGAAACTCTGCTAAGAAACTGCCGTCCTGTCCGGTAATACCGGTAATAAGCGCTTTTTTCATACGTATTATCATTTTATTTATTATATACCATATTGTTTATTCCCATTTTCGTGTATTCTCACCGCGTTTGAAACGGTCCCAACTCTGGGCAATGGTGGTTGCCACCATGTGCCGTGCATATACCGGTTCGAAACGGGCAATCTCCCGCGCATCATGCCAACGCAAACGAAACGTATATAGTTTGCGCAAGATAATGTTTTTCGGAGCCGTATCCTTTTCTTTAGGTCTTTTCGCAGGACGGTTCAACACTGCAGCGAAAAGGGCTTCCGCTTTCTCGCGACAGGCATCCGTATACAACGGGCATTGAGACTCTGGCAAACCGAGATAGTGCACCATAATATACGCATACAATTTCCAGACTTCCAATAAATGCAACTTGCGCAGATTCGTCTGCAAATAGGTGGCCAAATCGGCATAAGAGACATTGTCCGGTTTGCCTTTGGACAACAAGAGTGCAAGGTCACAGAACTGTCGCAACACAGCCGTACGGCTATCCACAAAATGCTCCCAGGAGTGGAAAAATACGAACAACACATTAAACCGCCATTCCGGCTCATACCATTGTTCCTCTGCAGATTGATACAGATACGCATTAGCGACCAAGGCATCTTGCTCCAACGCATCATATATGCGGGCATCACGAGGATGAGCGAACGAAGCACTCACACGGTGCATTTCCACTGCAGTGCGCTCCAAGGTAATGTTATAGTGCTTATAGTGGTCCTCTTCCGCTTCGAACAGCGCCGCTTCCGGAAAAGCCGCCCGAAGTGCGGCAGCTCCCGGATGATACGCCTCTTTCCCGACAAACAAATCCACATCACCCCACTCCCGAAGATATGGTTTCGCATACAAGCGGGCAAGCGTGAAACCCTTTATCATCACAGAGCGTATTCCCGCATCGGTCAATGCCGTTACAGCCCGCTGCATGGCGGAAGACATCAACTGCTGTTGCATAAAATTGGTGGCGCAATGCTGCTTGAGCATCAATTTGGTCTTTTCATCCACCCCGTCCGAATAGTCAGAAAGCAACTCTTCTGCGATGAGCGCCAAGGTCCCCTGCCGCGCTGCCAATTGCAACACACCCGACAAATCGGTCAGTTCCACTTTGCTATGAGAAAAACCAAGCGCTTTTCGTAACAAATCTATGTAGATGCGTTCTTTTTCCATACTCTTTACCATTGTTTTTGTATTTTCACACCCAGTGTACCTATTTTGAACAACAAGGGGTTCACCACATAAAGGAAACGTCCATGCTCCATAAGCGTTCCTCCGAACTCCGCCTTAAAATTGCGCACGCCATACGGCACATTCGGCTGACCGGCACCCATTATGTCAAACATCGGTATCCCATGCCCGTTGGCATACTGCATTGCCGCCCAAGTGGCCATCACCGAGGGATATTGATTCTTGAATTCCACATCCAGGCCGCATACGAACCACTCGTAGATACACCTCCCTTGCATAATGGGGCACATAATACCACCTATGACTTTGCTCTCGTACTTGACAAACAGATATTTGCCGAGTCCCTTGCGATAAAATGCCAAGAAAAAGTCTATGGGGAACAGCGGCCTTTTCACTTTGGTCCGATAAAGGTTCTCCAAAATACGATACCAATCTTTCACATCCTGTTCCGTCCCCGTTTCTTCAATTCTCACCCCCGTGGCGATGGCTTTTCTGATTTGCCGGTGACGCGTTTCGCTCAACCTATTCCACATCTCGTTTTCGTCTGCACAATGGATATGAAAGTTCAGATGCGGCATATATTCAAAACCGGCCTTTCCAAAGGCAGATTTCCACCGGCTATAATCATTGAAATTCCGTGTTTCGATGTATATCGGAGCGTTTGCACCTGTTGACAGTTGCTGCCGCAACGTTGATAGCAGAAGCGAGACATCTTCGTTTATGCAGTCATCCGCAAGACAGGGACCGCCGACAATGATGGCACGACGGGTGAAGAATTGTTTTATTCTGCAATGTTCCTGCGTCACATATCCGACACAGACAGCCGCCAACTTGCCATTGCCGGAAACAGCGCAGACAAAAGGATGCAACATTTCCGGCAAAGAGGCGTAAAAATCATACGCTTCCGAAGACTGGAACCAATTGCCGGTCTTACTCTGCTTAACCAATGCAGCCCATTGCTGCTTGTCAATCTCATTATATGTCAGCAAGCACGATGACACCTTTTGTTTTATTGAATAACGAGGAGACGATAGAAAACTAAAATTCCGTTTGACGAAAATCTTGTTTCGTTACCGACTGCTGGGCAGAACGATTGGCATTGATATCGCCCCACGAAAGCCCCTCATAATGGCCTTCATAATCCACTTCTTTCCATTGGCGCACCAAATCAACGACCACCTTATTCGGATATTTCGTCAATACTTCCGCAAAATCTTTTTCTTTGTTCGTTACCACCAGCACATCGCTCTCACGGCAAACTGTCTCCAAATCGTCCGTCACAAAATGCTGCAAGTGCGGAATCTTTGCCATAATGAAATCCTTGTTCGTTCCGGTCAGTTCACTCACTTTCACGTTTTTGTCATAGATGCGTATCTCAAATCCTTTCCCCAGCAGACTCTCCACCACATCCACAATCGGTGAACAACGCAGGTCATCCGTTCCCGACTTGAACGAGAGGCCGAGAATACCAACCTTACGCAGGCCTTGTGCCATGATGAGTTGTACCGCACGGCGTTTCTGCAACTCATTCGACTCGCCAATCGCTTCAATCACAGGCACATCCACATAATGGTCATGCGCCAAGGTCTTCAATGCTTTCATGTCCTTCGGCAGACAAGAGCCGCCGTATGCAAACCCCGGTTTGAAGTAATACGGACTGATGTTTAATTGCTTGTCTTTGCAGAAAATTTCCATCACTTTGTGACTATCGATGTTCAGTTCTTTGCAGATGTTGCCCACCTCGTTGCCGAACACAATCTTCAGCGCGTGATAAGTGTTATTCACGTATTTCATCATCTCCGCCACACGTATATCGGTGCAGATGAACTCCGCCTCAATGCCTTTGTAAATCTCACGGAACACACTCTCTGCTTCCGGCATATCGGCACCGACCAACGTCAACGGTGGATTAAAATAATCCTTCACAGACGTCCCTTCCCGCAAGAACTCCGGATTACTGACGATGGTAAAGTCTTTTCCACGAACGAGTCCGCTTGCCTCGGCGATTATCTCCCCCACTTTCTCGTTCGTTCCCGGCAACACGGTGGAGCGGATGGCAACGATATGGCGTAGCGTTCCGCCAATTGGTGATTGGTCATTGATGATTGGTAATTTGTGCGCCAACGCTTCCCCGATCTGTTTTGCAACGGCAAAGATGTAGTTGAGATTGAGATGTCCTTCTTTAGAAGAAGGCGTACCGACAACAATGAAGGAAACATCGGTAGCATGCACCGCTTCGCGTACATCCATGGTAGCAGACATCAGTCCTTTGGCGTGCGCCTCTGCGCATAACTCGGCTATGCCTTCCTCAATGATAGTCGGTTTACCCTCGTTAATCAATCGCACTTTATTCTCATTGACATCCACGCCAATGACGGTATGACCTAATTTGGCTAAACATGCTGCACCCACACAGCCAACATACCCTAATCCAAAAATCGATATATTCATTGTTATAATGTTTAACGAATTAAAGAATTAACGAGTTAACGAATTATCTCCAAGGATCTTACGGCGCATCCCTGATAGCAATGCCGCCACTCTACTTATTTGTTCATTGATAATATCCATATCATGTTGCGCAATATAACCCAAATCATGCGCTATATCTACCTGACAATCCACTTCCATTAACGAGCCAAAAGCCATTTCCAAAAAATGCGCTTGATCTTTAGAAGAAGTTCGTCCACTTCCCTCGGCAATATTTGAAGGCACCATATTACTGCACGACGCAATTGGTCACATAGAGCATATTGCTCTTCTTGGGGGAACTCTTTGAGAGTACCATAAATAGACATAACAAGTTGTTTTGACTCCTTGTATGCCTCTAAATTTTTATAACTATATTTTGCTTCTTTCATATCTTTTATTTCTATCATTCTTTCACTCTTTAACTCTTTCATTCCTTCATTCCTTCACTCTTTAACTCTTTCACTCCTTCCACGAGCTTTAGCATATATGCGTTGATATCGATGAATGCCTCGTCAATCTTTGCGCGTAATGCATCCTGCTCAGCGCTGCGTTCTGTCGCTGTCGTCCGTACGTCCGCTATCTGCGCAATCCACTCCTCAAACGCCATCGTCTTTTGATTCTGCAAACTCGCCACCTTGCTCGCCGCCGCATTAGCCGGCATCGAGTACCGTATCCCCAGATAGTACGACGGTACGCCTAACAGCGCCGCTTCCCGCGCCATCGAATCACCCGACGACACCAACCCTGCCGCATAGTATATCAGGCTATGAATATCTTCGATGGGTTCTTGCAGCAGAATCCAGTCTGCAGGATATTCATCACGACGTTTCTTCTCTTCGAGTGAGAACAGCACTTTCATTCCAGCCGGTATCTGCTCTTTGATACCCAATATCGCCCCACTTGCCTGGCCTGCATAGTTGATGGTCCCCACCGTCACTTCCCGCAGGAACATATATTCTTTCGGCTTTACCCCGTACCGCTCCAACACCTCCACCTTCGGCACAAAAGTCCGAGGATTCAGATACGCCCATTCTTTCGTGCACCGCAACACATGCGACGGTGCCCCTATCGTCTCGTCCTCATATACGCAGAAGTTACACTCCGTGTTCCATTTCTCCTTCCATTTCCTGTCGCGTGTCTGCGGATCATCATCGAACGAGTAGTTCGGTATCCCTTTCAATCCGCACACCATCGCCAGCTGCATTCCGTTGGAAAAACCGATGTCTATCTTCTTCCCCCGTGCCCAATGCCATAGCTGCCAGTCCCGTATCAGGTTCGCTTCCACAATCGCCGACCATTTCGTCATCCGATGTCTGCCTACTATATCCACTTGCACATGCGTCAACTGTTCCGTCTCACGCCGCACTATCTTCGCCAACTTCCCTCTATCGAGCACAGTCAGCCACACGCGGTGTCCCTTCCTCGTCACCGTCTCCACCAGCGGCTTATAGAAGTTCCACTGCGGAATATGATTTATGTCAATCCAAATATTCATCTTACTTCAGTTTCTTTAATATTTTAACCCCAAAAACGCCTACGCGGTAAAGCAATGGTTTGGTGATACAGAGGAATCGTCCGTGCTCTACTTCTTTGCCGCCAAAACGTGCTTTAAAATCCCGCACGCCGTAGGCCTCATTGGGAGTACCTGCTCCCATCATATCAAAACGAGACATGCCGTGCTCCGCAGCATACATGATACCGGCATAAGTTGCTAATGAAGATGGAAAAATCGATTTCCATTCTCCATCGCGTCCACAAACAAACCACTCGTAGAGACATTTACCCTCTTGCGCCACGCAAACTGTACCTCCGATAATCTCGGATGAGCCATCTTCCTTAGGCAAAGCCACCAACAGGAAACGTCCATCGGGATGTTTGGCTAATGCTTGAAAGAAAGATTCTGGGAAAAGGGGTGTCTTCACTTTTGTTTTGTATAGATTGCTAAGTATCTCGTAATACTCATGCACCATTTTCTCTCTCTCATATTCGCTATTTATATCATTCGCCAAATCTATTATTTGCGCCCCATCACGAATTGATGTCTTGATATCCCGTTTCCGGCTCTTGCCGAGATTGGCATCAACGACTTCCACTGACGATGTATCCACATGGAAGTTCAAATGCGGCACATACTCAAGCCCAGCCTTCTCAAACGCTTCTTTCCATCTACTATAATCGTTAAAGTTCCGGCACTCGATGTATATCGGAGCTCCGTTAATTCGTTCACTCATTAATTCTTTCACTCCGTTCATAAAAAGTTCGACTTCTTCTGAACTTGCGTCATCCGCCAATACCGGTCCACCAACTATTATTGCTCTACGTGTGAGGAATTGTTTGAAAGCAGACTTTTCGACAGTCACATATCCAACACAAACGGCACGCAATGCACCATCATTCTCCAAACCGAACGCAAACGGCTTGAACAGCTCCGGTTGCGACGCATAGAACTCATACGCTTCCGGACTCTGGAACCAATTGCCGGTAGCAGAAGAAGCCACCAATGCACTCCACTCGTCTCGATTAATATCATTTCTTGATAATACCTTCATAAATCTCTATAATCTTCTTAGCCACCAGTTCGTTGGTATATCCTAATTCAATTATTCGTTCGCGTCCTTTAGTCCGTCCGTTGAAAGCCAATGCCTCCTTCAGCAGCTCCACCATCTCGTCTAAACTCTTCTCATCTCCGTCCCACCGCTCATGGGTCTTTCTCGGATTCCGCAGTATCCAGTGTCCCGGTTCATCACCGAACAGATACCTCACATCCGCAATATCCGTAGCCAGGCATGGACAATTACATGCCATCGCCTCTTTCAACGCTTGCGGAGATCCTTCGCTATGACTCGGCAGCGCAAACAAATCACAGGCATTCATCCGGAGGACACATTCTGCACGAGAAAGGCCATTCATCTCGATGCAGATGATGTCCGGTGTATGGTGTATGGTGTAAGGTGTACGGTTGAGAATGTCAACTGCCTCTTTGAGAAGCGGATAGTTCTTGCGAAGATTGTCGAATGCACCGCCAAAAAGAATATACTTCTTATTCGCATCCCATTTTAGTTGTTTTCGTGCCTCCGCCTTGTCCATCACCACGCACTGATCCATCGGCACTCCGCACGGAATTATCGAATAGTTCTTCGCTTTGAAGTAACTCAGATCCCGCACATGTTGCGCCACATAAATCACGTGCTTCGCTCTCAACGAGAACAACGATGATAGCAAATTTACGTGCCAGTTCAACGTCTCGCCATTATGAAACGTCGTCACCACCGGCACCAACCCTTGTAGTTCCGCCGTAATTGCCGACAACCCATAATGCGCATGCACGATATTCGGTTTAAACTCCCGTATCTTCGCCTTAAGCGCACCAACCGCCTTCACATAATTCCCCCGCACAGGGAAATACTCTACCTCGTGCCCCAATGCAAGAATTGCATCCCCTTGTTCTTTCACAAAGGGCAATATATGATCACTATAGTTTGACTTATATCTACTTACCTCAAGTACTTTCATATTCTTGTTTAACCTTAATCTACATAATAATTATGCTTCTGCAACTCCGATAATTTTTCTCTATATTCTTGTAATAATGGATGCTCTTTTCTCTCTGCTTGCGATATACGTTCCAATGCTCTTACTACTAACTGCATATACTGCATCCACAACTCCTTCATGCGATTGTGCACGCCATAGGCAAACATTTCAAAATGCGGATTGTCTAAAGGATTACAATTGGGCCATTCTGATTGTTTATCATATTCCGCAACATCAACTCCTATTTTCACCAAATAGTCTCTGATTTGCTGAGCCAGCGAAAAATCAAACTCATCTAACTCTTTAAAATCCGCTTCTATTTCTTCTAATAATCTTTCTGTATCCCTCAATAGATCTTTTGTTGGTCTATCTATTTCAACCATAATCTTTAAATCTGGTGCAACAGTATCGCTATGATCTATTTCTTCAATTCGTTTCCAAAAGCTTTCACTACTCCATTGAAGGTACTTCAGCTGCTCCTCTGTCAATTTCAAGGACTCTGCGCTAAACCTTGTTTCATGCTCCTGTTTGTATCTCCGCAACTCTGCTACGGTATAAGTTTCCTCATCCGCATCCACCATCTTATGATGACGACTACATAGTAGAATTAAGTTCTCCGCTCCATTTCTTTCTTCACCAGTTTGCGTAGCATCATATCTTGGTCCTCCGGCACTAAAGGCCTTAATATGACAGCACTCACCTGTCAGCAAGCCACTATCCTCAAATATTGGTTCGCAACATCCCGGATATGCACATTGATTTCCCGAATGCGCATACAGCAACCTCAGCACCTCACTTGATATATGCCTACTTGCTCCCATCCGTATCTTTTACGTTACTTGGCTTTATATACAAATCCACATCTATCTCCTCTCCTACAGCATGTAAATATGCTTGGTAATCAATTGCTGCTATTGTGCCTATGGCCTGCTGAATATAGTGCGACAATTGCAGCACAAAAGTAAATATCGAATTCTCAGGCTGGCTAAATATCACGTTTTGAATCTGTTTCTCTTCATTAAACTGTTTCACAGATTTGATATCAACTGTAATTTGTGTATCTCCTTGCTTGTAATCTACCACAAACGCAAATTTGTCAGCAGCACAACCCAAATCCAATTTCTCATCTCCTTCCAACTCGGCAAGACGCTTAACGAATGTATCTTGCTGCATCGTACAAGTATTAGCCAAGATTCCTCCTATAATAGGTGTTAAAGAGCGTGCTGAATATTTTGATCCCGCATTTATGATTTCAACTGAAGTCCTCTTTAATGCACGCACACTTGCTACTTTCTTCCCCGCGTATTTGACGTACGACATTCCGTCCGATGTGCCGATAAAGTCAGGCTTAACCTCGAAGACTGCATACACTCCCTCTGCTGGTATATATTTAAAACCATTTTGTTGAAATACAAATGGAGTATAGAAGTTATCATAAACCACAATATCTATCTGCTCGCTTACTTGTCCTTCGCTATCTACAACCATGGCTTTGTCAACGCTATAGCGATTAGGAAGATATTTTCTCAACATCTCTATCCACGAGTTTTCTAATGCATCTCCCGTACTCCCTGGATGCGCAATTATGGAACGGTTTAGCCCCAACTCTCCTACCATCGCTTGTTGTAAGCCCTCAAACAATATTTTAAGATCTATCTTGTTCATATCTCAATAGTTGTTTATTGTCATACATGTATATCTCATATCCCTTCACCTTTCTACTCTTCACAGACACTATCATCAGCAACGGATTCTCAATTTCTGTCTTATTATATTCCGCTATTTCTATCATTGCTTGCCTATCTATCCCGCTATATTGTGCATTTCCATCCGGATGCGAATGCCACTCGCCTAAATAATGTAATCCGGTTTCTTTATGGATGCGCATAAACTGCTTTTCACTTACCGATCGCAAGAACGAACTTCCCGAAGCATGGGTGCTCGGCGACTTAACCATAAGCAGTATTTGAGCTAAAGAACGATCTTCCGTGTACGCCCCAAACAAGAAGCCACCCCCTTCAAATGGATATGCACGCAATGCTTCTTCATAGATTGTGTTCAACACCTCTTCACCTATCTCTACGTACAATTCGTGCCCTATGAGTCTATGTTTTACCATCGTATCAAACGTAATGATTCGTCTATTTCTTTAACCATAAAGTTCGCCTTCCGCATATCTCCGTTCAACATCTTTACCATATATCGCATAGCGTACTGAACCATTATCTGCACATCATTGTACGACGCTTTGAATGTTGGGGACCAACATCCTTCTGGATTATACATATCTCCTGCATCGCTATTAATCAAGTCTGTATATACTCGCGTGACAAAATCACATATGCCCGGAGAAAATGCACATACCAATTCATTGGCTTTGTTTGATATAGATAGATTAACAATCTGTGCCTTTATTTTCACTTGATCCAGCGCCCACATCATTTCGCTATCTATTGAGCAATCGAATATGATATCGTACTTATCCAAAAGTTCAGGAATTATCTTAGCCTCTGATTGAGGAGCATGCTTCAACACCTGATGTAATTCCTTCACAATCGTCACATTTACATAAGGCGAAATTGATTCTAATATCGTTTTCAGTTCCTCTATCTTTTCGGTTTTTCCTGTGGCAAACAAATACTCCGAGCGACACACATTCCCCGGATGTTTCTTATCAAAATCAGATAATGTGATATCTTTCAATCCACATCGTACTAAAGTCGTCGAAACAATACTCCCGATAGCTCCAACTCCCATGACCATTATCTTCTTATCCGTTATCAATTCTGGAAATTTACCTCTTCCGTAGAATTGATTATAAGAGCATTCTGCTGCATCCACAGTATGCATCTTCAAGTCCTCCATTACGGGAAACCACTCTTTCTTTCCGCCATTTCTCACTTGCTGTCCCTTTATGATTCGTTGACTTTCATCCGGATAACTAATTAGCCATCGTTGCTTTCCGTTCGGTGTCTTATAGCCCCAAAAGACCGGAGTAAACTTGTCTTTATCAACATATAGTTTCTCGTATACAAAACGCAACTGTTCTTCGGTGCACAAATCCGCCAACTCCGCATAGTTGGACATCGCGAACTTCCCATAATGAGATGGACTTCCGCTTAATATTACAAATAATCCCTGCGCATGCGTTAGACTTTTATACAACTCTGACCATTCGCCATGACTTTGCACGCCATCATGTCGCGCCATACCCTGGATAAGATAGGTATCAACCGAACTTTCTATTTTACTATTGCCGGATATTTTTGTATAGGCTACATACCCATAGTCTCCTGCATGAAAAGTGACATTCGTCTGTGAATAGTAAAATTGCACCTTGCGACCATTAATCAGCACATCGTTTACCACCAAGTCCTCATAATGTTCATCTTTTTCACCGCCTATATAGTACCGTTCTATCCATTCGCATACAGCTTCTACCTCTACACGTATCCTGTCTTCCCAAATTACGCAGTCTTGCGTATGCAAACACAAGTTCCCCTCCTGCATTATATGAGGATACGCCAACAAATCTTTATTAACGAACAATAATGGGGATGTGTCTCCGCACTTCATAGGCGACATATCCCTTTTTACATGCATGAGGAATGGTAGTTCTACTCCTCCTATTGAGAAGAGAACCTCAAACATCCATAATACTTCCGTCTCCCCTTTATCTGTCACATGAATGATAAAGGGAAATTTCCGAAGTATATCTATAATATGTGCCTTGTCTATGGTCATCAACCAAATCTTTTCCCTGTAGGAGGTAATGGAACTTGCATACCTGTACGCACTCCGTACGACTCCTTCTTGCGCTTATGCTCCCTATTCTCTGGGAATGCAATTTTAATATACTCCGGCCAGGTTTCTATCTGACGCAACATATTATCCATCTCCGATTTTAGAGTCGTACGATCCGCAGAATCCATTCTAGCCAGAACATCATTATTCGTGTTACCTGGATCAATCAAATGACAACTTGTATCCGTCGCATGATCTCGTATATACTGCAATACATGCTCTAACATTGACCAAATATCCCTCGGACCATCATAGTCCTCCATCGCTTTCAATGTGAATAACTCCAGCACAAAAGATTTTACGTGCTTTCCAGTACATTTCTTCCATACCTTCAATAAACGAATAACTTTCCGCTCATCGTTTTTCCCGCATATTTTATCTGCCTGCGCTTCAATATTCGTTTTCTGGCTACTTCCTTCATCTGACATAAATCCCCATGTCGATTCACGGAAGAAGAGATTTAGATTCCCTGTCTCTTCATAATCATCTTGTCGCAACTCGCGTCCGGGAACAACGTCTATCGGAATCTCCTTTTGTACACCATTATCAAAATAGCGATAGGTAAATCCAATGGATACCTTTTGCTTCTTGACGTAAGAATCAATTATATCATCGTTCTCTTTTCGATAATTGTCTAAGAATTTAAATACATCGTCAGACATTTCCTGTAATGTGCCAAAACTATCACGCCGGAACGCGATTACAAAATCAATATCAAACTTGATATTCACAGATGTACGTTTGGCTATGGAACCGGATTTAAAGGTTTTAATTACTTTATCCCCGTAGTGCTTCTCAACTGCACCCATCAATCGCTCAGCCGCTGCTTTGTATGCATCCGTCTGGTCCTTTACATGAGGCATAGCATACGAATATAGCACATCCTCCAAATATTCTTTCTTGTTAAACTCTTCCATATTCTTTTATCTTTTATTCTGTAACAACATTTAGCATTCCATCATTAAGCGACGCAGCTCATTTTGCAGCTAATTTGCTTCTTATTTCGCTTCTGTGCCTTACCCCATCTTCATTAATTTTAGTGTACCGTATCCAACTATAATCGCAATTGCAAAACTTATAAACGTACCTATTAACACGTACTCTGTCAACTTTAATTCTCCGCTCTTTTGCAAGTCGCCAAAGCGGAAAATAGATTTCGCCGCTAATAGGAATCCTATCCCTTCTGGATAACCAACTAAGATAAAAGTAAGTATCAGTACGCGCTCCAATATGCCGATATATTCACCTCCTCGCGGTAACGATTGCGCTTTCGAATCCGCTCCATCTGTTTGATCTTTCATCTCCGATTGCTGGTAAAACATACTGATGAATAAGGATGCAGGTACCGTCACTATTATATATGCCATTGCCACAAGCATTAGATGACTTACGCTTACATGAGGTAACTCTATTATTGGCTCCATTCCACAGAATAGCCCAACGATAACCACGAAATGTACTAATTGATCAAACACAAAGTGCCATACATTTTCACCCTTTCCAATATATGATTTGGTGACATCTATCACCAAGTGCGATACAAAGATAACCATCGGCACAATCCAATTCGTCCAGTCCCATACAAACACATAGGCAGTAGCTGCTTGAATCAACGCATGTGCTATCTGAGCACACCATCCTTTCCATGTGTTTAACTGTAATTTGTGTGCGCAAATCTTCTTATTTTGCAACACGAAATCTGCCACAACATGTGCGCAGAGCAATTTGACTAATAATGTATAGTCCATCTTTATTTATATTTTGCTAATACCATTTTCATTCGCTCCAGAACTACTGCGATAATAGATAGTTTTGATGCATTGATTGCCTTATTAACCACTTGTGGTTTCACACAGAGTTTCTTTGCGATTAATTTTTGTTTTATCTCAGGATCATACAAACACTCAAAAACCACTTTGCTTTGAGCAACCGTGAGACTCGTTAACAAATCATCCAATATCATGGATAATACGTTTAGCTCATCGTTCGTCGCTTCTTTTCCAGTTGTAATTTTCAATCGTTGCTTTCCCAAATTTTCGAATGCTCTTCCTGACAAGATATATGCCTCTCCGTCAGACTGACCTATAGACTCTCCGACATAACTAACCTCACCTATCCCGATAGACATGCGAGCATCCAGCTTGTTCGTTTTATTCAAACTCTTGCTTTTTAGACCTATCCTCAATAGTGCAGCTATAAATGGAGTCAACTCGTAATATTCCACTTCTATTTGGAAGCTGTCACCTCTGTAAATTTCCAAACGGATTGGACAAATGCGCTGTAATTGTGCTGCTAATTCATTCAGCACATCAGGCAACATTCCACGTTGTTCATAGGGTATCTTTGTAGATCCCACGACATCTGCTGTAATAATTCCTTTCATTTTATTATATTTATCTATTTATCAGCCGTTTTTGGGTGATTTCTATAAAATCAGCCGTTTTTAGGTGATTTCTACAAAATCAGCCGTTTTTGGATGATTATTGTTTTACAAACTACAAAATACAAACAACAAATTACAAATTACAAACCACAAATAACACTTTCATATAAATTTTAAATCACAAATTATAAATCATAAATGCGAAAAACGCCTAAATCAAGCCCCTTCCTTTCAACTTAAACCAGTTCCAAACCAAACACACGGCAACCTCCAGCACAACGACCAGAGTGAACATTCTGCGCCACCTCGCATTGGTTTTCGCAGCTCGTATACCATAGGCGGCAAAAAGCATCAGCATTGGTATAACCGGCATGTGAAAACGACCGGATTGTGCAAAAACGCTCAAGGCTAATACCACATGGTATCCCACCGTGTAAGCCAATATGAACACATGCCTTCGCCATTCACCGCTAATGAGCAAGATGAACATCACCATAATGACAAAGAACGATAAAATGTTCTTGATATAACTTCCTCCGGACAATTGCCGCTGAAGGACCTGACTCTCCAGTGCGACATTGAAGGTAGGGAAAGGAATTGAAAAAATCAACGGTGCAAACACTGCTTTTGTGGCATACTTAGCAAATTCATTACCTCCACTTCGAGTACTGCGCCATTCCATATTTGTTTTCTGATAATCCGATTGAGCTTTTGCGGTCAAATCCTGCGATTGCGTCCGAATGCTATCTCCCAATGCCAAAAGAAGAGTGAGCAACACCAATACACCGGCAATAATCTTCTTTCCAAAACTCAGCACACGGTTCGAGGCCATTACAACGTGCGCAAATATTGCCAAATACAACACAATTCCCAATGCTGCCCGAAAGAAAAACAGGGAGGATGCCGCCAACAATCCGGGAATCAGTCCCTGGAATGACAATTTCTTGCCTGACATAAGTGTTTTATCAATCTGATCAACACTCAAGCAACAAAGGAACACCATCTCTGCCTCCTTAAACATATTTCCGCACCAATAAATCATGTTGGGATTAAAAGCCACAAATATGGCCGCCATGCGCGCCACTTCTGCGCCATAATGCCTGTTCGCCACGTTGTATATACACACTGCACAATAAGCACTTACTATTGCCTTTATGACAAATGGCACAAATACATCGCTTGTACGAAAGGTTAACAAATATTCCACGGCAAGCCATGTCGGATACCCCACATCATCTATTTGGGCTTGCCATCTCACTTGTAATTGCTCGAATGAAAGGCCAGATTCTCCTGTCAACCAATCAGCGATTGCTTTACCAAACGGCATGTACCATTCCACATCCGCACTATCTCCCCATGTTGTTTCATAATAATCCGGATTAAAGATAAAATAGCAATACAACACCCATAATAGGCGAGCGACTAATCCTGCCCAAAATACAGAGCGAATAAACGTTTTTTCTGTTTTTCGTGCACTAACAATCGAGAGTTGTTTTCCTCCATAGAAAAACAATACCACCGAAAGACTTGCAATAACGGCATCACGCCATTCCATCGGATAGCCCCAAACCAATGTGCATAGTGCAAAAGCGACAAAGAAAAATACGATAGATTTTCCTATCAGCCAGTTGGGGATGGACAAGGAGCCATACCCTACGGATGCATTTGTATCCAATCCGAAACGGCGCAGCATACGCGCACGCCACGAACGCGGAGGCATTGGAGGATTATATGTAGGGCCGTTTATCATCATTTGCGATTAGAGCGCGCAAAGGTACAACTTTTTTATGACATATACAAATATATTTCATTTTTTCTCTTTGTATTGTCCTAAAATTCTTCTTTTTACACGGACGAGAAGATCCGTAACTCTATGACCAATAATGTTTGTTATTATCCACTCCTTCACAATCTGCCCTCTCGTCTTCTCTACCCAACTCCCGGCAAAATGATGGATGCAATACGTGTTCTTTGTGAGCTTGAGTACTCGCGTACTTGTCAGCGGACAGAAGTAATCCACCGGGAAGACGTGCATATCATTCTTATACACTTGATATTTGCCATTAATCACAAATCCACCGGCAGTCATTATATTAGCAATAGAAATGGTGTTCGGCGTCAAATCCAACGTACCATCCGGATTGACGAAATGCTTACCATCATAATATGCCAACTGCTCCTTCACCCACACACCATGAGGAGCACTCGCCATCAGTCCTGTCACCGGTGCATTATCCATGCTCGCTTCATAACCGGTGAATGCCGGTAGTTCCATCAACTCTCCTAACGGACGCAGTATCTCCACATCCGTATCCATATATACGCCACCGAACTTCTCCAGCGCCCATAGCCGCACGACATCTGTCACAAAGGCAAACTTCCTATTATCGTACGCCTCACGCGCATACGGATACATTTCGAGATCAAACGTCTCCTCGTTCCATAAGCGCAACTCATACTCCGGAAGATATTTCTTCCAACTCTCTATGCATTTCACAGCCAATTCCGGCATCTGCTTCTTTCCGAACCAACAATAGTGGATGATCCGAGGGATCAATGTATTATGTGTCATGTATTATGTGTTTTTTCTTTTGAGCGAAACGATTATCGCAGTAATTATGCGAATCAACTCTTCAACATCGGCTATCAAGCTTTGATAGTCATCATCTGCGATATACCCACATCGCTGTAACACTTTGAGCCAATAGATAGTTTCATTGGCTTCTTTCTGTGCGATACCAAGTTTATGTATATAATCAGCCTCGCTTTCTGCGAACACGGCTTCACTATATAATGCCCCTATTGCGCTTGCACTTCTATCTACTTGATCTGCCTTATTGTACTCATGGTGTTTTTTATTCAGCACATTCCTCAAAACATCGACCTTTGCCGCAAAAGCAATACATTTCTCTTGAATCTGTTTTTGTCTGTCATTCATACATTATACCTTATACTTTACACTTTTTCAAAAAACGATACAAACCAAACAATATTCGAGATTGTGAGCATAATTTTTTGAAAACCCCTATTCCCACACATTCTTTCCCATATTTCTTGGCCGACACAAAATCATCCACATCAAATGCCTTTGCACACAACCTGCCATTAGCATATAAGTTCCAATCTTCATCCGTATAGGGAAACTTCTCCGGGAACAATTCTCCCAGATACCGACACACCTCTCTATCCCCCTCATAACGTTTGGCTAACCTCGGCACAGAATCAGGCCGCGTGATAGACACCGTTTCTATGCACCATGTGGCTGTTGATTCGGGTAGTTCATCTATATCCGTGTATGCAGTTAGTATCACCCATGCAGGCCAATCCTGTAACGTAAAGCGACGCTTAATGAATTCGTCCAAATCCAAGTGGGCTTTCATAAAGTCGGCGCGATACATGATGGTTGCATTGCAGAAGTTGCACCCGCCCCACATGGATTGCTGAATATCGTTATGATCTATCACTGCCTTACACTCCTTTATCTCCCCTGTCGTACGATTATGCGTGCGGTGATTGGTTATACAGATATTGCTCTCGAGATGGGATTCCATGTATTCAAGCTGAATCTGCAGTTTCTGTGGATTGTGCCAATAGTCATCGTTATCACAGTTGCAGATATACTTACCCTTACATGCCTTCACACACGTTGCCCAGTTCGCACCCAATCCCATGTTCTGCTCATGGAATAGCAAACGTATCACATCCGGATACTGCTCTTTGTATCGCAGCAACACTTCACGCGCATTATCCGTACTGCAATCGTCACCAATCACAATCTCCACATCCGCATCCACCTTCTGCGCAAGGATGCTATCTATCGTTTGCCCCACCGTATCTGCGCGATTATAAGACGGGATAACTACTGATATTAAAATTCTATCTTTCATACATCTTACACTTTACACCTTACACTTTTAACTTTCTCCGCTCCTTTATGCCAACACCATGCGCATGCCAGAGGTAGGCAAGTCCCAACTACCACATACAAGCAGAATATTACAAAATTACTCGTTGTATATTCATACATAGCGTGGTCTTGTGATGCAAGCTGTTCTATCGGCAAATTGTAAATCTTTATGAGCACGTACGACACCAACTTAAACGCCAGCATATGTAACATCATGATAGACAACGTATGCTGCCCAACATATTCCAATCCGCGCTCCATATACCCAACTATCGACTTTCGACTTTCTACTATTAATCTGCATAATTCAAACACGCTCATCGTCCCTAATATAGCTGGAATCAAACGAAGTGTCATTCGGATCGGCCCTGAAGTAAGACATCCTGCATTTTCTATCAGCAGCACCGCCGCTATACTTACTAGCCCTCCAATCCATACCACATATTTATTCAATTGCCAATCTCTCTGTTTCCATAGATACCCGAAGGCTATAAAGAATGCGGCTCTTACAGACTTAGTCGTTATGCAAAAATAGGGAATCCTCAAATCAAACACATTCACTATTTCAGTTAACACCAACAATCCTATCACCGTTGCCAATTCCTTACCTATTTTCAATCTCCATTTACCATTCAACATATTTACCAACCTCAACGTTGCGTAAAATATCAAATTTCCCCAGAATAATTCTTTTAGAAACCACGCTGCACCAAACATTCCTCCTGCATTGTGCATACGAGTAACTATTCTACCGGTCTCCCAAAGGTAATTTTTCCAATCATACAACCATGTTGGCTCATAAATATATAAATGACAGAACACATTATGAAAAGCCATACACGCCATCGAAAATACCACAAATGGCACATAAATCCCTTTTATCTTACGCACCACAAACGACTTTGCATCATCCAAATATTTCTCCTTAAAGCAATACCCGCTCATAATAAAGAATAGAGGCATGTGGAACGTGTAAATAACCTCCCATGCAACATATCCCTTAGGTAAGGCATGCCCAATCACCATAAGTATAATACCTATGGCTTTCGTTAATGTTACTATGTTATTCTGTTTCTCCACTTTACAATCTCCAATTACCAATCTACAATTCTCAATTGTTTCTTCCTTTCCTCTGCCATCCGTTCATTCCAAATTGCATTCTTCCTCTTCGAATACTTTCGATACTTTCTAAAAATCAACCGTCTATCCTTCTTCAGCGTCGCCAAATACAACCACATTCGCATCTTAAATCCATATCGCTTTTTCATCCATGGCATCCGAAGCAAGTCAAAATACGGTTGCCATGTATCCTTGAATGTTCCCAAGAAACTTACGATCCGCGACTCAATATAGAAATCATACTTATCTCCATATTTCGCGCTTAACATCTGCGATACTTTATCCAAGCAATACACATGGCTATTATAATGACGTTTCGTTCGGATCTTCTTTGCTACACCCGTATTGCCCACATGATAGAAATAGTCCGCCTTTGCATCTGCTGCATAATCATATTTCATATCGCTCAGTATCATTTGAAACGAAAAATCCGAATCTTGCATCGATAGTACTTTTTCATCCCAACGCAACCCATATTTCTCAAAGCACGATGCACGATATATATTCGTCCACCCTGTCATCGGTAGATTCTGGTTCAACATCGCCTCTATATCATCTTCAAATATCTTCACGCCAAACACAGGTCCCGTCTTCTCATGAATATCATCCGCGTACGCCAATGCAGGGAATACTCCGCAATCCAGTTTCGGATGTTCCTCCATATATTTCACTCGCTGCTCAAAGCAATATGGAGCAACCAAGTCGTCTGCATCAAAGAAACATACATATTTCGCTCTATCCGCTTGTTCAAACCCTATGTTCCGACATGTCTGTCCACCCTTCGGCTCTCTATCGCGGCATACATATTGTATACGCGCATCCTTTGCTTGATAGGCTTTAATAATCTCTGCTGTATTATCCGTCGATTGATCATCCACACAATACGCGCACCAATCTTGGAATGTCTGCTTCAGCAAACAATCCAGCATCTCATGTAGTAGTTTTTCCTCATTCCAGCACGGAATGACGACTGCCAACGTATATCCATTCGTCTTTTTACTCATCACTCACCATTCAATTTATAACCCACATGTTGCGCACAAAGAATATGCCCTTCTCCATGTACGCGCTTTCCACTTGGGCGAATTAAAAATATTCTTTGTAAGGTACCATTTTGAATATCCCTGCTCCAACAGTGCTTTTATGTAATGTCTATACTTTCTCTTATCCGTAAACAAAAATGGACTAATTACAGTAGATACAGCCTTAAAATCTACTTCATAACCGTATTTCTTGAGTAAAGCGCTTGTCCTGATTATCACATCCGCCCTCGTTTCGCGCTCTCCTTCTTTCTTGCAAAAATCAGAAACCAGCGTATTCTCGCCTTGTGTCACCATATAATAATTATCATCCCGCACCACTACCTTCTTTGCACAACACCCGATATGAGCAGAAAAATAGTTATCGTTCGAATATCTCGTCTCTTCAAACCGAATCTGATTGGCACGAATCATACTCATCCTTATGAACTTACATGTCGGCGAGTAAAAACGCACTCGTAATCTGGTCTCATCCCCGGTTCGTTGATATTCATTAATGATATCATTGTAGTACTCCATCCTATAGGAAGGCTCTGTTCTGTCTTTTAACATCACGGCTTTCGGACGAAAATAGATGATATCCGCATCTGTGTTAACCTCCCTATCAAAAATCTTTCCGACACACGGCTGCATGTAATCATCAGCATCCACAAACAGCACCCATGTGCCTTCTGCATGCTCCAATCCTACGTTCCGTGCATATCCTGCCCCTTTACCCTCTTTCGTTAGGTAATATTCAAAATGCTTCCCTTCCCATTTTGGAAAGTGCTCAAAATCTACCTTCGTTGCATCACTGTTATCATCAACAACTATCACTTGCACATCATCCCGCACCGGTATCGTTGCCAAACAATATGCCAACAACTCCTGCGAGTTCTTATGGGGTATTATGATGGAATAATTTATCATGTTTTTTTCAATTCGTTTATAACTCACACTTTGATAGACTCTTGCGCATGACGCAGACATTTTGTACCTTTGTTAAATGGACGTAATAGAAGTGCTATAAATAGGTACATTAGGCTTTTTATCTCCGCATTTTTCCACAAGGATTTAATAAGTTTATTAAGGAACAATCTATCGTTAGAGCTAGAGCTATACTTCCATACTCTGCGTTGTGTATATCGAAATAGAATTTTTTTCAATTGTTTCTTTGCTGATATATTGTCGATATTATCCACCCAGTCCATTAATATAACACTCCAACTTTTCCCCGTTTTGACTTCGTTCAATGTAGACATTATACTCCCTTCATTAAAATACCGGATATAAGTAGGCTCAAATACAAAAGCCATACTTTTAATGTACTTGACAAGAAAATACATCCAATGTTCATCTTCATGAAGGATACCTTCCTTGAAGAATATTTTATTTTCAATAAGAAGATTTCTCCGCAACAACTTATTTACACCATTCACCGGAATAGTTCGATCATTCGTGTAATAGTTATCCCTAATCCAAACATTATCATCGATAAAACTGTGCGATTGATAACATGTAGTGTCATATTTCTCCACCATAGGGACTGATTGTGTAAATCCTTGTATCATATCAAGACCTGGGTGTTTACTTGCTTCCTCCACCAATAATTGTATTGCATTTTCGGGGATTTCGTCATCACTATCTAAAAAATACACATATTCTCCGGATGCTGCCATCAGTCCTGTATTACGAGCAGCGCTTAGCCCTCTATTATGTTCGTGATGAAGGACTTGAAAATCTATCCGTTTGCTACTCTCTTTTATAATGCTTTCGGCTATCGCAATACTCTGATCATTTCCACAATCATCTACTAAGATACACTCCATATCTCCGGTATACTTCTGCGCTAATACAGATTTTACACATCTTTCAATGTATCTTTCCACCTTATACACGGGAATAACTATAGAAACTTTCATTCTGCTCTTCATATTTCCATTTTCTCTTATTGGTTCCATTTCGTACGAGTTATACGATATCGGTTTTGATCCTTTCTAACGCTCCCTCCTCTAGATAAAAAACCCGCGGCATAACCTATTTTTCTTACATCACTTTCCACTTCTGCTGAACATGCTCCATAGGGGTATGTGATAAAGTGCACATTACAATTCAATCGTTCTTCCAAGATGCTCTTTGATTGTTTTAATTCGTTAATCCTGACATCTGTCGATTGTAAGGGTAATCTTGCATGAGTTAAAGTGTGCGAGCCGACTGTGCACAGACTATCCTTTGCTATCGCTTGCAATTCGCTCCATGTCATACAGATTGATTTGATATACTTGGTGTTTATCGTATCCCAATCCACCCCATTTTTCTTAAACCATGATACTGTATCTTTCGTATCTAGCCCAGATAGCTTTGCATGTACTATATCGAAGACATCATTTTTCTCTTCATCTGTATTAATGGTATAAGTTTTACCATCCAAGATTATCTCCTTTTGACTCCATAGTATATCTTCTAACACATACCACCAAAGAGCTGCCTTTTGCTCTATGATATCTATCGAAATGAATACCGAAAAAGGTGCTTTTAACTCCTTTAATAACGGATATGCAATCGCATAGTTATCTCTATATCCATCATCAAATGTAATAGTAGCTATTCGTTTGTTCGTAAAAAGTCTGTTCTTTTCTTTCATGAATACATCTAACGACACAAACTCATAACCATCATTTCTATATTGATTTATTAGTTGGACTAATTCATTCTTCTGAATTTCCAGCAACTTGTTTTTAGTCGCTTTACTTTGTTCACCATCCACTACGCGATGTAATACTATCACATCACCAATGTAATAGCGAAAAAGTTTATTGTATAAAGGGCGCAATATGTCTTTAATAAAATAAAGCAGTTTCATAACATTTTGACTATTTTGGAGTTTTTCATCCATTGATTATACACTCCGCTGATTTTATGATAGCTATTATCTATTATATATGTTTCTTTTCCCATCAAAGCAGCTAATATTGCGACATGAAGTCGTGTCGCATATATTGTTTTATAACTATTCAAGAAGTCAATGCCGGAATTAATATATTCATACTTCAACACTTTCCGATACAAATAATCGGTAAGCAATCTTGCTAATGCTTTACTATGCAAATATTTTTCACATCGTCTAATCCATTTTTGTACTTTCGCTTGTTTTGGCAATGTACACATCATAGATGGCCAATCGCTCACTTCCACATCGCTGGGCACTTTGTACTTGGATATATCTACAGCCTCCTTGTCCTTTCTTAATGCCAATAGATTTCCATTACCCTGATTGATATTTATATGATGTTTTTTACAATATGATTCTACGTCGAATGTCAGAGCAAGATCCGGCAACAAATAAGTTTCGACTGACGGATAATTTTCTTGGATTATATCATAAGACTGTTTGTCTCGCAGACATATGGACACTTTTCCCCTATGCTTTTGAAACTCAATGACGTCTTGCTTCATCTTCTCAGGATCGTCAAACCACACACTTTGTTGTAGTTGAACAAATGGATTATCTGGGAAATCGTTCATCACTTGATATCGAAATATTTGATGATGCTCCCATAGGTCTCCAAAATTACCTCCGCCCATGAAGACTAGAATAACATCCTTATCAATAGATGGTTTATCGTATGTAGCCTCACTGCATTGATACAGACATCTATGCCCCAATTGTGGTTTTATGTCTTCAAAGGCTTGCCATATTAGCACATCACCCACATTTCGTTGATATGGCAAATCCAATAAAATATAATCATTTGTGATAATAGTTCGAAGAGTTTGTAGAACTATATCCCTCATTTTGTCAACATGCTCTCTCATTTTTTCTTCAGTAGCATTTTTTTGATTTTAACGAATGGTTTAGCCACTTTAAAATAAACTGGTGTTATAACGTTTTCAAAGTCAACCAACGCTTTCTTGATCTTACTATATTCCTTATTGGTTTCATATAGTTTAGAATTCATAAAAGCTTTCATTTCTGGTTGCAACCACTCTGTCCCATCTGCACAAATACGGTTTCTCAAATCTGCGTGCTTTGGTGCAGGTACTTCAGGTATATCTCCGAAACTCAAAAACAAATGACCATTATAGCAATGAGGTTCTGGACAATGGTGACCTACTGCGCAAAAATGAATTGGTTTTTCTATGTTTTTGTATATATTTCTTGAAATGGTTTTACTCGAATAACATTGGCGCATTAATCCGGAACAAAAATCCATTGTAAAGCTCCAATCTCCGGCATAGCAAAATTCTTTACGTGGTTGCTCAAAGATGGACAATTTGTAATCGAATAATGCAGAATTGTATTTATCACCCCACGTTTTTTTATACTCTCCACGTGTTTGTTGTGTATAGATAGGCAATTTACCGCCTATTCTATGTTCATCTCGTGCCACCGTAATATGTGGAGTTGCCCCCACATATTTCTGAGCAAGTTTTATTGCTTCATCTTGACATGATATTGTATCGTCAGAAGGCACTTGCTCTAATGTGAAAGAGCAACCTGCATCTTTTACTTTTTTAATGTTTGCAAAGAAACCCTCAAGTAAATTACGCTCTTTTAACTGCGTATAGTGATAAGAAAACTTGAAAAACAAATGTGCCGTTAAATCAGGTGGTAGTTGTGCAAATTCATCAAATCGCTTTGATATCGTTCCGTTGGTTACTACCTGAACATAGTGTCCCTCTTCCAAAAGGACACGAATATAATCTATTAAATGAGGCAACAACAATGTTTCACCTCCGGCGCAAAATCCAATTAAGCAACTTCCACCCAGTCTTTCTTTTGATAATGCTTTACGAAAGAATTCCGGTGTGAATGACACCTTTGGTATAGGTCCATCAAACAATCGCTTCATTGTGATGTAACAATATGAGCACCTCAATGTGCACGTCGTTATTGGTACATAAACCTCAATTATTCTTTTAATCATATTATATTGTTTTTTTCTAATAAGTCACTGTATTATTAGCCCATTAAGTCATCTTTCCTCTTCGGTTCAATCAACTCATCTAATATTTTCTTGGCCTCAATGATATTATCATATTGCGCAGATGCACATTTGCCATAGATATTCACTTCGTTGTTCTTTGGCTGTCCAAAAACAAATCGACTATTCTTCATATTATATAAGCACAACTTCACCACATCATTCAATCGCTCAGTTTCATCCAATGGCAAAGTAACTTCATGGTGCTTTATATCCCTTCCAGTATAGAATAGAATATCAAATAGCATTATTTCATCGTCCGAATATGCTTCATATACAGTCATCGGAACTTCATCCGGACTAGGAGTTAGTAAAGCTTTCACATCTGACAAATGTGTTATTCGAGGCGTTCTATCTACAAAAGTATTTACCTGATCTAAAAATGCCGACACTTTATGAGCCATCGTTCGATATGCATCCTTGAAGTCTTCCATTTCCTTTATTGGATATGAAATGGTAATTTGATTTGCATAATCATATACCAGACCTTCCAAAGCATAATGCAACTCATGCATCCTATCATGTAGATTCAGCAAATCAAGGCGCGTATTAGGATGCATTTGTTTGAGTTCCTTGTTAATCGGATAGCGCATACTCATCGACTGATCATCGAAATGATTAATCTCCTTGATGTAATGCTCCACGATATTCAGATTCACCGTCGTGCCTACCCTATCCTTCATTGCCTTCAATGTTGGTTTCGCTGCATTCCAAAGTTCAACTAAGTTGTGTCCTATCTTCAAAAAATCCTTGTATTCTTCTTCCGTCTTGCATGCGTACTTAACATAGATAAATTTAAGATATAACTCTACAAAATGCCGATAGCAGAAACACATTGTGATTCCCAGACTATCAATCACGCTATACTGCCCGCGAGACTGTTGTATCTTCTCGTAAAGTGAACATGCACTCTCATAGTACGCATCTGCGTATCGTGCAAATGCATACGCACCCGTTCCTTCCCATCCAAAGTGACAATATTGGCTCGGATCTACACTCCGACCATCTGTCACTTCTTTGAATATCACATCATCTATTTTCATGCTTTTACCATAATATATCATTCAAATAATACGCAGGTGTTACTAAAGCTAACTTACCTCCTGTTATATCCGACATAGTACCATGAATCAATCCTTTGATTTTAGTCCCTTTCCCGGATGTGGTAGTTAATGCACCCATTACTCTATAACCTAAGTCTAATACCGGTCCTCCACTATATCCTCCCATACTTGGTTGCTCCAAACAGAAAAAATCAGATGGAGTGCCGGTATCTGCTCTCGACAATGTAATAAATGACGATGCCGCAAAAGAGCGGAATGTAAGAGGAGAGAATTTACCCGAGCTCCCTAATCCGCTGGGAAAACCAACGACTGTCAATTCATCATCTCGCGAAATCTCATCTTCCGAGACATCAAAAATATCGTATGGTGCGAAGTGTTTCTCAAATAATGCCGAGCAGGACGATATATCCATGCGGCATACAGCCATATCAGCCTTAGGATGGTACTTCCATGTAAGGGTCGGATTAACCGTAGAGAATTTTATCTCCAACGCACCGCCTTTACCATTATGCATCACTATCGTTGTATTCGCGTTTGTCTCCCGTGCCACATGAGCTGCAGTTAGGAGATAAGGAAATCCGTCTTTATGCACAAAGGTTCCTGTACCTACACTCTTTTTAATTGGCGATACAGGTGTACTTAACATACAAACGAACGCACCTAATTGATCTCTATATACTATATTTGCCATATCACTTCTATAATATTACACAAATCGGCGCGCAAAGTTACAAAAAAAAAATGACATATACAAATGTTTATGCCCGATTCTTTCATTTTTCTGCATTTTGTAACAATTATTGCTATTTTATGCTTAAAAAGGATGTGTTTGTGTATTATAACTCAGTTTACATAAGCGACTCAATTCGTCCGCATATGATCTTACTGCCTCCTCATAGGGATGTAATAGTTCCGCTATCTTCATCACATCAATGCTTGCCGAATCCTTGGCAAAATGCTTACCCCCCACTTCCGCTATTGTCATATATCTTCCGGGTCTTAATACATGCGGACGATGCACTAGACCGTTAGCATGGGCAATAAAAGCTTTTGAGTGTTTATGTAGCAACTCACGACGCAGAGCTTTTTGATGTTCATCATATCGCGGCTCATTTAGAGCCGTTATCTTTACCAATAATTTAAAATGATCTAAATAAGGTATCTTTTTCGCAGCGCACCATTGCGGAAAAGAAAACTCCAGATACATTTTGCAATCCGGCAGTGTGACCCACGTCCAATTCAACACATGATTACCTTTATTCGGGTTGCTAACATACGACCATTTCGAATTTGGCAAGACACGCTCCAAATCCTTGTAAAAACCAATCAGTTGCGCGGTACTCCATACATCTGATTGGCGGTATGAATGAGTAGCATCTTCCCATCCGCGCAACCTATCAACGAAAGAACGAAATATCTCATTTTCGCTCTTGCAGCTCTCTAATGATTGAAGCAAATCCGCTCGAGTGATGACGGTATATTTATCTACCTCTTCTATTCTCTTTTTTTGCTCTTCCGATTCATCACCTGTCTTAATGTACAACTTCACTTTTGGATCATCTATTGCTTCTGAGTATCGTTTAAGTTGATCACCATGTTTATATGTATGCACCTTGTCTTCTATGATCACGCTCAAGTCTTTGTTAATCGTTAGTAGCACATCAATATGCTCATATTGCCTCCTCACCTCAACGGTACGAATTTCTTCACTATAATCAGTCAGTTGTATCGCGATATACTTTTGCAAGAATGTACGTGCACAGGCTTGCAGTTCAGTATCATCTGTCATCAACTCATCTGCCCATCTACAAAACCATGCCAAAAATGCATCTTGGCTTAACTCTGATGTTGCATAATCAAATAGATTGGGTCTCATTACAAGTGCTATTTTGCCAAAAACTCTGCTATTCTTCCGCAAGCCAGTCCGTCACCGTAAGGGTTGACGGCTTGTGACATACGCTGATACGCTTCCGCATCATCCAGTAACGTACTTACTTCATTCACAATCTTATCATAATTTGTTCCAACCAGATGTACCGTCCCGGACTCCAACGCCTCCGGACGTTCGGTGGTGTCACGCATCACCAATACCGGTTTACCTAATCCCGGAGCTTCTTCTTGGATGCCACCGGAGTCAGTAAGGACGATGGTGCTCTGTTCCATCAGATACACAAAGCTGAGGTATTCGAGCGGATCTATTAGAAATAGATTGTGTAGGGTGTATGGTGTATGGTGTACGGGATCGATTTCGCCGAAAACCTCTTTTATCGGTTTTCGGACATTCGGATTGAGGTGCATCGGATAAACAAAATCCACATCCGGATATTTTGCAGCCAAATCACGTATTGCCGTGCACATACTGATAAACCCATCTCCGAAGTTCTCACGCCGATGCCCGGTTATCAGCACCAATCGCCGACTCCCATCCAACCGCGTTGTGTCATATCCTGCATCCTTCAGCACATTGCGCAGTTGCCCCTGCAATGCCACATCGTTCTTAATCTTCTCCACCACCATATACAGCGCATCAATCACCGTATTTCCCGTTACGAGAATCTTATCCTCACTCACATTCTCTCGCATCAGATTAGCCTTCGCCAACGGTGTCGGTGCAAAATGATACGTTGCAATCCGTCCCGTCATCAGTCGGTTCATCTCCTCCGGCCAGGGACTGTAAATGTTCCCCGTCCGTAACCCGGCTTCCACATGCCCCACCGGTATCTGCTGATAAAACGCAGCCAACGCCGCAGCCGTACTCGTCGTCGTGTCTCCGTGAACCAGCACCACATCGGGTTGTACCGCTTTCAGCACATCCCGCATACCTACCAGCACCCGACTCGTCACGTCGTACAAGTCCTGATTCGCTTGCATGATGTTCAGGTCATAATCCGGTATGATATCAAAAATATGCAACACTTGGTCAAGCATCTGCCGATGCTGACCGGTGACTGCAACCACGGTACGGAATTGCTCCGGTTGCGACTGCAGCTTCTTTACCAACGGCGCCATCTTAATGGCTTCCGGACGGGTGCCAAAAACTAATAATATTGTTTTCATAATATTTATTGAATTCCTAACAATTTCAAACTAGCTTCCGGTGTGCCATACTTTTCCCAATACTCTCTTGCCCCTTTCTCTAACTTATGCCGATAGTCCGGATGCGCTAAAATATACTCTATCGTTTCGCGCATGGATTCTTCCGTGTCTTCTACGAAATGGATATTCTTTCCGTGCTCCAACGGATACGGTAAATCATTGCTCAACTTTGTCGAAACAATACATTTCCCTAACGCCAAATACTCGCCTAACTTCCATCCATGACAATCCCAAAATGCCGGTGTGTTAAATACCAATGCACTATGTTTCGTCTTTTCAATCCATTGGTCGAACGGCTCTCCATGTGTTGCTAACACATCTGCAAATTTCTCATTCGACGAAGAACTATCTCCCAACAAGCCACCTTCATATATTAAACCCTCAATAGATTTGCAAGCGCGGATGAAATGAGCACGACGAAGATTGACTGTTTCGTCATTCTTGTTTTCATCATTACTATACCACAGCGTACTCAAGAAGAATATGTAATTGTCTTCGGATGGTATATCGTTCACGTATGTCGATAGCGGTTCTCGATTTTTCCATGTTCGATAGCGTCTTCCGAAATAGTGTCTCAAATTGGTTACTCTGTTTACATCCATCTTTTGTACATACTTATTATACTCCACTCTATTTAGTACGATAGAGAGAATCGGCACTAATTGTCGAATAGCATTTATAACTACGTTTGCTAAAGATTTTCCAACCCGGGTACCAAAAGACGGAACTATAGATACAAGTTTAGGATATTCATCTTTAGGATAATGAGCAAAGTTCGCATTCACGCACCCATACACATCACACCATTCGTAATCTTTTTCCAATACTTTATACGAATCGTTTAAGTGAAGGAACACATGCTTCTGAACTGCACCGTTTTGAATAACAAAACGCATATCATTTCCCAAGTCATCTAATTCTTTAAATGGCTTTAGTTTATACGAAATATTTTCTTTCCCAAATAAATTTTGGAGACCTACCACGTAATAGGATCCGTATGCATAATTGCTGCGAGGATCAATAATTATTTCCATACTCACTTAAAATAGTTTTTTAGATGGATAAACCATACTAATATTAACGGATGAATGTTCGCCAGACGAATCTTTCGTAGAGTCTTTTTCGAATCCGTTGTCTTACTTAATGGAAAGACTTTTAATCCGTTCAACTTATTAACATAATCTTTACGTACAGCAAATAGATATATCCCGACATTCGTCAATAGAGAGATTACCGCATGAGCCTCCATCCGCTTATACCATGCAATCACTCTCTCTTTCCACCTATCGTCTATCGACAATCTACCATCGACGATTGACTTTCTCTCATCTTCCAAATACTTAAGAAGAAGCACAAAACCATCTGCCTTTCGTATCTGCATCATAGGATTCTTCGTCTTTACGAGCGAATCACTCCGCTCCAAATAGTTATAAACCACCATATCGCAAATATTCATACGCCCTGCTTTCATCAGCACTAGCGGCAGCCATGGCGTATCGTCATAATAGTCCCCCGTAAAGCACCATATTCCATTCTCCGTAATGATCTCGCGTCGATACATATAGCGCCAAATATTGCACGCTATATCCAATCGCGTAGCGATGAACTCCGCACCACTCATCAATTTAGACGAATAATCAAATCGCTTTTCAAAAGCAGGTTTCTCCACCGGCTGATAATTCTCATCAACACTCTGATAATTGAACCGAAGCATATCCAAATTCTCCTCCTCCATCTGCCGCACCAACTTCCCATATACGTTCGGCTCTACATAATCATCCGGATCCACGAAACACAGATACTTACCAGTTGCATAACGCATTCCATTATTACGCGCACCGGACGGGCCCTGATTCTCCTGATCCAAAACGATGATACATGGATGCTTCTTCCCGATCTCTCTTGCCATCTTTGCCGAATTATCCGGAGATCCATCGTTTACACATATGATTTCCATCTCCGATTCCGGGATGTCTTGATTAAGAATGGACAATAAACACTTCTCTAGCCACTTGGCTGAGTTATAGAGAGGTATTATGAAGGAGATTGTCTTTCCTCTTGATGTATTATGTATTATGTTTGATGTTTGTTTCATTTATAATGATTGGCTTGGTTACAAGGAAAGATTTCTCCGGAGACGCATTTGCTTGCATCCGACATAAGGAAGACGGCCACCTCTGCCAACTCATCCGGCACAATATACCGTTTCCCGACTGCACCTTTCAAGTACAGATCTTCGTACATTTCAGGATGTCCTTTTGTGTCAGCCGTCACTCCGGGTGCAATACCATTGATATGCACACCTTGTAGCGCAAAGCGTCTCGCAATGCCGGCAATGATGTTACCTATCGCAGCTTTCGTCATGCCGTACGGAGCATCATCGGGATAGAGTCCACGTTCAGAGGTGATAAACAGCACACTCGAAGATGGCACCTTCTTCTCCGTCACATATTGTACAAACGCTTGCGTCAAGAAGAACGGACTCTTTACGTTAAGCAAGAACTGCTCATCGTAACTCTTTTCCGTCACATTCAGGAACCCATTATCGATATTGCATACTCCGGCATTATTCACCAATCCCGTCAAACCACCCATAGCCTCAGCCGTCTGCTTAATCAGTTCCGGCAATTGGGCAATATTGGTTACATCACAAGCCAAACTCTTGCACCCCAACTCAGCCACAGCTTTCTGCAGTGCATCCTCATTGCGACCAACAATCAGCACTTCCGCACCTTCGGCAATAAATCGCTTCGCCAACATATACCCTATCCCGCGACTACCACCAGTAATCAGGATCTTATGTCCATCAAGGGTTTGCCCATGCTCAATGGTCGTTATTCCGGCATTTATCTTCTGCACAGGTATTCCCTTCCATACCCACTGCCATAATCTATATAAATACTGCTTCATATTCTTGATTTGTTTATGGTTTACTGTGTAATGTTTAAACATTCTTACACTTTCCACCTTCCACAGTTTTGGTCATATATGCTTTCCGCAAAGCGGATAAGCGATTTCTCAACTCTACCACTTGCGGTTTAACTTCTTCTATATCCGACTACTTGATATACATTAAATCGGAAGCCACCTGCAATTGTGAGTATGTTTCCATCAGTGATCCGTAGGCAATTTCAATAAAGTGAGACTTATCCTTTACTGAGAAGCGCGATGTTCCTTCGGCTATGTTCGATGTAATAGACACGGCAGCTCTACGGATTTGGGAAGTTAGCGCAAAGTCTTCCTTTTGCGGAAATTTGTCCGATAAGAAGTACACGTTGCGAACATACACGCGTGCGACCTTATAAACATCTAGTTTTTCAAATGCAAAAACCTCGTTCATACACATTACACATTCAACATTACACAATTACCTCAACACGCCCCATTTTTCAAGTTTAAATAATACACGTTCTATGAACCATACTAATCCCCAAAGGTGATGACGCTTGAGGCGATCGTATTGGGACATGGGGAAATGATATCTGTCGTAGTCTTTCAATATACCTTGCGGCACCAGTTCTTGGAGCAAGCGATTGCGCTCCTCATTCAGGATATCCTTACGAGTTTCGGAGATGCCATTCATATCAAAGTGCGTCACCACGATATCTACATGCTTCGTAGTTGCTTTACCTAACACGATGGACTGCATATAGAATTTCCAATCGGAGCATATCTTGAGCGTCTCGTCATAGAGTCCGTACTCATCAAAGAGCGAACGCTTGATATATGCCGGACTATGATTTAAGCATCCACGATAGAACATATGGAGCGTTACATCATCATTTCTGCTGCTTCTATCCACATACTGTTTTACTCCTATCTTTAGCATATCACCGTATAGAATGTCAAGGACATTCTCGGTTGAATGTTGAATGTTTAAAGAATTAAGGACAGCCATCATACGCTCGGTAACATCCGGAGCAGCGAGTATATCTCCAGAATTAAGGAACTGACAATATTCTCCCGTAGCCTTGCGGATGCCCTTGTTCATCGCGTTATATATTCCTTTGTCCTTCTCGCTCGACCATATCACACTCTTAGCTCTCGGCTCTTGGCTCTCGACTTGTCGAACATATTCCTTAATAATCTTTACAGAATTATCTGTCGATGCACCATCGACTATTATATGTTCGACATGCTCATACGTCTGCTCTGCTACCGAAGCAAGCGTCTTTCGCAAGCCTTCTGCATTATTATAATTTATGGTTACAATACTTACTTTCATTCCTTCATGTTTTAACTCATTCATTATTATTTAAACCACGAACCCTCATGTCCTATTAATCTTTTAATTCGTTTATTGATCCGTTGAGGTAATCGTTTTATACCACTCCATCCATACTCCCATGATTGAAAATACGCCCTATGGAATAACCAATCTGCTTTCCGTTGAATTCGGTTATCTTTCGGTTCTCGTAATGGTAAGATCGGTTCCAATTCACGACATGCCCCCACACTATTTGGATTAAACGTATGCGTTGCCGTTTCATCAAAGCCAATATTCATACTCAAGTTACTATTGGGGCATATTCCTTTACCTCCCGTCAACCATATCATCATCCAGAACTGCTGATCCCAACTTGTTCCTCCTAAACAATCCTTATGAATTTCATCCAACCGATCCATCCAATATTCTCTTTCCCGTAATGCAGCCCCATACCTTTTCATTGCCTTATTTAAATCCTCTCGGCTATAACGCTTCATCGTATAATCAAAGTACTTCCACGCTCTTCTCCAAGTCGCCCATGCGCAAAGGGTTCGATTCATCATCGAGAAATAGTAACTGCCACCACCAAACTGCTCATCGTATAGTTTCATGCTCCCTATTGCTCGAACCGATTCATCATCCTTATACTTTTCCAACAATGTTTCTGCATATTCAAAGAAATCCGGATGAGGTACAGCATCATCCTCAAATATTAAGCCCGCTTCCACCTGTTCAAAGAACCAACTGATACCGGTTGCCGGCCCCGAACCACAGCCTAAATTAAACGAAGAGTAAAGAGTGAAAAGTGTAAAGGTAGGATGTTCCACAGCATATGCAGACGTAAGTTCAGTTATTACATCTCTTACATCTTGACACTTTATTCTATCATTCTCATTTCCTTCACGTGCTCCATCCTGACACACATATAGCGATTGAGGTTCCTGTTTCAGGATCTCTGTCAACACTCGTCGCGTATGCTCCGGACGATTGAAAGTAATCAATAATATCGGCGTCTTATACATTTATATGCGTACTATATTTTTAATCAACTTTTTCCAATTGTGATTTAATCTAAATAGTCTCCACGACAAAGAATACTTATTTTCCCCTATTTCTTTTGCTTTATCAATATTCCATTGCAGCACGCTCTCATAGAATCGACTCGTGGATTCCTCATGGTTTTTATCATACAACTCTTCGGCGATACTTAATCCTGTTTTACAGGCATCTGCCAATTTTACCTTTCCGAATATACCATCGCTATGTTTAGTATATACTCCGCTATTGAATGCGAACAAATAACCTTTCCCTAATCTTAACAAATGATACATCTCATGCATATCCCTATACATACGGTATCTTGTTCTCCATTCAGATGAGTAATATTGCGCTCGAAATACCATAGTCAGCGGCTGCGTAATCCAATTTGCAAAAAACATATCGAGTGTAACGTCTACTCCTTCTACCTCATTGTTCTTAAATAAATAGCCGCAGCCATCTGCTGTATTTACATTTTGCTCATAATCATGATGTGTACATCTCGTCCATGTTATACTATACTCCGGATGCGCCTCCATAAAATCAATCTGCTTCTGCAACTTCTTTGCATCCGTCCAATAGTCATCTCCTTCACAGTATGCGATATATTTCCCAAGAACTCTGTTATAATTATACAGATCTATCTCTTTCGCTTTCCCCTTTGAATACTGATTTTCCGCTTCATACAACGGATATATTCTATCTGGATATTTTGCCGCGTACTCCTTGATTATTTCGGTGGTACCATCTGTGGATGCATCATCATGTATCAATATCTCATACCAAGGTTCATCTTTCGACACCCCCGTAGGAGGCTCTTGCATCAAGAACCCCTCTAGCGCCTTGGAAATAAATGGCGCATGGTTGTATGTGATACAACAGATTGAGACTATTATATTTGATTTTTCACTTGGCATCTATACTAATTTATACTTATCCAACATTGCATTGATATCTTCTCTATCATTCCACATCATTACATCCAAGATGGATAATCCAGGCTCGAATACAGGACGCTTTTGGTCATATGCGGCTATCTCCATCTGCTGAAAACTAATAGGGATGCCGGCTTTCTCATACTTACTTCTATCAAAAAATTCAGTTCCACCTATTGGGTTGATATAGTGTGTCACATCCGGTAAAGCCTTGCATATATTCAGAGCCCATTCATCCGGAGCCTTCACCGGGTCTATCTGTAAGTTCATCTTAGAGAACACCTCCAGTTCTCGCGGAAAACCCAAATATCTGCATATAGTCTCCAATGATGCCTTGTTAAGCGATGTAATATCTTCATATTCTTGCTCAAACACCTCATTCAGCAATCGTATCACACCGTAATAATGTGGAGCAACCTTTTTGTAATGCTGAATTTGAGACAGCATCTTTTTCTTCCATGGTTCCACATTATTAATACGTACATTTTGGATTGATGTTTCTCTTCCATCTTCTTTAATCAACGGTACTTGTACATATTGCCAACCATCATTCTGTTTCAACATCCTATTACGTTCAATCCATCCGTGACGAATGAACTGAACTGTATCAAAGAGTATAAACCGATCTGTATGCTTTATCAAACTAATATACCCGATATAAGGCATAAAGTATGGCTGCATAATTCCTACTGTCATATTTTTACTTCACTATACAATCAATAATTTGTTTTAAATCTTCTTCGAGCAATACATGATGCATCGGCAGACACAACACTTCGTTCGCAACTTTCGTTGCTACCGGCAAATTAGCCTCAGCTGCTGTCGGATAATGTCGATACGGCTCAAAAGCAGTAATCAACGGATAAAAATAGCGTCTACCGAATATCCCCTGTTCCTTCAATTTTGCATATAATGCATCACGGCTCATGCCATACTCGGCTTCATTAATGAAGATGGGGAAGTAGCTATAGTTATGTCTCACTCCCGGCATATCGTCGAAGAACCGAATACCTTTGACACCGCGCAACGCGGCACGATAGGCATTCGCTACTTTCTGACGTGCCTCAATAGCGGCATCTACTTGCTTCAAGTTCAGCAATCCATACGCTGCACGCACCTCATCCATCTTGCTATTGATACCAGGAGCCACTACTGTCACCTCGTCCTCAAAACCGAAGTTTTTCAGATGATCAATCTTCTCTTTCATCTCCTTCGTATGACATACCAAAGCACCTCCTTCGATGGTGTTATACACCTTCGTTGCATGGAACGATAGTGTAGAGATATCTCCGGCATTGAGAATCGATTCGCCATTGACGCGTACTCCGAAAGCATGCGCAGCGTCATAGATCACTTTCAACCCATGTTTCTTGGCTATCGCATCTATCTCCTCCGTATTACATGGTTTGCCATAGCAGTGCACCGGCATGATTGCCACCGTGTTCGGAGTGATAGCCGCTTCTATCTTTGCCGGATCCATTCCGCATGTCTCTTCCTCGATATCCACAAACACCGGTGTCAACTGGTTCCACCAGATGCTATGCGTTGTGGCTACGAACGAATATGGAGTGGTTATTACTTCGCCCTTCGTTAGCCCCAACGCTTGCAATGCGGTTATCAACGGCAACGTACCATTGGTGAAGAGTGAGATGTACTCTACTCCGAGATACTTAGCCAGTTCTTCCTCCAGCAACTCATGATAATGCCCCATATTGGTAATCCACCGTCTTTCCCAGATCTGTTCAAGATATTGGTTTAGTTCCTTTAAATCAGGAAGCAAAGGGGACGTTACTGTGATTGTACTTTTATTTGTCATATGTCATTTCTCATTTGTCGTTTTTTAATGTTTTTAGGCTTGCAGCGAGTATTTTATATAGTTCGCGTACATCTGCTAAAAGTTCCTCATATTGATTCTTCGAAATCAGCTCTGAGCCATATAATACCTTCAGCCAATAGATAGTCTCATTCGCTTCTTTCTGTGCTATGCTAAGTTTATTGACAAAATCCGCTTTACTCACAGCATCGCATGCTTCACTATAGTTTGCTCCTATACTTGTACCGCTCCTCTGAATCTGATCGGAGTTATTGTACTCATGCTGCTCTTCTCGCAAATACTTTCTCAATTTATTTATCTTAACCGAGAACGCGATACATTTATCTATAAATTCTTCTTTGCTCATAAATTACAAATCACAAATGTCAAATTACAAATGAGCGTTCACGCTCTGGATATCTTGCATCAACTTGTTTAATTCGTCCAAGTTGGGCAGTAAGGGCGATGTTACGGTTATATTATCCATGTTTTATTTAAATATCTTTTTTGCTGCCTCACGGCTGATTAATAAACCATATAGGTATTCCCAATTCGACCACTTGTATTTATCATACATCAAAGCCACGATTCGCACATACCGCAAATAGAGCCGGTCGCGAAAAGTCGATTGCGGTTTAGCCAATACGCGATAGATGCGACCGGGAGTCTCTTCAAAGGCCGCTTGGGTACGTTCGGTTAAGTCCCATTGATAACCCTTATCGGCAAAGACCCTGAGCATGTGGATGATATCCTTCAGCCCATCCTGCATGAACATACCGGCAAAGGCGGGTATAAAACGGATATGATGCAGCGGCAGCAATCCGTATTCCGCTACGTTATCATCGCCTCGAAGCGTTTTCGTGATGCTGGTTGCATATTGCACCCACGCATAATCAGCTCTATCGACATACACTACCGGTCCGAACTGCAGATGATGCAACGTAATAACCGTATCATCGAAATGCTTGCCATACAAGGCCGCACAATCCTGCTCCGGATGACGACGGATCATATAGCATTGATTCAAGGCACGATACTCGGATAAGATATCATAAGCCGAAAGAACCTGTCCGTTCTTCAACCGACCAAACGAGGGCCATGGTTGGCTGGACGGTTGCGATTCTCCATCCCGTACCGGCCATACATCCTGCATGCACATCGCGCACTCCGGATGAGATGCTAACATATCCAACTGGGTCTGATAGATATCGTTGGAACGCAGATAATCATCTGCATCAATATTCACGAAGAAATCACCCTGAGCATGAGTATATACATTGAGTTTATTCCATCCGCAGCGTTCCGACACATTCTTCGGATCGCAGTCATTGGAGTTGCAGCGGGTATAGAACAATTGGGTCAGATTGGTGATATGTAATTTGCCATTGGTGATTTGGTTTTGCAGATCTGCTATATACTCCGCTGTACCATCATCCGACCGATCATCAGAAACAATGACCTCGAAGGGGACATTGAGTTTCTGCCCCAGCACGGAAGACAAACAACGCTCTAGCAATTCGCGCTGATTGTGCGTAATGACTAATATGGATAGAACAGGATGCACCATATCAATTCTTCATCAAACCGATCTTCTTCAATACTCGTTTAGCCCGGCGTTCGTTCTTTTTGTAATATTCGTTGATTGCCACATATACAGGATGATGCGTTACGTTATACACAAATAACTGCATATCGAAATGACTTCTCCGTAACAGCTTATTGATCATCCGGCAATCGTTGAGATCCTTCGGCTTCTCGCCGCGATTATGCTTCATCTGATACAGCACATCGAGGCTAATCAGTTTCAAGCCGTGATAGTACTGATAGTTCGCCGGATTGGTGATAATCTCCTCCTTCGGATAAGGGTAATAGCACAACTGGGAGTCATGCGGAGATATAATATCATCCTCCATATTCAGACGTTCATCAATACAGAGATAATCCAAGTCATCGCTATGGCGCATGAGCAGCACATTAAGCGGTGTGCTACCGGCTCCGCAGATATCGTCTAAATCAACACCTAGCTTCTGTGCCGTTGATTTCAAATACTCCACATTCTCATCGAAGACCTTATCGTCCTTCGCGAACGGACGATGATTGATCGCGAAGAGCGAATTGGCATTGAAATAGGTCTCCGCCAACCAGACTGCCTCATCATGATGGTCATTGATATGGACGCTGAAATTGCCGATATTATATATATCCCGTATCTCTGCCTTGGCTTTCACCACCTTCTCCAAATCATCACAAACAAACACATAGACGCGAGTCGGATATTTGCCCAAAGATGCTTGCGCATGGTCTTGTGCTCCGAAATATTGGTTCTCTTCATTACCGATCCAGTCTTCCCGATCCCAGAACGAACCGTAGGACAGCTTTTTGAGATTCACCAGACCATTGTAAGTCAGGTGCAGCTCTTTCTTATAGAAGATAAGGCCATACTTATTGAGGATGGCTTCTCCCCTATCATCGTCCTTCGGATTCGTAATCGAATGCAGGTTGACAATATGCGCATGAGGATTGAGTTTCACATACTCCAGCGCACCATAATCCATCACGGACGGATTCATCTTCTTCTCAAAGAAGAAGCGGTAGTCATAGATCTCATCCGACTCATGGGTATCATCTTCGATCTTAGGCTCAATACCCAACGCCACACAGGCTGCCAAGCGATGTGCTCCGTCTTGAATCTCGCTATTCGAGCCCAAGGGGATAGGTGCTAATGATTGGGCATAACCATCCGCCTTGAGACTCGCAATGAGCGCATCAAAACTGTTGATGAAATCATCTGGGGTGTTCTTGGGCTTTCCGTCACTGGGGTTCAGTTCGTAGAAACCATTGAACGCACGGATATGCTCCAAATAGGCTGCACGATGGTACACGCACGGATGCTTCACGTAAAGGTACTTGAATATCAAATCAAAGCGCCTTTGGTGCAGAAATATGTCTATTGCTTTTTGCTTCATTTGCTCAGTCAATTGCTTTCCAAGTGGAGCGGAAGGCCATGGCGGCATCTTCCTTATAGGTGGTCACACGACCGATAAACTGCTCATCCTGGCGGACAGAGAAAGCCATGCACTCTTTGAGCCAGTCGAACTGCTCGAACGCACTTCCGGCCCAGAGGTTAATGCGATAGCGACCCGGACCAAGGTTCACGCCATGGATGGTGCATTTGAACTGATAGGTCTGACCGGCTTTCAAAGGCATGGTCTGGAAAGTCGTGTCGTCCTCGTTGATGATATGGGCCATGTAATGACCGTTATCACGGTAGATATTCACATGCAGCATCCATCGGTCGATATCGCGATGAGCAGTCACCTTTACTCGCACCTCGAGATCTTCGCCCAGGCGAACGATTTCCTTATCGAGGCTATATTCATCGAAGCGTAAAGCGCCGGTTCCCGAACGGAGAACGAAACCCTTCTCGTTATCGCGAAGATAACAATCTACAACATCATGGACATTGCCATCCATCTTAATTTGACCATTCTCAAGCATTATGCCACGTGTACACAGATTTTTCACACTTGCCATATTATGACTAACGAAGAGGACGGTGCGGCCTTGGCCTTGGGAAACGTCTTTCATCTTGCCGATGGCCTTCTTCTGGAACTCGGCATCGCCTACGGCAAGAACCTCGTCCACAACGAGAATCTCCGGCTCCAGGAACGCGGCAACGGCAAAGCCCAGACGGACCATCATACCACTGGAATAACGCTTGACCGGCGTATCGATATAGCGTTCACAGCCCGAAAAATCGATAATCTCGTCCAACTTACGCGTTATCTCCTGACGCGTCATACCCAAAATAGCGCCGTTCATGTAGATATTCTCACGTCCCGTCATTTCTGTATGGAAACCCGTGCCCACTTCCAGAAGCGAACCGATGCGCCCTCTGGCACGGATAGTACCGGTGGTGGGACCTGTAACACGAGAAAGGAGTTTAAGAAGGGTTGACTTACCGGCACCGTTCTTACCGATGATGCCGACGACATCGCCCTGTTCGACTTTGAAATCAATATCGCGCAATGCCCAGACGTACTCCGAAGAGCCTTTGGAGGCACGGTCGTTGACTTCGCCCACTTTGAGATATGGATCCTCTTTGCGCAAGATGGCGGTCTGCCACCAACGATTGAGGTCGTGCGCCAGCGTACCTGTGGAGACCAATCCAAGACGATATTGCTTGCTGACGTGATTAAATTCTATTGCTGTATTCATAGTGTTTATTGCGGCGGAGCCGCTATTATGCGTAGTAATTCGAGCGCAAAGATAATGCTTTTTTTTCGAATATGCAAATAAATATGCAATTTCATGCAGATATTCGTTACTTTTTCTTATTCAAGGCGGCGAGGAGGCGCTGATTGGGCGTGGTTAACGAACTATCGGCCAGACCCTTGCGCTTGGCAAACGAAGTCCAATCCTTTGCTCCTCCGGCAGCCGCAGCAGGCAAACGCAATTGGAGGAAATGGCAATACGCAATCGCCAGTGCATCGGTGGCATCCAGATGCTTCGGCATGGCTTCATCCGGGATATGCAAAAAACGCTGTAACATATCCGCTACCTGCTCCTTCGTGGAATGACCGTTACCGGTAATCGCCATCTTGACTTTCATAGGCGAATACTCATACACAGGCAAGTCCTTGGACAGCGCCGCAGCAATGGCGACTCCCTGCGCGTGTACGATCTTAATCATCGTCTGAGGGTTCTTGTCAACGAACTGTGTCTCAATGGCTAACGAAGTAGGATGATAGGTATCAATGAGCTCCTGCAAGAAGAAAAACTCGCGTTGCAGACGCGCATACTGACCATCCAATTTGCGCACATCCAAGCAATCGAACTTGACGATATTGACATGCTGTCCCTCCACATCCAACAAGGCATAGCCCATCAGAAGCGTACCCGGGTCAATACCCAAGATAAGTCGGTGCGGTTGCGGTTCAGAAAGCGGCATAGGAAGACAAGATTAGTGTTCGTTAACGATATATACATCCTCATTTTCCGCGTGCATATAATAGTGTTCGCGCGCGTAGCGTTCCAGCGAATCGGTGTTCTTCAGGGTGCGCAAGTCGCGTTCGCAAGCCACATTCTCTTCTTGGGTCTTGTGAATCTGCTGTTTAATCTCCCTTATTTCACGTCCGCGGCTGATGAAAGCAAAGATACTCTGTTTCCTGTCCACCATAAAGATGACGGCGAACACAGCCAAGACGATGACATATTTATTGAACAGGTATTTCCGAACCTGCATCCACCTAAGGGATTGTTTTTCTTTATCCATAGCACGTGTTTTTATTTGTCATACAAAAAATCAGGATCCAGATAGGTTTGTTCGATGGCATCTATCTCCTGCAGTTCCTGTCCGGTAAGCATACGTTGATTGCCCTGCGTCAACATCGCCGCCAGACGGCTCTGTATTTCCTCTATCGTACGCGGGTAGCCTTCTCCTTGGGATAGTTCGCGCAGATTGACCACCCGTTGGCGCACTGACTCCACGCCATGCTTTGCCAGTTTCTCCCGCGAGGGTGTAATAGCCTGCTGCAATGCCCCGAAGTCAACATCCCAAAGCAAAGTGCCGTGTACAATTGTGCCGGTGGGCAGGGCATAGCACGCATTTCCACTCACTTTCCGTTCGCCCACCAATACATCGTTATGCTCGGACTTGACAGCCGGATAGTCCATCTGCCCCAGTGCACCTGCAAGCAAATCGAGATAATGCTGAAAGACTTCTTCGCTGTGCGTGGAAGGAGAGATATAGGAAATCATCAGGTTGCCACCATCGGCATAGACACATCCTCCCCCGCTCTTGCGACGATACATCTGCACCGCGTGTTCACGACAATAGTCCACATTCACTTCATTCGCCATCACCTGATGACGTCCGAAAATAACAGTAGGAGACACTACCCAGAAGAAAAGCATCTCTTCCTTGACATTCTGAGCAAGATATTCCTCCATTGCCAAATACCAGACCAATCTTTTACCCGCAGGGGCTACAATCTCTTTCATCGTTCTTAATCCATTGGCGGCTCCGTCAGTTCTTTTCCGCGGCAGAAGCGCACACGGATATCCCTATCGTCACCTATATAAATATATCGCTGAATACGTTGTTCTAACGTATAATTATCATAATTCAAGTAACTGTCATCCACCAGTAATGCATCAAACTCATATCCTTCCTCAAAACTTCCCACTTTGCCAAAGAACCCTCCGCCTGCCTTGGTGGCAAGATAGAAGGCTTCACTCAGGCTGAGGAAGGGCATTTTTCCCTGCGTCTGGGCATAAATAAGCTTACTGGTCTGAACGGCATACTGTATGATACGCAGCATGGATACATAATGTCCACCCGATATATCCGAGCCAAGCACCACAGGTATCCCGTGCTGCAAGAACATGCGCACAGGCGCCATGCCTGAGGCTATGTTGCTGTTGCTGGTAGGACAATGCACCACGTAGACACCTTGCCGCTTCATCAACCGCAATTCCTCGCCATCGGTATAGCAGCAATGCGCCATGAGCGTAGGCCGCTGTCCGAAAAGGCCGTATTTATAATAGGCTTCGCCATAGCAAGCCGTGTCAGGTTCAAGCGATTGCACCCAGTCAATCTCGCTACGGTTTTCGCTAAGGTGGGACTGCACGGGCAGTTGCAGTTCTTCCGCCAATCGTCCCAATGCGGCAGACATATCCTCTGTGCAAGAAGGAATGAAGCGAGGCGTAACGATAGTGCCCACCAATCCGTTGTTTCCGTGCACATCCAGATATTGCTTCAGGGCACGTGTATCGCGCACCACCTCTTCCGCCGTGTTCCGGAGCGTATCGGGACAATTTCGGTTCATTCCCACAATGCCTACCTTTGCCCCCAAGCCCGCTTGGACAAAGAAATCCGCCAACATGCGCGTTGCTTCGGGATGCACCGTGGCAAAGACACAACTACGCATCGTACCCTGCATCCACAGCTCATGTACAAAGCGATGGTAGATACGTTCCGCGTAGGCCGTATCCTTGAATTTGGACTCTTCCGGAAAAGTATAGGTGTTCAGCCAAGGCAGCAATTCCAAATCCATCGCCAGACCGAGGTTGCGGTACTGCGGGGCATGGAGATGCATGTCGTTGAAGGCGGGAATCAGAAGCCTGTCGCCATAGTCCGTGACCTCAGCGGTACGATACTGCTCCGGCAGTTGTTCATACACTCCGGCAATGATACCATCCTCGCGCACGCATACATACCCTCCGGGAAGGATACGGAACGCGTCAGGAGACGGCGTGTAGATAATATTAGCCCGATAAATGTTCATTCTGCTATTGGTTCTTCTTCTGTTTGTTTTTTCTTAAAGAACAGGCGGACGACAAAGAAGTTAACCACACCGGCTATCAAGATACTGCCTATCCCTGCCATATCGGCATTCAAGCCTATGGCGGGAAGCATCAATAGCCACAGGAGGCCATTCTGTATTCCCCAGTTAAGTAGACGTCCGACAGCAAATCCGCTGATGGTCTTCATTCCTACCTTTGTCTCGAAAACATAGACCACCTGCATTATATAGTTGGCTATCATTTCCAGGATGAATCCCAGATTGAAGGCAATCGTCACATAGGCAGGGAGAGAGGGGAAATAGGTCTCAAAGAGCCATAGGAAGAAATAATAGATACCGTACTGGACTATTGTTCCCAGCGTTCCTACAACCGTAAACCGCACTGCATGACGGGCATTGGTGGGGAGTTTAGAAGATAGGAGTTTCATATTTCTTTCCGTTTGTTTCAGATTGCGAGTTGACCGAGTATTTCCTGCATGGCATCTTTCAGTCCATCCACGTTCCGTCCGCCTGCGGTTGCCCATTGGGGTTGTCCGCCGCCGCCACCCTGGATGTGCCGTGCCGCTGCCTTGATGATCTGACCGGCATTCAGTCCGGTATCCACCAGGGGTTGAGAAAGGAAGAGTGCAATCTGCGGTTTGCCCTGGTCGGCCGTGGCAGCGACAAAAGCAAACTTCACATCCGCAAACTTACCTTTCATCATCGGCAGTACGCCGCGTATCATTGTATTGTCGGCCTCGCCTTCCAAGCGCACGAGACGGATACCGTTCACTTCCTCCGCGCGTTCCAGCAAACGAGCAGCATACTGCGCCAGACGTTCGTTCATAAATTCCTCCGCCTGTTTCTTCAGAGAAGCATTCTCGTCAATTGCCTTATGGATGGCTGCCACCAGATCAGGCGCATTGTTAAGAACAGTACGCAGATTGTTCATCATATCCTGCATGGTGTAATAGAGTTCATCGGCTTTTGCCGCGGTGACAGCTTCGATACGCCGTACTCCTGCCGCCACACTGGTTTCCATCAGGATACGCACCGAGCCGATGACGCCCGTTGCAGGGACATGGCAACCTCCGCAGAGCTCCACAGAGGGGCCATACTTAATGACGCGCACATCATCGCCATACTTCTCCCCGAACAACGCCATCGCCCCCATCGCTTTGGCTTCCGCAATAGGTGTATGACGGCTTTCCTCCAGGGGATAATTGGCACGGATAATGTCGTTGGCCAGTATTTCCACGCGGCGCAGTTCGTCCGGTGTCACCTTCTGGAAGTGCGAGAAGTCGAAGCGCAGGCTGTCGGCGGTGACCAAACTACCCTTTTGCTCCACATGCGTGCCCAAAACCTGACGAAGGGCATAATGAACGATATGCGTAGCCGAATGGTTGCAACTGATGGCCTGACGGCGTTCGGTGGCAATTGCGGCCGTGACAGTCCGTCCTGCTACCGTGAGCCATTCGGGCAAGGATGCCAATATATGCACGGGCAATCCGTTTTCCTTTTTAGTATCCAAAATCTGCACTTGCTCACCCTTGTAGGTCAGCACGCCCGTATCACCGATTTCTCCACCCATCTCGGCATAGAAAGGTGTCTTACCCAAGACTACTTGGTAGAAGGTTTTTCCTTTCTGGCTTACCTGACGATAGCGCAACACTTCCGTTTCACATTCCCATTCATCATATCCGACAAACTCTGTCTCTCCCTCGCGAAGCACCTGCCAATCGCCAAGGTCTTGCCTATTCGCGCTACGCCCCATCTCTTTTTGATGTGCCAGTGCGCGGTTGTATTCCTCTTCGTTGGTGGTCATATTGTTTTCGCGGAGGATCAGTTCCGTCAAATCCAACGGGAAGCCATAGGTATCTTTCAGGGTGAATACATCCACACCTGATATTTCCGTTTTGCCCGCTGCACGAGCATCGGCAATAAGCTTATCCAACAGTCCGATACCCTTATCCAATGTACGGAGGAATGCTTCTTCTTCCGCTTTGATGACCGGCGTTATCTGCTGCTCCTGCTTACGGAGTTCGGGATAGGCATCCCCCATATCGGCAATGAGTTGGGGCACCAGTTTATAGAGGAAGGCTTCACGTTGCTCCAAGAAGGTATAGCCATAGCGTACGGCACGGCGCAGGATGCGACGGATGACGTAACCCGCTTTCTCGTTAGAGGGCAACTGACCATCGGTGATGGCGAAAGCGATGGTACGGATATGGTCGGCTATCACGCGCATGGCGATATCCGTTTTCTCATCTTTGCCATACTGACAGCTACAGAGTTCGCCAATCTTGCGCAACATCGGTTGGAAGACATCGGTATCGTAATTGGACTGCTTGCCTTGGATGGTGCGTACCAGCCGTTCAAAACCCATACCGGTATCAATCACTTTGTTGGGCAATTCCTCCAGACTTCCGTCCGCTTTGCGGTTGTACTGCATAAAGACAAGGTTCCAAATCTCGATGACCTGCGGATGGTCTTTGTTCACCAATTCGCGTCCGGGTGTTTTGGCTTTCTCCTCTTCCGAACGACTGTCCACATGAATCTCCGAGCAGGGTCCGCAAGGTCCGGTGTCACCCATTTCCCAGAAATTGTCGTGTTTGTTCCCGTTGAGGATATGGTCTTTGGGCAGATGCTTCTCCCAAAAGGCCGCTGCCTCATTGTCTCGCTCCAGGCCTTCGGAAGCCGAGCCTTCGAAAACGGTGGCATATAAGTTTGCGGGGTCTATCTTCAGGACATCCACAATATATTCCCAGGCAAAGTCAATCGCTTCGCGTTTGAAGTAATCGCCGAAGGACCAGTTTCCCAACATCTCGAACATGGTATGATGATAGGTATCGTGTCCCACTTCTTCGAGGTCGTTATGTTTACCGCTTACGCGGAGACACTTCTGGCTGTCTGCGACACGGGGATACTTGACGGGATCGTTTCCCAAGATGATGCCTTTCCATGGGTTCATTCCCGCATTGGTGAACATCAATGTAGGGTCATCTTTGATGACCATCGGGGCACTTGGTACGACCTGATGCCCTTTACTTGCCATAAAGTCCAGAAAGGACTTTCTAATTTCTTGCGCTGTCATTATCTTTGTTTTCGTCTGGTTTCTTGTTTGCTACTCTGGGTTCCACCTTCAGGGGATTCTTCAGCAGTTCCTTGTTTTCTTCGCGTGTACGCAGCAGGTCGATAGCCATATACAACGCGTGCTGGAAGGACTGCGGATTGGCTGTATTCTTGCCTGCCAACTCATAGGCCGTGCCATGATCGGGCGAGGTACGGATAATGCTCAAGCCCGCCGTAAAGTTGACACCGTTCATATCCAGGGTCTTGAAAGGAATCAGTCCCTGGTCGTGATACATTGCCAATACCGCATCAAAATGAGCGAACTTGCCCGATCCGAAGAAACCATCCGCCGAGTAAGGACCAAAGACGCATAGTCCTTCGTCTATGGCTTTTTTCACTGCCGGTGTGATGATGGTCTGCTCTTCCGTCCCGATCAGTCCGTTATCGCCTGCATGAGGATTGAGCGCGAGTACGGCAATGCGCGGTTCGCGGATGGTGAAGTCACTCTTCAGCGTTTCGTTCAGGGTGCGGAGTTTAGCGAGGATGCGTTCTTCGGTTATCTGCGCCGGCACTTTGCTGATGGGCGTATGGTTGCAAACCAATGCGACACGCATCGCCTGGCTAACCATCATCATCAGCGAACTCTTGCCTTCTCCGAAGACATGAGTCAGATACTCCGTATGTCCCGAATAGCGGAACTCGTCGGACTGGATATTCTCCTTATTGATAGGTGCAGTGACGAGCACTTGCACTTTTCCGTCTTTCAAGTCTTGACAGGCACGTTTGAGACTAGCATAGGATGCTTTACCCGCTTCCGGCGTAGATTCGCCCAATTTGCAAGGCGTGTCATCGGGATAGCAGGTTATCATGTTTAGTCGTCCGTCCTTTGCCTGCGCGGCATCTTCTATCAGATTGAACTGCAGGTTTCTGTATTCTTCGCTTAAAGTCTGTGCATGGATTTTGGCTATTTGCGCATTGCCATACACAATGGGTTTGCATATTTCGCAGATATGCGGGTCGGCTATACCTTTGAGGATAATCTCATAGCCCACTCCGTTGATGTCACCTGCTGTGATTGCTACGATTGGTTTCATGATTGTTTATGTATTGTCTTTTTATACTTTAATTACTTTGTCATACGCCAGCTTGGCAAGGTCGTATTGCTTGCGCTCTTCGTTCTTATAACCAAGGGAGATGACGCAGAGGACGGTAAACCCTTCTTCCACGCCCGCAACCTCTCTCACAAGTTCTTCCGCTCCCTCGCGTTGGTAGATTTGGCACCAACATGCGCCCAAGCCTTCGTCTTCCGCGGCAAGGAGGATGTTATGCGCCGCGATGGCTCCATCGGACTGCCAAGTATCGGTGAGCGAAGCATCCAATGCCACTACGACTGCCGCCATAGCCGTCTGAAACATCTGGCTTCCGTAGGTGCGGCAACCCGCCAACTTGCGCAACATTGCCTCATCCGTGAGCACATAGAATTTCCAGGGATTGAGACGTTTGCCTGACGGTGACATCAGGGCGCATTGGAGTATTCGGTCGAGTTTGTCAGGCTCTACCGCCTGATTGGTATATGTACGTATTGACCGGCGATTGCGGCACAGTTCCAAAAAGTTCTGCATAGTATTTTCTCTGTTTTTCTTGATTGCTTGTTTATTTTCCGGTCAACGAACCAAACGGACAGCCATAGCGAATTGCACGTAGGCGTAGATATAAGCCGGAACAAAAGAGGTAAAGGCATCGGTGGGGTTGGAATGGAAAGACACAGCATAGGCACAGTCTTGACCATTCCTCGTCGCAGACCAGTACCATCCCCTATTATATTCGTATATTTCACCCTTGTTACCATATCTACCGTTTACATAAGACCCCGCAGCCGGCAAAAAGATTGCCCCTGCCTTTTCCATTGCGTCCCAGTCCTCTGCAGAATACTTATTGTCCTTGTAATGATCGACATTCGTACGGTCATAGAACGCCCCTCCGCTACTAGCACTCTCCCAGTTCAGGCCCTTATCAGCACCGGGGACGAAGCTCAAAACTTCTACAGGGTTATCCCACACATCGGGAAGAAGAATTATTCCCTCCACCCCATTCACCGTAGCAAATCCGAACAGCCGTTCCGCCTGTGGCCGTCCACGGAACAGATATGTCCATTCCTCACCCGTCAGCGTGCGCCAACGATTTGCCTGATTACCGCCATTGGCGATTGGCAGATAGTGTCCCCAGTCGTAATCGGTATTGGCAATATCTCCTTGCCGGAAACCCTCGGAAGAGGTCGGCACGACATAAGGCAATCGACCGTTGTAGCCCGTTGCGCCCCAACAGAACAAATCAATCCAGCCACTGTAGTCTTCTCCTCGTTGGTTATTCTCCTCCCCTCTCATTTCCCACTGTTTGGGCGCAAACCGCCATGTTCCGGTGCTTGCGCGATACTGCAGGTTACCCTGCGAAAAGCGTACCGGCCTGTTTGCCGCCACAGAAAAAGTATGGAGCATTACGCCATCCTGCGAATTAGGATTGACCCACGAAGCGGGTTCGTCCCCCGTTCCTTTATTCGATTTCTTTTCACACGAGGCAAAGGCCACCGCCAACACTGCCGCAAGGGCACAATAAAGTATTTTTTTCATGGTACTCAATAATATTTTCAGAATCGGGCGCAAAGGTACTGCTTTTTTTTGAGATATGCAAATAAAATCGAAGATTTTTGGTTGAAAGTTTAAGGTTTAGAATTGAACGACACCAAACGGGCCTGCTTTTCTCCCGCTTGCGTCCCGATAATGGTCGCTATATCTAACGTATATCTATCGTATATCTATCGTGTATCTATCGTATATCTATCGTATATCTATCGTGTATCTAACGTATATCTATCGTATATCTAACGTGTATCTATCGTATATCTATCGTGTTTATCCTGAGAATAGAAGGGAAATTCAGGGAAAATTACAGGGAAGCCGAATGAACACAAAAACAGAATTTTTCCACTTTTTTGCAATTTTATTTGTATATTCCAAAAAAAACCTGTACTTTTGCAGGCTATTTTGGCAAGAAAACAAAAGAAACAAAACGAAGAGATTTTATGATTTACACCAATGAGGTACAGAATATGTGCCAGGTAGCCAAAGGTCCTCATCACGGACCGGCTCCCATCCCCGAAGAGGGTAAATGGGTGAAAGCCAAAGAGATAGGAGACATCTCGGGCATGACCCACGGTATAGGCTGGTGCGCCCCGCAACAAGGCGCATGCAAGCTGAGTTTGAATGTGAAGAACGGTATCATCGAAGAAGCTCTGGTGGAGACAATCGGCTGCTCAGGCATGACCCACTCAGCCGCCATGGCTGCAGAAATCCTGCCGGGCAAGACCCTGCTTGAAGCGCTGAACACCGACCTTGTGTGCGACGCCATCAATACGGCTATGCGCGAGTTGTTCCTGCAAATCGTTTACGGACGTACGCAATCGGCCTTCTCGGAAGGCGGTCTCGCTATCGGTGCGGGCATGGAAGACCTCGGCAAGGGTCTGGTAAGCCAAGTGGGCACCCTGTATTCCACGAAAGCAAAGGGTGCGCGCTATCTGCAACTGACCGAAGGCTATATCACCAAAGAATATCTGGACGAAGACAACGAGATATGCGGATATGAATATGTCCACATGGGCAAATTCATGGATGCCATCAAGAAAGGAATGGACGCTAATGAAGCCCTCAAAAGCGTTACCGGTACCTATGGCCGTACCACCAAAGAACAGGGCGCCGTTAAATCCATAGACCCAAGAAAGGAGTAAAATTATGATCCGTCCTGTTCAATTCGAGTCACAAGACCGCCGCGAGAAACAAATCCTCGCCGCCCTGAATGCCAATGGCATCAAGTCGATAGAAGAAGCCAACGAAATATGCGAGAAAGCAGGCCTTGACCCCTATCTGACCTGCGAAGAGACACAGCGTATCTGCTTCGAGAACGCCAAATGGGCCTACGTTGTAGGTAGCGCCATTGCCCTGAAAAAAGGCTGCAAGAACGCTGCTGACGCCGCCGAAGCTATCGGTATCGGTCTGCAGGCCTTCTGCATCCCCGGTTCCGTGGCAGACGACCGCAAAGTGGGAATCGGTCACGGCAATCTCGCCGCCCGTCTGCTGCGCGAAGAGACCGAATGCTTTGCATTCCTCGCCGGACACGAGAGCTTTGCCGCCGCTGAAGGCGCTATCAAGATAGCCGAAATGGCCAATAAAGTGCGCAAGAACCCGCTGCGCATCATTCTGAACGGTCTGGGTAAAGACGCAGCCATGATAATCAGCCGTATCAACGGTTTCACATACGTTCAAACCGAGTTCGACTACTTCACCGGCGAACTGAAAGAAATCCGCCGCAAAGCCTATTCGAACGGTCCCCGCGCCAAAGTGAACTGCTATGGTGCAGACGATGTACGCGAAGGCGTTGCTATCCTGTGGCATGAGAATGTGGATGTATCCATCACGGGTAATTCCACGAACCCCACCCGCTTCCAACACCCCGTGGCAGGTACGTACAAGAAAGAACGTATCCTGGCAGGCAAGCCGTATTTCTCGGTTGCTTCGGGCGGAGGCACCGGTCGTACCCTGCACCCTGATAACATGGCAGCCGGTCCCGCATCGTACGGCATGACCGACACCATGGGACGTATGCACAGCGATGCACAGTTCGCAGGTTCCAGCTCGGTTCCCGCACACGTAGAGATGATGGGCTTCCTGGGTATCGGTAACAATCCGATGGTAGGTTGCACCGTTGCATGTGCCGTGAACGTAGCTCTAGCACTGAACAAATAAGCAAGCGACATACAAAAAGATATGACCTCCAATCGGGGGTCATATCTTTTTATTTGGCGTTCTGCATCTCAACCAGTTTGTGGTAATAACCGTTGAGAGCATACAAGTCGTCGTGCCGACCCATCTCCACAATCTGCCCTTCGTGCAAGACACAGATGACATCCGCATTGCGAATCGTGGAAAGACGATGCGCCACCACCAAGGTGGTACGGTCCTTCATCAGATGCTCCAACGCCTCCTGAACCAATTTCTCGGATTCCGTATCCAATGCCGATGTGGCCTCGTCCAAAATTAAGATAGGCGGGTTCTTGAGAATAGCTCTGGCAATAGACACGCGCTGCCGCTGCCCACCGCTCAAGCGGCTGCCACGGTCGCCGATAGAGGTCTGGTAGCCGTCCGGCGTGGCCACAATGAAATCATGCGCATTGGCAATGCGTGCCGCCGCTTCCACCGCCTGCTGCCACGTGCCGCCCCCGGGTGCGGGTTGCGTAGTATCCACACCGAAAGTGATGTTATTATAGAAGGTGTCGTTGAACAAGATAGCCTCCTGATTGACATTGCCCATCAGTGCCCGCAAATCGTAGGTGCGGACATCGCGGATATCCACGCCATCAATGGTGATACATCCCTGCGCCACATCGTAGAAACGCGGCAGGAGGTCGGCCATCGTGGTCTTACCACTACCCGACTGCCCCACCAACGCCACCATCTGACCTTTGTGGATAGTGAGATTGACATGGCTTAAGACAGGCACCTCCTTATTATACGCGAAAGAGACATCCCGATAGCAAATCTCATGCTCAAAGGCAGGAAGAGGCTTCGGATTGGGAATCTCCACGATATTGGACTTGGCATTCAAGATGACATCTATGCGTTCCAGCGATGCAATGCCGCGACGGACACCGTAAGAGGCCTTACTGAGGTCCTTCGCGGGGTTGATAATGCTATAGAAAATAACGAGATAATAGATGAACGTGGCTGCATCAATCGTGCTGCGTTCGCTCAGAATGAGTCCTCCACCATACCACAAAAGGACTGCAATCAAGACCGTTCCCAAGAACTCGGACACCGGATGCGCCAGATAATACCGACGGTTGATACGGTTGAAGGTACGGCGGGTCGTGTTCGCCAAAGCCGCAAAGCGTTCACGAAGTTTGTGCTCGGCATTAAACGCCTTCACTACACGCAAGCCACCCAAGGTCTCCTCAATCTGCGTCAGGATATCCGCCGTCTGTTCCTGCCCCAAAGTGGAAGCCTTTTTCAGGTTACGACCGATACGCCCAATCAGCAATCCCGCAACCGGCAAGAGAATAAGCACAAACACCGTCAACTGCCAAGAGATGAAGAACAGCGTACACAGGTAAACGACAATCATAATCGGGTCCTTGAAGATGATGTCAAGAGAAGACATGATAGATGCCTCCACCTCGTTCACATCGTTGGTCATACGCGACATGACATCGCCCTTTCGTTCCTCGGTGAAAAAGCCAATAGGCAGCGACACGACCTTGTTATAGAGCGTCAGCCGCAAGTCGCGTAACACGCCCGTACGGATAGGCACCATGAAATAGTTGGCAAGCCAGGCCGTGAGACACTTGAAGAAGGTCATCACCACCAAGAACAAGCCCAGGACGAACAACACAAAGCCGGAGCCACGTTCGGCAATAAGCATTTGCAGATAAAAATACATATTCCCTTTGAGGGCCGCTATCGTTTCCTGCAAGGACATCGTTTCGGTTAATGCCGTCCATTGCGCCTGCGCATCGTTGATACCGAAAAGAATCTGCAGCACAGGTATAATCGCCGCAAATGAAAAGAGAGAAAGGATGGTAGAAAGGAAGTTGAACAGAAGATTCAATCCCACCATACCTTTATAGGGCAACACAAAGCGACGAAGAAGTTTCAGTATTTGCATACTATATCATTTGTTAGTTTATATTCAATTTTGCCAGATAATGCCGGATTTGCTCCTTAAAGGGCACGTCATCCAGAATGGAGATTTCTATCTCAACAGGATACAAGCGCTGTTTCAGTTGGTCAGAAAGTTCGCATAAGGACAGACGGGACATGTCTTTCTCCGTCGTAAGCACAAGGTCATACTCCTGTGCCGCCTGTTCCAAACGGGCAATATCGTTTCTGGTGAAAGCATGGTGATCCCCATAGGCGCGTAACTCGGCATTGGAGAAACGCTTACGGACATGCTCCAACAAGTACTCCGGATGCGCAATCCCTGCCAACACAAGTACGCGTGCAGAAGCAGGAAGAGCCGCCACATCCGGCGACCAATCCGCGTAACGAACGGAGGAGAACAGCAATTGCTGATATGCCGGCACATGCAATTCATGGATGATTGTGCGACGGTCAATGGCCGTCATGTTATCCGGACACTTGGTGACAATAATAGTGTTTGCCCGCAAACTCTGATGTGCCGAATCGCGGAGGCGCCCCCAAGGCAGGAAATGATCGTGGACATACAGATTATCCGCTGTGGTAAGCAGGATGTTGAAGCCACACTCCAACCGACGATGCTGGAACGCATCATCCAGAATGACCACCTGCACCGCAGGACAATGGCGCTGCAGCAGGTGTATACCGCGCACACGGTTCTCACATACGGCTATGGTAACATCCGGGAACTTGCGATGCAACTGCATACACTCATCGCCCAACTGCAACGCCGTACTGTTCTCATCCGCCACGTAGAAGCCGTGCGTCTTGCGCCTGTAACCCCTTGACAGGACAGCCACCCTATAGTTTTCCTGTGTCAAGAAACGGATGAGCCATTCCACATGAGGCGTCTTGCCGGTGCCCCCTACAGCCAGATTGCCCACACAAATAGTAGGCAAACCGACCTTGTGAGAACGGAAGAGCCCGTGTTCGTAGCATAAGTTACGAATCCCCACCCCCAGGCCATACAGCGCAGCCAACGGGGCAAACCATATATTGTTTGTCTTACTCAAATTCCACGCGATCCATTAACATCAATATACGAGGTTGCGAACAGAACGCCTTGAGGCGCATATACAGACGCTCCTCTTCTGTCGTATTGTCCATCAGTTCCATCAAGCCGGTGAGGAAGTCTTTCTTTTCCGGATAATACTCCAACTGATAGTCGGTCAATTCCGCCAAGTCAGCCGCTTTTACGATGGCACTGTCAATATTGCCAAGAGCATCCACCAGCCCCAGATTCAAAGCATCCCGGCCAAGCCATACACGCCCTTCGCCGATGAGCTTGATGGAATCCTGCGACATGTGACGGCCTTCAGCACAACGGCGTGTGAAGAGATCGTAGCCACGATTGACCATATTCTGCATCAAGGCGCGCTCTTCATCATTCATACCCCGATAGGTCATGTTGGCTCCCAGGGCGGCATGATTGTGCGTACTGATACCATCAATATCCAAGCCCAACTTGTCGCGCAAAGCAGCAAAAGAAGGAATCATGCCAAATATGCCGATTGAGCCTGTCAAAGTAGTGGGTTCTGCATAAATATAATCCGCGGAAGAAGAAATATAGTATCCGCCTGAAGCCGCATAATCACCCATGGAAACCACCACAGGAATACCTTTTTTCTGCAAGGTGGTCACGGCATGCCAGATTTGTTCACTGGCATCGGCACTTCCGCCGGGGCTATTGACACGGAACACAACCGCTTTCACATCCTCTTCTTCGCCTATTTCGCCCAGCAGTTTCACCAGTTTCTTACCCACAATGCCGCTGGTGCCATCATCTGTTATTTCTCCCTCGGCATATACAACGGCTATCTTATTGTCCGCCTTGTGCGTATCGCGCTTCACGGTAGCAAGCGAGGCCGTTGAAATGGTATTGTAATCCTCTGTGCCCGTCATGGCGATAAGGATGGAGTCAACATCTTCGCTGTAGATGAGCGAATCCACCATGCCGGTGGCCACATATTCTTCCGGATCCTGCAATTCCATGCAGCGATTGGCCAACATGTCCAATGTATCTTCCGCTATTCCGCGACCGGTACTTACGCCCTGACGCATCTCCGACCATATTCCGTCGAGATAGCGTTTGGTCTGTTCCTTATCCGCCTCTGACATCGAAGTGCGGAAGAACGGCTCAACAGCCGATTTGAAGGTGCCGACTTTCAGTATCTGCATTTCCACGCCCACTTTCTGCAGCAGACGGGTGTAATACATCTTCTGTGCAGTCAGTCCGTTCCATGCCACGACACCCGTTGCATTAAGGAAAATCTTATCCGCCACCGAAGCAATGTAGTAATTCAACTGGTCGTAACGATCCGAATAGGCAATCAGGAATTTACCCGACTTCTTGTAGTTCAGCAACTCATCGCGCAATGTTTTGGCAGAAGCCGGTTCGATAAACAGGTCACCACCACGGAGGATAATACCTTTGATGCGCTCATCTTCCGCTGCCATACGGATATTGCGGCAAAGGTCGTTCAAACCCACTTTCTCCACTTTTCTTGCTGCAAACGGTACTTCGCCGAACGCAGAAGCAAACGGATTGTCCTCTTCACCTTGCTCCACCACCAGACCTTTCATTTTCAACTGATAGACCGTATTTTTCTCCAGTTTGGAAGATGATGAGAACAAACTACCCATCATCATACCCATCAGTATTGACATACCCACGTAAGCAAGCAGGCAAATAACGATAGCCCACAAGCAACCGTGATTTCTACGGGGCTTACCCTCTGCAGTCGATTTTTTACAAAACATACACATAATTTTACTTTATTAATGGTTAAACATTATTTTCTTTTTTGAGGCGAAAAGTCATTCTGTGCCAAGGGGACGGACCATATTTCGCCAAGGCTTGATAGTGCGCCGCTGTAGGATAGCCTTTGTTTTGATTCCATCCGTACATCGGATATTGCTCATGCAGCCGCGACATATAGTCGTCACGATAGGTCTTTGCCAAAATACTGGCAGCGGCTATGGCGCAGTATTTCCCATCGCCTTTTACCACCGTATCTGCGGGAATTTCCATCACTGCCCCTTCCGGCACATAAGGTTTCCATTTGTTGCCATCCACGATGATATGCTCCGGTTGTATAGTCAGTTTTGCCAGCGCACGGTGCATTGCCAGGATGCTGGCGTTCAGGATATTGATACGGTCTATCTCCGCTGCTGTCACTTCCGCCACCGCCCATGCCGTAGCATGTTGCTCGATCCACGGGCGCAATTCATAGCGTTGCACTTCGGTCAATTGCTTGGAGTCGTTAAGCAGTTGCAACATCGGATCTGACACCGGCACATCCCTGTTCCACACCACGGCTGCCGCAAACACACTGCCTGCCAACGGTCCGCGCCCTGCCTCATCGCATCCGGCCTCCACACAATTCGGTATGTAATATGGTTTCAGCATCAGAACGGGTAACCTATTGCAAAGTGGAACGTCATATCGTTTTTCCAGCCCAGTCCGTTGGGAACGGTTCGCCACGGGTGACCATCGGATTCGTACAACAAACTCGGATCGTAGAGCTTCACGCCAAAATCAACACGGAACACCAGGAAGGTAATATCCAAGCGCAATCCGACACCGTAACTCCAGGCGAGTTCTTTGTAGAAGCTATCGAACTTGAACGCTCCGTGCGGCTGCGTTTCATAGTCGCGAATCGTCCAAATGTTTCCCGCATCCGTGAATGCGGCCAGTTCAATAATCGACCATACTTTCCACCTGTATTCAAGGCTCAAATCCAGATGGATATCACCGGCCTGATTGTCATAGTCTATCCGTGAACCCTTGCCCTTGTAGCCACCGGGGCCCAATGTACGAGCCGTCCAACCGCGCACATGGTTGCTGCCACCTGCAAAGTAGCGTTTCTCGTATGGAACAACCGATGAATTGCCATAAGGAATAGCGACACCCAAGGCGGCATGATAGGCCATACGGTGCTTTTCATTGATTACCTGCGTATATGTGGCACTGATGTCCATTTTCGAATACTGCGAGAACGGCACTTTGCCCAGCACATACACCCCATCCTCTTTCTTCATATCAGCGGCTTGGGCGATACCGTACAAGGCGTTACCTGCAGTCTCCACGAAGAAACGCACCTGCCCATACGAACGCAACGGATGATTGGAACGGTACGAGGAGTATTGTCCCGTATAACTCAACGCCTCAATCAAGTGCGACTCGTAGGAATACTTCAGCGGGTTACTGTTATTGATAAACCGTTCGCGGAACTCTGTACTCATCCACGGCAGATTGACGTATGTTATATCCGGCAGCAGGAAAGTATGTGTCCATCGGCTGCGACGCGGACGCAGCGTATAACCCAATGAGCCGTTGGCTATCGTACGGGTGAATTCGTCAGGACGCGTCTGATACTGGTAGTTCAAGTCTATTTTCAGCCGGATGGGGAATGCCAGCGAAGCATGGGCTTTCGCCTCTATTGCACGGCCGCCGTTCTGACGCCATTCGTAGCCGCCACTCACACCGAGCTGCAGTTCTTCTGCTCCGCGAAAGATGTTGCGGTTGATATACCCCACACCGGCCGATATACCCCAGTCGCCACTCGAATAGGTGCCTTCCACATCCGCAGAGAATGTATTCAGTTTGCTACGCGACATCACAACGTGACAGTCCAGTTCTCCTTCCGCCACTTCATCGAACGATATGTCCACATATTTGACGATACCCAACTGGTTCATCCATTCATAAGTCATTTCCACGCGACGTTCGTTGAAATAGTCGCCCGGACGGATGGCGCAGTTCTGACGCAATGCACTTTGCCGCATCAGGCGTTTGCCCACCCATGTATAGTGATAACCCTTGCCTTCCGAGTGGTGTATCTCTGCCGAATCGGGGGCATACGCCGGGTCATAATCCAGATGGAACCACACGTTCCGGATGGAATAGCGGCGGAAGAGGCGGTTGAAATCCGTGTCCGGCAATTGCTCTATGTACTCTTGCAGACGGATTTCCACATCCACTTGCCGTTCTTGGCGCGTGCTGTCCGCCAGATAGCGTATCATGGATTTATCCAGATAGTAATAGCCGTTACGGCGCATACGGCTGATGATGCGGGCGCGTTCCTCGTCCAGCACATTCGCATCGAAGCGGTCACCCTCTTTCAGCAAGGTGCGTTTTTCGTCCGTCGCCACCTTTTTCAATTCCGGATGCGGCAGTACGTAACTCACTTGGCGGATATAGTACGGTTCGCCGGCTGTCACTTTGTAGGTGATGTTCATCTTGCGGTCTTTCACCTTTAGAACGGTATCCACCTTGCAGCGATAGTAGCCCAGATTGTGCATAGCCCGCGTCAGTTGTTCCACACTGGCTTCCGTCAGTGCCTCATCGTATATCTCCGGCACTTCACCCAGTTTCTTGGCATTACGGGCAAGCCGTTTCTGCGACTTGGTCAGCGTATCCAACGGTGCCGTGTTATAGACATCCAGTTGCAGTTTCCAGAAACCGAGGATTTCCGTGTTCTGTTTTTGCCTGAGATACGTACGCAACGAAGAGGCAGACACTTCTCGTGTGTCCGTCACTTCCACTTTCGCTTTGTTAAGAAGATATTTGTCGGCCGGTACGAACTTTGTGGTATTGCAACCGGCAAGTACCGCGCAAAGCAAAAGCAGGGGCAGAATGATGCGGTTTGCTTTCATTATCTTCTTTTCGCGCACAAAAGTACTACATTTTTCTGACACTGACAAATAAATTAACACTTTTCTTAAAAAAAGAGGCTGAAAAGTTTGGTTATATCATAAAAATGCAGTACCTTTGCCCCGCAAAATCATAAATTAAGTATTAGTCAATCATGGATAATCGTAAATTTGAAGAGGGCAAGGAGCCGGAGATTGTTTATTCAAAAGCCATCAAAGCGGGCAAGCGTATTTACTATTTGGATGTGAAGAAAGCGCGCAATGAGGATTTGTATCTTTGTATCACGGAAAGCAAACGCCGGCAAGGGATGGAGGATGAGACCCCTCAATTCGAAAAGCATAAACTGTTCCTTTATAAGGAAGATTTCAAGCACTTCACCGAGGGATTGGAGGAAGTGATTGGTTTTGTCAAGAACCAGGTTGGCGAGATTGCCGATCGTGAAGAATGGACGCCTCGCGAACAAGAAGATAAGGATGTCGTTACATCGGCTGAAGAGACTGCAGAAGAGACTGTTCCTGAAGCGGAAGAGAAACCCCGCAGAGGGTTCTTCGGATTAGGGCGCTTGAAGAAATCATAGTTCGGTCTTTTTTCTCCTACGAGCGACCTACGGGACGATGAGCTGACGATGAGCTGACGATGAGCTGACGATGAGCCGACGATAAGTTTATCCTTGTGAGAGCACCAAACAAGTGCCCTCACAAATGTCACTCCGGTGCCTTTTGCACCCAATCCATGCCCTATTTACTGCACTTCTGCGCCTTGGGCGTTGTAGGTTTTGCCGTTATGCTCGATGAGCAAGTGACCATCAATAAGGAGTTTTTGGTGCTTGGCGTTTGCATCTTGGCCGATTTGCTCCACCGCCGTTGCAGCTGCCGCTTTCGTATGCTAAGGGTATGGTCTGTTATCGTCTATATTTTTTTCCTACATGCTTATGATTATTACCTGAAGATACCGAGAAAGCGTAATAGACACGCAAACCGAAATCCAAGTAATTATAGAAACCAATAACAGACTCCCCACTTCCTACCGTTACTTTGGCGGACGGATTGGCAGCATCGCTAATCGGCGCCACATCCAACAGACGCGTGTAAGGGGCTGCCTTATACGCATTCCATAGTCCGATATCCGCATACGCCTGTACACCTATGGTGTTCGCACTGCGCCCTAACGGCCATTCCCAGCCTGCCTCAATGCCAACGAGGACATTCCACTTCGGCATCTTTTCGCTATTCATACGCGTATAAGGCTGTTCCACTGCACCGGTAATCACCCTGTTATGTACATGCACATTGTATTGTTCATAATAGGCATCAATATCCACATCGCTTATTTCGAACCGACGCGTAGCGGCGAAAGGCAACATCAGGCGCGGCCCTATCTGTGCCGCAAAGCCGCCTGCCCGTAATGCGAAGAGGACCGAAAACTCCGCTTTTGCAAACTGTTCGCTCTGCTTAAAATGCGCTGTGGTATGATAATCCATCGGATTGCCCAGATAATCAATATTGCGGAACACATCCGTAGTGTTTCCTTTTATCGCCATCGCGCCATAGCCTACCCCTGCGCCGAGCATAAATCCCGCACTGACAGGGTGACTCATATCGCCATACCACGCATAGCGCACATCCAGCATTCCGTTCATTCCCACAGTGCCATGTACCGAGCCGGAGGCTTCCGGTGCCAGTTTAGGCAACCACATCTGCCCACCGCCACGCACACCGACCGAGAAAACCGAATTGCCTGCCGCTACAGACGTTGCCACGACCAGCAACACTACTCCAAACCATCGTCTGCCCCTCATCATTGTATCACGATATAACGTAAGACATATTGTTCTCCACCGTTTGTCACCACCATCTGATAGCAACCTGCCGTACTAACGGCACGCAAGGTGAGATTCTCCACCTTATCCGCTTCCGTGCTATAGACTCTGCGTCCGGACATATCATACACCACCACAGAGGTGGCACTCTGTTCATCCAGATACAGCAAGCGTTGCTGCGCATTGGCACGCACGCAGGTAGGTTCCAAGACAGGCGTTCGACGCGATGCGGATGCTGCGGACGAATAATGCACGATAAGCGAGCGCATCAGGCCTGTACACAACACGCCTGAAGGACTGCTGCTGACATCCACCACGGCATAATAATCACCCGTACCGCCAAGGTGCTTATCCAAGGTGAGATAATAACCGCGGCAGATAAATTCATCGTCTTTGCCGGTGTTGTCGCTAAGCAAATCAGGTTCGCCTTTGACGCGATACCACGCCACATCCTTTTCGGCAAACCAGTAGCCTTTTGCCTGTACAGAACGCACATCCAACATCAGAAGCCAGTCGTACAAAGCCACTACGGGCAGATTGGCATACTCCTCGCAATTGGCGGCAAAGAAGGCGATGTAGGTAGCATCATCTGTTACCTCCACCTGCCGTACTGCGGACGTGTTGCCATCCGACCATTGCACAAAACGGCAATCCTCGTGCGGCAAGGCACGCAGTTCAAGCCACGTGCCGCACGGCACGTCAATGGGTCCGAAAGCGGACACATTGACGGCCATGAGCAAGAGGGCGATTAATATATTGAGGAATACACGCGACATCGTTTATCAGGGTGCAGGTGTCACTTTGACAGCCTCAACAGTACCCTTGGCAGGATCGTCTGTCTGAACAGTAATCTTGTAGGTAATTCTTCTAAATTCAGCCGTTACGGTCAATGCACCTGTTACACTGAAGGTACGCGATGCCTCGGTGTTATCATCCGACCACTTAACGAACTCATAGCAGTCGTTCGGCGTAGCAGTGATGGTAACAGACTGACCGTACTGGATAGCGCTTCCGCCGCCAGTGACTGTACCGCCATCACCGGCTATAGGCGTGATAGCATAGGTGTTGATCACACCATCATAGACAGCCTTATAGGTCTTTGCACCCGTGACGGGAGATATTTCTGTATCCCAACCAATAAAGTAGTAGGTTTTGCCGGCTTCCGTTCTTGTGGGATCTGCGCCGTTGTATGCCGGAGTTTCACCATAGTTCCAATCGGAAGTCTGGAGCGGAGTGTCATCCCAGTTGACAAACGAGATGGTGTATTGGTTCAATGTCTGTGTGAAGACAGCCGTATATTCAGCATTGGCTTCTGCAGTATAGTTTACATTGGGCGACCAGTGGTCAAACGTGTAGGTATACTGGGCATCCGCCGTTTTGGTGGCAACGGGAGCCGTAACAGCATCACCATGCGTGTAGGTAGCGGTCTGGAGGATAGTGTCATTCCAGTTTTTGAACGTAATGGTGTACGTGTTGATTTCAAACACCGCGGTAAAGGTGGCATCCGCAGCCACATTGGAAAGATCACGCGGGTTATCCGTGTTATCATCTTCCGCCCATTTTACGAAATGATAACCTGTTGCGGGATACGCCGTAATCCGTACATTTTCACCGCAATTTACTGTCAGCGGATTATCCGCCCACACACCTGCTGCTGCGAAGAGGCAACCTGCAAGTAGCAAAAAACTCTTTTTCATAAGCATGTTGTTTTGTTTGTTTTTATTATTATTTTTATCTTGTTCTATTTCAGTCCGTACTTTTCTCTACCGAAACCGTTCCCATAGTAGGATCGGACGGTTGTACGGTTATGGTATATGGTCCGCCTTCGGCTTGGAGGTTATAGCCGTTCCAGCCGTCAGTTGCATGGTATAAATCACTCGCAGCACACGGCACATGGAGGGTGATACTTGACTGCGGAGATTTCTTGGTGAAATTTTCCGGCCAAACAGGGATATTCTCCGTCCAATGTACATAGATATCCGTCAGCGCATTATCGGCCGCCAGCATCGAGGTTCCCAATGAGGACGCCGATGCCGGTATAGAAATGGATTGCAGATGGGTGCAATACGTGAATCCGTATTGCCCGATTGCAGTCACGCCTTCGGGAATCGTAACAGAGATCAATCCGTGACACCCGTTGAACGCTTCATTACCGATAGAGGTGACCTGATTGAACTGAATGTCCGTGATACATGCACAGCCGTAGAAAGCATGATTCTTAATTTCCGTAACATCATCCGGGATAGTCAAGGTTGTCACTTTGGTTCCATTCACATACAGATCTCCGCCCCCCACATAAATAAGGTAACCATTGCGGCAGAAAGGAGAGGAGTCGTATGTACCAAAATCGATGTTGCACCATGCCTCCAGATCGGAGATATAGACCGACTCCATCGCCCAACAGCCGGAGAACGCATTCTGTCCTATAGAAGTGAGGGATGGAGGAACGGTCAGAGAGGTTAGATGCGAACAACCATTGAACGCATGGCTTCCGATAGTCGTAACTCCATCGGAGATGATAACAGATGTAATGGATGTTCTATAATCTCTCCATGGCATATTCAATGCCGGATAATTCGCCATTGCGCCCGTTCCGCTGATGGTGAGCGTACTGTCACATGCGTTTAGTGTCCATGTTAGGTTGTCGCCATCTGCGCCACATGTGCCGGAATAAATTAGATCCTCATATTGCGCCGTATAGGTTGTTACATGGCCGTTTGCGGGTGCGATCGATTGATCCCAACCGGTGAATGTGTAACATTCGCGTTCCGGCACTTCGGGCGGCACTGGTGTTGCGCCATTGGGCACATATATATAAGCAATAACAAACTTATCCCCATGGCTATCTATGCCTACAAAACGCACTTTGGTATAACCGCCCACATCGGATACCAGACGCAGTTGCTCCAATACATGGTTGCTGCTGGCACTTAAATAAGCTTGCCTGTCATTCCCCCACTGCACATCGTGCTGAGAAGAGGTGCTACTACCCGTAGAAGCCCATAATTCACCAGTATTCCTAAAGTAGGAAATCCACATGCTGGAGTTCCAGGAGAACCATCCTCCGGACGGAATAAACACCGCACCTGCGTTTTCCATCTCCTGCCATTGTGCTGCGGTGAAGACATTATCCGTATAGTATTGTGTGGATGTGGTCACCAGACTCAGCACCACAGCCGGAGCATTCAGTTCAAGGGCGTTAGGACGCTGTGTGAACATATAATTCCACTCGGCTCTGGTAGGCGTGCGCCATAGGCCGGGGGTATTACCGCCATTGCTGATGGCATTATAGACACCCCAGTCGTAGTTGGTGCCGGCGATAGAAGTGGTTGATGGTCTGTTGGCCTTATACGGCTCGATACCGTTATAGCCGCTTGCGCCCCAGCAATACATGTCCTGCCAGCCCGTATAGGTGGCAGAAGCTTTCGTATTGGAGCACTTGACGCCATTCTCATATACATTACCGACACTCATATCTCCCACCACATCATATTGGTTGGCTGCAAAACGCCATGTGCCGGGCTTGGTAGTTCCGTCTGCGCACTCGTGCGTACCTAAAGTAGAGTTGAACTGCAGCGGTCCTTGCGAAAAATACACAACCTGAGTTGCAGAGACAGAGAATGCACCATGTAGTGCTCCTTCCAATGGGGTGCCTCCCTGGTCATCGTAGATCTCCGGCGGTACACCCGGACCAAACAAGGCGGTCAGCGCAGTATCGTTCTCTAAATTGCCAAGCGTTCGTGTCTTTTGTAACAATCCGTCGCTCCACTCCACGAAATGGCATCCTTCGGCAGGAACAGCCGTCACCGCAAACGTCGTGGTACACGGCACTTGTTTGTCAATCAAAGCGATCGGTGTCTCGTCGTTGTATTGCACCAAACCATACGTGGCGTTATTAGAAGCGATAGAGACGGCGCGATCTTCCGTTTCGGCATCTATGGTATAGTTTGCCCAACCTCCTGTATATTGTGTATGCATACAAGTCGGTACATGGAGGGTGATATCCGACTGCGGTGCTTTGGTGGTGAAACTGGATGGCCAAGTAGGTATATTTTCCGTCCAATGGGCATAAATATCCGTTTGTGCATGACAATTTAACATCATGGCTGACCCCAAGGACGTTACCGATGCCGGAATCGACATCGATTGCAGATTAGTACAGTACGCGAACGAGTTGTTCCCAATCGTAGTCACTCCTTCCGGAATGGTAACATTGGTTAAGCCGTGGCAAGCTGCAAAGGCATAACTACCGATAGTAGTGACCTGATTAAACTGAATAGAAGTGACACCCGCAAAGCCAAAGAAGGCATAATTAGGGATTTCTGTAATGCCGTTGGGAATAGTCATGGTCGTCACTTTGGTGCCATTCACATACAGGTTTCCGCCGCCTATATGGTTTGTATAGTCATTGCGATAGAATGGAGAGGCAGATGAAGCGCCAAAACTAATGTTACACCATGCCGCCAAATTGGTGATATAGAGAGACTCCATCGCATAACAACCAGAGAAAGCATAAGACCTAATAGATGTGACTGATGGTGGAATGGTTATGGAAGTTAGACGGGAACAGTTAAAGAAAGCACGGATTCCAATGCTGGTGACATGATTTCCTATAGTAATAGATGTCAAATTGTTACATTCATAGAACGCATAGTCACCAATGCTGGTAACACCGGTTCCCATGGATACGGACTTCATATTGGAACAATAATAGAAAGCATAGTTTCCAATGCTGGTGACAGAGTTGGCGATCGTGACGGATGTGATGCATCCTCTGTAAGGATACCAAGGCGCATCGGTACCGGAATAGTCCTTCATGGCTCCCGTTCCGGTAATGGTGAATTCTAACGTACACATATTAAGCGACCACTGTACGTTAGCCTCATTGCCTGTTGCCCCACAGGTGCCACTGTAAATGTCTGCTGCAAAGGTGGCGGTGTAAGTCTTGGTGCCGGTGACCGTTACCGTACGTGTTTTTTCAGTACTATTGTCGCTCCACTTTACGAAATGGGCACAATCAGAAGGATATGCCGTCAGTGTGAGTTGGTCTCCATAGTTAAAGGCATGACTGGTATTCACGTAATTATGAGTTCCCGGTGAAACAGGATCAACATAGGTCATTTGCGCATATCCCATATCACTGTTATTGGAAGCCATCGTGATGGTATATTTCCGCACGGTACTACTGAACTGCGCCGTGTAGATCTGGTCTTTGGTTGCCGCGGCTATCGTCGGACTCCAACCGCTGAAGGTATAGGTATATTGCGCCGTTTGTGCTTTGGTCGGTGTCGAACCCGTATAACTCGGTTTGACGCCATGATTAACCGTCAAGGTCTGCAAGGTTGTGTTACCGTTCTTGAATGTAATCGTATAGGTGTTTATAGCAAACGTTGCCGTATAGGTCGCATTGGCTTTGATATTACTGATTGTACGTGTGGCGGATGTAACGTTATCGCTCCACTTGACGAAATGATAACCCGTCTTGGGCGTAGCCGTCAGCGTAGCCGACGCGCCGTAGTTATATGTGCCGCCGCCGGTCACCGTTCCCATTGATGTATTGGCGGAGGTCGCCGTGATGGTATAGGTATTGATAGCAAACGTCGCTGTATAAGTAGCAGCTGCCGTTACCGTTACAGAACGGGAAGCATTTGTGTTGTTGTCGCTCCACTTGACGAAATGATAACCGGTTTTTGCTGTTGCCTTCAAGGTAGCCGTTGCGCCGTGATTGTACGTTCCTCCGCCGGTCACTGTTCCATAGTTGGTGTTGTTGGAGGTTACTGTTAATTTATAGGTATTGATGGCAAACGTTGCCGTATAGGTTGCGTTAGCAGTCACCGTTACCGTGCGGCTGGCATTGGTGTTGCCATCGCTCCACTGCACAAAATGGTAACCGGTCTTCGGCGTCGCCGTCAATGTAGCCGACGCTCCGTGGTTATACGTACCGCCACCTGTCACCGTACCGTAGTTGGTGTTATTGGAACTCACCGTCAGCGTATAGGTAGCCACGACGAACGTCGCCGTGTAGGTAGTATTGGTTGTAGGAACCTTGATCGTACGTGTTGCACTGGTGTTATTGTCATTCCATTTGGAGAAGCGATAGCCGGTATTCGCCTGAGCAGATATCTGAAGAGATGTTCCACTCGTTGTGGCGATCTGCACCTGTCCGTTGGTGCCCGACCACGCATTATTCGCAATTCGCACTTTTCCATACGCGCCATTATTGGCTCTCACCGTGAGGACCACCTTCGCCGCCTGTACATAATTGCTCCCCGCAGCCCCGATGAGGAGTGCAAGGAGAAGGAGAATTCTATGTGTGCAGCGTGTCATGTGCGCGTAGTATATCGAAATCGGGCGCAAAGGTACTACATTTTTTATAGAAAGCATTCGCAATTTGTACAAAAACACTCTCAAATCGTACAAAAGTGCATAAATTCACCCTGTTTCCCCAAAATCCACACTATATCATGGGGCTGGCGTGATGGTCACATTGCCTGTCGCGGCATCGGCGGCATTGCCGGTGATGGTATATGGTCCGCCTTCGTATATAAAAGTGAATTTGGTGTTCCATCCTTTAGCCACATAAGCTCCTGCCTGACCACACGGTATATGCAGCCGTTTTTGAGACGCATCGTGGGGATGGATATCGGCCGGCATATCGGGTACGGCATCGCCTGTCCATGAGACATAGACATCCGTTAAAGAAGGTGTATTATGAATAAACATCCCCGCCATAAAAGTTACCGAAGAAGGGATAACAAGCGTAGGAAGACTCGTGCAATGTCCGAATGCCAAAACACTGATTGCGGTAAGGGTATTAGGTAGAGAAACAGAGGTAAGGTTAGAACACTGAACAAACGCATGGTTGCCAATGGTGGTAACCCCTTCTTCGATTACGATTCGTTGTATCGAGCCTCGATAATTCCACCACGGAATATCCTCATAAGCCCAATAATGCACCATTGCTCCCGTACCGCTGATGGTGAGCGTGCCGTCACAAAGGTTCCATGTGAGGTTATCGCCATCAGCTCCGCACGTACCGGAAGCAACAGTTTCGTCAACAATGGTATAACTCCACCAGCGCATTGCTTCTTTATACAAGGGTATCGTTCCGCAAGGCACATGGAGGGTGATGTCTGATTGTGGATATTTGTCGGTAATAGAAGTCGATAAGGAAGGTATATTTTCCGTCCAAGATACATATATATCAGTCAGTGCATCGCAGTTCCACCACACATAATCCCCAAAAGTTGTTAACGAGGCAGGTAAATATATTGTCTGAAGTTGGGAACAATTCCCGAACGTGTTATAATTGATTGCAGTCACCCCTTCTGGAAACGTGAGGGAGGTCAATCCGTGACAAGCAGCAAAAGCATGGTTACCGATAGTGGTCACCTGATTGAACTGAATAGAAGTGATACCCATAAATCCAAAAAAGGCACGATGAGGGATTTCTGTAATGCCGTCTGGAATCCTTAATGTAGTCACTTTGGTACCATTCACATACAGATTTCCGCCCCCATGGGCAACATCAGAACGGGTATTTCGATAGAAGGGAGAACTGGTATTTGAGCTAAAATTAATGTGACACCATGCCGCCAGATCGGTGATATAGACCGACTCCATCGCCCAACAGCCCACGAAAGCACTAGTGCCAATGGATGTGACGGAAGGAGGGATGGTTATTGATTTTAGAGCGGAGCAATTATAGAAAGCGCTTTGTTCAATAGTCGTCACTTGATTTCCGATGGTAATAGATGGCAATTTTGAACAACCGTAGAATGCTGAAGTACCAATGCTGGTCACTCCTGTTCCCATGGACACGGAGGTTAGATTGAAACAATTATAGCAAGTTGCTTGTCCAATCCTGGTGATGCCATTAGAGATGGAAACGCCTATAATAGATGATCGATAAGAATACCAAGGAATTTGATTTGTATTGGTGTAATCATCTATTGCACCCGTTCCGGAAATAACCAAAATAGCCGTTTGTGTATTAAGCGACCAAGTGGCATTGGCGCCGCATGTGCCGCTATACACTGCCGCACGTACATAACTCATCCTTGCGCAACCGAAAAGAAGCGCGAAAAAGAAGATTATTCTATGTATGCGATGTGCCATGTGTATGCAAAGTATTACTTTTGTTTATTTTGTTGGCGGTACTGGAGAGGGGTTGTGCCTGTTATTTCCTTGAAGACGCGATAAAACGTCTGGTCGGAAGTAAAGCCACTCAAAGCAATAGCAGCCGCAATGGCATCGTGGTCGGAAGTATAACGTTTGTCGCAGAGAATGGTTTGTGCATGTTCCACGCGATAACGCGCAATATACTGCGAGAAACTGAGGCCTGTGCGACGGTTGATGCAGTTAGAGACATAAGTACGGTTACTACTAATAGCCGTAGCAAGGTCCTGAATGGTAAGGCGTGTATCGGCAAAGAGTTTGTCTTCGCGCAACACCGTTGCAATCCTGTACATCAATTCATCGGTTTCTTGGGTTGTAGCCTTATCTTCCCCGTTATTCTCTTCGACGGAAACGGTTTCGACAGGCAATGTGGTATGCGCCGCCACATAACCCAAACCGAAAAGCAAGGTGGACATAATGACTGCCGGAAGCCCCAGCAACACATTCTCTTCGAAAAAGTCACGTCCGGCAAAATTGAGCAGTATAGATACCACCGCCGTAATACCGAACAAGACAAGCAAAATATGCAATGGGCGCAAGAGACGGCTACGCTCATCCGAATAGGTGTCATCCATACGCCGCTGCGTGCGATTCAGCAAGTGATAACCACGCACCAATACCCAGACAACCAGACAGGCGAAACAAATACGCGCAGCTATACGCATGGATTCGCCCGCATTCCAGCCCAACCATTTGTTGAGCGGGAACAAGATAGCGATGAGGAGTGCCGGAATAAGGAGGAGTCCCACTTCCAGCCATTTCTTCTCACGCGTCAGCGCGCACAGGTATGCATAATACAAAGGATAGACACACAAATTCATCACCGAATAGGTCCATTCTCCGACGAAACTCGGCCTGTCGGAGAAATAGAACCAATGGTCGGTGTAAAGCACAGAGGTAGCTATGTAAAAAATGAGAATCGTTCCTTTAACCCGTGGTTCATTGTCCTGCCGAAACAGACGGATGCAGAAAAACAGGCTCCAGAAGAAGCATACCATCATCGGCAACGATATAATCCATTGGTACAGCATACGTTACATCTCTGTGAATCTTGGGCTGAAGCAGGCTTTTCTCTGCTTTTCGTTGGCTTAATAACCTACTAATAACCCAATAATAACCCAATAATCACCCAATAATAGCCTAATCGTTACTCGGAAATTACACGAGGGATAAGGCGTATTCTTCAGAAGCCATCAGGTAGATGGGCGCAAGTTCAATCATGGTATAGCAACCAAAGCGCTTCTCCTGTTTCAGTCGCAATGCCGCACGCGCACATGCCGCCATGACTTGCCCCGTCAGTGCGGGATTGTCAATAGTCATATTGAACTCCAGCCGCTGGTTGTGGGTGGTGCCGCTAACGCCGTTACGGACGAGATTAACACCATGCGCCACATTGTTCAGCGCACTGACATCCGGCACTTGAATGACATGCGTTTCATCGTGTGCGAAATAATCGTCCGCAAGGATAGCCTTCTCCACCTCGGCAAAATCAGCGCCCGGCTGCAACTGTACATAAACCATGCGGCGATGGATACCCGTGCCCAACGGAATGGTCATAGACAGCGCATCCGCCACACCCACTTTGGACTTGGCAGCCACCGTATGCCCCATCGAACGGCCCGGACCGAAATTGGTATAAGTCAATCCCTTAGGCGCAATCGCTTCCATCAAGCAACGAACGACAGAATCCGAGCCCGGATCCCATCCGGCGGAAAGGATGCTGACCGCCCCACCCTGACGCGCCACTTCCATCAATTCGCGGCGCACAGAGCCAATCCGGGTATGAATATCAAAACTATCCACCGTGGGAATACCCGCAGCCAACAACTGCTTGGCACAACGCGGCACTTCACGCGTAGGCGTACAAAGCAGGACAACATCTATTTTGCCCGGTGCTTCCGCGATAAGGCGGTCCAATTCATTACGATGGTAAACTCCCGCCAACTCCATATCTTCGGCGGCACGCACGGCCTCTTCGGCAGCTTTGCCGACATTGCCGTAACCATAAATGGCGATTTTTTTCATAACAGTCTCCCTTTTCAATTTATAAATTGAGGGTGCAAAGGTACAAAAACACATTGGATTTACCAAATAAAAATGACACTTTTCGGTTGTTTTTTCAATTTTTCTACAAAAAATGCCCAAAAAACTTGCACATATCAAAAAAAAGTGGTACTTTTGCGGGCTGAAATGAAACAAGCGTCACAAGCAACGAATTATTAACCAACATAAACATTTAATTACCAAATGGAAAACAAGAAACGCGTTTACACCTTCGGAAATGGTAAGGCCGAAGGGAATGCCCAGATGCGTGAGCAATTGGGCGGCAAGGGTGCGAACTGCGCCGAGATGAACCTGGTAGGTGTACCTGTACCTCCCGGATTTACGATTACGACCGACGTCTGCAACGAGTATTACGAAGTAGGTCAAGAGAAGATTGTTGCTCTTCTGAACAACGATGTAATGGCCGCCGTAAAGCACATTGAGACCTTGATGAACAGCAAGTTCGGTGATGCCAAGAACCCGCTGCTGGTGAGCGTACGCTCGGGCGCCCGCGCTTCGATGCCGGGTATGATGGATACCATTCTGAACCTGGGTCTGAATGACGAAGTGGCAGAAGGTATGGTAGCCAAGACGAACAATCCTCACTTTGTGTATGACAGTTACCGCCGTTTCGTACAGATGTACGGCGATGTTGTTCTGGGCATGAAACCCGTGAACAAGACCGATATCGACCCGTTTGAGAAAATCATCGAAGAGGTGAAGGAAATCCGCGGCATCAAACTGGACAAAGACCTGAACGTAGATGAGTTGAAGATGCTGGTTGCCCGCTTCAAAGCAGCCATCAAAGAACAAACCGGCAAGGACTTCCCGAACGACCCGATTGAGCAGTTGTGGGGTGCCATCTGCGCCGTATTCCGCAGCTGGATGAACGAACGCGCCATCCTGTACCGCAAGATGGAAGGTATTCCAGACGAATGGGGCACCGCTGTCAGCGTTATGGCAATGGTATTCGGAAACATGGGTGAGACCTCCGCTACAGGCGTATGCTTCAGCCGTGACGCCGCAACGGGTGAGAACCTGTTCAACGGTGAATATCTGGTGAACGCACAAGGTGAAGACGTTGTGGCCGGTATCCGTACCCCGCAACAAATCACGCTGGAAGGCAGCCGCCGTTGGGCTAAACTGCAAGGAATCAGCGAAGAAGAGCGTGCCGCTAAATATCCTTCGATGGAAGAGGCAATGCCCGCGCTGTACAAAGAACTGAACGAAATCCAACAGAAACTGGAAGACCACTATCGCGATATGCAAGACATGGAGTTCACCGTACAAGAAGGCAAACTCTGGTTCCTGCAGACCCGTAACGGCAAACGCACCGGTTCGGCTATGGTGAAGATTGCCATGGACCTGGTTCGCGAAGGCGTTATCAGCGAGAAAGAGGCCATCATGCGCTGCGAACCGCAGAAGCTGGATGAGCTGCTCCACCCCGTATTTGACAAGGACGCTCTGAAGAAAGCCCAAGTGATAACCCAAGGTCTTCCCGCCAGTCCAGGTGCCGCATGCGGCCAAATCGTGTTCCATGCAGATGATGCACAGGCATGGCATAAAGACGGTCACAAAGTGGTGATGGTTCGTATCGAGACATCTCCCGAAGACCTGGCAGGTATGTCAGCAGCCGAAGGTATCCTGACCGCCCGTGGCGGTATGACCAGTCACGCAGCCGTTGTTGCCCGCGGTATGGGTAAGTGCTGCGTATCCGGTGCAGGTGCCATCTTGGTTGACTATGAGAAAAAGACCGTGACCATCGAAGGTGTGACCTACAAAGAAGGTGACTATATCTCACTGAACGGTTCGACAGGTCAAGTGTATGCAGGTCAAATCCCGACCAAAGCTGCCGAGTTGAGCGGTGACTTCAAAGCCCTGATGGACCTCTGCGACAAATATACCCGTCTGCAAGTTCGTACCAATGCCGACACTCCGCATGATGCACAAGTTGCCCGCGCTTTCGGTGCGAAAGGTATCGGTCTGACCCGTACGGAGCACATGTTCTTCGACGACAAGAAAATCGTTGCCATGCGTGAGATGATTCTCGCCAAAGACGCAGCCGGCCGCGAAAAAGCTCTTGCCAAACTGCTGCCCTATCAGAAAGCAGACTTCAAGGGTATTCTGGAAGCTATGGACGGTTGCCCCGTTAACATCCGTCTGCTTGACCCACCTTTGCACGAGTTCGTTCCCCACGATATGGCCGGACAAGAACAGATGGCAAAAGAAATGGGCGTGACCGTTGAGGAAATCCGTCAACGCGTAGACTCTCTGGCAGAAAACAACCCGATGCTCGGTCACCGTGGCTGCCGTTTGGGAATCACCTTCCCTGAGATTACCGCCATGCAAACTCGCGCCATCATGTCCGCAGCCTGCGAACTGAAGAAAGAAGGCAAGAACCCGATGCCGGAAATCATGGTTCCGCTAATCGGTATCCTATATGAGCTCAAGCAGCAAAAGGAAATCATCAATCGCGTAGCTCGCGAAGTATTCAAAGAGTACGGCGTAGAAGTAGAATATGAAGTGGGCACGATGATTGAGATTCCTCGCGCTGCTCTGACCGCCGACCGTATCGCTACAGAAGCACAATACTTCAGCTTCGGTACGAACGACTTGACCCAGATGACCTTCGGTTACAGCCGTGACGACATCGCTTCCTTCTTGCCCGTTTATCTGGAGAAGAAGATTCTGAAAGCCGATCCGTTCCAGGTTCTTGACCAGAAAGGTGTAGGCCAACTGATCAAGATGGCCGTAGAAAAAGGTCGCGCCATCCGTCCGGCTCTGCGTACGGGTATCTGCGGTGAACATGGCGGTGAGCCTAGCTCCGTGAAATATTGCGCACGCGTAGGTATGAACTACGCAAGTTGCTCGCCGTTCCGCGTACCTATTGCCCGCCTGGCTGCTGCACAAGCCGCTGTGGAAGACGAGCAATAAGCAGAACAACACGTAAGTTGAACATAAACTAAGTATCTCCACATTCGTGCCCGCAAGGGTGAGGGTGTGGAGATATATCGGAACTATGAAACATACTATTACCGCTTCCGTTATTGTAGGTGTCTGCATCGTGGTGGCAGGCTTATCCGTATGCCGCGGATTGCATGACATCTCCGCCAAAGACCGCGCCGTATCCGTGAAAGGACTGGCCACCCGTGAAGTGAAAGCAGACTACGCCGTATGGCCGCTGTCGTTCACCATCAGTGGCAACAACTTGAAAGGACTCTATGCCCGTGAAGCCGAATTGGCAAAATCGCTGGGCGAACAACTGCAAGCCAAAGGGTTTACCCAAGAAGATATCCGCCACGGCAAAATATCCGTGAGCGACAACTGGGAAAACTACTACGGCCAACGTCCGCAAAATCAGTACACGCTGACCTCATCAGTGGTAATCAGTACCGCTAATGTGGACCTTGTGGTAGCCAATCAGGACTGCGTGAACGAGTTGGTGAGCGAAGGTGTGATTGTCCACTCCTATGACTGGCAACTGGACTATCAGTTCAACGGATTGACCGAAATCAAGCCCGAAATGATACAGGAAGCGACCAAGAACGCCCGCGTAGTGGCACAAAAGTTTGCCGATGATGCAGAATGCAGCCTCGGTTCGATACGCCACGCCAACCAAGGGCAGTTCTCTATCGAATCGGACCAATACCAACCGTGGATGAAACATATCCGCGTGGTGACAACCATAGACTATTATCTGCGATAACGTATGGCATTTTTCGGACTGTTCAAATCGAAAGAAGAGCAAAAACAGACGCTTGACCAAGGCTTGGAAAAGAGCAAAGAGTCTGTACTGAGCAAAATAGGACGTGCTATCGCCGGAAAGTCCACCGTGGATGACGATGTACTGGACAATCTGGAAGAAGCCCTCGTCACTTCCGATGTTGGCGTAGAGACCACGCTCCGTATCATTGAGCGCGTGCAGGCACGTGCTGCGCGGGACAAATATCTCGGCACCGATGAACTGAACCGAATCCTGGTGGAAGAGACCTGCGCATTGCTGCAAGAGAACGAGAAAGGCAACGTGCAGTCGCTAAATGATGAAAACATACCCAAACCCTACGTCATCATGGTAGTGGGCGTGAACGGTGTGGGCAAAACAACCACTATCGGCAAACTGGCATGGCAATTCAAACAAGCCGGCAAAAAAGTCTATTTAGGCGCAGCGGACACGTTCCGTGCTGCTGCCATTGAGCAGTTGACCGTATGGGGCGAACGCGTTGGTGTGCCGGTGGTCAAACAGCAACTGGGGTCCGACCCTGCTTCGGTGGCATTCGACACCCTATCATCCGCAAAAGCCAACAATGCCGATGTGGTGCTGATTGATACCGCCGGACGTCTGCACAACAAAGTAAACCTGATGAACGAGTTGAGCAAAATCAAAAACGTAATGCAGAAAGTCATTCCCGATGCTCCGCATGATGTCATGTTGGTGCTGGACGGTTCGACAGGACAAAACGCCTTCGAACAGGCTCGGCAGTTTACCCGCGCAACCGAAGTCAGTTCGCTTGCTATCACCAAACTAGACGGAACAGCCAAAGGCGGGGTAGTAATCGGCATCAGCGACCAGTTCCATATCCCCGTCCGTTATATCGGGCTGGGCGAAAAAATGACCGACCTGCAAGAATTCAACCGCGAGGATTTCGTGCGCAGCATACTGGGTATCAAATAGTCGCGACACACACATGAGAACATTAATTATAAAACAACATATCACTATGGGAAGAGCTTTTGAATATCGCAAAGCGACCAAACTGAAACGCTGGGGTCACATGGCCCGTACATTCACCAAACTGGGTAAAGAAATTACTATCGCTGCCCGTGAAGGCGGTGCGGATCCTGACGGAAACCCGCGGTTGCGTATGCTCATTCAGCAGTGCAAACGCGAAAACATGCCGAAAGAGAACATCGACCGCGCCATCAAAAAAGCTACCGACAAATCATCGGAAGGCTATAAAGAAATCAACTACGAAGGATACGGACCGCATGGCGTGGCTATTTTCATCGAAACGGCTACCGATAACCACATGCGCACCGTGGCTAATATCCGCAGTTATTTCACCAAACACGGCGGTACGCTCGGCACACAAGGATGCCTGCAGTTCCTGTTTGACAGAAAAGCTTGCTTCACTATCACAATGAAAGACGGCATCGACCTGGACGAACTGGAACTCGAACTCATTGACTTCGGCGTAGAAGAACTTGGCGTAGACGAAGAGGAAAACACCATCGTTATCTATTCCGATTTCGACCAATACTCCGGTATGCAGAAATATCTGGAAGAGCACGGATTTGAAATCCAGTCCTGTGAGTTCGTACGCATCCCGAACGACACCAAGCAACTGACCGATGAGCAACGTGAGTCCGTACAGAAACTCATTGACAAAATCGAAGAGGACGAAGACGTACAGAACGTATTTACCAACATCGCCGAGTAAGCGACAGAAGGGGCAAATCACGCATCTATGCAGATTAGCGATTATTTCCAACTAACAGACATTCAAGCGCAGCAGTTTGCTGCGCTTGAGGTTCTCTATCCTGATTGGAACCGGAAAATCAACCTTATCTCACGCAAAGATATCGGGTCGCTGCGCGAACATCACATCCTGCACTCGCTGGCTATTGCCAAAGTGCTGCATTTTGCACCCAATACGGAGATACTGGATGTCGGCACAGGAGGAGGTTTTCCCGGAATACCGCTGGCAATACTCTTTCCCGAATGCCGTTTCACGCTCATTGACGGCATCGGCAAAAAAGTGATGGTAGCGGCAGACATTGCTAAACAAATAGGGCTTACCAATGTGGAATGTCTCCACGAGCGTGTGGAGGAAGAGAAACGGCAGTTCGATTTTGTCGTGTCACGCGCCGTAATGCCCCTACCCGACCTCGTGAAACTCGTACGCAAAAACATCCACCACAAGCACAAGAACGCCCTGCCAAACGGACTTATTGTGCTGAAAGGTGGTGAACTGCAGGCAGAGATACGGCCGTTCCGGACATCCGTGGAGGTAAGTGAGATTGACACTTTCTTCCATTTGCCTTGGTTCGCGGAAAAGCGCGTCCTATACCTGCCCCTGTAACTTTCCTGCTATGCAAATACAAACATTCTATTTCAACCCCTATCGCGAGTGCACCTATATCATTGAGAACGGCCAGCAGTGCGTGGTTATTGACCCCGGTATGTATGGTGAACGCGAACAGCAACGCCTCACAGACTACCTGAACAAGAAACAACTGACACCCGTTGCCGTACTCATCACTCACACGCACCCTGACCATATCTGCGGACTGGAATATCTGCAGCAGCAATATCCGCAAATACCTGTATACGGAAAAATCTATCAGGCAGCTCCGGCCGAACTGTTAGGCTATGCGCTGACCGTACTTGATACGCCCGGACACAAGGAAGATTCGCAATGTTTCTGGTTCCCGCAAGAGCAAACATTGTTCACGGGCGACACGCTCTTTCAGGAATCCATCGGGCGAACCGATTTGCCCGGAGGAGATATGGACACACTCTTCCAATCCTTACGCCGGTTAGCTGAATTGCCCAAAGAGACACAAGTATATCCCGGGCACGGCTATCCCACAACCATCGGGCACGAAATAGAATACAATCCCTATCTATAAAATCCACACTGAACTCTAACATGGAACAACCCATCGAATATATCTCCGAACGCGAAAAAATCGTTTTGCGTTATCTGGATGCCCATAACATCGAATATAGTGTTTATCATCATCCGGAAGGTAAAACCATTGAGGAAGCCAAGCAATGGTGGCACAATGACGGTTCCATACATTGCAAGAACATATTTCTGCGCAATCATAAAGGGAACCAGCATTACCTGGTTTGTTTCGACTGCGACCATGACCTTGATATTCATGATTTGGAGCACCGTCTGAAGGCCGAACTGATGGCGCAGGGATTCAATTCGCCCGGCAAACTTTCTTTTGCCTCACCCGAACGGATGCAACGCTATCTGGGGTTGGAGCCGGGCAGCGTATCGCCTTTCGGACTGATTAACGATGCGGAACAACATGTCATCCTCTTTCTGGACAAGAACCTGCAAAACGCCCCATCCCTCTCGTTCCATCCGAACGACTGTAGGGGAACGGTAGTCATCTCGCGTGAGATGTTCGCGCGTTATTTGGCGGTCAAAGGCAATCCTTTCCGCTATATGAAACTATACGAATAAGAGGTTTTGCCAGCACCATGAAAAGGATGTGTTTTATTATCCTGAGTCTGTTGATGATGCTCCATGCATCAGCAACTGAGTATGCAGGAAAGATGGTGGTTGGTGATGGCACATATGCTATGGAAAAAGTGCGTGTTTCGTTATCACCGGAAGGCACTCTTACCTTGTATGATGTCAAGTTTTCCCGTTTTATGCCGGTGCGGGTGGATGTTGTAATACCGGATGTCAGCCTCACATCGGTTCAGGCAGGTTTTGAACTTGGTGGAGAAGGCATGATACCCACTGTTAACGGCAAACCGCATCCTTCACGTATTGCCACCCAAATGAAAGGCATGGCTACCAAACAAACCTTGCGTTTTGATGTCTTTTTTGGCGGCAAGCACTTATCTTTTAGTGGTAAAGCACTCTAGATTCGTGTATCCTTACCATACCCTCACCATACCCTTAGCATACCCTTAGCATACCCTTACGCTGTCACACCTGTTGTCTTTATCACCAACGTTGAGGATAGTAGGTGTTGGTACGCGGTTGCGTAAACATGGAAAGCGGCAGACGCGCCCAATAGATAGATGCCTTCGGCGTGGCATGACGCGAATAGTAAGTGACATACAGATACTTTCCACGAACTACCATACCGCTATAGCTATTGTCATCTCCACCGGATGGCAACAAACAACATTCCTCAAACTGCCCCGATGTATTACCACGGAACATCATCGTTTTCTCACTGGCATACAACGACCGCGAACCAAGAATAGTAGTACTATCGTTCAAAACCAGAATATCCGGTCCTCCCAAAGGAATGTTCATATCAGTCCACTGCCAATCGGCGTATGGTGGCAGGCTACGCCCCCACAATCCGTGTTTATCACTCCCTTCGCAACGCGCAATAAATAACATCGTACCATCGGAAAGGAATGCCAGCGAGGTCTCTCCCGGATTGCGCGGTAGGTCGAAACGCGTGACGAGGCGATAGTGTATGCCATCGGTGGTAGAGACAAGGGATACGCCACTGCCATAAATGACTCCATACCCCACTCCCTTATACCACGTGACACGCCAAATCCATTCATAACCTCCGGAGACGGCAGAATCGAGTACGACCGGCTGCGGGTCGGAGAAATGAACGCCATCGGAAGAGAAAGACACCTGCGGATACATTGCCACCAGTTTCTTTCCTTCATAAACCGATCCGCCCTGAATAGCCATCAGACGGCCATCCGGCATGACAGAGAGTTTGGGGTCGCGCAAATCGATTCCATCCTTTCTCAACAACGCGACTGATTGCCATGACTTGCCGTTCTTTGAGCGCAAAATACGCGAGCGTCCCAACGTGCCGGGCACCTCGGAATTCGCATGGTGCGTATCCGCCTCACGGAAAGAGCAATAGAAAAAGCCATTGTGATAAATGAGCGAGGTAAAGGCACAATAATCGCCTTGCCATATACGACGGACACGGATAGTGACATCTTCGTCAGCCCAAACAATCAAGGGCAGCAAAAGCAGCAAGAAAAACAAAGAACGTTTCATACGAATACAGATTTATTTACGATGATTGATAATATAGCTCTTGATGATATTTTTGGTGGTTTGCAGCACCAATTCCTTAATCCACGCAAGGGGCCAGGGTGTCCAGCGTTGCGGATGTGTGGTAATCATCAGATTGCACAACGGTTCGCCCCGTTTCCATCCCCTCTCGAGCCAACGGATGATATGCTTGGTTGAATGGAAGGTCAGTCCCATTCTGCTCCACTCCTCCTGCTGCGGAACCTTGTCGCGCACGGAGAATCGGAATCCATCCCAACAACGTCCGGTGTCGGTGAGATAAAGCGCCTCGTCAAAATCCATATCGAAATACGGTTCTCCAATGATGCCGAAATCACGATAGTTGTTGGTTTCCCACAGGTCTTTGCTGTCATAAGGCGAAGTAGGCGCACCATGCATACAAATAGTGGCCACGGGATAGAAACGGCGGAAATAATCCAAATGCTTACGGAAAGCCTGTATCGCTTTTCCCATATCACCGTTCTTCAAAGAAAGGTCTTCATAATGATATCCTATCTCATGCTGCAAGGCTGCGATATGGCGGATGATGTCAGGTTGATTACTCTCCGGCACAATGCGGAAATAATACGAGGCACGAATGCTCAAACTATTCTCAATCTGCGCAAAGCGCAAACTGTTCTTCGGTTTGGCATCCACATCATGACGCAAGATGACAAAACGCCGCTGAGTACGCTCCTGTTCCGTCATGCGGCAATAGTCCTCGAAAGTAATAAACTGATAGCCTGCGCTCTGCAACGCCATCAAAAGCGATTTATAAGTTGAAGGTGTGAAGTCCATTAGCGATAGATATGATTAAGCAGGGCCGCCAAATAGGTGCCTGCGTGAAACAACTGACGATCCAAATCGTCTTTGAAATGATATATATAGTGATACGTATTCCCGTCAAAATCGGTCTGATAGCGGTAGATACGTTCGGTGAGTGCATAATTGGCGCGCAGGATATCCTCTTCGGGAAGAGCAATCAGGCTATCGCGCGTAGCCGCATAGCGATTGTTGAGCCAAAGGGCATACTCGGTGTAACTCAAACCACGGCTCTCAATGAGTTTGTCATCCCACACGGCATGAAGATTGGTGGACTGACCAAACCATTTCATCTTGACCTTGTTACCTCCCAAATCGTCCAGATGTCCGCTGTGCATCGAGCAAAACCGGTCAGCCGCCAGATGAATAAGTAAGATAAGCCCCTGCTGCGCAGACAAGCGATGGTCAAGCACCATAAGCGAATCTGTACGATGTTGCAAGCCGGCAACAATATCCGCCAAAGCATGGAAGAGATTGCCACCCTCCGAGGGATAATCATGCCAGCACGCCAGCAACGATGAATCAGCAAGACCGGACGGCAAATCCTGATAATGCCAATCGTGGGTATATGCCAAAACGGTGTCCGACTTTATTTCATCCGCCCAATTACACCAATAGACCATGCCTCCTTTGCCCAGCGTGGCATCCACCTGTCGCTTTGCCTTATAAGAGAGCCTTTCGTATGCCAACTGCGCCACGACACGATGTCCCTTCTGCCCCCACGCAAAGAGATGAGGAAGAACAGCAACGAGCAAAAAAGCAATAAGGACAAAACGTAAACGCATGGCAGATAAATGTTTAGAGATGTTCATTCAGGAAACGGATAATACGCTCATGGAGATGCATATAGTTGTCGCGCTGACGCAGGAAATGATTGTCATCCGGATAGAGTTGCATATCGAACTGTTTTCCTGCCTGCACAAGTGCTTCCACTAAGAGCCAGGTGTTAGCCGGATGCACATTGTCATCCGCCATGCCAGAGATGAGCAGCAGATTGCCTTGCAAATCCTTGGCTTTATTCAGCAACGACGCAACCTGATAGCCTCGTTCATTGACCTGCGGACGACGCATATAACGCTCGATGTAACCCGTATCATACAAACGCCAGTCGGTGACAGGTGCCACTGCAAAACCACAACGATAGGCACTATTTGCCTCCATCATCGTACGGATGGTCTGATAACCGCCATAACTCCACCCGCCCAACACGATACGCGACGGATCAACATAAGGCAGCGATGGCAGATAGGTGTTGGCCAGACTTTGTAAGTCCTCCGCTTCTTTACGGCCAAGATACATATACGTTTCGTTGCGGAACTGACGACCACGACAATCGGTGCCACGCGGGTCAATGCAAACAACGATATACCCAGCCTCTACCAGATAGGTCTCAAAGCGGACACTCCATCGGTTCAACACACGCTGCGACTGCGGGCCACTGTACTGCAAGACCACAACGGGATACTTCTTGTTCTTTTCCAATTGTGCGGGACGCAACATCCATCCATTGAGCAAATCGCCACGCTCGGTGGAGAAAGTGAAGAAATGTTTATCCGGACGCTTTTCCTCCTTCCAGCGGGAAAGAAGTGCCTGATTGTCTTCCAACGTTTTGACAGCCTTCATTCCTTTGGGCGAAAGAGCGTAAAGGGTATATACATGCGGCGTGGAGACACTCTGGAAACAATCTATCGCCTGCGTGCAATCAGCAGAAAGACGAAGATGATGCATACCATCTTGTTGGGTAAGTTGGGTCAATCCGCCCTTTTTGATGGCAAGCGCATACGCTTGGCGTGTCATCGGCGTAGGAGCCGCCTCAAAATAAACCGTCTGCTCCGTGGCATCAAGGCCATACACATCCGTCAAATCCATATCCTGCGGTGTGAGACAGCGTACCGGCGTTCCATCGGCTTCATGCAAATACAACCTACGGAAGCCTTCCCGTTCGCTAAGTAGCAACATCTGACCATTCTGCAAGAAACGGTAGGAATCAAAGAGTTCGTAATCCATATAGTAATCGTCCGAACTCTCGCGGTAGAGAACACGCGTAACAGTGGAACGCGGATTGCAAGCCACGAGTTCCATTCCTGTCTGGTCGCGATTGATTTTCTGCACCACTATCTCATAGGACGGCTGCGCATCTTTGGCTTTCGGATTGGCAGGCGGAAGTGTACGCCATGCAAGGCGCGGAAGGTAGAAATCTTCATCGGGGTCAGATGTCAACGGGATAGTGGTAACACCTTTATTCTGAATGTCATACACGCAAAGTGATGCACGCGGATTGGGGGTGCCGGACGAGGGATAGAACTGATTGACGGTGACAGGACCTGCAATGGTGGAAGAAGAAGTAATCCTGCTCAGTTCACCCGCCTGCAGATATTCCTGCCATGCATACGAAACGGTCTGACGAGGATCCAAACGAATGAAGGCCACCTGCCGGCTATCCGGAGAAAAAGCAAACAGGCACGTCGTGGAAAACTCCTCCTCATACAACCAATCGGAGATACCGCACAGGATAGAATCATTGTCTTCGTGCGTCATCACTACCTGTGTGCCGAAATCCACCTTGTAAATCCACAACGCATTGTCTTTGGAATAGACAACATATTTTCCGTTGGGCGACATGACTGCATCGCGGCCGTAACCAATGGGCAGTTTCTTGTCTTTCTGCGTATCCAACAAATACCAGTCGGCTTCCCAAGAACGGCGGAAGAGATTTCGCTTGTTTTCATAACGGAGTTGCAAGCGTTCCGCCGATGCACCGTTCAGGACACTATCCATTTGAGCCGATGAGAGCGTAACCGGTTTGTACTGACCTTTCAGAATATCGGACAACAACTGCTGCTGAGGCAATGATGTCAATAAAACGAGAAGAAGGGTGTTAAGCATATTCAAGGACGAATTATAAGGTACTTTTTTTGATTTTGAATACGGAGTATATAGTTTCCGAAATGGATATCATACGAGGGTTGCGGTTTCCCGTCAAGATATGTTTCACCAACCGGCAATATTCGTTTGGGATAAGATGACCACTTGGCATCGGTTTCCGAATCCGGCAGATAGAAAAGACACAGGTTGCCATTCGGCCGGTCGTTAATGGTTGTTCTACTCAGTTTAGCCCACTCCATCTTATCCAACGATTCCGCTATTTGCAACACATACTCACCTTGTTCGGAAGAAGAATAAAGCAACAACGTACCATCCGAATAGGTGCGATATTGCCACTCATAACGAGCCGAAGCCACTTTATTTTGCCGAACACCTAGATAGTTGCCGGATAACTCGTTCCGAATAGTAAGCATAGAATCTGCAAGGATTTCCAGATAATACACTTCATCGGTTTCCCAATCGGCGATAGTATAGACATAAGCCGGTTCTCCCGCCACCGTAGCCGATGTCACATGACTTGCGGTGAGCGGAATATAGCCGCTCGCGGCATCGCCATGGAAGGAGGATTTGAACACGGGTGAGGTCATCAAATAACGCCCTGACTGCAATTCCGTTGCAGCAGTCCAACGATGATTCAATTGGTTGGTGTAAAGGGCATAAAGCGTCATATCTTCTTTCGGGAACAAGCGCGTACCCGCTTGCTCATACGGAGGACATTTCGTCTCTTCTATAACGGGCGAAGTCGTCCATCCCAAGAAATACCAGTCTTCTTCCTGCCAGGCAATATCGGGCAAGATAATACCTTCTCCTGCAGCAGATTCCGTAACGGGAAGAAAGTGCTCCGTGTCAATGCCTGTTTCATAGGTAACCGTATGCGGCACAGGCGTATGACGGGTATATTCTATCTCGTAATGCGAAATATACAAACTGCTTTCCGTAGCTTTCACTTCAATGGAAAGAACCGTTCCGCTAACGGGAGTACGGAAAGCATGGGTCACCGGCACATAGTCTGTTCTATAGCCAGATGCCCATGCCGAGGAATTGAAACCGGCATTCGGGATAGACCATACCACGACATCATCCGCTTTCATACTCAGCGAACCGGCACCGGATGTCTTGTTCGACTTCATGTACAGCACCACTTTTGATACATCCACATTCTGCCAACCTGTGAGTGTCAGTGTAGCCGTATTGCCTGCGGAAATCGTTCCTTTCTGGTAGGTGCAGACATAGGCAGCTGTTGCACCCGCAGGCACATCGCCCGATGCAGTCACCGAGGATTTGCTGCTTATCGTAAATGTCGCTATGGAAAGTAGAAAGGCCAACATTGGGTAGTCGTATTCTGTTTACAGGCGCACCGTATCGCCGCGCTGCGGAATATCTATATTGCGGAAACCCGCATCGTGAAGATGCTCTTTGTAGGCCTCCTGGGCACCGGTCTCTCCATGCACAATGAAAGTGCGCTTCACGTTCTCCACTTGCAGACTCCGTGTGAAATAATCAATCATCTCACGCCAATCGCCATGACCGCTGAATCCCTCTATTTTCGTTATCTGTGCCTTGATTCGCCGATCCAGGCCGAATATGGATATCCATTTGAGTCCGGGCTTCTGGATGCGGGCACCAAGCGTAGTGGGTTCGCAATAGCCGACAATCAGTATCGTGCAACGCGGGTCGGATATATGGTTTGCCACATGATGCTTGATACGTCCCGCCTCCAACATACCGCTTGCGGAGATGATGATACACGGGTCTTCTTTGTGGTTCAGCGTTTTCGATTCATGTATATCCGTGATGTAGCGCAGGGTGTTGAATCCGAACGGATCCGGGTCGAACTGCATCGTATCGCGCACATCGTCCGACAATGCTTCCGGATACATGCGGAATATCTGCGTAGCGTTGGTGGACATCGGCGAATCGACATAGACAGGGATATGCGGCAAACGGCCATCGTTGTACAACTGGTTCAGCACATACACTATTTCCTGTGTCCTTCCCACAGAGAATGAGGGTATCAACAGCTGCCCTTTCCGGCGCACGCATGTATCTTCCACCACTCCCAACAATTGCTCTTCCGTCACCATCGGATCGTCATGCAGACGGTCACCGTAGGTGGATTCGCAAATCAGGTAGTCGCATTGAGGGAAGAGCATAGGAGATGGCAGAATATGACTATGCAGCCGTCCGACATCGCCCGTATAAGTCACACGTTTCCAGCGTTTCTCCGCAGAAGCACCTGCATTCGGGTCGGTTTCGTATATCTCCAGCGAACAGATGGCAGAGCCGAGCATGTGCCCCGAATTGGTGAATGTGAGCAACACTTCATCGAAGAGGCGGAAACGGCGGTCATACGAGTAGGTCACAAAGTGGTGCATCGCTTTCTCCACGTCATGTTGGGTGTAAAGCGGCTCTATTTTGTAGGTCTTTCCCTTCTCTTTATGCGGATGCTGTCGGTCGATTTTCTTATTGTACATCCGCACATCCTGTTCCTGGATAAACGCCGTATCCGTCAGCATCAAAGCACATAGGTCACGGGTGGCAGGCGTGCAATAGATATCTCCCTTGAAGCCTTTCTTACAGATATAGGGGATGAGTCCCGAATGGTCAATATGCGCATGGGAAAGCACCACGCAGTCAATGGTGGCAGGGTCGAATCCGAGGTCGCGATTGGCGGCATCCGTCTCCATTCCTTTACCTTGATACATGCCGCAATCCAGCAATATCCTGTGTCCTGCATCCGTTGTAATCAGATGCTTGCTTCCGGTCACTTCGCCTGTAGCTCCGATAAACTGAATAGTCATAACAAGTTTCTTTAATCCGTAACAATGTTATTAAAACGCTGCAAAGGTAATACTTTTTTTTGAGATATGCAAGAAAAATCAGAGATTTTTGGTTTAATGTTTAAAGTTTAAGGTTGAACGACACAAAAGATGGCGAAATAGGATGACACTCGATCCATTTTCGGTCCGTTTTCGGTATCTCGATTTTTTATTGGAGTATGTTTTACAGATACCCCTCCATATATAATGCAAAAAAGAGGCAAAATCTATCACCTGAAATGCAACTTTTTTGCATTTTTATTGCATTTTCTTTGTAATGCAATGAT